>JAQEYV010000014.1:0-23465 GCA_027692445.1 Clostridiaceae bacterium OF42-15pH9A | reverse complement strand
GGAAAGCCTATATTCTCTAAAGATGTTTAACTTATACTATGTAGAAAGTACGAGGAAGTGATGTTAATGAAAATAGGTAATCTGGATATGCATTGTGGAGATTGTAAAATAATTGATTATTGTGATGAGCCTTATTCAGAAATATGTATTTGTGGAGAGTTAAGATTTAAGGATGTTGAAGAAGATAGGTTTATTGAGTTAGCAGAAACATCAAAAAGAAAATCAAAACAAGCAATAATCAATGATGTTTATAAAAGATTATAATACGTAATACTAAGAAAGTACAAGCTATGTAGAAAGTACGAACTAAGTGATCTTTGAAAATTGAATAATGCGGTGTTAATAAAATTAATTTTAAATAGCTTATATAGTCATACAATGATTGAAGTTAGAATTAGTATAAAAAAGTTATTTTGCTGAATACTAAAATTAAAAGCAAAGGTAAAAGGAGTAGTTTGTATGAGTAAAAAGATAATTTTTTTAATAGTAGTAATGATAATTATAATATCACCTAATAATGTTAGTGCAAGTACAGTTTATAATGAAAAAAAGATACCTGTTATTTCTGATACTTATAAGGAAGGTTTTTATAGTTTTGATAATAGTACTAATGTTGATATAGGAGTAATGCTACTTAATAATACTCCTACTAAAATTGTTATTTTTGATAATGAGATGAATATAGAAGTATTGATGAAAGTTCCTTATAACCAGAAAATCCGCTTATATAACATTGAACCTAATAGAACAATAGGAATAGTTGGAGAAGGGGAAGTAGTTATAACATTTGAACCATCTAAATAGCTTGCGAAATAAGAGTAGCAATAACACCGCATTATTCAAAAAAGAATATGCGGAATTTTTTTGTCTGTAATAGGTAGAATGGGTAATGTAAACATAAAAAAAGAAAAGGTAAGATCTTGAGGGGAACTTATCCTTTTCTATGGACTACAAATAATAATTCAGGCACAAATTATTATTTGTAAATATTTTAAATGATTACATTTCCTAAAAAAAGGTATTAGAATTAACAAAAAAGTGTCTGAATTTAACTTGTTTTATGTTGCTAGTAGGTTAATGTAGAGAAGTATAAATTGATTTATATTGGGTAGAAAGTATGAAGTAAGGAGGGAATAGAATGGATAAAGAGTTATTTAGAAAAACAGAAGGAAAGTTATATAGATATTATCAGAGCAAAAAGAAGATAAGGGAACTTAATAATGAAATATCAAACTTAGAGTATCATAGGGAAAGAGTAGAGTATGATATAAGACATGCTAATGTAACAATAGACTATTATCAAAATGGAACAGGATTACAAGAGAGAGTACAATCTTCTACTAGTGGCTTTAGTTATGCAGAAATAGAAATGTGTAAGGAGATAGAGAAACTGGAGAGAGAACATTTAAGAATAAATAAAAAGATATTAAAGATAAAAGCTAAGATAAGAGAGCTTGAGGAATTTATAAGACATATGAATGAAAATGTAGAGCAACTTAATGAAGAAGATAAGAGGTTTATAGAATTAAAATATGGAGATAAAGAGAATCTGTTATATATATCTATAAAACTAAATATGTCTAAGACTACAGCTTATAGAAAAAGAGAAGAGATAGTAGAGAATATAGCAGAGTATGAGGAGAATATGAAATTGTGGGAAAAAAGTGGGAAAAAGACGGGAAACAGAATAGCCTAAAGTATGATTTAATAGTATTGTAGAAAACATGGACAGGTTTTCATATGTCATGTGGCCTCCTTGGATTTAAGACACCTAGTGTAAAAGCTAGGTGTAATATGGAGATATAACCCTAATTGGTAAGGGAGCAACTTGCTAAGTTGTCAGTAATCGAGTAATCGGTGTATAGGTTCAAGTCCTATTATCTCCGCCATAAGCTAACTATGACCCTTATATGTTTAGTAGGTGACTATAAGGCGAGTGAAGCAATAAAAACTCTATCGGCAGGCGGTAAGACCTTACCTACAGGCACGAAGCCGGATAGAGTAAATCTCATAAATTCTCAATACCCTTTTATGTCAAAGGCACTTAGCAGAAATGTTAGGTGCTTTTTATTAGAATAATCCCAAATACAAAGTTTGATTATAGCATATAATGTGGTATAATATTACAAGTTGTAATAAAATTGGAGGAATACATATATGAGAAAAAAGGGTAATTTATTAATAATATTATCAATATTGATTTTTGCTTTAACCTTAACTTCTTGTGGTAATTCTAAATATAAATTACAAGAAGGAAGTAATTTAACTAAAGAAGATATTGAAATTTTAAAGAAAAATTATAATAGTTTAAATGAAGACCAAAAGACTGATTTAATACTTATGGAAGATAAAATGTCTGAAGATGAGTATATAAATTTTAAAGATGATTTAAAAAGGCTATATGTACAAGAGATGGCAAGTGCTTATGGTTCAGAAGAAAGTGCAGCAAGAATATTTGAAGAAAATTATGATTTAAAATTGAGAGAGAAACAAGGAAAGCTTACTGATGAAGAAAAATTGGAAAAGGAAAAATCTGAAGAGAAAGCAGAAGAGTCATATAATGAAATTATAGAATATATGAATGCTAAAGATAAGATACAAAGTAATTTAGATAGCAATTTAAAAAATAAACATGAAGAATGTACTATAAAAAGTGAAGTTGTAGATTCAAATGTTACGAATAAAAAAATAATTATAGATGTAAACGTGATTACATTTAAAGATATTACTGTTGGAGAAATGACAACTATAAGAAATGAAGTTGCACAAGAGGTTCAAAAGGTAATAGTATATAATGCAATAGAGATAAATTTAAAATTAAATAGTGAAGACAAAGGAACATATGAGTTTACAGTAGAGAATGGATGGGATAAAAATGTAGAACCATAGAACTCTAGAAATAGGGTTCTTTTTTATGCATATAGGAGCCAGTAGAAAGAAATAAGAAAGGAAGGTGTACCCCTTACACCAATTACCTCTTAATACTACTGGTTTTAAATATATAACAAATAAATAAAAAAGTAGAGTAGACATGATTCTACTCTACTTTTTAAATTTTAATACATCATTTTTAAAGAAGATTCTACCATTAGGAAATTCTTTAATAGGTATAAGTTTATTTGATTTTATTAATTGATTAACATATTGTCTAGAAACTCCTAGAAGTTCAATAGCTTCAGAAGTATCAATTATTTCAGATTTAATAAATTGAGTTAGTTCTTCTTTAGAATTGAAAGAGTACATTAAATCACCTACTTTCTAAGTTTAATGAATTTAATCGCCATTAATATAAGCATAGTAAAGAATAGGAGTAATCCTACTATTTGTAGTTTAGATAGATTATTAAAGTCTAATTCACTTAACCATATACCAGATAATATTAATACTATAATATCTGTGGTTGTATTTAATTTATTATTCATTTTTTATTTAGATGCTGATATAATATATTTAAAGAGTGAGGAGGGAAGTTGTGTTTCCCTCACTCTTTGGTGTTAGCGTTTCTTCCTTTTGGAAGGACGCTTTTTCTTTGGTCTTAATTCTAATATAAGTTTTAGTATTGTTAGTAAAAAGACCAATATTTGAAGTATGTCCTTTATTAATGTCAGCACCTTGTTACACCTCCTTTCCACAATTATATTATATCAAATATATTGACTGCCGTCAAGTAAAAAGCTAAAAATATTTGCATTTTTAATACTTAATAATTAGATAATTTATGATATAAGAGCCTTATATAGGCTCTTTTTATTTGCTTAAGGAGATGATACTGTCATGATATTTGTTAAAAGTAAAGAAAAGCAAAAGAGAAATATGTTTGATAAAGAAATTATTATACCACCAGATATAGGGATAAGTTATATGTGCGGGTATGAAATATGGGGTAAGAGTGAGTATATAAAATATCTAATGAGTAAAGGAGCAATTAACAAAAAAACAATTGATGATAGGTGGAAGAGAGTTTCCAAAGGATACAACTTTATTATAGCTATATATAGAAAAGATATAGGAAGCTATGATTTATTTTCGGTTCAAACTTTCAATGAAAGATTAGGAGAGTAAGACTTTGTTAAAGAAGATATGTAGGTGTGGCAAAGTAATACCTTATAGCATGAAGAGGTGTCCTGAATGTGAAGCTAAGGCAAAAAAGGAACGCAAAGAAAATATAAGATATTATAAGCAAATAACCTATGATAGAGATAGCAAGTACAATAAGTTTTATAAGAGTAAGGAATGGATTAAAGGAAGACAACTAGCAATAGTAAGAGATCATGCACTATGCAGAGATTGTTTAGATAAAGATGTAATAACTCCATATAACACAGTACATCACATAGTACCAATCAAAGAAGATTGGAGTAGAAGGTTAGATATAGATAACCTTATTTGTTTATGTGAGAGTTGCCACCAAAAGAGGCATAAAAGTATGAAGAGGTAGGGGGGATACGAAAAGTATTGAACTTTCAGACGAAGAGTGCGAGTGGTCTGTTTTCTCGCAAAAACTCCCTTTATAATATTTTTTTAGGTTTGGAAGGAGGTAAGGTCATGGGTAGAAATGCTCAACCAGTAGATTTATTAGTGGCTAAAGGCAAGAAACACTTGACTAAGGCCGAAATAGAATCTAGAAAAGAAAATGAAATCAAGTTAGGAAATAAAAAATTAATCTGTCCTGGATTTGTAAAAAATGATACAGAAGCATATAAAAAGTGGAAAGAAATATTGAAAATTTATAAAGATTTTGATTTTGTTTCATCAGGTGATGTTGGATTACTAGCAAGGTATTGTAAAACATTTAGTGAGTATCAAGAATTATTAAAAGCATATCAGAGAGTGAAAGAAATTCATTATGATTCTTTAGAGCTTGATGACTACTTAGAAGAATTTGATGAAGAAGGAAAAGCAAGGTTTGGCTATAAAATAAAAAAACAGCTAAGAGATATAATTTCTGTTAGTGGAATACTCTCCATAGAAACTGCTATTAATAAAAAAATGGATATGCTTATTAAGATGGAAGATAGATTATTCTTAAATCCTTTAGCAAAAATAAAGAATGTTCCTAAGTCAGCAAAAGATGATGATCCACCAAAAAGTAAGTGGTCTAATTTTGGAGGCTAAGAATGGACAGGGCTACCTTATTTGCTAAGAGCGTAGTAGAGGGAACTATAAACAGAGCAACAGGGGAACTTGAAATATTAGCTTGCAAAAGACATTTGAGAGATTTAGAAAGGCAGGGAACAGAAGAATTTCCGTATATATGGAGTGAAGAGAAAGCTAATAACTTAATGAATTTTTCAGAAAATCTTACATTAGCTGAAGGTGATGAGCCAGCATTAATGAAACTATGGGACTTTCAATGTTTTGTATTTGGTTCTTGGAATGGATGGATACATAAGGATACTGGATATAGAAGATTCAGAACATCATATGAGCAAGTTGGAAGACAAAATGGAAAATCGGTTGGAAATGCAGTACCGTCACTTTATTATGGTAATTTTGATTGTTACAATTATCCTCAAGTATATGCAACTGCAACAAAAGAAGCTCAAGCTAGAATAGTAGTTAAAGAGTGTTATAAGTTTATAAATGCAGATAAAGAGTTGAGTGGAACTAAAACAAGAAAAGGACTATTTACTATAAAAGATTATAAATCAGAAATAGAATGTAATTTAACAAATGGAACCATAAAGGCGTTAGGTCGTGATACTGATAGTATTGATGGATTTAGGCCTTATTTTGGTTCAGTTGATGAATATCATAAACATAAAACAAATCAAATGTACAAATTATTGACAGATGGAACAAAGAAACTTAAGCAGTGTTTAGTAAGTGTTATAACAACTGCAGGTTTTGATATAAATTCACCATGTAAAGAATTATACGATTATTGTGTTAAGGTTCTGAAAGGTGTACATCAAGATGAAACACAGTTTATTTATATATGCCAGTTAGATAAAAATGATGATATATGGGATGAAAAGAATTGGCCTAAGGCTAATCCACTATGGACAGAGGAAACTTTAAATAGTTTAAGGGCAGATGCAATCAAAGCAAAGGAAATGCAAGGAGACGAACTTAGAAACTTTATGACTAAAAGTCTTAATATGTGGGTTCAAATGTCAGATGACGATTATATAGATATAGAAAAGTGGAAAGAATGTGCTAGTGATTTAACTCTTGAAGATATGAGGGGGAAAGAGTGTGGAATAGGACTTGATTTATCAAGTGGTGGAGATTTAACATCAGCAGCTCTAGAATTTGAGTTGGGAAATGATGAGTATTTTATTGAAAGCCATAGTTTTATTCCTAAAAATAGATTACTAGAGCATATACAAACAGATAAAGCTCCATACGATATGTGGGTAAAAAAAGAACTAATAACAGTAACAGAAACTCTTGGAGGAGTAAAAACAGATTATAAATATATAATAAATTATTTAAAACAGTTGCAGGAAGAATATGATTTGAAATATCGATTCATAGCATATGATCCACATAATGCAGATGCATTTTTGAACGATTTAGAATCTTTTGGTTGTGATTGTATAGAAATTATTCAAAGTGCTAGAAACTTAAATAGTGCTACAGTAGATTTTCAATTATCTGTGGATGGAAAAGCGATAAAGTATAATAGAAAAAATGCTTTATTAACTTGGAGTATAGCTAATGCTAAATTAACTCATAATTCATTTGGAGAATGTAAGATAGATAAAAATTACAGAACTAAGAGGATAGATCCTGTTGATGCGATAATAGATGTTCATAAGGTGATGATAGAAAATAAATCAACAATAGATATAAACGAAGTTACAGAAGATTACTTAAGTATGATGGGATGGTAAAGGGGGTGATAGAGTGAATGTATTTAGTAGAATTGCAAAAGGAATAAAAAATGCCATTATTCCAGCTAAATCTGTAGATATGCAAAGTCAGGAGTTATTAGAATGGCTTGGAATAAGTTCAACTCCAAAGAAATTAGTGAGTGAGGTTACATATTTTACTTGCTTAAAGATGTTATCAGAAACATTAGGAAAAATGCCTTTGAAATTTCGTCAAGATACAGAGAAGGGAGTTCAAAGGGTTAAGTCTAATAAAGTTCACAAGCTTTTAAGGATAAGGCCAAATGCACTTATGACACCATCTATCTTTTGGGCAACCATAGAGCAGAATAGAAATCATTACGGAAATGCTTATGTTTGGATAAGGAAAAAGTTTAAAAGAAACAAGTATGGTGGAAGTTATGAAATTCAAGATTTTTGGATTATGCCATCTAATGATGTTCAAATTTTAATAGATGATGAAGGTGTTTTTGGAGCTGAAGGACGATTGTGGTATTTATACACTGATAAATATTCAACTAAACAATATGTATTTAATAGTTCTGAGGTTCTACACTTTAAAACATCATACAGTTTTGATGGTATTTTAGGAGTTCCAGTAAGAGAAGTCCTTAAAAGTACATTAGAAGGTGGCTTGGAAAGTCAAAATTTCATGAATAATTTATATAAAAGTGGCCTTACTGCAAAAGCTGTACTTGAATATACAGGAGATTTGAATGAAGAAGCAAAAACAAGGCTTGTAAAAGGGTTCGAAGAGTTTGCTAATGGTTCAAAAAACTCAGGTAAAATTATTCCTGTACCTTTAGGTATGAAATTAGTACCATTAGACATTAAGCTTACAGATAGTCAATTCTTTGAATTGAAAAAATTTAATGCCCTTCAAATAGCGGGAGCATTTGGAATAAAGCCTAATCAATTAAATGATTATGAAAAGAGTTCTTACTCTAATTCAGAAATGCAGCAACTTAGCTTTTATGTAGATACAGTATTGTTTATATTAAAACAATATGAAGAAGAGCTAAATTATAAATTACTAGATAAAGAGGAGCTAGAAGAAGGTTATCATTTTAAATTTAATGAGAAGGTACTATTAAGAACAGATAGTAAAACTCAAATGGATATTCTTGCTAAAGGAGTCAATAATGGATTAATAATGCCTGATGAAGGAAGAGAAGAACTAGGATATCCATCAGAAGAAGGAGGAGACAAGCTATTTATGAATGGTAACTATATTCCTATAACTGATGTAGGTAAACAATATATGAAAGGGGGTGAAAACAATGAGTAAAACACTAGAATTTCTTTCAAGAAATAAAGAAGGAAAGCTTAACAAGGTTGGTCACATGGACTTTAAGAATGAAGTCAATGGCCAAGAGCTATATTTTTATGGTGACATAGTTAGTGATAGTTGGGGAAAGTGGTGTGATGAAGATAAGTGTCCACAAGATGTTTTAGAGGTTTTAAATTCTATTGATGAAGGTAGAGATTTAAATATTTATATAAACAGTGGTGGAGGTTCTGTCTATGCAGGCCTTGCTATTTACAACCAACTTAAAAGAAAGAAGTGTAACAAAATAGTCCATGTTGATGGTTTAGCTGCAAGTATTGCTTCTGTAATAATGTTGGCTGGAGATACTGTTATTATTCCTAAAACCGCTCAAACAATGATACATGATCCTTGGATGGGTATATGGGGAGGATATAATGCTAAGGAATTTAGAAAAATGGCTGATGACTTAGATGCTTGCGGAGAAACAATTCTCAATGTTTATGCTGAAAATCTAAAAGAGGGAGTTAGCATAGATGAGATTAAGACAATGATGCAAGAAGAGACGTGGATGACAGGAGATAAGGCAGCACAGTACTTTAATATTGAGGTTGAAGATTCAGCTATGGCTGTTGCGTGTGTATCTAGCTATTTTAATAGATACAAAAATACTCCTGAAGATTTAAGAAAAAAGGATAAGCCACATAGTAAAGTACAAGATAACTTAGAAAATGAAAAAGAAAGTATATTAGAAGATTTATATTTGTATGGAATATAAGTCTTTTTTTATTGAAATTTTTAAATTAAGAAATGAAAGTGAGGAAATAAATAATGCCACAAGAATTAAGAGAATTATTAAACAAGATTAATGCTAAAAAGGAAGAAGTTAAAAATTTAGCAAAGGAAAATAAGATTGAAGAGGCAAAGGCTGCAAAGAAAGAATTAATAGACCTTCAAGCAAAATTTGATGTGTTATATGATCTAGAAGACGAAGCAGAAGAGAAAATAAAAGATAAGATTGAAACTGGAGAGGTAAAAGAAGTAACAAATAGCAAAAAGGATTCAACTAAAGAATTTGCAAATGCTGCAAGAAATGGATTCAAAGTTAATAATAGCATGTCAGAAGGAACACCAGCTGATGGAGGGTATACTGTTCCTGAAGATATATTAACTAGAATTAACACTTATAAAGAATCTAAGAAGTCCCTAAAGGATTTAGTTGATGTAGAAAAAGTTATTACCAATAAAGGTCAAAGAACTTTTAAGAAAAGATCACAACAAACAGGATTTGTTAAGGTTGGAGAAAAAGGCAAAATTGGAGCGAAAGCAACACCACAGTTTGAAAGAATTACTTACGAAATAGAAAAATACGCAGGATATTTCCCTGTTACAAATGAATTATTAAGTGATTCAGATGCCAATATAACAAAAACTCTAATCGAATGGATTGGTGATGAATCAAGAATTACAGCTAATAAATTAATAATAGAGCAAATAAAAACTTTATCAGAAGTTAAATTAGAAGGAATTGACGGTATAAAGAAAGCTTTAAATGTTACTTTAGGGCAAGCATTTAAAGCAACTAGTAAAATAATTACAAATGACGATGGATTACAATACTTAGATACTTTAAAAGATGCAGAGGGTAGATATTTATTGCAGCCTAATCCTGCTAATCCTATGGAAATGAGACTTTGTGCAGGTGCTACTGTTATTCCATTAGAGGTACTACCTAATGATGATATGCCTACTGAAACAAATAAAATACCAGTTATTATAGGAGACTTAAAAGAAGGTATTAAGTTTTGGGATAGGCAGTTGATGAATATAAAGACTTCTGATGTGGCTGTAATTGGAGATTTGAATGCATATGAAGAAGATTTAACTCTATTTAGAGCTATAGAGAGGGAAGATGTTACACTTAAAGATAAAAAAGCTATAGTCAGAGGATATATTGATGTAACTCCCTAGTACGCCCCTAGATAATGCTAGGGTTGGAAAAGCCAAAGTTGGTAAGGCAAAAGTAGGAAAGGAGTAATAAAGGATGGCAGCATACCAAAAGCAAACATGGGTTGATGGAGAAACAATAACAAAAGCAAAATTAGATCATATAGAAGAAGGTATTGCAAATATAGAACTTATTCCAGGACCTAAAGGTGAACAAGGTACACCTGGAGAAAAGGGAGATCCTGGTCCTAAAGGAGCAGATGCAGTAATTAATAAATTAAATAAAGTAGATGCGTTAGATGGTGGGGCAGAAGTTGCAGCAGTAGTAACAGCATTTAATAATTTAATTGCGGATTTAAAAGCAAAAGGTTTAATGAATAGTAAATAGAGAATGGGAATAAAATCTCATTCTCTTTTTTATGAGGTGAATATATGGATTTAGAAGAATTAAAGTTGTTTCTTAGAGTTGATGGAGAAGAGGAAGATAAATTAATTGAGGGATTGCAGATTGGGGCTGAAGAGTATCTAACTAATGCTGGAATTGCTAAAGATTATAAAAAAGAATTGTATAAACTTGCTATAAGAATATTAGTATCTCATTGGTATGAGAATAGAACAGTTGAAACTGTTGGCAAGAATGTAAGCAAAATTGCTTTTGGATTAGATGTTATAATAACTCAATTAAAATATACCCAAGGTGAGATTATATGAATATAGGGCAATTAAGGCATAGAATTGAATTTCAAAGACTAGAAAGTACTTATGATAAAGAAGGCTTTCCAATAGAAGAGTATGTTACTTTTCAAAAAGCTTGGGCCGATGTTAATGACCTTTATGGAAAAGAATATTGGAATAGTAAACAAAATATATCGGAAAATATAACAGTTTTTCATATAAGGTATCATAAAAACATTGATACTAATTGTTTTATTCTATTTAAAGGGCAGAGGTATGAAATTATTGAACCACCAGATAACATTAAGTACCTAAATAAAGAACTTAAAATAAAAGCTAAATTGCAGGTGATTAATAGTGGGGATTGAAATTAAGGGTTTTGATGATATTTTTGAAACGCTTGACGATATGAATATTTCTGATAGGAAGAAAAGAAGAGTATTAAAAGAAGGTGGAGAAATAGTAAGGCAAGCTGTTGTTGACAATTCTCCAGTAAGAACTAGTAAGATGAAAAAGAGTTGGAAATTAAAAATAAAAAGGTTTGATGGGAATTTAGGCTTTGAAGTAAGAGGAAACACTCAACAAGATATTGAAAATGAATTTGGTTCATCTACAAATAAAAAACATATTGGTTTTTTTAGTAATGCTGTAGATGGAGTAGCAGACCAAGTAGTAAATATTATAGCTAAGGAGATAGTTAAATGATTGAAGAGTTATTAAAGGAAATATTAAGCAATGAAGAGTTAATTTCATTGATAGGAGTAGATAGAAATAAAAATCCTAAAGTATATCTTTTAAAAGCTCCAGATAATACTACTGCACCTTATACTGAATATGAAATACTTAATGAAAATGGTTCAATGTATGCTGAGAATAAAGAATTAGAAACGACTTATACGATTCAAGTAGATGTGTATACAAAAGGAAGTTATACAAAGATAGTTAAAATTATAAAAAAAATAATGAAAGAAAAAGGTTTCTTAAAAGAGTTTGGAGGTTCTAATTATGAAGAAAAGTCCAAGCTCTTTCATTATGTTCTAAGATTTAATTACGAAAGTGAGGAGTAAAAATGAGTAAACAGATTACTACTGGTGTAGAGAAAGGTTATTACGCTATTTTAAAAGAGGATGGAAGTATTCCTAAATATGATACAGTACATTATTTACCTGGCCTAAGGGAAATTTCAATTACTGCAAATGAAGAACAAGCTACTATTTATGCAGAAAATAGATTGTATGATAGTGAAAATTCTTTAGGAGAAATTGAGGTTACTTTAGATTTTGCTTCTATAAGTACTGTTGATTATGCAGCTTTATTTGGGAAAAAAATAGCACAAAATGGAGGAATAATTGAAAGCTCAAGTGACCAACCACCTTATATAGCATTGATGATAGAGAAAACATTAAGCGGTGGCGTTAAAGAATACTTAACTCTTTTTAAGGGAAAATTAGCTATTCCAGAGGATAAGGCTAAGACTAAGGAAGGTAAGACAGAATATCAAACTATGTCTTTGAATGGTATTTTTATGCCTTTAGACAATGGAATGTGGAAGCACTTTGTAAAAACTACAGATGAAGGGTTTAATGCTAAAACACATGCAGAAAGTTGGGGTAAAACTGTATTATTACCTAGTACAGAAGCTGTTGAAAAACTTACTGTTACTGGAGATCCAGAAGATAATGCTACTGGCGTAGCTAAGAATAAAACTATTACTTTAACTTTTAATAATGCAATCACTCAATTTACAGTATCTTTATTAAAGAATGACTTTACTGTTGTTGATTCTAACATAAGTATTAATGAAACTAAAAAAGTTATTACTATAGATCCTAAATCAGATTTAACTGGAACAACTAAATATGCAGTAATGATTAATGGAGTAAAAGATATTTATGGACAAGTATTGGCAGATACAATTATAGATTTTACAACAATAGCATAGAGGAAAAAAGGCAGCTTAATAGCTGCCTTTTATCTTAGGGAGGAGTAAAAATGTTAGTAAATGAGATAAAAACTTATAAAGTTATAATTTGTGGTCAAGAAGTGGAATTAAAGCTTGATTTTAACGCTCTAATAAAGATGCATAAGGAATATGGAAATGCTTTTTTACTTGTTTATGACTATGTTTTCCAAAATGATTTGGAAAAGTTGCCACAGATTATAAGATGCATGGCTAATAAGGAATTTACAGAGGAAGAAATTAAAAACAATATGATTATAAACATTTCATCTATAGAACAATTAAGTAATATTACTTTAGATTTATTAAATCAGGAATTGACTAATACATCAGAATTTAAAGAAGAAGTAAAAAAAAATCACAATCCGTCCACCGAGAAAGAGAAGAAAAAAAAGAAAAAAAAGAAATAAACTTTGATTATTGGTACTTTATAGCTGTTTATAAGCTGAAAATGACAGAAGAACAATTCTTAAATTCCACATTAAGACAACTTTTAATACTAGAAGAGCTTAATAGTAATTATTTAAAAAACAATTTTAGAGAGGTTTTAGGTGAGTGTATAAGTTCTTTATTTGATGAGAATCCACAGGATGAAGAAGAGAAAATATATGTTGAAAGCCTTTCAGACCTTTTCTAGAAAGGAGAGGGAGAAGTGAGTGAAGCTATAAGAAAAGTTAGTACTATTTTTACAATAGATGATAATGACCATAATAAAAAGCTTAAAGAACTAAATATGCAGTATAAGCTTACTCAAAGTGAGATTAAACTTGCTGGTGAAAGATTAAATCAATTTGGCAAAGATACAGATAATTTAAAGTATAAGGAAGAAGCTTTAACTAAGCAAACTGAAACCCTTAAGGACAAAATTAATTTATATAAAGATAGTATTGAAAAAGCTAGTAGTAGGGCTAATGAAAATAATAAAAAGCTCCAGGAGTTAAAGAATACTAAACAGAATTTGCAAAAAGAATATAAGACAGCTATAAAACTATATGGAGAAGAGTCAGAAGAAGCTAGAAAGCTAAAGGATCAATTAGATAAAGTCAATGAAGAGTATACAGAGCAAAAAGCTGTAGTTGATAAAAATATTAATAGTGTAAATAGCCATAAAATAAAATTAAATCAAACAGAAACTCAACTTTCAAAAGTACAAAGCGAACTAAAAAAAACTAGTATAGAGTTAGAAAAACAAAATTCTAAATGGATAGTAGCTGGTGAAAGTCTTAAAAAAGCTGGAGACAATATATCAAATTTTGGAGAAAAAGCTAGTAAAACCGGTGGAACATTAACCAAAACTGTAACTCTTCCTATAGTTGCTATGGGAACAGCTGCAGTAAATGCACAAGTAAAATGGGAAAGCGCTTTTGCAGGAGTAAAGAAGACTGTAAATGGTACAGCTGAACAAATAGCTAAATTAGAGCAAGGAATAAAAGATATGTCAAAAGAAATTCCCTCTAGTGCAGAAGAAATAGCAGCAGTAGCAGAGGCAGCAGGACAACTAGGGATACAAACAGACAGTATATTAGGATTTACTAAGACTATTATTGATTTGTCAAATGCGACTAATTTAGTTGGTGAAGAAGGAGCAAGTCAACTTGCTAAGTTCGCCAATATAACTCAAATGTCACAAAAAGATTTTGATAAGCTTGGTTCAACTATAGTTGCTTTAGGAAATAATATGGCTACTACAGAGGCTGATATTGTTTCTATGGCAATGAGATTAGCAGGAGCAGGAAAGCAAGTAGGAATGTCAGAAGCACAAATAATGTCTTTTGCAGCTGCATTGAGTTCAGTTGGTATAGAAGCAGAGGCTGGAGGGTCAGCTTTTTCAAAAGTAATGTTAGAAATTCAGATGGCCATTCAAGGTGGTTCAGAATCTGTAGAAGATTTTGCTAAAGTCGCAGGGATGTCTACAAAGGATTTTGCAAATAAATTCAAAAACGATGCTACTGGAGCACTTATAGCATTTATAGAAGGGTTAGGAAAGCTAGATGATAAGGCTATAGTATTAGATGAATTAGGTTTTAGTGAAATAAGAGTAAGAGATGCATTGTTGAGAGCAAGTAGTGCGGGAGATTTATTTAATAAATCTATTCAAATTGGTAGTGAAGCATGGAAAGAAAATACTGCATTAACCAATGAAGCAAGTCAAAGATATGCAACTACAGAAAGTCAAATAAAAATTCTTAAAAATGAAATTATGGATATGGCTAGAGAAATAGGAGTAGAATTATTACCTATAGTAAAAGATGGGATGGTAGTTTTAAAAGACCTAATTCAGAAATTTAATGAGTTAAGTCCAACAACTAAAGAGAATATAATAAAGTTTGCAACATTAAGTGCAACTTTAGGGCCGGTTATAGGTGGAGTTGGAAAGTTAGCTCAAGGATTTGGAGGAACCATAAAAATTGTAGGTAAATTATCCAGTAAGCTTGGAACTGCTAAAGTGGCAACAGAAGCAGTAGGAACAGCTGCAAAAGTAGCGAGTGGAACTAGTGGAGTAGCAGGACTAGTTGGATCATTAGGAAAATTTGCTATAGCGGCAGGACCATATGTAGCAGCAGGAACAGCAATAGCAGGAGCAGGATATGCAATATATAAAGGATTAAAGCAAGAGGTTATACCAGAGGTTGATTTATTTGCTGATAAAATAGAATATACAGCTAATTCTGTTAATGTATCAGGACAGTATATGGCAAGTGGGTATCAAACTACAGTCACAAAAATAAGTGAAGCAACTAAAAACGCTGTGGGTGCATATATAGAATTAGATGATAGTGCAAAAAATGAAATGCAAAGTTTATATATCAGTTCTACTACTATCTCGGAGCAAATAAAAAGTGAAATGACTACAAAATTTAATGAAATGTCTACACAAGTTATTCAAGGGTATGAAAAGCAAAAGAATGATAGTATAGCACAATTACAAGAAATGTTTACTATACAAAGTAGTTTAACTACAGAAGAGCAAGCTAATATTTTAACTCAAACTGGTACATTCTACGAATCTAAGAAAACTCAAACACAAGAATTTGAAAATCAAATAAACCAAATTATAAATAATGCAAGCCAACAGAAAAGAGCATTAACTCAAGAAGAAGTACAACAAATAACGACACTTCAAAATCAAATGAGAGAAAATGCTGTTAAGGCTTTAAGCGAAAATGAAGTTGAAGCACAAATAATTCTTCAAAGGATGAAAGATTATGATGGAAGAATAACAGCTGAGCAAGCTGCTGAGCATATTAAAAAGCTAAATGAAAGTAGAGATAAAGCTGTAGCAATAGCTAATGATGAATATGAAAAGAGAATAGCCACAATTACTAGATTAAGAGATGAATCAGGTGTTATTAGTACTGAACAAGCAGATAAAATGATTGAAGACGCCAAAAGGCAAAGAGATGGGATTGTTAATGAAGCTGAAAATACAAGATTGGATGCAATAGATAAAATGAGGCAATTAAATAGTGAGTTGGATAGTCAAGTAGATACTGGAACAGCAGAAATATTAAGTACATGGGATAAATTAAAAAGATGGTGGAGTGGATGGAAACCAGAAACTAAGACTTTTAATGCAGTACAACATACACAGAAAGTAAAAGGCGGCTTTACTGCACAAGCATATGCTTTAGGAACAAATTATTTCCAAGGAGGATTAACTGCTATAAATGAAAAGGGGTATGAAGTTGTTGAACTTCCAAGAGGAAGTAAAGTTAAAAATCATTTACAAAGTGAAAATATGATAAAAGATACTGCTTTAAAAACTGCTAAAGCACTATTAGGAGAGTTAAATAATGCAGATGGAGAAGTTATAGTTAATGTTTATGTTGGTGGGAAAGAGCTTAAGTCTGATATTACTAAAGAAGTTATAAAGACTGTAAACAGAAGTAGTAAAAATTATAGTATAACGAAAGGAGTAATGGCGTTTGGATAATTATTATATTATTTTCAATGAAAAAACAAATGAGGATTTTAATTTAAAAATTCCCAAAAGAGTATCTAAGCCAGCTCCTGTTATGAACTTTGAAGAAAGACCAATTAGAGGGGGAAAGACACTTTATGTAGAAAAAGGATATAGCGATATAGAAATATCAGTTGAGTTTAACTTTAAGAGTAATAGAACATGGGATATAGATTTTAGAAGCGTAAAAAAGTGGTTGTTAGATTTTAAGGATAATAAGTTAAGTTTTAGTGATGATACTGAAGTATTCTATAGGGTTAATAAAGTTGTTATATCTAGTTCAGAAAGACTTTTAAAAAGAACAGGAAAGTTTATAGTAATATTTACTTGTGATCCATATGTTTATTTTTCAGATGGAGAATATGAAATAGAGCTAGAAGGTTACATTTATAATAATTGTTTAGAGAGCAGACCTGTTTATAGAATTGTAGGAGAAGGTTTTTTAACACTAACAGTCAATGATAAAGTTGTAAAAATAAATGTTGGTCAAGAAACTATAATAAATACAGATGTAGGATTAACGTATAGAGATGGAATAATTAACAATGTATCTTTAAGTGGTAACTATGAAGATTTATATTTAGTAGAAGGTGATAATAATTTTAAATGGAGTGGAAATTTTAAAATATATGTAACTCCTAATTGGAGGGCATTATAATGATAGAAGTTTATTTAAAAACAAATACAAATTATGAAATGAATGGAGATATGCCTTTAGAGCCTTCTAATTGTTCTTATAAATCAAGTGAATACCTTCTAACAATAGAGCATCCATTAGATAAACTAGAAAGGTGGAAATTCTTAGATTATGAAAATATTATAAAAGCTGAAGGGAAACTTTATAGAATATTTAATGTAGTAAAGTCTTTAGATTATATAACTGCCTATGCCAGGCCTATTTTCTTTGATTTAATAGATACAATATTACTTGATGTAAGGCCAACAAACAAAACTGGTCAACAGGCTCTAGAAGATATTCTAAAAGGGACAGGGTTTAAGGCTCATAGTAATATAGCAACTCTTAATACAGCTTACTATATTAGAAGAAATATAGTTGAAGCTATATTAGGAGATGATGAGAATTCTTTTATTAACAGATGGGGCGGCGAGGTTTATTTAGATAATTTCGATATTTATATTAATGATAAAATTGGAGCTGATAATGGTGTAAGGGTTGAGTTTGGATATAACCTTAACGAAATTGAAGAGAATATAAACATAGAGGAAGTTGCTACAAGAATAATTCCTATGGGATTTAATGGATTAATGTTAGAAGGTGATACTCCATGGATAGATAGTCCACTTATTGAGAAGTATGTTAATCCTAAAATGAGAGTTGTTCAGTTCGATGATGTTAAGGTTAAAGAATCTGAAACAGATGAAGAGGGATTTAACACTATAGAAGAAGCTAGAGCAGAGCTTATAAAGCGTTGTAATAAACTTTACGAGGAAGGGATAGACAAGCCACAAGTTAATTATAAGATAGACATGATTAACCTGGCTAATACTACAGCGTATAAAAATTATATAGATCTTGTTAAAGTAGGCAAGGGGGATACAGTAACTTGTTATGTTAAGGCTTTAGATATAAATGTAAAAACTAGAGTTATAGATTTTGAAAAAGACCTTATAACAGGAGAGTATATATCTTTAGAGTTAGGAAGTGTTCAATGTGATTTTTTCAATAAACAAGTTAATATTCAGAACAAAGTTGATTCTATTTTAAATGGAAATGGCACTGTTAGAGGGGATAAGATTAATGGTGTTATAAATGCTTTAGATACTAAATTCCAAGCAATGAGAGATGTGGCACAACCACAACAAGTAAGAGCTATGATATTTGAGGATAGGGTAGAAGATAGTCCAACATTTGGATGCTTAGCAATAGGCACAATGGGATTCGAAATAGCAAGTTCTTTCAAGCCTGGTACTAAAGCGTGGGATTTTAGAACATTTGGAACTGGTCAAGGGTTTGTTGCAGATTGTATAACAACAGGAATATTGAGAGCCATATTATTGGAAAGCCTGAATGGTAATACTACTATAGATTTAGATAGTGGTAAGGTAAAAATTAAGAATGGTGGATTTATAGGAAATGATGATTGTTATTGGAATCTAGATACACAACAAATAAAAGGAAAAAATCTATTATTAGATTTGCTGAATGGAGTAAGTAAATGGACTCATGAATCTGATGGTTATACAGAAGCTAACGCAAAAGGATTTTTTAGAAATGGTCGTCCATATCATAATTTAATTACAGTTGGTACAGGTATTAGTGGTGGGAGTGCTGGAGTAGTACCTAAAACTGTTAGGGTTCAATTACCAGATAGATTCAAGAATAAAGAGTTTAGGGTTATTTGTCAGGTTGTTGATACCCAAGGTGGAGAAGCTGAGGAGTATCTAAAAAGAATACATTTAAGTTGGGATAATTTAAACAAGGCTAATGCTACTTTTGATGTAACTGGCTATTGGACAGCTAAAAAGAATAATTTACAAAATGAAAAAGAATTGCAATGGAGTTATATAGCAGTAGGAGGTTAATATGGGGGAAAAGTTAACATTATTCTATTCAAAAAGAACTGGAAAAGTGAAATGTTTTTGTACTGGGAAACAGTCTATGGAATATTTTGCAGATGATAAAGAAGATATGGAGTTAATAATGGACTTTATTATTATAGAGTATGATGAGTTTATTGTTAAAAACTATAATTATTATAAAGTCTTAAATGGAGAATTAATTTTTGATAAAAGTTTATGAAAAGGAAGTGAACCAAGGTGAAGTATCCTAAAAAAGTAAATATGGATTTAAGTAAAAGTCTGCATAATTCTATACAGGTTAAGCAGAGTGATAATTCAAGGTACTTATTATTTAGAATATTAGATAATGGAGTACCTTTTGATTTGTCTAATAAAACTGTAAGAGTATTTGGAAAAAAAGCAGATGGGAAAGAGATATATAATGATATGTCTATAACAAATGCTACAAAAGGTGAATGTGAATTAAGACTTACAAGTGGTGCTTTATCTGCTCCAGGTATATTGCAGTTAGAAATTGAAGTGAAAGAGAACGAGGATATTTTATCAACTTTTCTACTTGATGTAGATGTTAAAAGATCCTTACGTTCTAATAGCAGTATAGAAAGCTCCAATGAGTACACTATTATTGAGAGAATAATTGAAACAATGAAAGATTGGATTAATAAAACTAAGGAGGCAATAAAAAGGGTTGATGATGCAATAAATAAGATTCCAGGAAAAGAGGAACTTATACCAAGCATAGGGGAGAATGGAAATTGGTTCATAGGCGGAAAAGATACTGGAGTAGGTACTAGTGGGGTTATATTTGAAATTAAACGAAACACTGATTTAGATAGTGTAAAAAAACCAGGATATTATAAGTGCACAGATCCTGATATAGTGAGTACATTAGAAAATTGTCCAACAGATAATCCATTTACTTTATTTGTAGAGGATTTAAAACAAACTTTATCAGAGGCAGTTGCATCAGCAGGAGCTAAAACTTGGAGTAGAAGCTATAGGAATGGAATGTGGGGATTTTGGGATAAAAACTTCTCAGAATATAGTAAGCCGAATGCAGATGAAATTATTGAAACAAGTAAACGTAAATTCGTAAATGAGGATGAAAAGAAAAAGTGGAATTCTAGTCTGCCATTAAGTGGTGGTACTATGACAGGACCATTAAAGATAAATAATAATGGAGTACTTCCTGAATTAACAACAGCGACAGAAAGCAGTTTACCATCTGATATTCCCCAGGGATTATCTACAATTAAAAACCAAACAATATATGATTTTGATATTAGGGATAAAGCTACTATATTAAATGTTAATCATGGGAACACAGTTTTTCAGCTTGCATCTAGTCCTAGTGGGGAATATTTAGGATTTAGAGTTGGAGAAAAAGATGGAGAGTGGGCACCTTGGGAAAGTATAGTTCATACTGGAAATATTGAAAGTCTTGGTATATTAAAAACTGGATTAGAAAATATCATTGGATACAACAATACAGGAGACTATAAGGAAAAATTTATATTAGGATTGGATGTTGACGGAGCAAGAAGTCGACCTTATTTTATGTGGAAATCTAAATGGAGAGAAGAGGCAGAGGTGGAAGTATGTAAAATATATCTTGCTGAAGATAATAGACTATTTGACGGAAAAGATATATTTTTAAAGAACAGTGATTTTGAAGTGGGGACTGGAGGCACTTTAAAAGATATATCAAGCGAGGATATTAGGTCAATAAATATTAGTGGTAAATATAAGGGGTTAAATTGTATAAATGCTCCATCACAAGGAAAATGGTATTACTATGATATATATGTCCATGCTGATTCATGGAAGAAGATAGTTGCTAGAGAGTTTAATAGTGATACTACTTATACATCTACATTAGCTAATAACAAGTGGTCAAATTGGAGCAAATCATATACAGCAGAACAAAAGCCAACACTAAGCGAGATAGGAGCTTCTCCATCAGGGCATAATCATGATGATAGGTATTTTACTGAAGCAGAAATAAATGAGAAGTTAAAGACAAAGGTAAGTGTAGAAACAGGAAAAGGATTATCTACTAATGACTATACTACAGCTGAAAAGAATAAACTTTCAGGAATAGCAGCAGGAGCAAATGCATATACTCATCCTTCAAGCCATCCAGCTACGATTATAACACAAGATTCAACTCATAGATTCGTGACAGATACCGAAAAGAGTAGTTGGAACGGAAAAGCAAGTACAGCAGTGGCATCAACTACATCAAATGGATTGATGAGTAAAGATATGGTAAGTAAATTAAATGGTATAGCGCCTGGGGCAAATGCGTATAAGCATCCAAGTACACATCCGGCAACTATTATAACAGAAGATGCCACACATAGATTTGTAACAGATGTTGAAAAAGCAAGTTGGAATAGCAAACCTGCTGAAAACCATAATCATGATGATGTTTATTCTAAGATAGGTCATACACATAATTATCTTCCTACTAATGGAACTGCTGCAAATGCATCTAAACTTACTGGCCTAAGTCCAGCAGAAATGGCTACAGCTAATACAATAGCTAAAAGAGACGGTGCCGGAGACCTTAGGTGTAGGCTATTAAGGGTTGAATATGCTAACCAAACAAATATTAGTGGTGCTTTAGCCTTTAGAACAAATAACACTTCCGACAACTATGTAAGATTTTGTAGTGACACAAACGCCATAACAACTTGGTTAGGTACTAATAAAGCAAAATATGAAATGTTAGGAACTGCTACTAAATTTGATATTGCTATGCCAAATCCTAATGCTAATTTTATACGTTGTACATTTAGCTGTGGTAATAAGCAAGAATTATCTTCTTTATATATTAATATTAATGGGAAATATGTTACAGACTGGAGTGTGGGAGCAAGTTTTAGCATGGTAGTAGAAATTATGAAGGTTCATGCATCACAGTATGTAATGTCAGTGAATCTGCATTGTGCTATGAGAAACAGTAGTGAGACTTATAGATTAACGACATCTTCCTATAAATTAGATTATTCAGCTATACAGAAAATAACTTTTGAACATTCACAGGCAGGCTATAAATTAGAAAATTGTGCTTACACTTTAGAATGGTATTAGGGGGGGATTATATGAAGTATATTTTAGTGAATACTTTAAGAAATAATATGATTGAAAAGATAATACCCAAAGAAGCAGGGGTGACATTTATTCCTTCTTCTTATCCTTCTTATTTTAAAATGATAGAGGATATAAATGACGAAATTAAATCTTTAAATTATAGATATGATGAAGAAACAAAGTCCTTTGTTGTGTTAAGCGAGCAGGATATAAGGGAAATGTCCTATGGGGCCTTAGTTGAAGAAAATTTACAACTTAAATTGGCTATGGCAGAACTTTCAGAAGAGAAAGATAGTCAAATTTTAAACATAGAGTTAGCATTAGCAGAAATTGTGGAAGGGGGATTAATTTAACATGGTTAAAGTTTATGCAGATTTAGTTGAAGCTGGAGAAAGAAGTTTAGACGGAGCTAATGGCGTTAAAAAAGTACCAGATAAGTATTTAGATGAAGTAAAAGAAGAACTTATAAAAAGAGGATATGAAATAAGTTAGAACCAATTTAATAGGTTCTTTTTTATTTAATAAATTAAAAAAGAGGTGCTATATGAATGAAGAACTATTTAAACATCAATTACAAGTTCATGAAAAAAGATTGAATGAACATAGTAAAGAAATTGATGAGCTAAAAGAAGGAAGAGCAGCAAGTAATGTAAAGATGGATAATCTTTGTGAAAGACTTGAAGCTCAAACAAAAAGCATAAATTGGTTAATAGGAATCATGGCTACAAGTTTAGTTGGGTTCTTTTTTTATGCAATTCAAACAAATTTATTTAAATAAAGGAGAGATGAAAAATGGAATTTACAAACTTTATAATGGAGAATGCTTTAGTACTAATACCAGCACTATATGTTATAGGGGTTATTTTAAAGAAAACAGAACACGTTGCGGATAAATATATCCCAGTTATTCTATTGCCTTTAGGAATAGTTGGAGCAGTTGCATTAATGGGATTTAGTGCAGAATCTGTTATTCAAGGTATATTGGTTACTGGTGCCACAGTATTAACAAACCAAGTAGTTAAACAATCTAGTAAAGTAGAGTAGTCAAATAGGCTACTCTTTTACTTTATATTTAAAAGGAGTGATTTAAGTGATAATAGGTGTAGACAAAGGACATACAGTACAAAACGGTGGAGTCTGTGGGGCTTGTGGTTTATTAAAAGAGAGCGTAGAGAATAGACC
>JAQEYV010000013.1:0-28036 GCA_027692445.1 Clostridiaceae bacterium OF42-15pH9A | reverse complement strand
TGTTCCAATATTTACGTGGGGTTTATTTCTCTCGAATTTTTCCTTTGCCATTGTAATTCCTCCTTACTATTTCTTAAATAAACTTTGCCTAGCGTTCACTGCTTATTTCGTGGAGCTCACGATCGGGATTGAACCGACGACCTCCGCCTTACCAAGGCGACGCTCTACCGACTGAGCTACGTGAGCACTCATATATTGACTTTTTCAATATACCAATTATAAAGTTTACTATCAAATTTTTTATTTGTCAACAACAAATTAACTACTCCAAATGCAAGCATTTTTCAAGCTTTCTCTTAACTCTTTGTAGTGCATTATCTATAGATTTAGCATGCCTATCTAAATCACAAGCAATCTCTTGATAAGATTTACCATCTAGATAAGATGTAAGTACCTCTAATTCTAAGTCAGATAACACTTTTGATATTTCTCCCTCAATATGCTCCATTTGCTCTTGGCTTATAACTAGCTCTTCTGGATCAGTTATCCTAAATCCAGCTAGCACATCTAAAAGCGTCCTGTCTGACTCTTCTTCATAAATCGGCTTATTTAAAGACACATATGTATTTAGGGGAATATGTTTTTGCCTTGTCGCCGTCTTAATTGCTGTTATTATTTGTCTTGTAACACATAGTTCAGCAAATGCTTTAAAGGAGGTTAACTTATCAGGTTTAAAATCCCTTATGGCTTTATAAAGTCCTATCATACCTTCTTGATATATATCTTCTTTATCAGCACCAATCAAAAAGTAAGATTTAGCTTTTGACTTCACAAAGTTCTCATACTTAGATATAAGATACTCTTGTGCTCTTACATTACCGTTTTTTGCTTCTAAAACAACTTCTTCATCTAACTTTTCATCAAACTCTGAATAGTTTTCCATCAAATACCCTTCGTTAAACAATTCTCCCCCTCCGAACTATGATATTATATAATTAAAATTATACTCTACCCTATTAATTTAAGTCAACTTTTTCACTTGCTTCTTCGCATATCTTCTAACTTTTTAAGCACTTCATTATCAATATTATCTTGCAAGTGATTTTTATTAGGATTTTTATTTTTTTCAGACTTCATTCGTATATTTTTTTCAGTTTTCATAACCTCATTATAGAATTCAAGAGATGATATTCTAATTGCACCTCTTTGAAATATAGTCTGTTGTTCCATCCAGTCAGATGTAACTACATACACCTCATACTTTCTACCTACATTATGAACTTCTTTTTCTATATAACTATCTGCTGTTTGACCATCCTTCGTAAAAACAATAGTTAAGTTTTTATTTTTTTCTTCCTTCTTTTCTCTATTGCCCGCAACCTTATATCCGTCAAAAACTAATATAACCTTGCAGTCACTATAGGAACCATAATTATGCATTATGTCAATCAGCTTTTCCCTTGTACCGTCAAAAGTATATTCTTTATCAACCTTTAAATTAGGCCAACTATTAAGAACATTATACCCATCTACAAATACTAATTTCACAAGTATCCCTCATTTATTTAATTAATCTTCCCTTTAATACTTCATACATTATTATACCCCCTGCAACTGAAGCATTTAAAGAGTTAATTCTTCCCACCATAGGTATCTTAACTAACTTATCGCACTTTTTAAGAGTAAGTTTAGATATTCCCTTACCTTCACTCCCAATAATAATTGCACATGGTCCTGAAAAATTCACTTCATAGCTATATTCCACAGCATCTATATCAGCTCCATACACCCATATACCTTCTTCTTTCAGTTCATCTATAATCTTATTTATATTAGTAACCTTTGCTACTTTCATATGTTCTATTGCACCAACTGAAGACTTATATACAGTAGAAGTAACACCTACATTTCTTCTTTTAGGAATTATAATTCCATGAACTCCACATAACTCAGCAGTCCTTATTATAGAGCCAAGATTATGAGGATCTTCGATTTCATCTAATATTACAATAAAAGGTGCTTCTCCCTTTTTCTTCGCAAAATTTAATATATCAGATACTTCACAATATTTATATGGAGTAATTCTTACAGCCACACCTTGATGTACTATCCCTCCACATAATGAATCTAACTTTTTTCTATCAACTTCTTTTATAACTAGCTTTTTTTCTTTTGCTAAGGAAATAATGCTATTTATTGAGCCTTCAGTTTGTCCCTTAGCTATGTATAACGCTTCAATTGTTCTGTCACTTTTTATAGCTTCTGTAACTGCATTTCTCCCAGCTATTAAATCTTCTCTTTCATCTACAATATGATTTTCGCCCCTAACAGACTTTTCTTTATATTTATTTACAGTATTTACAGTATTTTTTTCTATTTTTGCCATATAATTCACTCCTTTAACATTCGTTATCTATTATTTCGATACTTTTATTCATTATATAACTTAATCTTTCCTTATTTCCTATTAAATATATATATCCAATTAAACTTTCAAAACCAGTTGCCATTCTATAATCCCTAACATCTGCATTCTTAGGTACAGTAGCTGACTTGGTGTTTCTCCCTCTTTTATATATATACAACTCCTCTTTTGTAAGCTCATCTTCCAATTTATGCATAGCCAATGATTGACTCTTAGCCTTTACATATCCTATAGCTTCTTTATGCATTTTATGTGCTGATAATTCAGTATTAGAAGATAATATATAATTCCTTATAAACACTTCATATACTCCATCTCCAACTAATGCAAGTTGAAGTGGATTTAACATTCTAGCTTCATCTTTATTAAATTCTTTTACTCTTAAATCCTCTAACATTTTATTCTCCTTTAAATAAGGGTTGCAACTCTTGCAACCCTTAATAAACATTTTAATTTACCTTTTTCCACCTAACTCCTTGTGGAGTATCTTCAAGCACAATTCCTCTAGCTTTCAAATCATCTCTAATCTTATCAGCTAATGCAAAATCTCTATTCTTTCTTGCATTTTGTCTTTGCTCTATTAATTCTTCTATTTCACTCTCAAGATCACCTTTTGTTGATTTTTGTAGGATTCCTAAAGGACCACCTAACTCTCTTACTAATTCTAGGGCCTTTGTAGCTAATTCCTTTGAAGAATTAACGGTTATATTAGTATTTATATCCTTAGATAATTCAAATAATACAGTTAACGCGTCAGCGGTATTAAAATCATCATCCATCTTTTGAATATATTTTTCTCTATACTTATCTAGAGAATCTAAATAACTCTTCTCTTCTTCATTCATTTCTTCTTTAGAAACCTCACCTATTAAGTTTTCTAAATTAGATACTGCATTATATAATCTATCCATAGATGCTTTAGCCGAATCCAATAACTCTTTACTAAAGTTAATTTGTATTCTATAGTGTGCTGACATCATAAAGAATCTAATTACATCTGCATCATATTCTTTTAATATATCCCTAGCTGTGAAGAAATTATTTAAAGACTTAGACATTTTTTGATTATTTACATTTACATAAGCAGAATGTAACCAATAATTGGCAAATGTCTTACCAGTTAATGCTTCACTTTGAGCCACTTCATTTTCATGATGAGGAAATGCTAAATCCATTCCTCCAGCATGAATATCAATTGTTTCTCCTAGTAACTTTTTAGCCATGCATGAGCATTCAATATGCCATCCTGGTCTTCCTTTACCCCATGGACAATCCCAAGCAGGTTCTCCTGGCTTTTGAGCTTTCCAAATAGCAAAATCCATAGGATCTTTTTTTCTTTCATCAGCTGCAGATGAAGTTCTATTACTAGCTCCCATTTGAAGATCTTCTAAACTTTGTCCTGAAAGTTTACCATACTCTTCAAACTTCTTAGTACTAAAGTACACATCTCCATCTACTTCATAAGCATATCCCTTTTCTATTAACTTCGATACAAAATCAATAATGTCATCTATAAACTCTGTAGCTCTTGGGTTTATAGTTGCTCTTTCAATATTAAGCGCATCAGCATCAGTATAATATTCTGATATATACTTATCTCCAATGTTTTTTACTGTTGTTCCCTCTTCATTAGCTTTATTTATCATTTTATCATCTATATCAGTAAAATTTTGTACAAACTTCACCTTGTATCCTCTATACTCTAGGTATCTTCTAATTGTATCAAATACAATAAAAGTTCTACCATTTCCTATATGAAAGAAATTATATACTGTAGGACCACATACATACATCTTCACTTCACCTGGAGTAATAGGTATAAATTCTTCTTTTTTTCTTGTCAGAGTATTATATAGCTTCATCTTTCATCCTCCTAAATTACTTTAATTTAAGGTTGTTTTCTTCAAATAATGCTTTTACTCTATTACAAACATCTTCTATCTTAATAACTTCATTATCTCCGCCAGCTCTTAACTTAAATTCAACTGCTCCTTCACTAATCTTCTTACCTACAGTAACTCTCATAGGTATTCCCATTATTTCAGAGTCCTTGAACTTAACACCAGCTCTTTCATTTCTATCATCCATTAAAACTTCCACACCTAGTTCTTTTAATGAATTGTATAATTCTTCTGCAACCTTTATTTGTTCTTCATCTTTTACATTTACAGGAATTACTGACACATGGTATGGTGCAACAGATAATGGCCATACTATACCATTTTCATCATTGTGTTGCTCTATAACTGATGCCATTGTTCTTGTAACACCTATTCCATAACATCCCATTAGGAATGGTTTTTGTTTACCATCTTCATCTATAAAGTTAGCATTCATTGCTTCAGAATACTTTGTTCCAAGTTTAAATATGTGACCAACTTCAGTTCCTCTTGAAATAGTAACTTCTTTGCCACAAGATGGACATTTCTCCCCTGCAGTTATGTTTCTATAGTCTCCGACTTTTCCTTCAAAGTCTCTACCATAGTTAACATTCTCTATATGATATCCAGTTTCATTTGCTCCAACTATAAAGTTATACATATTAGTAACTTCTTCGTCAACTAATAGCTCATCAACCTTTATACCTATTGGTCCTGCAAATCCAACCTTTGCAGATGTAGCACTAAATACTTCTTCTGCTGTTGCCATATCTAAATTGACAACTCCACCTAAAGCATTAGATACTTTAACTTCATTAACTTCTCTATCTCCTCTAACCATTACAGCTACTATCTTTCCATCTGCATTGAATATTAAAGTCTTTGCAAACTTCTTCTCAGTAGTATTAAAGAACTTAACTAAATCTTCTATTGTTCTTGCGTCTGGAGTTTCAACTTTATTTAATTCCTTTAAATCCTCTGCTACTGCTTTTTCTGGAGTTGATGGTGCTTTTTCAATATTAGCAGCATAATCACAGTGATTACAGAACACTACATCATCTTCTCCAACTTCTGACTTAACCATAAATTCAGCTGAGTTTGATCCTCCAATTGCACCCGAATCTGCTTCTACGCATTTTGCATCTAATCCACATCTATTAAATATTTTAACATATGCATCATGCATTTTATTATATGAAAGATCTAATCCTGCTTGATCTTTATCAAAGCTATAAGCGTCCTTCATAACAAATTCTCTACTTCTCATAACCCCAAATCTAGGTCTTCTTTCATCTCTATACTTAGTTTGAATTTGATATAAATTTACTGGTAATTGCTTATATGACTTAATCTCATTTCTAGCTATATCAGTGAATACTTCTTCATGAGTTGGCCCAAGACAAAAATCTCTATTGTTTCTATCTTTTAATCTGAACATTTCTGCTCCATAAACATCCCATCTACCTGATTCTTGCCATAATTCAGCTGGTAGTAACGCAGATGCTAAGAATTCTTGAGCCCCTGCTGCATTCATTTCTTCTCTGATTATATCTTCTATGTTTTTTAAAACCTTTAGTCCTAGTGGCATGTAGTTATATACCCCAGAAGCCATCTTTCTCATCATTCCTGATCTAAGCATCAACTTATGGCTTTCTATTTCAGCTTCTGCTGGAACTTCTCTTAATGTTAACATTAACATATTTGACATTTTCATAATAAACTTCCTCCTCGTATCATTCTATATGTTTTAACAAATTAATCTACCTTTAAAATAAAAAAATCCGCCCTAAATATATTAGGGCGAATTATTAATCGCGGTACCACCTAAATTGATTCTCTAATAATGATAACGGTATTAAACCGATAGTTTTTGCCTATTGCTCCGAAGCTGGTTCAAAATCTATTGAAAATCTTACAGCCAAGGATTTTCTCTCTGAAAGTGCGATTTTTACTATTCTTCATCATTGCTTTTTACATAAACTTTTATAATTTTTTTGTAATATTTATTATAACTTGTAGGTAAAAAGGTGTCAACTCTAGTGAAAATCTTTAGCCAAATACTGAGCTATAATTAAATCTTCTGGTGTTGTAACTTTAATATTGGTATATTCACCATCGTATAAATACACCTTATTTCCGTATAATTCTACCACCATAGTATCATCAGTTACTATCTTCCCTTCAGATTTAACGCTCTCATGACACCTCATAATTAAATCATACTTAAAAACTTGAGGAGTTTGCACTGATACAAGGGTACTTCTATCAGGAGTATCCACTGAAAAAGATTCATCATCCTTAACTTTAATTGTATCTTTAGGCATAACTCCTGGGGCAGTAGCCCCATACTTTCTAGCATTATCAATACCATTTTTTATCATGCTTTCACTTACAAAAGGTCTTGCACCATCATGAATTAAAACTATATCTGTATTACTTAATACCTTTAATCCATTATAGACAGAATCTTGTCTTTCTGCTCCACCTTCTACAATATAATCTACCTTTAATGAATACTTATTAAGTATCTCATTTTTGCAATACTCAATTTCATTTTTAGGTAATACTAATACAACTTGATCTATTAAAGCACAAGTAATAAATCTTTTTAATGTGTAGTAGATTAAGGGCTTATCATCGATATGAATAAATTGCTTACTCACATCTGCACCCATTCTTTTTCCTCTACCACCTGCTAAAATAATCGCAGATATCATATTAATCCTCTCTTAACTATCTTTTGGTTTCGCAAAAATCATTCTTCCAGCAGCTGTTTGAAGGACAGACGTAACAATAACATCTATTGTTGATCCTATATGCTTTTTACCACCTTCAACTACTATCATTGTTCCATCATCTAAATAAGCTACACCTTGACTTGATTCCTTACCATCTTTAACAACATCTACAGTCATCTCTTCACCAGGAATTACTACAGGTTTTACAGCATTCGATAGTTCATTGATATTTAATACTGGCACACCTTGAACCTCTGCTACTTTATTTAAATTAAAATCATTTGTAACTACTTTTCCACTTAAAGTTTGTGCAAGTTTTAACAGTTTACTATCCACCTCTTCAATCTTTGGAAAATCACCTTCCCAAATTTGAGTTTCTATAGGTAGTTCCTTTTGAATCTTGTTTAATACATCTAGACCTCTTCTACCTCTATTTCTTTTTAATCCATCTGATGAATCTGATATGTGTCTTAGTTCATCTAGTACGAAATTAGGTATTACTAAAGGGCCTTCCACAAAACCAGTTTGACATATATCAAAAATTCTTCCATCTATAATTACAGATGTATCTAGAACTTTAGGTATAGTTTTTATAGTAGTTTTTGTTTTCTTTTCTTTAACGCTACTATTCTTTTTAAGTCCAACTAATATATTTGTTATATCATCCTTTTTCTTTATCATAATATCCATTCCGATTATTGCTGCAATTACATTTATTAAAACTACTAATAATGGTCCCATTATTGGATGAAAATCCATTACAGGTCTAGTTAACAACGTAGTAATAATTAAAGTAATTAAAGCACCTATTGCACCATAAGCAATTTCGCTAATTGTTAACTTTTGAATATTTTTTTCAATATAATCAATTAAATTAGATATTGCTGTATATATTGCAGGTGAAATAAGATAAAAAATAAGACCAAATAATAAACAAATAAGAACTATAAATAATGCCGAACCATAAGTTTTTGAAAGAATACCTAAACTTTGAACTTTATCAATTTTTGCAATGGCATCTCCAACAACATACCCAATAATTAGTCCTGCTACAGAAAACAACCCTCTAATTAATTTTTTAAGCATTTTACCACCTCCTTATATAATTATTGACAATTTATTTTATTTAAATCCTCACCGTATTAGGATTTATTTACATTATATCATATCAAAGTATACTCTAGTTAAAATATGTTTTAAATTCAGATATTTTTAATTTTTATACCCCCTATTAATTAAGCAATTATTCTATTATTATAGGTACATAGGTTAAAGATAACCAATAACCTATTATTGACATTTTAAACTTTTTATAACTATAATTAACTTAAAGTAACACCTTTAAAAACACAAAGGAGTGAGATACATGAAGGATATAATATTTGATGATTTTCAGAACTCTGTTAACGATTCTTTGTTAAGACATAAAAGTATTTTAGATTTAATTACTAAATACTCTGAATCATGTTCTAGGGTAAACAGAGCTATTGCAAAATCTGTTACAAATTGTGGCTGTCTTACTATTAATGCAAAGAAGCAACATCTTCCTGATGATTCGATAGAAGATATAAGCGAATTACTTGATACACATATTAAAGGTGATTTATGTGACAACTGTCGTGAAATTATTGAGAGAGAAATGGGAAATAACCTTTTTTATCTAACATCTTTATGTAACGGCCTTGGAATTAATCTTTATGATGTTCTATTAAAAGAACATGACAGGATTAACACACTAGGTAAGTTTACATTTAGATAAAATCTTTCTGTAGAATAAAAAACTGTGTCTTATATATTATAGACACAGTTTTAATTTATAATTCTTTATTTAAATAAACTTGCTCGTTTATCCTCTTTAACCCATTTCTTATCGCTCTTGCTCTTGCCTCTCCAATTCCTTCTACTTGATCTAATTCTTCTATGTCAGCATCTATTATTTGATTAAATCTATCAAAATGCTTAATTAAGTTTTCTATAACATTTGAAGGAATTCTTGGAACTTTACTTAATATTCTATATCCTTTTGGAGAAACTAATGTATCAACTAAAGATTCTCCTGAATATCCTAATACTCTAGCTATTACTTCTAAATCTAGCAGTTCTTCTTGAGATAACTTTTGTATATCTTTATATATATTATCAACAGTATCATCTTTCTTAAAATAATCTCTTATTAATAAAATCCCATCTCTCTCTATATGTCTTACTAGCTCATTTAATTGCATAGATATAAGTCTACCTTCATTACCTAACTCCAATATGTATATATCTATTTCTTCTACTATTCTCATAACCATTTCAGTTCTTTGAATAGCTGTAACTACATCAAATAAAGTTGTTAAATCTTGAAATTCTAATAAATTTAAATTATTAATTACTCTATCTAAAACAGCAACATATTTTTCAAGAGTTTGAACCGCCTGGTTAGCTCTTGCTAATATAATACTACTTTCTCTTAATACATACTTAATATCGCCTTTGTATACTGTAATTATATTTCTACGTTGAGAAATAGCAATAACTACCCTTCCAGTTTGCTTTGCTACTCTATCTGCTGTTCTATGTCTAGTACCTGTTTCGTAAGTAGGAATTGTTGATGAAGGTACCAACTGAGCATTTGCACAAACTATCTTCTTTAAATCCCCACTAATTACTATAGCCCCATCCATTTTAGCCAACTCATATACATAAGCTGGAGTGTATTCAGAATTAATATAAAATCCACCATCAACTATGCTCATTATATCTTCGCTATCACCTAATACTACTAATCCACCAGTTTTAGCTCTTAATATGTTTTCTAATCCTTCTCTTAATGCAGTTCCTGGGCACATTAACTCTAATATCTTTTTTATTTCTAAATCTTTCTCTAACCTCATACACTCACCCACTTTTTAAAAAACTTTTCCAATAGCTTCCCTTAAATTACTTACGCCTATAACTTTAATTAATTCATTGCTAATTCTATCCTTATTTCTAAAAGGAATTATAGCATATTCAAATCCCATCTTTTCTGCTTCATTGACCAATCTATCAATTGAGTTTATAGGTCTTATCTCTCCTGTTAACCCCACCTCTCCAATTATGGCTACCTTTGGTAGAGATATTCCTTTATTCTTTACACTAGATAATAAGGCTAATGCCAAACCTAAATCAGCTGTAGTTCCATCTATGTTTAAACCACCAACAACATTTACATATACATCTTGATTATAAAAAGGTACTCTTAACTTCTTTTCTAAAACTGCAAGAATCAAACTCAATCTTTGATTATCTATTCCAACGCCAGTTCTCCTTGGCATTGGAGCATTAGTTTGAGTAACTAATGCTTGAATCTCTACTAGTATTGGTCTGGTTCCTTCCATTATACCAATAACAACTGAACCTTCTTGATTAAAGTTTGTATCCTCTAAAAACATCTTCGAAGGATCGTATATTTCAACTAAACCTTCCCCTCTCATTTCAAAAACACCAATTTCACTAGTAGTACCAAAACGATTCTTTATGGTTCTTAATATTCTAAACTCTTCAGTTCTTTCTCCCTCAAAGTATAAAACTGTATCCACCATATGTTCTAATACTCTTGGACCTGCAAGAGCACCTTGCTTTGTAACATGTGCAACAATAAATAAAGGTATATTTTTTCCTTTACCTATTCTCATCAATTCATTTGAGCATTCCTTTACCTGTGATACACTTCCTGGCGCAGATGTTACCCCCTCTTTATAAATAGTTTGAATAGAATCTATTATAACAAACACTGGTTGTATATTCTCTATGTATGCATCAATTGTATCTAAATTAGTTTCAGAAACTATAAATAAATCTTTAGCAGTTACCCCTAACCTGTCCCCACGAATTTTAATTTGCTCTTCTGATTCTTCACCAGATACATATAAAACTTTTCCGTACTTAGATGCTATATTATTAGCTGTTTGTAATAGTAATGTGGACTTTCCTATTCCAGGGTCTCCCGAAATTAAAGTTAAAGACCCTTTTACTAATCCTCCTCCAAGTACTCTATCAAGCTCCTTTAGATTTGTTTTAAATCTTTCTTTTTCTCCAGACTTTATTTCACCTATACTCTTTGGCATATTTTCCGGCAATATACTTTTACTTATTTTTTCTTTTACTATGGTATTGTTATCTTTCAATTCCTCAACAAAAGTATTCCATTGATTACAAGAAGGACATTTTCCAAGCCACCTTGGTGATTCATAACCACACTCTTGACATGTAAAAATAGTTTTTATTTTAGCCATACGCTCTCCTCCTTTCTATACTCAAAACTCAACTTTATATATTTATATATTTTTATATTGCTATATTGTTATATTTATATCTTTTAATATTTATATATTTATATATTTTTAACCTTCGTTCCTAACTATATAATAATATCATAATTTTAAAATATAATTTACAATTCAAATTTATTTTTTATATTTATTTATCGTCCAACCCAAAAAAAAGGTGAGATATTTTTATCTCACCTTCTATTATTACCAACTTTATTACTTTACAAGCTTAGCTGCAGCTTCATCAATTATAACAACTACATCTCTGTGCATTTGTAACATAGTTGCAGGATTTGAAGTTGTAATCTTACCACTTAATACACCTTTAATTGCTTCAGCCTTACTTTCACCACTAGCAATTAAAAGAATTTTTTTAGCTTTCATTATTTGTCCAAGACCCATAGTTATTGCTGTCTTTGGAACTTCATCAATAGAATCAAAGAATCTTGCATTTGCCTCTATTGTACTTTGAGTTAATCCAGTTAAGTGAGTTCCTGCAACTAAATCTTGATCTGGTTCATTGAATGCTATATGTCCATTGTTACCAATACCTAACAATTGAATATCAGTTCCACCTAATTCATCTATTTTTCTATCATAGTTTCTTCCTTCTTCAGCTATATCAGCAGCTAATCCATTAGGTACAAAAGTTCTAGTCTTATCTATGTTTATATGATTGAATAAGTTATCATTCATGAAATATCTATAACTTTGTGGATGATCTCCAGCAAGTCCTACATATTCATCTAAGTTTACAGTTGTTACATTAGAAAAATCAATTTTTCCATCTTTGTTCATCTTTATTAACTCTTTGTACATTCCTACTGGAGTACCACCTGTAGCTAATCCTAAAACAGCATTTGGTTTAACTTCTACTACCTTTGCCATTTCTTCTGCTGCTAATCTACTCATTTCATCATAATCTTTAGCTATTATTACCTTCACTTTAATTTCCCCTCTCGTCTTAAAATATTTACTTCTAAAATATATTTATCTGATCTATAGGTAGCTTCTTCTACAAAAAGCACCTTTCCATCGCTATTTATAGTTTTACCATTTATCTGAAGTAATGGCACTTGCTCATCCACCCCAAAAATTTTTCTATTAGTTTCATCCATTATAACTGCTTTTATAGATGATTCTGAATATTCTACAGAGTAGCCAAATTCCTCTAATATCTTATATAAAGATCCTTTTAGCTTCTCTTCATTTATAAATCCACAATAATCTGAAGGGATATATACAATTTCATTAGCTATACATTCACCATCAACTATTCTATTTCTATTTATCTTATAAACTTCCTCAAAAGAAAAAGTATCTGTCAAATCTTCTGGAGTAGGTATTTTATTAAACTCAATAACCTTGGTTTCTAGAGTCCTACCAGTTCTTTTAATTATTTCAGAGAAACTCATCATATCTTTCTGCTTGACTTTAGGTTCACAAACAAAAGTACCCTTTCCTTTTTCTCTTACTAATATACCTTCTTGAACTAATTCTCCTAAAGCTTGCCTAATTGTCATTCTGCTAACTCCATAGTTTTCAGAAAGTTCCCTTTCACTATCTATACATTGACCAACCTTCCAAACACCCTCTCTTATTTTCTTTAGGATGTCTTCTTTTAATTGATAATATACAGGAATAGGACTACTTTTATCTATCATACTTAACTTCCTCCTCAATAATTATATCAAACCAAAATCAACTTGTCTAGACCACTATACATTAAGAATTGGCATAGAAATCTATCCTCTTACAAATACTAATTATAAACAATTTAAGGAGATGATTCTATGCTTACTGAAAATACATTAAATAGTATAAATATTACAGGAAAAAATATTTTAAAAGATAACTCTGAAATTAATATTACTGATATTTTTTCATCACAGCAATCTAATGATGAAGTCAACAATCATATATTAAACTCTAATTTAAATAATGGGAATATAATAAAATAAGTAACAAAACATATAATCTTTCCATATTATATATTACATAAGAATTATTGTTGAAAATTTCTATATTTAGTTATAAACTAAAGTTAATATTAATAACTATTAATTTTTATTAGGAGGATCATATAATGATTAAAGTATATACCACAGATTCTTGCCCTTGGTGCGTAAAGGCTAAGAATTATTTAAAATCTAAAGATATAGCTTTTGAAGAACTTAACGTAGCTGAAGATATGGATGCTAGACAAGAAATGCTTCAAAAATCTAGGCAAATGGGAGTACCCGTTTTAGACATAAATGGAACTGTTATAATTGGTTTTGATAAACCAGCTATAGATACAGCTTTAACTAAATAGGCTAATAAAAAATCACCTATTCTGATATGCTCCTGTCAAACAGACGGGTGGCAGTTCAGAATAGGTGATTTTATGGTATTTAGAAATATCTTTTTATACTATTTTACCAATTATTTATTGATAGCTTTATCTATTGCACTCTTATCAAATCCAACAATTATTTCTCCATTAATATCTAATACTGGTACAGTTCTTTGACCTGAAACCTTAAATACCTCTTCTCTATCTTCATGAGCATCTGCAACATTTACCTCACTAAATGCTAATCCCTTTAAACCTAGATACTTTTTAGCTTTTACGCAAGCTGGACACCATGATGTTGAATATATTTTTATCATTTTTATTCACTCCTATTTGATATTATAAATTTTTCAGCCTCTAGTGCTGCAATAGTACCATCAGCTACTGCTGTTGTTATTTGTCTATATAACTTTTCTCTAACATCTCCTGCTGCATATACACCAGGTATATTAGTATTCATATTTTCATTTGTTATAATATAACCATTCTTAGTTAGGTTAATGTATTTACTGAACATATCTGTTTTAGGCTCAGTTCCAATATATGCAAATACACCATCTATATCTATAGACTTTTCCTCTTCAGTAAGTGTATTCTTTATTATAGCCTTTTCTACAAAGTTTGTTCCCTCTACATTTACTAAGTCTTCATTATATAGAATTTCTATTTTTTCATTCTTCTCAACTTGATCTAATAAAGACTTTTCTCCTCTAAAATAATCATATCTTCTAATTATATATACCTTCTTGGCAAATCTAGTTAAAAATATAGCTTCTTCTAATGCAGAATTCCCCCCACCTACTACAGCAATAACTTTTCCTTCATACATTGCGCCATCACAAACAGCACAATAGTGAATTCCTTTGCCTGCAAATTTACCTTCATTAGGAATAGGTAACTTTCTAGGCGACGCTCCTGTTGCAATTATTAAACTTTTTGCTTTGTAAATATAGCTTTCAGTTTCTACAAGTTTATACTTATCATCAAGTCTTACATCCTCTACTGGGTCAAATTCATCAATTACTGCACCAAGCTCCTCTGCTTGTTCTTGCATGATATCTGCCAACTTGCTTCCTTCTATATTTTTAAATCCAGGATAATTTTCTATAGTATAACTATTTCTAACTTGACCTCCCAAGATAGAATTTTCAAGTATTATCATATTTAACTTAGCTCTTGAAGCATAAATTCCAGCAGTTAAACCTGCAGGTCCTCCACCTAAGATTACTAAATCTATATCTTTTATATCTTTATTCATATAATCACTCCTTTACCCTATGGGGGTATATATTTATTATATCATAATTCCTTAAATATTCAATAACAATTATTAATTAATATTATATAAAAATAAGCCTGTAAGCAAATCTTAATAATATTATGTGCTTACAGGCTTATTTTATATCCTAATTTTCTTGTAGTTCTTTAAATTTAAGTTTATTGTCTTCTACTGAAACTAATACTGTGTCTCCTATTTTTATATTTCCTATTAGTAATTCTTCACTTAATTTGTCTTCTACCTCTTTAGTTATAACTCTTCTTAAAGGTCTAGCTCCATAATTAGTATCAGATCCTTTTGTAACTAGGAAATCTTTACATTCATCACTTAATTTAATGTATATTTTATTATTTTTAAGTCTTTCTATAATAGAATTTAGCATTAAATCTATTATAGATTTCATATCTTCATCATCTAATTTTTTAAATACAATAGTATCATCTATTCTATTTAAGAACTCTGGTTTGAATTTTTCTTTCAATTCTCCCATTATATTTTCTTTCATCTTTTCATATTCAGTTTCTTTTTTATCATTCACACTAAATCCCATAGTCTTTTGTTTCTTTATTGTATGAGCCCCTACATTAGATGTCATTATTATTATTGTATTTTTAAAGTTAACCAACTTTCCTTTACCATCAGTAAGCCTTCCATCTTCCATAATTTGAAGAAGTACATTAAATACATCTGGATGAGCTTTTTCTACCTCATCTAAAAGTACAACCGAATATGGTCTTCTTCTAACCGCTTCAGTTAACTGTCCACCTTCATCATATCCAACATATCCTGGAGGTGACCCTATAAGTCTTGATACCGAATGTTTTTCCATATATTCAGACATATCAATTCTAATTATGCTATTTTCATCTGCAAACATAGTTTCTGCTAAGGCTTTACATAGCTCTGTTTTTCCAACCCCTGTTGGTCCTAAGAATATAAAACTACCTATTGGTCTTTTAGGATCTCTTAAACCAACTCTAGCTCTTCTTACCGCTCTTGATACAGCCTTTACCGCTTCTTCCTGTCCTACAACTCTCTTCTTTAGAATTTCTTCCATTCTAAGTAGTTTATCGCTTTCTTTCTCAGTTAACTTTTCTACTGGGATCTTAGTCCAAGATGATACTACATTAGCTATATTTTCTTCACTTACTGTAAGAGAATTAACTTGGTTATTGGTAGTCCATTCTTTCTTTATTTCACTTAACTCATCTTTAAGCTTCTTTTCATCATCTCTTAATCTTGCCGCTTTTTCAAAGTCTTGTATTCTAATAGATTCTTCCTTTTCTTTTACTACTGTTTCTATTTTCTCTTCAATTTCTTTCAAATTTGGAGGAGTAACTAAACTCTCTATTCTTATTTTAGCCGCAGCTTCATCAATTAAATCAATAGCCTTATCAGGCATAAATCTATCAGTTATATATCTATCAGATAAATCTACAGCAGCATGTAAAGCATCATCTGTTATTTTCACTCTATGATGTGATTCATACTTATCCCTTAACCCCTTTAATATTTCAAGAGTTTCCTCCTTTGTAGGTTCACCTACTATAATGGGTTGAAATCTTCTCTCTAAAGCCGTATCCTTTTCAATATGTTTTCTATATTCATCAATAGTAGTAGCACCTATACACTGAATTACTCCTCTAGATAAAGCAGGTTTTAATATATTTGATGCATCTATTGCCCCTTCTGCCCCTCCAGCACCGATTATTGTATGAATTTCATCAATAAATATAATGATATCTGGATTATTCTTTATTTCTTCCATAACCTTTTTTAATCTATCTTCAAATTCACCTCTATATTTAGCACCTGCAACCATAGCACTTAAATCTAAACTAATAATTCTTTTATTCCTAAGAATTTCTGGAATATTGCCATTAACAATTCTTTGAGCTAATCCTTCGACTACAGCTGTTTTACCTACTCCCGGCTCACCTATAAGACATGGATTATTTTTTATTCTTCTACATAGTATTTCTAGAACTCTTTGATTTTCTTGCTCCCTTCCTATAACAGGATCAAGACTATCACTTTTTGCCATTTCAGTTAAATCATGACCATATTGATCTAACATTGGAGTGTCTTTCTTTTTACTACTCTCATTTTCATCATCATTCAATTCTTCATCTTCTTTTCCTGATAAAAACATAATCAAATCGCTTTTTATATCTTTAAAATTTAGTCTTAACTGGCATAGTATAGTATATGCCACTCCTTCTTCTTCATTTATCAATGCCAATAGAAGATGTTCTGGGCTAACATATTTATGATTTAACTTCTTTGCTTCTATAATACTTTCATCAAATAATCTTTTAGTTCTTGGAGTTAGCAATAACTCGCCTTTTGGCATAAGTGAGTCTCCATAGCCTAAATATTCCTCTAGCATATTCCTTATCTCTTCTATTGCCACACCATATTTTTCTAACAATTCACTAGAATATCCCTTTTCAGCCATAATTCCTATCAATATGTGTTCAGTTCCTATATACCCATGCTTAAATTTTTGAGACTCTTTTTGAGCGCCCATTATTACTAATTGAGCTCTTTCTGTAAATTTCCCATATGACATTTACAACACCTCCTACCCATAATTACTTTAACAATTCTTGTATCAATACAGCTCTTTCAGCCTTTTTCTCTTTATTAGTTAGTGATTTGCCTAATTTATTTTGTATAGCCTCATCATTTGTATAAACTAGAAGCTTGTTCAAGATATCTTTATTTAAGTCTAGGTTATACATCTCCACTCCTAATCTTACATATGATAATAACTCTACTAGTTCTTTATAAGACATTAACTTAGCATTTTTTAATATTCCATAGGCTCTAAATATCTTATCTTCTACTTCATCTTTACATTTGTTAATTACTATATCTCTAAACTTAATCTCTTCTTGTATGATATTTTCAACTACTCCCTCAAGATTATTAATTATCTCATCCTCAGTTATGCCTAAAGAAATTCTATTTGAAACTTCATATATATTACCATCTCCATATACTGGATTTATAGCCATTCCTAGCTGACTTAACCCTTTCGAAATATTAGTAATCTCTTCACTCATTGACAATGCAGGTAAATGTAGTATTACTGACGCTTTCATACCAGTACCAACTTTACTAGGAGTAGCAGTTAAATATCCAAAATCTTCATGAAAAGAATATGTTATATCTTCTTCTATTAAATCATCAATCTTATTAGCAACTTCATATACTTCTTTTAAATTCATTCCTTCAGTAGTACATTGTATATTTAAATGATCTACTTCATTAATCATTATGCTAATTGTTTCTTCTTTATTAATAATTAAAGCTGCTCTATCCTTTCTCTTAACTAATTCTTTAGTTACTAAAAGTTTTGCCTCATATGACTTTATATAATCAATATGATTATCCCAAAACTTTACTATTTTTAACTCTTCATCATCTAATTTGTTAAAAATAACATTAGATAATTTATCTACATTCTTTTTAGCATTCTCCACATCTAGTTTGTCTGTAAATAAAACTCCTTCTAAATTTCTAGCTAAGGAAAGCTTACTACATAATATTAAATCATCATTTGAGGCGTTACTATAAATCCAATTTCTCATCTTTGCCCACCTCTGTTCTACTATTTTCTATATCTTTTATCTTATCTCTTAACACAGCAGCTCTCTCATATTCTTCTTCTAAAATAGCTTTTTGTAATTCCTTTTTTAAATTAACATACTTCTTCTTCTCAACAAGCTTAACACCTGAACGTTTTGGAACCTTTCCTATGTGTTCTAAATCCCCTTGTATTCTTTTAAACATAGGTCCTAAATAACTAGAAAAGCTCTCATAACATTCATCACAGCCTAATTGTCCACTAGACTTAAATTGAGAATAAGTCAAGCCACATTTTTTACATATAACTTCTATTTTATTTTGTTTATTTTTATCAATGGATTCAAAAAAACCACCTAAAATATTGGGAATAGAAATTCCATCTATATTGCCTAATGAACTAACTAAGGAAATATCAGAAATTTCTTTAGCACAACTTTCGCAAAGTCTTACTTCCGACTTCTCTCCATTAATTAATTTAATTAAATGTATTGTTGCTACTCTCTTATTACACTTCTCACATAACATAAATACCACCCCTATGATAATATAACCATAACCATCCCTTTAAGAATATCTGCCCTAGATTTATTCTTTTCTTCTATAGAAATTAAAGACCTATCATTAATAGCAATCTTCATAATTTCTTTTTCTCTTTCTGTAATTATATCTAATTCATATAAATTTTCTATTATAGATAATGCATTATGGTATGTAATTGATGAACCTATAGCATCATAAATTAATCTACTTCTTTGCTCTGTACCATCATAAGTTAATTGTTTTATTACTATATGGCCACCGCCACCTCTTCTACTTTCTATAACATAACCTTTATCAGAGGTAAATCTTGTAGTTAATACATAGTTAATTTGTGATGGTGCACATCTAAATTGATCAGCCAATTCATTTCTTTGTATTTGAACTTGATCACCACCATTCTCATTTAGCATTTCTTTAATAAAGCTTTCAATTATATCTGAAAGTCTTGCCATAATATCACCTTCTTAAACGTTGTTTTTGACTTACTTTGACCTATATTTTATATAATAATATTAATTCATATTATTATCAAGCCATAATATTACTTCTTAGTTTAGTTTTTATAAAATTCGGCATAATATACTTATAACTATTTAGGAGGTTTTTTGTATGATTATACGATGGCTAGGAGAATCTTGCTTCTTAATTCAAGTATCAAATGGTAGAAGAGTTCTATTAGACCCTTTAAATCTTACAATAAATAAAATATCTAACCTAAATCCAAGTATAATTACATTAAGTCATAATTACCTTGATATGGATAGAAGCTCTATCCCCATATTAAAAAACTGTAATACAGTTGATACTTTAGGTGTATATAAATTTTACGATATTTTAGTTACCGGATACCAAGGATATCATGATAATCTATATGGGGCAAAAAGAGGTGAAAATATTATTTACTCTACAGAAATTGAAGGACTTAAACTATGTCACCTAGGTCATATTGGCCATAATCTTTCAATTGATTTTATATCCGCTTTATCAGACATAGACATATTATTTATACCTATAGGTGGACACTTTACACTTAATAGTTCACAAGCTTTAGAGTTAATAGATATTATAAAACCAAAGTATATTATTCCAATGTATTATAGAAATTCCAATTGTACAAAGTTCTTAGATAGTCCTAAAGATTTTTTTATTAATTCTAAAAAAATCACTATAATAGATAAAGACTATATAGATACTGATACATTGGACAGTTCTTCATCATTAAATACATTAATAATCAAAGATAGATTTAACTACATAAATACTATATAAGAAAAAAGATCGTCATAAAATGACGATCTTTTAAGTATAAATTATTCTGCGTTTGGTGCTCCTACTGGACAAACATTTGCGCAATTTCCGCAATCGATACAAGTATCTGCATCTATAACGAATTGAGTATCTCCTTGGCTTATAGCCTCAACTGGACATTCTGCAGCGCAAGCTCCGCAGTTTACACATGAATCATTAATAACGTATGCCATGAAAAACACCTCCTAATATTTATGATAATTACACCATATACATTTTAACATGTTTCCATAACATTTAAAAGTAATTTAAATAAAATTAACTTCTATCTAACTCACTACCATATATCCTAGAACTTCAATAGATTCAATAATCCTATCTAAGGTAACGAAACTTTCATTATATATTAATTGGATCTCTTTTTTATCCAAAGAAACTTCACATGCTATCACACCTTCATTACTTGCTATAGCGCTTTGAATATTCATAGCATCCGATGATTTATTCATATCATAAATCTTAATAATTGATTTCATATAGAAATCCCCCTACTTTTCATTAATTAAATCTTTGATAAGACTTTTATCTTCTTCTGATTCAATTTCTAACTTAATTTCTTTTTCATCTACCGAATCTTCATAACTACCTGAAATCAAAGTTACATTTTCTATTTTAAATTCCTCTATTACCTCTTCATCGCCTTTTCTTAATTTAACCTTAACAGCTTCTTTAACTGTGTTATTACTAACAACTTCACCTTTTCCATATTCAGTTTGAACTACAGAACCAACCTTAGGTAATCTCTTTCTAATATCTTCATATGTGCTTTGCTCATAGTTTAAACAACACATTAATCTACCACATATTCCAGATATTTTTGTAGGATTTAGAGATAAATTCTGTTCCTTTGCCATCTTTATAGAAACAGAAGTAAAGTCTCCTAAAAACGAAGAACAACACATTGGTCTACCACAAGGTCCCAAACCACCTAACATTTTAGCTTCATCTCTTACTCCAATTTGTCTAAGTTCAATTCTAGTTTTAAATATTGTAGCTAAATCCTTAACTAATTCTCTAAAGTCTACCCTTCCATCTGCTGTGAAATAGAAAATCACCTTATTATTGTCAAATGTATATTCTACATCTATTAGCTTCATTTTTAGCCCATGTTCTTCTATTTTAGAAATACATATATTTATAGCTTCTTCTTCTTTGTCCTTATTTTCTTTATGCTTAGCTATATCATTTTCGTCAGCTATCCTTAATACACTTTTTAGAGGTGGAATTATATCTTCTTCTTTTATCTCTTTAATTCCTATTACGCATTCGCCAAATTCAACACCTCTTGCTGTTTCAACAACTACATAATCTCCCTTATTTATATTTAATCCATTAGGTCCAAAATAATATATCTTCCCTGCTTTTTTGAACCTTACTCCTACAACTTTTATCATTATTAACCCTCCGAAAGTCCCATAAGCATTACACTTATGACCATTGAATAATTTGCATTATTCCTTATATTTATTCTTGCTTCTCTAATTTTCTCTAACATTGCATTTAACTTTTTATACGACTTATTACTAGAAAATCTATCAATATCCTCTAACTTATCAATGTTCATTATCATTTTTTCATCTTGTAGTTCTTTATATACTATAATATCCCTAATAAGTGATTCTAATATGTTTAAAACTTCTTCTTTGCTATCCTTAAAAGAATCAAGTCTTTTTTCATAATTTAAAACTATATTATTACTTCTACTATCAATATCAGTTAATAAATCTATAATACAATTTCTTAATAAATTAAGCTTTTCATCATTTAATATTCTTTCTGCTCTCCCTGGAATTCCTTCACCATATGCTATAGCAGATAAAACCTTATTATAGTCGAACTTTCCTAACCTATTAATATATCTATTAACCTCTTCCTTGCTTAAAGGCGTTAATTTATATATTTGGCATCTAGATTTTATAGTATCCAACATTAACTCTATACTATCAGTTAATAATATTATGTATACTCCTTTTGGAGGCTCCTCAATGGTTTTTAGCAATGCATTTTGTGCTTGAACAGTAAGCTTATTTCCTTCATGTATAATGATAACCTTTTTATCCTCTTCATATGGTCTTTTCATTATCTCTTCAATGATTCCTCTTACATCATCTACTCCAAAAGAAGCTTTCTTAGCTCTATAGTGAATTATATCTATATAATCTTTATCTGTCTCTTTATTTAATATTTTTAAAGCAAATTTCCTAGCTAAAATACTTTTACCTATCCCATCTGGTCCAACAATAAGGTGAGCATGTGAAAGAATACCTTTATCTACACGTTTGTTAAACCCTTCCAATATATCATTAAATCCAATAAATTCTTCCACAAAATCACCTCTTTTATAATCTACACTCTTAAAAATTGATCAACATCAATTACAAATATTGTTGCTCCTCCAACTTCAACCTCTATTGGATATTGCATATAAACACCTGTTCCTCCTGTTAATGGAGATGGTGAAGCTACAACCTCTGTTCTCTTTTGACAAACATCTTTTATTAAACCTATAACTTCATCTACACGTTCTTTCTCTACACCTATCATTAATGTTGTATTACCAGACTTTAAAAATCCACCTGTTGTTGCAAGTTTTGTTACTCCAAACTTTTTCTCTGTAAGTGTATCAATTAAATCTAAAGCATCATCATCTTGTACAATAGCAATGACCATTTTCATAATACATACCTCCTAAACTTCAATTCCCTGTATATTTATATTTTATCATAAACTTAATTCTATTTTACATAAAAACAAGTTTTTACCCTATATGTTTTAATATTATTTCTTTAACGTCCTCAAATACTTCATCAATTGATTTAGATGCATCAATCTTTATCATTTTATCGTTTGCTTTTAATACTTCATGATATCCTTCTCTAACTTTATTATGGAATTCTAATTTTTCTTTGTCTAATCTATTTATTTCCCTACTAGAATTCTTTTTTATTCTATCCAATCCTATAGATGGTTCTATATCAAATAATATAGATAAATCTGGCATATATTCACCTATTGCAAATGAATTTATTTTATATATTTCTTCTATTCCATATCCTCTTGCATATCCTTGATACGCTAATGAAGAATCTATAAACCTATCACATAAAACTATTTTTCCTTCTATTAATGCTGGTATTACTTTCTCCACTAAGTGTTGTCTTCTTGCAGCTGCAAAAAGTAAAGCTTCTGTTTTACCATCCATTTTTTCATTTTCTGAACTTAATATTATTTCTCTTATCTGTTCAGAAATTTTAATGCCACCTGGTTCCCTAGTTTTTACTACCTTCCTATTCTCTTCAAGCAGCCAATTATATATTTTTTCTAATATTGTACTTTTACCTGATCCTTCTCCACCTTCAAATACAATAAATAATCCTTTTTTCATTATTAATAACCTCTTTCGTTACCTATATTAGTAATGTTATTATATCATCTCTTACAATAAATTCAAAAGCATTCTAATCCAATATTATCCTCTTAAGCTATTATATATTCATCCCGCTTTCATAATATTTTTTCTATATTAAGACAAAACTAATATAAATAATATATATTAGGAGGTTTTATTATGAAACAAGAGATGATATCATTTCTAACTGAAAACTTCAATGACGTAAAAAATATATGTGAGTATTTATATAAAAATCCTGAAGAAAGCTATAAAGAAGAAAAATCATCTTCATACATTTGCGAAGTGTTAAGAAAATATAACTTTAATATTCAAAAGAATTACTTAGATATTCCAAATTCATTCTATGCTAGTAAGGGAAATGGATATCCTAAGATATGCTTTCTTTGCGAATATGATTCTATTAAAGAGAAAGGACATATAACAGGACACAATGCATTAGCTGCAATATCTATTGGTGCATCTATTTCTGTAGGCGAAATAATAGAACAGACTAATGGCACAATTATTATTATAGGATGCCCCGGAGAATATCTAGGAGGAACTAAACTTACTCTAGCAAAGCAAGGAGTTTTTGATGATATAGATGTAGTTATGGAATGTCACCCTTATAACACCACCGCTGAAAGTGGTACTTCATCAGCCATTATTCCTCTTAATATAAAATTTATTGGAAATAGCGGATTAAGTTTTCTAAGTAAAGATGAATATACTTCACTTGATTGTATATTGTTAACTTTTAATATTCTTAACTTCTTGCTAAAAGGTTTTCCTAAAGATGTAGAAGTTAATTACATACTATCAAAAGGCGGATATACTCCTTTACTAACCCCTTTAGAGTCTGAAGCAAAGTTCTATATTCGTGCTAAGGAATTTGAAATGGCTGAACTTGCAGAAAACAAACTACGTGAAATAGTAAGATATGTTTCTAACTTAACTCACATACCAAATAAGATTTCATTATATGAATCCTATAACGAAGAGCTTGTAACAAACAGAACTCTTTCAAGAATATTTACTCACAATTTAAAAGAAAATGGGATTATAAATATAGGTTCTCCTATTGATGTTTATGCAGGACTCAGTATTGGAGCTGTTAGTAAAAAGGTACCTACAATTCACCCTTATATATCTATAAAAGATGATGAAAATATTAAATATGGGTCAACTGATTTTGCTGATTGTACAATATCTGAATATGCTTTTGAACAAATACATAAGGCAGCTGCTTCATTAGCATGTACAGCATTAGACCTAATTGAACGTGAAGACCTTCTTCAAGAAATAAAACAAGAATTCTACAATAAAAAATAGAGCAAGACAAAGTCTTGTTCTATTTTTTAAACTGCCTTTTTATATTTTGTTATTCTTCTTATAAAATCTTCACTTGGTTCAAAATTAAATATACTTACTTCATTATCCTTCTTATAAACACAATAAATTTTATCATGTCCAAACAGTTCACAAGTATACTTCCCTGTACATTTTAATCTATATTCCTTTGGTATGTCTTTCCTTTTACCTATATAAAGGATATTAGATAGTTTAATGCTTTCTAAATTAGTCTCATTTCCGTGATATATTTTATTAATAATTAACTTGTCCGCTATTAACAAATATTTATACGCAACCTTACAACTAAGATACTCTAATATTATAAAAATAATTGTAAATAATAATAATATAAATTCACATACTTTTAAAACAAATAAGTTCTCAATTCTTAATGCTTGTATTCCTTCTACAGCGTATAACACACAAGTAATTAATAAAAGTATTAAAGCGATAACATGGGTTCTTTTTCGCTCAACTACTTCTCTATGCATCATATTATTTTCCCCCAAGTAATAAGTAATTCTAGGACGATAATTGTGATTATACATAGCTTTATTAAATTAATCCATATCCAAATTATTTGATAATCTATATTAATCTTCCATATTCCCTTCTTTATATAGTTTATTAGCTAATATCATAATAAACATCTATTTTACTCTACTTTATTACTATTTTTAAAATGATACCCTTTTTATCCTTTTACTTTAATTATTATTTATAAAATAGTATAATAAACATGTATAAAATAGGAGGTCTTTAATATGATTCAAATATATAAAAGTTCCAGTGAGAGTAATTCTTTTCTTACTCTACTAGATAATATTGAAACTGGATGTTGGATAAATGTAGTTGCACCTTCTGACGAAGAACTACTTCTTATATCTAAAAAAACTAGCGTACCTCTAGAATTCTTAAAAGCGCCATTAGATGATGAAGAAACTTCAAGAATTGATATAGAAGATGGTAATATGATAGTTATAGTAGATATTCCTTTTACAGAGATGGAAGATAACTCACTAACGTATGATACGTATCCTTTAGCTATTATACATACAGAAAACTTCCTTATAACAGTGTGTTTGAAGAATAGTAAAGTTCTTACTGATTTCATAAACGGTAAAATCAAATCATTCTTTACATTTAAAAAATCAAGGTTTATATTACAGATATTAAATAGAATATCTACATATTATCTTTTATATCTAAGACAAATAGATAAAAAGAGTTTAATGATTGAAAAGAGACTTCATAAATCTATGAAGAATAGAGAACTTATACAGTTACATTCTCTCGAAAAATCACTGGTTTATTTCTCTACATCCTTAAAAGCTAATGAAATCACCTTAGAAAAGCTACTTAAAGTTGAAGTAATGCAAAAGTATTCTGAGGACAAAGATGTATTAGAGGATGTTATTATTGAAAATAAACAGGCTATAGAAATGACAGAAATATATAGTAATATATTAGCTAGTACTATGGACTTCTTTGCTTCAGTTATTTCTAATAACCTTAATATAGTAATGAAAGTTTTAGCCTCTCTTACTATATTGATGGCTATACCAACCATAATGTCTGGTATATATGGTATGAATGTAGACTTACCTTTTCAACATGAACCATACGCATTCTTGTTAGTTATGGGGATAACATTTAGTATTTGTGGATTAGTAGCATTTATATTATACAAAAAAGATATGTTCAGTTAACACATTTATACTTAAAGCATAAAATATAATAAAAACAAAAGAGAGCATTACTGCTCTCTTTTTTTGGAGGTTTTTATGTTAAAAGGTAAAAAGCTTACTTCAGCATCTACAATTGGAATTATTGCTCCTGCTTCACCTGAAAATAAAGATAAAATTGATAAGAAGCTCTGTGAATTTAAAGAATTAGGTTTTAAGATAAAACTAGCTCCTCACCTATATAATAAGTATGGTCATTTAGCTGGTTTCGATAGTGATAGAGCAAATGATCTACATGATATGTTTTTAGATCCATCCATTGACGGAATAGTCTGTCTTAGGGGAGGGTATGGCACAGCTAGATTAATCTCTTATTTAGATAAAAAGGTTATTCTACAAAACCCCAAATTCTTCTGTGGATATAGCGACATAACTCTTTTACTTAACTATTTTGCTAATTTAGGTTTAATCACTTTTCATGGTCCTATGATAACATCAGACTTTAAGAATGAACTCACAAAAAAATACTTTTTAAAAACATCTACTTGTAATACTAGAAACTTCTCATATGATTTATTAGATCTAAATCCAAATATATCTACATATAACTTATCTTCATTTAAAGGTAAGTTAGTTGGTGGAAACTTATCAATTATATGTTCATCTCTTTCAACTAAATACGAAATCAATACAAAAGGTTCTATATTATTAATAGAAGAAGTTAATGAAGCCCCCTATTGCATTGATCGTATGCTTACACATTTAATAAATAGCGGAAAACTACATGATTGTAATGGCATTATTATAGGGCATCTTACCGATTGCATCCTTCCTAATTATGATAGAAGTCTTACTACTGAGGAAGTTATACTTAATCGTCTTCTTCCTCTTAATATCCCCCTTATTATAGGTATGCCATTTGGCCATAGCTACCCTAATATAACAATACCTATAGGTTCTCGAGCTTACTTCAATGATAAAAATATGAAGATAACTATTAAAGATAACTTTTTATTGTAAAAAAATAAAACCTGTAAGCAAAAGCTTACAGGTTTTTCTTTGGAGGCGCCACCCGGATTTGAACCGGGGATAAAGGTTTTGCAGACCTCTGCCTTACCACTTGGCTATAGCGCCATACCTGGTGGCTCGACCAGGAATCGAACCAGGGACACGAGGATTTTCAGTCCTCTGCTCTACCGACTGAGCTATCGAGCCACATTACTTGGCAACGTCCTACTCTCCCACACAGTCTCCCATGCAGTACCATCGG
>JAQEYV010000012.1:40215-75919 GCA_027692445.1 Clostridiaceae bacterium OF42-15pH9A | reverse complement strand
GGTCTATTCTCTACGCTCTCTTTTAATAAACCACAAGCCCCACAGACTCCACCATTTTGTACTGTATGTCCTTTGTCTACACCTATTATCACTTAAATCACTCCTTATTTTTTATAAAATTAAAAGAGTAGCCTATTTGACTACTCTTGTTTTAACTCTTTCTTTTCGCCTTCTTTAAGTTGTGCTAATGCATCCTTTAATTTTTCTGGGATTGGTAATCCTAAACCTGCACAATTCTCTAATAAACTTATACCTTCATTGGCAATATAGAAGTAACATACTAATGTTCTAAATACCCAGTTACCTGTATTCAATAGTCTATCTAATAATACTGATACAATAAGAACCACAAAGATAACCGCTTTTCTAGCTATCCCTTTAAGCCCAACATTACTAGATACCTCTTTATTAATGTAGGCTCTTAACAATCCTGTGATGTAATCTAATACTATAAAGAATATAAGTACCATTAAAGCTGTATCCCAACTTCCAAACAACCAAGTAAACATTGTACCTATAAAGGCAACTCCCATTTTAATACTGTTAAAAATTCTTTCCATCTTTCTTTACCTCTTTTCTTCTTTATTTTTACTAATACAAAAAATATGAATAAAATAAAAAAAGAGCATGAAGCTAACTTATTTGCTGCACAATTTTTAATTAATTTTTCTAATATTGATGAACTATATCTAAAAGAATATTCAATTGATCAACTTGCTTCTTACTATAAAGTTCCTATTGATTTATTAGAATTTAAATTAAAAGAAAATAAACTCATGTAAAGAAGGTGATAATTTGCCTAGAAGCATATATAAGAAAAAAATTAAGAATGGTAAAGAATACTTTTTTTATAGACTAAAACACCCTAATCTTAAAACCCCAAAAGATATATACGCAACAACTGCAAAAGAGCTTAAAGAAAAAATAGATAAAATTAAATTTGACTTAGACTCTGGTCTAAAAGATACTAAAGAATCTTTCGGAGCATTTTTTGAAAATTGGCTATTCAATATACACTTTTTAAAATTAAAAGAAGGTTCAAAAAATGTATACTATAGTATGTATAATCAACATATAAAAGATAGTTTTATATTTAATGTTAAATTAAAAGACATTTGCACTCTTGATTTTCAAAAGTATTTTAACGATTTATTGAAAAATAAAGTTTCTGTGTCTACAATCACAAATATTTATAAGCTAATGAAACCAGCTATAAGATATGCTTATAACAATGATTATATAAGAAAAGATTTCTCTTCTGCTATTGTTTTACCAAAAGAAAGTGAACAAATTAGAATGGAGAAAAACAATAAACAAAAATCTTTTACAGCTAAGCAACAAGAACTATTTGTTAATGCTATAAAAGGTCATAAAATGGAAGTTCTCTTTTTAACTGCCCTGTATACAGGCATGAGACAAGGTGAGTTATTAGCTTTAACCTGGGATGATATAAATCTAGATGAAATGTATATTGATGTAAATAAAAATGTTGTCAAAACAGCTTATGTCGACTTAGATGGCAGGAGCTCCTATAAGTATGAAGTTCAAACACCTAAAACTCTCTCCAGTATAAGAAGAGTCTTTATACCTTCGTTATTAATTGAACCACTACAAAGTTTAAAAATAAAGCAAAAAGCTCATTATAAAAAACTAGGGAATTTATATAATTTAGAATTAAACTTAGTTTTTTGCAATTCTAAAGGATATTATTTAGATGCAGGTAATGTAAGAAAGAAATTTAAAGAGGTTGCAAAGGAAGTTGGTGCTCCTGATGTTACATTCCATTCAATGCGTCATGCCTATGCAAGTAGACTTTTTGAAAATAACGTTAAGGATAAAACCGTTCAAAAATTATTAGGTCACAGTAATATATCCACAACTTTAAATATTTATACACATGTTCAAGAAGAAATACTTAGATCTGCTGTTAATACTTTTGAGGGGCAAAAAGGGGCAAAAAAGGGGCAAATTGAAATTTAGTAATTTTATATACATCCGTAAAACTAGTGTTTTCAATGCTTCCCGTATCATAAAATAAAAAAAACCGTAAGCATTTCGCTTACGATCTTTGTGGCAGGGGCAGTAGGATTTGAACCCACAACCAATGGTTTTGGAGACCACTACTCTACCGTTGAGCCATACCCCTTCGAGACAAGTTTGATTATATAATAATCTTATTCAAAAATCAACTTTTTTGTTCAAAAAAATATTTCTTTCTGAGTTATTAAATTATTATATAATATATCACAACTTTTACACCTTGAACTTATAAAAATAAAGCATGAATAAAATCTATTCACGCCCATCATTATTCTCTTCAACTGAAAAGTTATTATAAAATACATTATAATTATCTAATAATACTTTTCTAGCTGAATCAACTCCGCTATATCCATTTAATTCAATAGTATTAAAGTTTATATCTTCAAAAACTGTTTCTTTGTCTTTTAAAACTATAAGCTTAGCTGGATCTATCCTATTTTCCTTAATAACCTCGTTTATAGTTTTACCATTAAGTTTTATTGGAGATATGCCTATATTTCTATAGAAATAATCTAGCTTATCGTCTAAAGCAATATAACTATATTCCTTTATAACTGACTTTTTATCATCATATGTTTTTAAAACTTCATCCATACTCTTAATAACCTTATTGTAATTTTCTTCATAAAGCTCCCTATTTTTAGGATCTTTCTCCTGAATAGCAACTTTTATATTATATAATGCTATCTTATACTCATCATATCCAACCATATAGTATGGATTTTCCTTACCTGAGTTTTCTCCTGTAAGATTAACAGTTCTAATTCCTCTAGAAGAATTAATAATTCCTAAGTTGCCCTTATTAAGATTCGAAATCAACTCATCATGCCAAGGTTCCATTATATTTCCATTATAAAAGAACAAGTCCATATTTGAAATATTACTTATAGTTTCATCTGTATATTTAAAATTCTTAGATGCTTGTTCATCATTAAACATATATTCAACATTATGCTTATTTCCAACAATATCTTTAACCATTTCATATTGTATCTTATTACAAGTGATAATATTTAAATAAACATCTCTGCTTGTATCTTCTCTATCAATAGTATTTGCTATTAATGGATTAGAAGAAACTCCTATCCCCAAAAATAGTAGAAATGTTATTAATAACATTCCAAAGGTAACTCTCTTCAATAATATCACCCCCTGGCCTTTACCAGTTAATTCCTTATTACATATTATATCAACATATGAAATTTAAATGTATACAAAATTATTACAAATTTCTGTTCACATAAAAAAAATTTTACACTTTCCTCAAAAAATTTTCAACCTTTAATATGTGGTAAGGGGATAAAGACTTTTCTTTTATCTCCTTTTTGGATAGAATAATAAGATAGAATAGTTTTTGAAAGGAATTTTACATATGATTTTTGAAGTAAAAAATATAGATGAAACTACTAAAATTGGTTTCGACTTAGGCAAACTTTTAAATCCTGGTGATATTGTTTGCTTAACTGGTGACCTTGGTACAGGTAAAACTCACATAACAAAAGGAATCGCTAAAGGTCTTGATATAAACGAAAATATAACTAGTCCAACATTTACTATTGTAAATGAATATGAAAGTGGCCGTTTAAAATTAAATCACTTTGACGTTTATAGGGTTAGCGATCCTGATGAAATTTATGCAATAGGATTTGATGACTATATTTTCTCAGATGCTGTTTCTATTATAGAATGGGCTAACTACATAGAAGAAATATTACCAAGAGAATACATACATATACACATTTCAAAGGACTTATCTAAAGGGGAAGATTTTAGAAATATTAAAATCACCCCTTATGGAAATAGATATGATTACGTAAAGGAGCTAAAAATATGATAGTTTTAAGTATAGACTCTTCATCTAAGGTAGCTACTGTTGCGCTACTTAATGATAATACTTTACTAGGTGAGTATGTTATTAATGATAAGAGGGAACATTCCGTCTTATTAATGCCTATGATTGAAAATCTTTTAAAAGATTGTGAATTAACAATAAATGATATTGATGGATTTGTTGTTTCTAAAGGACCTGGTTCATTTACAGGTTTAAGAATAGGTATGGCTACAGTTAAGGGATTAAGTTTTGGGGCAAATAAACCTTATATAAGTCTTTCTTCTCTTGATGGATTAGCTTATAGCCTTTCTTACTTTAATGGAATCATTTGTCCAATTATGGATGCATTAAGGGAGAATGTTTATACTGCTCTTTATAAAAATGAAGATGGCGAATTTAAAAATATAATGGAACCAACCCCTATGGAACTTACTGATCTTTTAGAAATGCTAAAAGAAAAAAATGAAGAAGTTATATTTACTGGTGACGGATTACTTAAGCATAAGGAATATATTAAAGAAAACTTCCCTAATGCAAAATTTGCACCTAACCATGTAAGCTTAACTAGAGCTTCATCTATAGGTGAATTAGGTCTTAATCTTTTAAAACAAGGAATTAAAGACGATCCAAACTCTGCTCCTGTTTATTTAAAGAAGCCTCAAGCTGAAAGAGAATTAGAAAAGAGGATGAGAATGAGTGAGTAATATATCTCTTAGTTTAATGGAAGAGTGTGATTTAGAAGATGTTTTAGAAGTTAGCTCTTTATCCTTAAAGGAATCTTGGAGTAAAGAATCTTTTAAAAAGGAACTTTCTAATCCTTTAGCTAAATACCTTGTTGCCAAAGAAAATAATAAGGTTATTGGTTTTGCTGGTGTTTGGACAATTGTTGACGAAGGGCATATTACCAATATTGCTGTACACCCAAACTTTAGAGAAAAAGGAATTGGTAGCATACTTCTCTCTTCTTTAATAGAACACTGTAAAAATTGGGGTTGTAACTCTCTTACTTTAGAAGTTAGAGCTTCAAACACCCCTGCACAAAATCTTTATAAAAAGTATACTTTCAAAGAAGAAGGTATACGTAAAAAATATTATAAAGACAATAACGAAGATGCTATTATAATGTGGTATAGATAATTTTTATTGATAATAAAGATAGGAAAACTTAATTAATAAGTCAAATTCATTTAAAACTTATCTTCTTAAATTTAACTAAAAAGAGAAATGGCTAAGCCATTTCTCTTTATTATTCACTTTTAACTAAATATCTTTCTAATTCTTCCCTTAACTTACTTGCCTCCCTAAGATGAATCCCTTTTATTCCAACTTGTTCTCCAGCAATAATATTTTCATTTACATCATCAATAAATATACATTCTTCAGGCTTTAGGTTATATCCATCTAATAATTTTCTATATATCTCTAAATTGGGTTTAATTATTTTCTCTCTATAAGATACTACTCCACCATCAAATAATCTAAAAAACGTATATTCTTTAGCTACAACTTGAAATGCTTTATCATGGAAATTAGATAGAAAAAATAAATTATATCCTTTTTCTTTTAACTCACTAATTATTTCTACTGTTGACTCTATTGGCTCTAATAAGGAATACCAATTATCAAAAACATTTCTAATGTCATTTTCCAATTCAGGATTATTTCTACAAATTTGTTCAATAGCTGTTTCCTCTGTTATTGTCCCTTCATCTAGCATAATCCACTCTGGTCCTCCAAATATGATATCACGTAGCTTGTCTATCTTGTCATTATCTTCAATTTTGCTTTTCAAATACGCTAAATTATCATATTTAAGAACTACATTACCCAAATCAAAAATTATGTTTTTAACCATTTCCCATCCCCCCTATTGGTATTATAACTTTAATTACTATATAATCCTAGTTTTTAATATTAAATCTCAAACCTCATACTTGAGTTTTTCCTTATTTATTCATATAATTACATTAGTTAAATATTAGGAGATAATATAATGCTAAATAAATTTGATATAGACTTTTTAGAAAAAAACACACAATTTTATGGTAAATTAACCAAAGAAGATAAAGATGTCTTTAATTCCAAAGCAATTCATGTAAACTATTCAAAAGATGATTCCCTTTACTCTTCTGATAAAAATTGTAATGGATTTATAACTGTATTAACTGGTACCCTTAGAGCCTTTCTAACATCTGACGAAGGTAAAGAAATAACATTATATAGACTTGAAAAAGGTTATTCATGTATATTATCAGCATCATGTATTTTTAAAAACATACAGTTTAATATAAATATTGATGCTTTAGAGAATACAGAAGCAATAGTATTACCTAGTGAATATTTACAAAGGCTTTCTCAAAATAACATGTCACTTAATCAATATATCTTAGATTTAACTCAATCAAGATTTTCTGAAGTTATGTGGATTATGCAAGATATTGTTTTCACTAGTTTTGATAAGAGACTAATAAAATATCTTGAAAGCTTTAATGAAAAAGTTATAAAAGTTACTCATGAAAGTATAGCTAATGACCTAGGAACAGCAAGAGAAGTTGTTTCTAGAATGCTTAAATATTTTGAAAAAGAGGGTATGGTTAAACTTTCTCGTGGATCAATTACTATAATAGATTTAAATAAAAATAAATAGGAAGCTACAAATGTAACTTCCTATTTATCACCTTGTGTGTTAATATTTCTTATTAATAGGAGATGGTTAAATTGATGAAATACATTAGGACAAGAATACCCTTTATATTATGTCTTCTAACACTTCCTGTTTATATATATCTATATAAAAATTCATTAAATGGATTTTGGATTTTATTTGTTGTTGAAAGATTTATGACGCCTCTCTTAGGAAAGAAAATTGAAAATTTACTTGATGATGATTTATATGAAGATTTAAATGAAGAAGAAGCTAGAGCTGTAGGGAAGTTCACCATATTTTTAATTATTTTTTGCCTAGTTGCTATTAGCATATTTATTTATATACTATTTAAGTATCCAAGACTATTTATTTTAATTATGATTGGTGAATGCATAGATAAGGTTTTAGAAAAAATTATTAGTAATTTAAGAGAAAATCGTAAAGAAAGAGGCTTTTAATCAAGAAAAGAAGATTGTAGAAATTCTAATACAGTCTTCTTTTCTTGATTAAAAATTATATATAGTTCTATCTTCAGTTATTATTCCTGAAACATCATCTAATTTAGCAAATTTATAGAATTCGTCATAGTTATACTTTTCTTCTTCCATAACTAAATAGCTCTTATTAGAATTATCTATTATAGTTTTCTTTGTAGCTCCGTCCTCCATATTAAATGTACTCATCCAACCAGTTTCTTCATTTATTCCACAAACTCCTACAAAGGACTTATCAAAAGTGAACTGACTAATATATTGATTAGTAAATGCTCCAAGCATTGCCCCAACCTTTTTATTAAATTCTCCACCTACTACAATTAAAGTAATATTATCTTTGCTATCATTTAATACAGTTGCTACCTGTGGCATATTAGATACTACAATTACTTTTTTAGAACCACTCCCAATTATTTTTGCAAGCTCTAGATTTATTGAAGAAACATCTAAGAATACAATGTCCCCGTCTTCTATCTCATTAAAGGCTCTTTTAGCTATCTCTTGCTTTTTACCACTATTTATTTCTTTTCTCTCATTTATATGTTTAATGTCATTATGGCTTCTATTTGTTATAGCTCCTCCGTGAACTCTTTTTACTTTACCACGCTTTTCTAGCTCTCTTAAATCTTTACGAATACAATCTTCTGTAACTTTAAAAATTGAAGATAAATCTTTAACAGACATTCTTCCTTTATCTTCAACCATTTTGATAATTTTATCATAACGTTCTTCTAAAAACATCTAATCATCCCCTTGAATGTATTAATTTAATTATATCATACTTTATTATCTTTTATCATTTATTATTGTTTGTTATTATTTATTATCATTTAATATTGTTTTTTATTGTTTTTAAGCATATAATTTAATTATAATATAGCGTGATAGGACATTTAGATTCCTAGCGTAATATATTAAAAGAGAGAGCTAATTAAAGCTCTCTCTTTATCGTCACCATTTTCCTATAAAATCTTTTGCCAATATCCAACGTTTAACCACTTATTATTTTTAAATCCTATTTCCTCAAACTCTGCTATCTTTTTAAACCCAAACTTTTCATGAAGCGATATACTTTCTGGATTTGGAATTGTTATTCCTGAAACAATAGTATGTACACCATAGTCTTTAGAAACTTCTAGCAACTGGGCAAATAGTTCCTTTCCTATACCATAACCCTTTTCATTCCTATCTAAGTAAATAGACGCTTCATTTGAATATCTATAAGCAGACCTACTATGCCATCCACTTAAGTATGCATATCCAATAACTTGTCCATTCCTTTCATAAACAATCCAAGGATGCTTAGCAGTCTTTTCAATTATTCTTTCTTCCATATCATCTACTGTTAACTTTTTTTCTTCAAAGGTTATATTCGTGTTTAATATATAGTAATTGTATATATCAACTATCGCCTTTGCATCGCTCAACTTCACTTCCCTAATCATAAATAGCCCCCCCTTTTTTCTTTCTCTTTAATTATAACAAAAAATGGCTAAGATTTTTATCCTAGCCATTTTTTATTCTATAAAGCTTCCAATGCAACAGCATTTAATAAGCTCCATGGTTTATTAAAGTGTGGTTGGAAGAAGAAATCAGTCATTGCTAATTCTTCAACTGTCATTTTATTTTGAATTACAACTGATAAAGTATTCATCATTTGTGTCAGATCAATCTTTGATATAATTTGACCTCCTAATATTTCCCTCGTATCTTTGTTATATACAAGTTTAACCATTGCTTGTTCAAAAGTAGGCATAAACTCTGGTCTGTAATTATCTTTAATTGAAACAGAAGCAACATTAAAATTAGTTGTAGCCTTAGCTACTTCTTCTGTCATTCCAGTAGATGCAATACATTGGTCATATATTTTGATACCTGAAGTTCCTTGAGTTCCCATATACTTAAGTGTAGGCTTCTCAATATTTCTTGCTACTAACGTCCCCATTCTAACTGCATTTGTAGCTAGAGGAATATATCTTTCTTCATTAGCAGGATTATATTTAACAACACAACAATCACCAGCTGCAAATACATCTTCTCTACTTGTTCTCATATATTCATCAATTATTATTGCACCATTCTTTAATGTATCTAACTTACCTTGAACAATCTTAGTTGCTGGTGCAAATCCAATACAAAGTACTACTAAATCTCCTTCATAACTTCCCTTATCAGTTACAACTTTTTGAACTTTACCATTCTCTCCTTCGAATCTTGCAACCTTTTCTCCAAGAACTAATTTAATACCTTTAGACTTAAATTCATTCTCAGCTAAATCTGTAAATTCCTTATCTAAGTATTTTGCCATTATTCTTTCTTCAGCATCAATTAAAGTAACCTTCTTACCTTTTAATTCAAAAGCTTCAGCAAGTTCAACACCTATATATCCAGCACCAATAACAACTACATTTTTAGCATGTTCTGTCTTTTTAACAATAACTTCTGCATGGTCATGATTCTTACATAAAACTATATTTTCTAAATCTCCACCTTCAAACTTTGGTACTATTGGCCAAGATCCTATAGTTAAAACCAATTTATCATAGTAATCTTCAAATTCTTCTCCATTTAATAAATTCCTAACCCTTAACTTTTTATTATCAAAATCTATATCTAATACATCATGTTTCATTTTAGTTACTACACCAGACTTAGCTAAATTTTCTGGAGAGTTATAAAACAATTTCTCCGGTTCAGCTATTACTCCACCAACTTGTAAAGCTATTCCACAAGAAAGAAAAGAAATATTATCATTTCTTTCATATATAGTAACATCACATTCTGGATGCATTTCCTTTAAATTAACTACTGTTGCTGTTCCAGCATGAGTACAACCTACAACTACAACCTTCATTGTTTCTCCTCCTCGGATAATTTATTTCTATTAATAATAATTCTCCTTAATTGTATATCTTAAATAAATATTTGTAAATGTTATTTTTTTATCATTATCCCTGTTACATATCTATTATCTCACTATAAATCAGCTATTATTCCTGATTTCTTTCATTTGCATACCTTTAGAACAAATATCTATGTAATCTTCCAAATTGTTGACATTTCCAAAGAAAGTACTCCCCTTCGGAAAGATATATCTAACACTTATACACTTTAACAGTTCTTTAACTGAATAATTTTTCTTTTCAATTGAGGCTCTTATTATATTATTTACTTTTTTATCATAAACTCCACAAAGAGGTTGGGATGAACCATTAGCAAAAGTTATTAAAGCATCTTCATCAAATTCATATGTACCTAGTTTCTTTATATATTCTTCCCTTACTAATGGCATATCACTTGAAAGTATTACAACTTTATTGTTTCTGCTTTCATTTAAAGATTTATACATTCCTGAAATCGGACCTATATCTTGGATATCATCTTCTACTATTTTTGATATGCCACTATAATTACTAAATAATTTTTTATTGCTACACGAAATTATAATTTCATCAAAGTTTGATATTTTCTCTATAATAATGTCCAAAAATTTTTTCTCTTCTATCCTTAAAAAAGCTTTATTTTTATATCCTTTACTACTTTTTCCCCCACATAGAATAATTGCAGTCCTTTTTATCAACATGTTTACCATCCTTTATTAATTTAATTTGATTTATCATACTTTCTAAGTTTTTATCTATAGTTCTCTTTAGGGCATTTAAATCCCCACTAAGCCCTAAAATATATCTTTTTGAATCAAAAGCTATAAATATATTGTCAGTTTTACTTAAATCTTTTTTCCAAAAAACTTGATGGAAATTTTTATTGATTGCTTCTTTTCTTACTTTATCTAAATTAGATGCATAAATAATAGTTGCATTAAAGTTATTACATAAATTATCTTCCTTAATAACATCTCCTCCAAAGGCTATTACTTTTTCTGTTATATATCTTTCTTCTTTCCCTGATCCATCTTCAATAATTATTGCCACAGGTATTCTATTTAAATCATTTTGATATTTGCTCATATTACAATTCCCCCAACTTATTTCTATGATATATTTCTATTCATAAAAAAAGAGAAATTGCTATTAACAACTTCCCTTTTAACACAATATTATTTACTTTTAATTTATTTCTTTAATTGTAAGCCTAATTTTTAATAAGTAAATTCTAGATTCTCTTTTATATTAAAAAAGTCTGCATAATCAATATCAAATAAAGGTTTCTTAACTCTTGATACATCTATTTTCTCTTTAATAAGTTGGGTTAAAACACCAGCATAAGATAAATCACCTTGAATGATAGCCCCATAAATCTTTCCTTCTTTGTGAATTATTTTCTTATAATCTTCACCTTCAACATCAATAACTTCTTCATAGCTATCATCAGGCTTAATTACTGTCCCTAAAGACATTGTAGCTAAATTGCATATATTCATAGTATTCTTGCTTCCAAAAAAGTCTGTCATAAATAATTCCCTTCCAAGCATATTGCTGGCAGCAATTATTCCTTCCTTAACAGCAGTTGGCCATATAGGGTTACGTCCAGTAACATCACCTGCACCATAAACATCTTTAGTATCTGTTTCACCTTTTTCATTTATAACTAATCCAAACTTATCACAGTCTATCCCTGCATCCTTTATAAAACCTACATTTGATCTAACACCAGTTGCTACAATCACTAGGTCACAAGGTACTTTATCTCCTGTATTCAACTCAAGTTCCTTTGGATTATTATCTTCATCGACTATAAGTTTTTCAGCTCTTACACCAAATCTTAAGTCTACTCCCCTCTCTTCTAATCTTTTGTTATAGGCATCTGCTGCATAATGATCTAATTGAATTGGAAGAATTCTATCTCCCATTTCTACCAAATGAATTTTAACATCATACTTTAGTAAACCTGCTATCGCATCTATTCCTACTAGTCCTCCACCTAAAACTATAACATCCTTAATATTAGGTAATGAATCTTTTATTAAAATAGCATCCTCTAAGTTTCTAAGTCCTACAACATTTTTAGCTTCCCTAAGGTTTTCAATAGGCGGAATAAAAGATGATGACCCTGTTGCAAGACACACTTTATCGTATTCAACCTCTTCATCATTATCTAAACTAAGCTTATGCTCCTTCGGATTAATCTTTACAACTTCTCTTCCTTTAATCCAATTAATATTATAAACTTTAAAGAAATCATAAGGGGTAAAGTCTAAATCATCAACTGTTCTAATATCTTCTATGTAATGATGTAATATACATCTAGAAACTACATGTTCATCCTTTGAAATCAAAGTAATTTCAACCTCTTTATTTAACTCTCTTAAAGTTTTTGCACAGCTAATTCCTGCTGCTGAAGCACCAACTACTACACACTTCATATTTCTTGTACCTCCTCTAAAGTAATAGCATGTGTTGGACATCTAGCAACACATTGAGGATACTTTTCTTCAGTATTTCTACACATATCACATTTCATAATAAAATGATTTGTTCTATCATCCGTTTTTAGCACTCCATAAGGACATGCCATTATACACATAAAACAATGGGCACATCTTGACTCATCATATAAAACATATCCTGTTTCATTATCCCTACTCATTGCACCAGACATGCAGGTATAAACACATTCTGGTCTATCACAATGTCTACAGAAAATAGGAGAATATCTTCCATCACTATTAATAGCTATTCTATTTCTTGTATCATGTCCTCCATGTGAAACAATACAAGCTGTAGTACATGTTAAACATCCAATACATTTCTTTCTATCTATTTTTATTCTTTTCATTTAATCTCCCCTCCTATATTGCCTTCTTAATATTTACATGAATGAATTTATATGAAGGCTCCTTTGAATAAGGATCATAAACTGATGGAGTAAGCTTATTACATTCAATGTAATGCATTGGCGCATATATATGATTTTTCTTAACTGTCCTAGAAAGCTTTGCTATAAACGTAGCACTTTCTCCATTTTGTGAATCTACAATAACCTTATCATTCTCCTTAATTCCGTACTCTTCTGCTAATTCTGGATTAATATTTATATAAGCTTCTCCTGGAACTATTGCAGTTACAAAGTCTATCTCATTAGTTCTTGTTTGTGTATGCCATTGACCAACGGTCCCTCTTCCAGTATTAAAATAGTATGGATAGTCTTCACTTGGCTTTGGATTTTCTTCTGCTACCTCTTCATATATAAACTTAGCTTTCCCACTAGGAGTAAAGAACTTATTATCTTCATATAATCTTCTTTGATTACTCTTTAATTCATCACCCTTTTTAAATGGCCATTGAATTCCACCACCGTCTTTTAACATATCATACTCAATTCCTGTGAAATCACAAGGCATTCCCTTAGTACATTCCCTTATTGTATTAAAGGCATCTTCAGGTGTTCTCCATTTATCTAGATATTTTCCCATACCTAGAGCCTTACCTACTCCTAAGAAAATATCATAATCAGTATATTCATACTCTTCCTTTCTTAAAGCTGGAACCACCCTTGATAAACGTCTTTCACTATTTATTAAAACTCCCTCTTTCTTAAGTCCAGATTGAGAAGGTAATAATAAATGGCACATCTTAACACTTTCAGTATTATCATAAATATCTTGAACAACAAAGAACTCTAAATGTTCAGTAGCTTCTCTGAACTTTCTACTATTAGTCCATGAAACTATTGGATTAGTAGCAACAATCCATAGTCCCTTTATTTCACCAGTAATGCATCTTTCTATTATTTGGTCATATGGAATTGTTGGTTTTGTTGGAAGCATTTCTTCAGGCATATCTAAAGCTTTAGATATTGCCTTTCTTCTATTCTCATTATCATAATCTCCTCCACCATAAAAACCTGTAGTATTACTAAACAATCTTGAACCCATAGCATTACATTGACCAGTTATAGAGTTAGCCCCTGTTCCTGGCTTTCCAATATTTCCAGTCATAATTGCAAGATTAATTATTGCTTGTGCTGTTCTAACCGCTTGATACGACTGATTTACACCCATAGTCCACCAGAAAGACACTCTCTTTCCTCTATGAATTGTTTCTGCTAATTTTTCAACTCTTCCTTTTGATATTCCTGTTTTTTCTTCTACATCGTCTAAAGTATACTTTTTAACATGCTCCTTAAATCCTTCAAAGTCTTCTGTATACTTTTCTATATAATCTTTATCTATCCAATCTTTTTCTATAAGATAATTAGCTAATGTGTAAAGTAATCTCAAATCTGCTTTTGGCTTAATATCTACCCATTCATCTGCTCTAATTGCAGTTTCTGATTGTCTAGGATCTATTACAATTATCTTTGGATTATTCTTGTTATTTCTAACTCTAGTCCAAAGGATAGGATGAGCTACAACTGGATTTGCTCCAATGAATATTAAAGTATCTGATAATTCTAAATCATCAAAAGTATATGGTGGTGCATCAAAGCCATAACTTTGCTTATGTGCAACTACTGAAGTAGCCATACATAGTCGCGTATTACCATCACCATTCATTCCAAGATAGTTTCTACCTATATGACCTAGCAAAGCCATTTCTTCTGTTGTAAGCTGACCTGTACTTATAAATGCTACACTTTCTCTTCCGTACTTATCCTGAAGTTCTTTTATTTTAGAAGCCATTACTTTAAATGCTTCATCCCAAGATATTTGTTCCATCTCTCCATCTTTACCTCTTACTAATGGATAAACTGGATTAGGAAATTTAGTATTTTGCTTATCTAAGTTTAATCCCTTAATACAACAGAAACCATTATTTACTGGATATCCTTGTGTTGGTACTACAGAGACTATTTCATTATCTTCTACATTGAAGTCAATGTTACAAGCTATTGAACAATAATTACAAGTTGATTGAACTTTCTTCATATCCACTATACAACTCCATTTCATTAAATTTCTTAATTTAGTCTTTGTAGTAATTTAAGCATTTATACCAAATATTATAAATCATGAACTAAGATCGATTTAATACGAAGTTCATCTTTACTTTCTATGCTCCAGAAGTACTTTGAGCTTCTGAATCCTTCCTAGTTGGAATACTTATTATACCTAAAATTATGAATATTCTATAAACTTTATTATAATCAATTGATAATTATTATTATTTATCATATAATATTCTTAAAAAGAAAATATATTGAGAGTTTAAATGAATGGAGATGTTTTTATGAAAGATAAAGAAGTTTTAAATGAATCTAATTTTTATGGTCAAGTTTTAGAAGAAGAAAAGAATGTTGATATATCAAAGCCTTGCGATTCAAGCAATCCCGATTATCCTTGGGTTTCATGTGGTATAGACAAAAATAAAGAAAACAAATAGATTGAATAAAGTTAGTGATTTTAATTGTAATTATAATTTTTTAAAAAACAAAAAAGGTTGTAGTTTAAACTACAACCTGAAAAAATCTAAAATTATCTTCTATTTTGTTCTTTTTTAGCTCTTCTACAAGCTATACATCTTGTTGGTTCGTTTTCGAATCCTTTTTCTTTGTAGAATTCTTGTTCTCCTACTGAAAATACGAATTCACTTCCACAATCTCTACATACTAATGTCTTATCTGTCATAAATATTCCTCCTAAAATTAAAGAATGTACATGGATATAATAATCTCTAATTTTCGAGAAACTATCTATCTATATAAAACTTTTTTTCGTTAGCATCTTTGCTACTTTATTAGTATATCATACTCTTTTCTAAATAGCAACACTTATTTTAAATTAAGAATCCTATAACTATAGTAGCTATATAAATGACATTGGTTATTACAAAGTTCTTAACAGCTAATACAAAGGTATCCTTTTTAGTTTGTAGTTCAAAAAATCTTTTGATATTTGCATTAACAGGCTTTAAAGCTACTAATGCCAGAATTGATACTATTGGTAAAATTTTAATAGCTACACCAACAACTATACCTATAAATCCTATGTAATATAAGGCTCTAAATAATTTTAAAGCTTTTTCTTTTCCTATGTATATTGGTAATGTAAATCTTCTATTTTCAAAGTCGTCATCTATATCGCAAATATTATTAGCTAACATTATATTTGATATACCTGTAATTGCTGGAATAGTAATTATGAATATAGACATTATCATTTTTATATCAATTAATACACTGAAGTTCCAATTACTTATATTAATATTTAATACACCTTGATCAAATATGTGTATATATATAGCTAAAAATGTTATAAAGAATCCCATTGTTAATCCTGAAAAGATTTCACCAAATGGAGTTCTTGAAATCGGAATAGGACCAAATGAATAAAATATCCCTATACCAAAGCATACTACTCCTATTATAAGAATTGCTATATCAGTATTTAAAAATAACATTATTCCTAAAGTAGCTGATATTATTAGCATTGTTATTATAATTCCTAAAACTCTTTTCGGCTTTAATCCATACTTAGTTATAGCATTATGCTCTTCATATCCAAAACCTTCTTTCTTAATAGCTTTCGTATAATCTACATAATTGTTTATTGCTGTAGTAGTCATATCAAAAACTATCATTGATAAAAAGAATAATACTGCTTGTTTTGCATTAAAATTATCAAATTTATATAATGCAAAAACTGTACCTAAAATATATGGAATTACACTTGCAACCTTTGTTTGAATCTCTACTAGTCTAAAAAAACTTGTTATTCCCATTAACAATATTCCTCCTTTGTTTCTTTTAAATTTCTTCATTTTTCACTTTATAATATCATAAAAAAAGTGGCCTCTCCACCCTTTAGCGAAGAAGTCACTTTTTTAATCCATACCACAATTAACTACAATCCTACTTATATAATCTAAGCGGGATTGTATATTTACTATTCTACATCAAACATATAAAGCGATTGAGATAAGAAATTATCTTCTTTATCTTCATATACTAAATATATACTATAAACAGCCTTATCAAATTTTGAAACATCAAAAGAAATAACTCCATTTTCATCTACTAATTCTTCTAAAGTTAAATTAACAACTTCAAAGTTTTCATTACTTCTTATAATTATTTCTCTTGGCTTTAATCTCTCACCATTTCTATTTAAAACCTTATAATCTAAAGTTACTATATTATCTTTTACATAAAGCATACCCTCTGTTATTATTTGAAAATTTGCATTTAAATTAGTTAACTTTTTAAGATTTTTAAGTGGTGATAAATCTTTAATTTCGTTATATGATATATCTAGTTCCTCTAAGTTTTTAGCATATTGTAAGCCTTCTAAACTTGAAATCCACTCATTTGATACTGATAGCTTTGTTAATTTATACATATCACCAATAGTTATATTATCACTTGATAACTTAAGTTCTCTCTTTATACTATCTTTTAAAGACTTATCTTTAATAGTAATAACTTCATTTAAGTCTACTCTTTCTTCTAAGTTAGATATAGCTAAGTTTAATTCATCAACCATTGATCTTATTTCATCTTGAGTACTTATTTTATCTGCTAACATCTCCTCAGCTTTCTTTAGAGCTTCTTGCAATACTTTAAAAGATTCTTCACTATATATATCTTGATCATAATCCTTAGCTTCATTTACTAATGACTCTAACTCTTCATAATTACCTTGTACATCCTTTGCAAAATGAAGTTTAGCATCTCCCCAAGTACCATGATCTGATCCTATTCCATTTCCACCGTCAGTTACTACAAGTTTTAATTCTTTTGCTCCATTTATATCAACCTCTAAATACTGCATAGCCTCTCTTGATGTCATTAATCCACTATCGAACTTCTTCTCTCCATCTACATATACCTCAAATGTAACTGATCCTACTGTACCATACATTTGTCTATCTCCCCCTACATATGAAGTGAAATACCCATAGTCTTTATCACTTAAATCATATATTATTGTTGAATTTGAGTGAGCTCCTACCCCTCTTTCAAATGATACTTCATTACCATCTTCATTAGTTAATCTTAAAGTATTATTACTAGTTGATATATCCTTTTTAGGAGCAGCATAGCTATTTTGAGTAGACTTCCATTCATAATCTGTTAAGTAGCTATAATCATTCATATCAACTACTGCTACAGTTCTTGTTTCAGTTACTTCATTACCATTACTATCAATTACTTTATAAGTTATTGGATACTTTCCTGTTTTATTAAAGTTTACTTTGCCAGATACTTCAACCTTATCAGTTATATCTCCATCCTCAGCATCTATTGCACTATACACTTCATTTAAATCTATTTCTTCCCCAAGCTTAGTTGATAATGATTTTGGAATAGTTAATTTTGGCTTTGCATTTGTAGTATAAACTTTAGGGTCTGCCCATGAAGCAAAATCTCCAAGACCATTTTTATCTGCATCATCTGCTACTAGTTTAAGTTCTTTTACTCCTGTAACATCTAGATTCACAAATTCTGCTTCACTATCTTTTCTTATTACATCTGAAGAATAAACTTCTTCTCCATCTGCAAATATTTTAAATATTATAGTAGTTCTATTATCATCGTAATTTTTATCAGTACCTAAATACGTTGAGAAATTAGTATAATTTCCATCTAATTTATATACTATTTCTGCATTTGTGGCAGCTCCTATCCCCTTATCAAATTCTTTTATTTCGCCATTAACCTTAAGCTTTATTTTTTCACTTAAATTAACTGCTGAATCTTTATTTACCTTCTTCCATCCTGATACTGCAGATTCCCAGTCTAAATCAGATAAATGATTACTTTCACTATAAACCACAGCTTCCCTATCTTTAGTTGTTATATTTCCATCATTATCTGTTACAGAGTAAGTTAAAGTATACTTCCCTGGTCTACTTACATTAAAGTCCCCCTTATCTATAGTAACCTTGTTAGTTATATTACCATCTTCTTGATCATTTGCAGTAACTCCGGAAGTTAAGTCAAACTCACTATTTAATTTAATATAAGTTATATCTTCAACATCTATTGTTGGGAACTTAGCTCTTATGATTTCTTCAGCTTTCACCAAATCTTCTTCAAAGAAATTAGCAGCTAGATGGTTTTTCACTTCTTCTCTTAAAGCTTGTACCTTATCTAAAGTATTATAGCTATCAGTTACTTCTGTCTTACTGCTATCAGTAAATAAATTCTCCATCTTATTTGCTAAAACATCCTCTTTATAGAAGGAGATTTCCCCTATACTAGCCCAATTTTCATTTGCTTCTATAAATTTAAACATTACTCTTCTTGCTGTAGTTTTATTAATTTTGAAGTCAATAACATCATTAACATTTCCAGTATACTCACCTTTCCCTGCTAATATAAAGTCATTTCCTTCTGCTTCATTAGAAGTATATATTTCAAATTTTCTAGCAAATCCTTTGCCGCCATTTCTAGCTTTATAGGCTACTCTACTTATTTCCTTACTTTCACCTAAATCAAATATAATTTCATTTTTAAAGGTATCACTGTTTTGTCTATTAGTTTCCCAGTGTGTATTGGGATTACCATCAATAGCATAATCTATAAAACTATGTGGGTAATTACCTCCATTATTAGTTACTGAAGCTACTGGTATCTTAAATTCTTCATTATACTCATTTAATCCATCAAATTGCCCAAACTTAGATTTATTTACTATGAAATCTTCGTATACTGTAACATATGATTTCTTATCTACTGTGTTGCTATCACTATCTGTTACTCTATAAACAACTTCAAATCTACCAATCTTACCTTCTTCATAGTTATTTGAAACTATTTTAATTGCAGAGGTCAAATCATAATCTTCGGCATCCATTGCTTCAACGCCTGACATAAAATCTACATCTTCACCTAATTTATAAATTTTATCTTCAACTTTAATAACTGGTTTTGCATTATTAGTAGTTAATTTAGGATTAACAATTACTGAATGGTCTAAAGTATTTCCATTGTTGCTATCAGTAACCTTTATTACTAACTGTTTTACACCTCTAACTGGTACATTTACATACACCATATTATTACTGTACTTTAAAGTCTCAGTATTAGCTAAAACTTTTCCATCACCTAATATTTCAAACCTTATACTAGATGTATCTTGAACTTGTATTCCTCCATCAACTCCAAGTAAAGCTTCAAAGTTATCAAAGTCTTCATTTGATAAATCGTAAGTTATTGTACCATTTGCGTGGATTCCAATACCTTTTTCAAAGTCTGTAACTTCTCCCTTTACCATACCCTTAATAATAGTATTTCTTCTAGGAGTTCCCCATTGAGTTTCTACTGATGTCCACTCTCTATCTGATAAGTACTCATAATCACTTACAACTTCAACTTCTACAGTCTTTTCAACTTCTATTTCATTATGGATTACTGTGTATTTAACTTCATATATCCCTTGCTTGCTAGTATCTACATTATGTTCAACTTTAACATCTGAATTTATAACATCTCCTTCATAACTTAATGCTTTTATATAATCCATAGGATTAAATTCTTCCCTTAATTTTAAAGTTATCTTTCTTTGTTGAAGCATAATACTTGGTGCAAAGGAATCAACTACAATTGACTTTCCTGTTCCTAAGTTAATATCATAAGGTATTACCTCATACTTAGAGTTTTTAGTCATATCTGCATTAGTATCTATAAATGTACTAGTTGAAGTAAATCCTATTAATTCACCGTCTCTAAATATTTCATATCCTAGTAAATCTGATTTAACCTTACTATCTACACTAAATTCTAACTTAATTCCATTTTCTACCCTACTTAACATAACATCTAAATCAGTTTCTTGAGTAAATCCATTTCCTTTATAGTTAATTTTACTATTATTTAGATACCATATCTTTTTATCTGGTTTTGAATACTTACTAGTTTCTTCTCTAGTTTCAGCATTAACCTCAAATCCATGTCTAGCAAAGTATTCGCTTAAATCTTCTCCTATAACTTCTGAAGAGAATTTAACTAAATATTGCATTTTAACATTATTTGGATTTTCATTGCCTAAATTAATATTTCTTTCTCTATATATACTATTTAACTCTCCCCAATAACCTGGTTTATACATTTCTAGCTGCCAAAATACTGCTAAATTTTCTGCAAGTTCACCTTCTGAGTACTTATTAGAACTTTCACTTATAACATTCTTATAGACTTCATTTTCATATGGTATTCTATTATCTATGTTATTGTAATATGCAGACATATACATAGGTAACATATTATTTGTAACTTCTCCATATAATCTTGCATTTACATCCATTCTATGGCCTATCTCATGATTTAATCCCCAACCTGGATCACCAACTAGTAATCCTGTCATTACATCACCTTGTACTCCTATATGATTTGTGTATGCATACATATATCCAAAAGGTTGTGCTAATCTAACATTTTCTCTAATGAATTTAGGATCATTTTGCTCATTTCTACCATCTAGTCCATAGTATTTAAAAAGCTCTTTCATATGATTATTGTAACGATTTACTGTATCTAGTGGATTTGCACCTTGTTCTATATATGCTTCATATGCACCTGTAGCAGTCCCTGTCCACACTATATGATCACTTACAAATTCGAAAACATCTAATACCTCTCTATCTAATACGTTAGGATTTTTAGCTATATCTTCATCTATAGCTTTCTTATACTCTATTAGAAACTCCTTAAATTCGTCTACATTAGTATTTTCAGTAAGAAATGGGTATTTATCTCCTGATTCAAATCTTATAACTGGAGCTTTTGATTGCTCTTCAGGAGTATATGGATTTATTATATATATCGATCCCCCTCTAGTTACATCATGATTATACCAACTATCAATTGCTATATCAGGAACAGTTATTACATTTTTACCTGCATTTAAATCAACTGTTCTCATCCAGTTAGCAAAACTTCCTTCTTGTTGAGAAAAGGCTAACTTTGGCATTGGTTGACTTGGGTCGGCATCTACATAAACTGTTATTTCATCACCTGGTTTTGCAGATATTCCTGTTGGTTGATTATTATTACCAAATCCAAATTTTAAATTCTTATTAGCATGAGCTACCATATCTCCATGTTGCTCCGCTGTAATAACTTTCACAGTTTCTAATTTACCATTTAGTATTTTATTAGCTATTTCAAATGAGTCTCTAAATGTACTTTCCAAAGGATGTCCATTAGCTTCATCTTTTAAAGCCTGTAATTTTTCTTCAGTATTAAAATCTTCTGATAATTCATTCATTAATCCATTAGTAAATAAGCTTTCAACCTTATCAGCGACTTTATCTTGTTTATAAAATGCTATTTCTGATAATGTAGCCCAATTTTGATCTGAATTTTTAAACTTAAATTTAACTCTTTTAAACTTAGTTGGATTGAACTTTGCTTCAACTAATCCAGATACCTTATCATGCTTACCAGTTGCTACAAGTTGATATGTCTCCCCTGTAGATGTTGTAGAAGCATATATCTCAAATTCCTTAGCAAATCCCTTATTATCAGATTTTCTTGCTCCATATACTATTCTATTTAATTCTACAACTTCCTTAAATTCTACCTCAACTTCATTTGTAAACTCATTTGTATTATAAGTGTTTGTTTCCCAATAAGTATCTAAATTATCATCTATAGCATTAGCTATTACTTGTGAAGCATAATGCCTTCCATTGTTTTTGATTCCTTTTATATTGCTATTATCCATTTTAAATAAACTTGAATATTCGTCGTTAAAATACTCTTCAAATCTTCTTGTAACTGCTGTTGTTGCCTCAATTTTATTTTCTTGTAAAAGTATTTTAGCATTCTCTATATATTCTTTAAACTCTTCATAAAGAGGATGATCTTTAGCTTCATTTTCTAAAGCATCTAGCTTTTCTATTGTATTAAACTCCTCACTAACTTTACTCATTGTAGCATCAGTAAATAAATTTGCTATCTTATCACTTACTTTATCTTCTTTATAAAATCTAAACTCAGCTACAAATGGTCTATCTATATAAGCCTTTACAAATTTAAATTTTATTCTTTTAAATTTAGTTGGTTGAAATTTGAATTCCAAGAAATTATTTGTACTTTGTGCGCTTCCTGTTGCTACCAATTGGAAAGTATCACCCTTTGTTGTTTCTGAAGCGTATATTTCAAACTTTTCTGGGAATCCCTTTCTATTATCTCTTGCTAAAAATGCAATTCTATTTAAAACTTCTGGTTCGTCCAATGTGAATATTACTTCATTTGTAAAATTCTCAGTATTATTAGTTCTTGTTTCCCAATGTGTATCTGGATTATCATCTAACATATATTCTAGCTTAGTAGTTGGATAAACTCCTCCATTTGCACTTACATTAACTATATTAGAGTTAGGCATTCTATAAACTGCACTATACTCAGCATCTTTTCCATTATGATAGGCTTCTAACCTTGAAACCTTTACAATTGAAGGTTCAATTTTATTTTGTTCTAAAAGTATTTTGGCATTTTCTATATCTTCTTTAAAAATACTATAAAGAGGATGTTTTTTTGCCTCTTCTTCTAAAACACTTATCTTTTCTATAGTATTAAACTCTTCATTAACTTTACTCATTGTATCATCAGTAAATAAAGTCTTCATTTTATCGCTTAATTTATCTTCTTTATAGAACATAAATTCTGAGGCTGAAGCCCAATTTTGATTAGCCTCTTTAAATACAAATTTTATTCTTTTAAATGTTGTTTTATTAAATCTAATTTCTACTACATCTCCAGTAGAACCTGTGTATTCACCGCTACTTATCAATCTGAAATCGTTATCTTCATCCGTAATTGATCCATAGATTTCAATCTCTTTAGCAAAACCCTTACCTTTAGCTGAAGATTGTCTTGCTGCATACACTATTCTGTTTAAATCTGTTAATTCTTTAAACTTAAATACTACTTCATTTGTAAAATCAGAGCTATTTTGTTTTCCTGTTTCCCAATGCGTGTTGAAATCTCCATCTATGGCTTTATCAGCAGCAGAAGCGCTATTATAGTTACCTCCATTAGTAGCTATAGTATCAATATTTGAGTTATCCATTTTGAACACTTCTTCATAAGCAGTTATATTACTACTATTTAGTAATTCAAATTTACTTATGGTTGCTTTCGTAGATTGAGCACCTTCCATTAAAGTTAAATTACTTGATATTTCATCAGCTAAAACCTGTATTGACGGTGCTGAGAAATTAAGGATTACTGCCGTGGCCATTATGGCTGCAATTTTTCTTTTATTCATTTGTTCCCCTCCTGATTATTATCCCCCTCAGAAGTACATTAAAAAAGCTACTCTAAAAGAGTAGCTCTATATTATCCTCATAAATAAGTATTCTTGCATAACAAATAAAAGCATTGATACTAATTAATTTTAGAAACAAAAAGTATAATGTACTCTTTGGCAACTGGCTGACATAGTTATTAACCTTAGTCCCTATAGCTTTGCGTCTTTAGGTTTCCCTAAATTTGCCTATTAAATTTTAATTACAAATGAATATTATCATTATTCTAGAAAAAACTCAATAAATTTTAACATTTTTTTTACTGATGAATATCTTCTCTCTAAGTAACTAATCCTAATAAATATAAATCATTATAACAGGATGTGTTTACATATGAAAAAATATCTAAAAATATTTTCTATTATTCTTTTAGCACTAATCTACTTCATTAAACCTATTCACTATAAATTTAATCCCTATATACAAAGCTTTAACCACTCTATTATAAATAACTCCGGTTCTTATATTAAAAATTCAGTTATACCCAAAAAACTTTATGTTATTTCTGAAAAGGATATGACTAAGGGGGAACAAACAATGATTACTACTCTTCAAGGAATAGTTTCTTCTAAATCCAATGAACAAATTTATATACTTAGTGATTCTGAACCGGATTACAAACTATGGCTTGAAGATTTAAGGAAAAACTACAATGTTAAATACAAATTAATAAAAGATCCTTGGAAGTTATTAAAAACCTTTAAATCATATGTAGATGGGTACATTTTGTATACAACATTCAATCCTCCGTCTTTAAATAACGCCTGCTCCCTTGCTTCATTAAAAAACTCACTTGTTATTGATGAAGCTATAGAAGAGAAGGTAAAAGAACAAGGCTTAACAAAGTTAGTTAAAGACTGTAGAGATACAGATAAATATTGGGCATTCAACACCCTTTGGAATTCAGGATTAAATCATTCTACAGTTATAGAAATATCCCCTGATAAAGCTATAGCCCTAAGGGATTATGCTATAACATCAAAATCACTAGTTTTTTATGAAGATAATGTAAATGACTCATCATTTAGAGAATCAATTTTTAAATCTATGGATGATAATGGTCACTGCTTAGGTTGGGGACCTGATGAACATAATAATGTAACCATAGCTTCTAAGTATGGGATAGATGTAACTGCTGCTGATTGGTCTTATAATCTTTCTGTGCTAAGCTCTTATCCTTCTGCCCAACAAAAACAAAAGCAAGACACTAACTTTAAAGGGGAAGATGGAGTTCATTATGTTACATTTATTATGTCTGATGGTGATAATCAGCAATGGATGCTTGGAAGTAATTATAGCGCAAAAAATTGGTTTGGTTCTAATTATAGGGGAGATTTTAATTTAGGTTGGTCTATAAACAAATCACTTTACTACTTAGCACCCACAGTTTTTCATAAGTACTATGAGAGTGCAAGTTCCTCTAAATATTTTGATAACTTTGTAACCTCACCATCTGGCAACGGATATATGTATCCTAGTAAATTTCCTATAAACAAATTAGATAGTTATACTAATATACTAAGTGAATATATGAAAAAGGTTGATCAAAATTATGTTCTTATACTAGATGATGAAGCTTTATATAAAACAAATGTATGGGATAAATACACTTCCCATGATAATATCCATGGACTTTTATATCTCAACTACTATAAAAACAATAGCTATGAAGGTAAGATAGTCTGGTCTAATAATAAACCCATAGTATCCTGCCGAGATTTGCTTTGGTGGGGGCTAGAAAGTGAAAACAACCTTATTGATAATATAAACAAAAGAATTAACTTAGGCTACACAGACATAAAGAACCCTAACTCCTACTCCTTTGTTTATGTTCATGTATGGAGTAATACTATGGATAACGTTAATGATGTGATTAATAAATTAAACCAAAATCCCAAGGTTAGAATAGTAACTCCAAATACTTTTATGAAACTTATTAATGAAAATGTAAAATTCAACTCATAATTACTGTAGATAAAATCGTAAATAAGCAAAATAAAAGGAAAGAAATCACAAATGAATTTCTTTCCTTAATTCTTTCTAATAAGTTTGGTCTAATAACCTATTAAAAAATATATATAAATTATTATTAGAGGCTTAATTAATATCTGTCTATGCTTTATTCTCACATCCACATACTTTTATTTTTTCTTTTACAAAAGCCTTAACTTCTTCCATTCCAGCCTTGTTATATTTTTTAGGGTCTATTGTATCAGGTTTTTCTGCAAGATATTTATTAACTCCATTTGTAAAAGCTATTCTAAGCTCTGTTGCATAATTAACCTTACAAATTCCTCTTCTAATAGATTCTTGTACCTTTTCATCTGGAATTCCTGAGCCACCATGTAATACAAGTGGAACTGATACAACTTTTCTTATTTCCGATAATCTATCTAAATCTAGGTGTGGTTCCCCCTTATACATTCCATGAGCAGTACCTATTGCAACTGCTAGTGAGTCAACCCCTGTTCTTTCAACAAATTCCTTAGCTTGAAGTGGATCTGTAAATGCATCACCATCACCACCATCTAAGTCATCTTCTTTTCCTCCTACTTTTCCAAGTTCAGCTTCCACTGCTATACCTGAAGGCTTGCACATATCAACAACAGCCTTCGAAACCTCTATATTAGTTTCAAAGTCACTATGGGACCCATCTATCATAATTGATGTATATCCTGACCTATATGCTTGTGATGCTAGTTCAAAGCTTGATCCATGATCTAGGTGCATAACTACTGGCACCTTTGCTTTGCTAGCTGCCACCTTAACATTTGCTAAGAAATAATCAAGTCCTGCATACTTTACTGTAGATGGAGTAGTTTGCATAATAACTGGAGCATTCATTTCCTCAGCTGCGCTAATTACTGCCATTACCATTTCCATATTTTCAACATTAAATGCTCCTATTGCATAATGACCATCTTGAGCTTCTTTTAAAATCTTTTTTGTTGTAGTTAATTCCATAATAAATCTCCTTCCAAACCTATAACTTTTTCATCTTTGAAAAAGCAATCATATTAATTACTGCTGAATACACGCTATATATTGCAACTAATGCGCTTAAAGCTATAAATATAAAATTGAAATTTTGTTGTATTGCATTTATAACAATAAGAATTCCAAAAAGCACATATGCACATGCCTTCATAACTGCCTTATCTTTTTCTTTGCTGTTTATTATTTGATATAACTTAGAAGTCTTATTTTCTTTATTAAAGTTTTTTACTACCTTCAATTTATTAAGAAAGTATCCTCTGAAATATATTTCGCTTAATACTATCGCTCCAATACCTACTAAAAGAGTATTTTCTAATGACTTAAAATAATCTCCTAGTAAAACAAGAACAATAACAATTAGTGAATATCTATAATAAATCAACCTAAATTTTTGTTCGCTATTCTTATCTACAAGATAGGCTCTCTTATTAAAAATATTGTAATAAACAGCATTTCCATATCTATCTAAATAAATATTAGGGCCAGCTAAACTAGATGTGTTCTTTCTCATTACAACATCACCTTTCCAAGACAATATGTTTGATGTACTGAATAATCATCATTAAGTACCACTAAATCACTATCATACCCAACACCAATTCTTCCCTTATGCTTATCTATACTTAAGCATTTTGCAGGATTAATTGTGCATGCATTAATAGCATAATTAAAAGGAACCATAGCCTCTTCAACTAATATTCTAAGCCCTTCATTCATTCTTAATGTTGAGCCAGCTAGTCCCTTTGTTTCAACTAAATGGGCACTACCATCTTCATATATTTCAATTTCATTGCCACCAAATATAAACTTAGTACCTGGTTCAAATCCTTTTGCCATTAAAGCATCAGTAATCATAATTCCATAATCTGGACCCTTAGCATTAAAGAAATTATATAATGCTGCTACAGTTGAATGATTTCCATCACAAATTACTTCTCCATACATTCCTTTAACTCTATAGGCTGCCCCAACTAGTCCATTCTTTCTATGATTAAATGGAGTCATGCCGTTATATACATGTGTTTGAGACCTTGCACCATGTGCAAATCCCATTATTGCCTCTTCATATGTAGCTGCTGAATGCCCCATACTAACTACTACTCCATTTTTAAATAAGTACTCTGTTAATTCATGTTCATCATCTACTTCTGGAGCTAAAGTTACATATTTTATTAATCCTTTTGCCACCTTTTGATAATATTGAAATTCCTTAATTGTAGGCTTAGTAATATACTCCTTAGGTTGAGCTCCCTTATATTCCATATCAAGGTATGGTCCCTCAAAATGTATTCCTAATATTTCTGCTCCTTCATATCCCTCTTCTACAACTTTTACCACATTAGCTAAAGCATTAGTAAGAACTTCTTTACTTTGGGTTATTGTTGTAGGTAGTATGGATGTTACCCCTTCACTTACTATTCCTTTTGTCCACTTTCTAAGCCCTTTAGCATTAGCATCATTAGTATCAAATCCATATGCCCCATGACAATGGATATCTATAAACCCTGGTAGAATTCTTTTATCTCCATAATCAAAAGCCCCAGCTTTTTCATTGTAGTTATAAATATCCGTTATTTTATTATCATCAATTTCAATTTGGGCTGGAATAAATTGATCTGCTATCCAAACCCTTTTACTTTGTATTAACATACTATTCCCTCCTTATCCCACTTTACCTTTATTATACCTAGGTTTATTCCTTGAATATTTGCACTTTTTAGCATACATATTACATCTTTCAGCACTTGCATTGTATAAAAAAAACTCTCAACTATAATTAAAATTAATAAATCTATATTCAAAATAAAAAGGGGGATGTATATGAACATTTTCAATATCACAGAAGAAGAAATGAATCAAACTTCTTCAACTAATACATTAAATGAAATTTATCAACAACCTAAAACATGGAAAAAAACATTATCTCAAATTAAAGAAAGTAAAGACTCAATAAAAGCTTTTATAGATCAAGTTATTAAATGTGATGACTTCGATGTTATATTAACTGGTGCAGGTACCAGCGAATTTATTGGGAATTCATTGTATCCTTATTTAAATAAGGAACTGAATTATAAAGTAAAATCTTATGGAACAACTGACATAGTTGCATCACCAGAAAATTATTTATCAAAAGATAAACCAACTTTATTAATAAGCTTTGGTCGTTCAGGTAATTCACCAGAGTCTATAGGTGCAGTACAAGCTGCTAGTGCTGTTTGTAAAAACCTTTATAACTTATTTATTACTTGTAATAAAAATGGTGCCCTATCAAAAATGGCAGGAGAATTAAATAATTGCTATGCAATAAATCTTACTGATGAAACACATGATCAATCTTTTGCTATGACATCAAGTTTTTCAAATATGTATTTAGCTGCATATCTTTGTTTTAACCTTGATAAATTAAGCGAAAAAACAACAGTAATCAATGATATCTGTTCATCTGTTGAAAAGTTCTTAAATAATGGATATGACGTAGCTAAAAGAATAGTAGATGAATACAATTTTGAAAGAATAGTTTACTTAGGAAGCAATACCTTAAAAGGGATATCTCAAGAATCATCATTAAAGATGCTTGAATTAACTGCTGGAAAAACAGTTGCAGTATTTGATACCCCTTTGGGCTTTAGACACGGACCAAAATCTATAATCAATGATTCCACATTAACAGTTGTATATGTAAGTGATGATAAACATACTTATAAATATGAATTAGATTTAATAAAAGAAATAAGTAATCAAAGAAAGAACAATGAGTTAGTTATAGTCTCTAACAATCCTTCTGATGAATTAGCTTTCTTAGCTGATTACATAATTCCTTACAATATTAAATCTCATGTAAATAATGCTGAATTAGGATTAGCTTATATTACATTCGCTCAAACCTTAGCAGTATTAAAATCTTTATCTATTGGATTGACTCCAGACAACCCTTGTCCATCAGGAGAAGTAAATCGTGTAGTTAAAGGTGTTACTTTATATCCATATACTTGCATTTAGTATATGGATATAAACTAAAGTATAATTTAGCATAGGAGAGGATTATTATGGTAGGATTAATAATTAGTGGTCATGGGAATTTTGCATCTGGTCTTCATACATCATTAAAATTAATAGCTGGAGAGGCTTCTAACATCGAATATGTTGATTTTATAGAAACAGATTCAACTGAAAGTTTAATGAAAAAGTACTGTAACGCTTTAAAAAACTTAGATAACTGTAATAGCATTCTAGCTCTTAGTGATTTGGCGGGAGGTTCACCATTTAAAACTTTGGTTGAACTAAAAACAAAAATAGGAAAGCCAATGGAAGTAATAGGTGGGACAAACCTACCTATGGTTCTTGAAATTTCTATGACAAAAGATATTATAGATGACTTATCTTCTTTATCCGAAACAGCTCTAGAAGTTGGTAAATCCGGAGTTATAAAATTTGAGTTTATAGTTCATGAAGATATTGATTGTGAAGGTGGGATTTAGTAATGATAAACTGGGAAGTTGTTGCTTGGACCTGTATAACTATCGCTATATTAGCTGGTATTGCTGCTCTAATACTATTCTTTATATCAGCAAAAAATGTAAAGAAAAGACGTTTAGAACTTAACGATCTTCATGTAGATTTAAAACCTGGAATGAAGGTAATGTTCTGTGGTGGGGTTTACGGAAAATTAGTTAGAGTAGGAAAAGAAACTGTTGAAGTTGAAGTTGCTAAAAATGTAATAATAACAGTATCTAGGTATGCAATTCAAGGTACTGTATAAAAAATCGACGACTGTAAAGCCGTCGATTTTTTTAGCGTCTTCTAGCTTTTGCAAATACATATAAGCCAAAAAAACAAGTTCATGTAATTTTATTTTTCATTCTTTAGGTATAAATAACTTTATATACTATTTAAACACTGTTTGTGCATATTCACTAGGACTCATTTCATAATGTTGTGTAAAAGCTCTAGAAAAATAGTGTATTGAATTAAACCCTAGCATAAATGCTATTTCACTAATAGTATATTTATTTTCTTTTATTAATTGTTTACTCTTTGATAATTTTAAATCATTAATATATTTTTTAGGAGATGTATCTAAATTATTTTTAAACAAGGTTTGCAAGGATGATCTTGATACTGAAAACTTGCTACAAAGTTCCTCTACTGTGATTGGCTCACAAACCATCTTGTTAATATAATCTACTATTCCTTCTAATAGTTCATCCTGAAAATGCTGCTGTACCTCAGTAGGGAGCTTGGACTGTTCTTCTCCTAAATAATCATATTGGAACAACCTAATAATTATCTCATGAAAATTACTTAATATTAAATTCTCTGAATATGGTATGGTAGATGATATATTTTTTGAAAAAACTCTTATAGCTTTGTAAAGCTCCTTTCTACAATGAAAAACTTTATTGCAAATTAGACTATCATCTTCACATTCCATATTAAACATAACAGTTAAATAAGAACATGATGAATCGCTATTTACTGTTTGTGTATGAAATTGGTTCTTACCATAAATTATTAAATCATAGGGATTCAAAGTATAATCCACATTATCAATTGATGTATCTAATGTACCGTTATCAACAAATGTAAGCTCATATACATTATGACTCTCCCCCTTAAAGTTATAATTTGGGCTCTTAATAGTATAATAATAAGCTATAATTTCAGGAATATTTATTGTTGATAAAATCCTATTATAAACATATGGTGGATTTAAAAACTCAATATTTAGATTATAGTTAGAATGTATTACCAAGTTAAATGTAGTTTGTTCTGTTAAAGGAATTATGTTAAAAAACATATTTGCTTTTATCTCTAAATTTCTATGAATTGCAAAAAGCTTAAATTCCCCATTACTTGAATCACTTATTAATATTGATGCTATTCCCTCTATCACTTCAATATATACTGGTTCTGAAAAATTATATAAGCTAGAAATTACCCTATCACTTGTCACAATCTTTTTTCGTATTAAATCATCACTTTGTACGTTTTTAGTCTCATCATAAATAGAACCATACTTTCTAAATTGAGGACTTGATGTTTTATTATACATAATAAATCACCTCTCTATTAAATATATCTACAATATTCTTTAATAAATTCCCATACTTCCCCAACATAAGTTTTAAATTTTTCTTACCAGTGCATTCCTAAAAACTACAAACTTAATATTTTTTAACTATTCATTCTTATGTTAACACATTCCATTTTATTACAAAATATAATTTTCTCAACTTTTCATACACTTTTATAATATTACACCTTCAAGCATCACATTTGTAAACGTTACTAAAAAAAGTAAAATATATACCAAAAAGTGTAAAGATTCCTTTTAATCTTTCTCCTATAATTATTATCAAAGAGTAGATAACTTTTTACAAACTACTCAAGGGAGGTGAAAAGATGCCAAATATTATTTTAACAAGAATCGATAACAGATTAATTCACGGACAAGTTGCAACACAATGGTGTGGCTCTATTGGAGCAAACTTAATTTTAGTAGCCAATGATGTTGTAGCAGGGGACAAGCTTAGACAAGGGTTAATGGATATGGCTGCTCCAGCCTATGCTGCAACTCGTTACTGGACACTAGAAAAAACAATAAGCACAATCCATAAAGCTAGTGCTAAACAACTTATTTTTATTGTATGTGAAACTCCTTCTGATGTTTTAACTTTAGTTGAAGGTGGAGTTCCAATAAAAAAGGTTAACATTGGTAATATGCATATGGCTCAAGGAAAGAGACAAGTTGCTGGATCTGTTGCTGTAGATGACAAAGACGTAGAAGCTTTTAGAAAATTAAAAGAATTAGGAGTAGAACTTGAAATTAGAAGAGTTCCTACTGAAAATTCAGAAAATATCGAAAAGATATTTAAATAAATTCGAAAGGAGAATGTCATATGGATTTTAATGTTGTACAAATTCTTCTGGTTGCATTATTTGCTTTTATAGCAGGTATTGACCAATTCAACTTCTTGGAATCATTATATCAACCAATTGTATCTGGTGCTGTTATCGGTGCAATACTTGGAGATTTACAAACAGGACTTATTGTAGGTGGTACTTATCAATTAATGACAATCGGTAACATGCCAGTTGGAGGTGCTCAACCACCAAATGCAGTTATCGGAGGAATAATGGCTGTTATATTTGCCATTTCATCTAAGTTAGAACCAGCTGCTGCTGTTGGACTAGCTGTTCCATTCTCTTTAATAGGACAATATTGTGTTACTTTCGTATTCACATTAATGTCGCCTCTAATGTCAAAAGCAGATAAATATGCTGAAAACGCTGATACAAAGGGTATTGAAAAATTAAACTACGGTGCAATGGCTGCATTAGGATTATTCTTTGCTGTTGTAGTTGTAGCTGGTTTATTAGGCGGTAGTGCATTAGGTACTACACTATCAAACTTATCAGATAAATACTCTTGGTTCATGGATGGACTTAGTGCTGCTGGTGGAATGATGCGTTACGTTGGATTCGCTATTCTTTTACGTATCATGTTATCTAAAGACCTATGGGGAATTTACTTTGGTGGATTTGCACTTGCAACTATCATAGGTAGCATAGAATCATTAGCTGGTTCAGCATTATTACTAATAGCATTTATTGGTATAGCTGTAGCTATTTATGACTTCCAAACTAATGTAAAAATCAAAACTACTGCTGGTGAAATATCTGTAAGAGGAGGCGATGATGAAGATGGAATCTAATAACACATTATATAAAGATTTGACTCCTGCTCCAAAGCTTGATAAGAAAACTCTTAACAAAATGGTTTGGCGTTCATTATTCTTGCAAGCTTCATTCAACTACGAAAGAATGCAAGCTGCTGGATGGCTATATGGTATATTACCTGGATTAGAGAAAATCCATACTAACAAGGATGACCTTTCTAAGTCAATGAAACATAATTTAGATTTCTTTAATACTCACCCATTCTTAGTTACTTTCGTTATGGGTATTATATTATCATTAGAACAACAAAAGGCTGATACAGCTACTATTCGTGCTGTCCGTGTTGCTGCAATGGGACCTTTAGGTGGTATTGGAGATGCTATCTTCTGGTATACACTAGTTCCAATTACAGCTGGTATTACTGCTAATATGGCAATAGGTGGATCTTTAGCTGGTCCTATACTATTTTTATTAATATTTAACGTAGTTCAATTTATAGCCAGATATTGGTTAATGCATTGGTCTTACAACTTAGGTTCTAAAGCAATTGATATATTAACTAAGAACGCTAAAGAATTTACTCGTTCTGCTTCTATGTTAGGTGTATTCATAGTTGGTGCTTTAACTTCTAACTATGGTGCTACATCATTAGCAATAGAAATAGCAAATGGTGATAAACCAATCGTTATCCAAAATATATTAGATGGTGTATTACCAAAAATAATTCCATTAGGATTAACACTAATGCTATACTACTTAGTTAAAAAGAGAAAATGGAGCCCTGTTGCTTGTATAGGTCTTCTACTTTTAATTGGTATCGTTGGAGGATTCTTCGGAATATTCGCTGTTTAATACAAACAATTTGGATTAAAAAAGGAAGTTGTAAATAATACAACTTCCTTTTGATTTATATAAGATTTTAAAATCTTAATTAAACTTTACTATTCAATTATTCTTCTTGCTCTTGTTACCCTACTCCATGGTACATCAACTATTCTTACATCGGCATTTGTGTTTGGAGATTCTATCCACTTACCATCTCCAATATACATACCAACGTGATCTAAGCTTGAATAGAAAAGTAAATCTCCTGGCTTTATGTCACTTAAAGATACTTCTCTTCCTTCACCTATTTGAGCCCAAGTAGTTCTTCCTATTACTACACCAGCTTGTCTAAATCCCCATTGCATAAGACCCGAACAGTCAAATGCTCTATACCCCTTATCTACATATCTTTCAGCTCTTACATACCACCCTTTGGCAGTCTCATTTGGGAATTTTGCTTTTAAAGAGTTTAATGATGCTGTTGTTAAATACTCCCCTGAGCCTCCCCATACATATGGGCTACCTAGCTGAGCCTTCATAGCAGCAAAAGCCTTTTCAAAAATTGAATTGCTTTCTTCATCAGTTAAATCTTCAATTATCTTTATATATTTTGAGCTCACATATCCAGGCTTACCATTAAAGATAATTTTATACCAATCTCCTGATGTTCCAGTTATCTCAATAACTTGGCCTTCCATTAGATATCCTAACGCTAAAGAACTTGTAGTAGCTTCAGTTCTTACAGTTAAACCTGACCCTCCAGTATTATATACTTTACCTCTTTTATTTTCTACTACCGTTGAATCGCTTCCACCTGAGCTAGAATTACCTTCGCTAACCTCTTTAACATATTCCTTACTTACGTAAGCTGTCTTTCCATTGTAATTTATCTTATACCAGTTTCCACTTTCACCTGTTATATCTACTTTGTCTCCTGTATAAATGTATCCAAGTACTGAAGAATTCGTATTTGCTTCTGATCTTACTCTTAATCCAGCACTTGCATTTATTACTTCTCCCTTTTTAGATG
>JAQEYV010000012.1:0-40205 GCA_027692445.1 Clostridiaceae bacterium OF42-15pH9A | reverse complement strand
TTATATCTACTTTGTCTCCTGTATAAATGTATCCAAGTACTGAAGAATTCGTATTTGCTTCTGATCTTACTCTTAATCCAGCACTTGCATTTATTACTTCTCCCTTTTTAGATGTAACTTGGGAACCACTATTATTATTGTTATTTGAATTACTATCTGTAATCTTCTTTATGTAATCCTTACTTACGTAAGCTTCTTTACCATTGTAATTTATCTTATACCAATTTCCACTTTCACCTATTATATCTACTTTGTCTCCTGTATAAATGTATCCAAGTACTGAAGAATTCGTATTTGCTTCTGATCTTACTCTTAATCCAGCACTTGCATTTATTACTTCTCCCTTTTTAGATGTAACTTGGGAACCACTATTATTATTGTTATTTGAATTACTATCTGTAACCTTTTTTATGTAATCCTTACTTACGTAAGCTTCTTTACCATTATAATTTATTTTATACCAACTTCCACTTTCACCTATAACATCTACTTTAGAGCCAGTATAAATATGTCCTAGTATTGATGAACTAGTTGATGCTCCCGCTCTTACTCTTAATCCAGCATCTGCATTTATCACTTCACCTTTAAAAGTAGTTGGTGTGTTTGGTTTTGTATTAGTTGAACCATTTGAATTATTATCTGATGTGCTATTACCAATTTTCTTTACATAATCCTTAGAACAATAACCGATTTCACCTTTATACTTAATAGCATACCAATTTCCACTTTCTCCAGTTATTTCAACCTCTTCTCCATTTAGAAGATATCCAAAAGTAGATGCACTTAGACTTGGTGCTGTTCTAACTCTTAAGTTGCTTCCTTCTACTCCATAAACTTTTCCTTTTGTAACTGTTACTTCAGGTGATGGATTTGTTGGTGTAGTTGGTGTATTATTTTCTATAACTTGTACATAATCTCCATGGACAAATCCAACTATTCCTGCTGTTTTAATATTATACCATTGTCCACTTTTAGCTATTATATCAAATGTTTCTCCATCTCTAAGACTTCCTAAAATAGCAGAAGATGTACTTGCTGACTGTCTTATCCTTAACGTAGAATTTCCTAAATTTACTGCTTTTCCCTTAGATGTAGCTGTAGTATTACCATTAGAATTAGATACTTTATGAGTATAATCCTTTGATACATATCCACTCTTTCCATTAAAGTTAATCTTGTACCAATTTCCCTTTTCTCCTGTTATCTCAAAAGTATCCCCTGCCTTTAAGTACCCTAAAATAGATGATGATGTACTTGCATCAGATCTAACTCTTAAGTTTAAAGTAACATCACTATTTACTTGTCCTTTTATTATACTTCTTTGATTATTTGAAATAGCTTGTCCATTAGTATTGTTATCATTTGGTAACGGTGATGCACTTACAACATTTCCTGTTAAAGTAACTCCACCTGTAACAGCAGATGCTGCTGCAACAAACTTCAAAACTCTTCTCTTTTCCATATTTAAACGCCTTCCTTGACAAAATAATCCTTATTACCTTCAATTATACTTTAATTCATACTAATTTACATTAACTTTTTTTATTTTTTGTAACTTATTCGTAATAATTTCCTAGGAAATAATAAAAAAATAGGAGTATTTGCATACTCCTATCTATAATTGGCTAAAACTTATTAGTTCTATATTATTTTCCTTAATATATTCTTTTACTTTTTTACTTACTAATGTTTCCAATTCAATAGTTCTTTCTATTGAGTATGAAGTTCTATTTAATATATTTTGATCCAAATATCCTGGATGAGACATAATCTCAACTGTTTCAAAATCTTTATATTCTTCTAGTAATCTAATTAAGTTATCTTCAGTAACCATTTCTTTTTCATAAAATGATTCACTAAACTTACTTGTAGATTTTATTCCTTCATACATGCTATCATAAGTTTCCCCCATTAATCTAACAGGCAAATTATTTTTAATAGCAATTTCTTTAACTACTTCAAAAACTTTCTTTATTCTATGGACATGATGATGAGTATCTATATGTGTTGGCTTTATTCCATAAGATAAAAATTTATTAAACTGACACTCTAGTTCTTTTCTTATATCATCCTTTTTTGCTTTTTCTTCAATCCCTTCACTCTTTAGAAAGTTCCCTTCTTCATCCACTAATGACTCTACTCCCTGAGCTAAAGGTTTTCCAGCAGTTAAAACGAAGTGTATTCCTACCCCTATCTCTGGATTTTCATTTGCTAATTTAACTGCATGATCTACAGCTTCCATGTTGCACATTAAAGTAGTAGATTTTACAATTCCCTCATTATACGCTTCAATAATCCCTAAATTAATTGCTTTTGATATACCAAAATCATCAGCATTTACTATTAACCTCATACTAAATCATTCCTAACTAAATAATTATATACAGCTCCTATTTTTCCTGATGAATTAAAGTGCTTACATGTTTCTATCTTCCAACTTTCTGTATATGGATTAATTTTTCTTAACTCTTCTTTAATATCAGGTATAAGTCTTGGAGCACCGCTTACTCCTCCACCTATTAAGAATTTTTCTGGATCAATTGAAAATCCAACATTATTTATTCCTATGCAAAGTTTTCTTAGCCATTTTCTATAAGCCTCTATTACAACTTCATCCCCATTTTCTATCATTTCAAATACTTTCAAACCATTTATATCTTTAAATTTCATTTCCTTAGCTAAAGCTACCTGTTTTAATAAAGGTTCTGTAGCAGAAGAAAAACTTAATGTAGGTATATTATTATAATCCTCAAATTCCTCTATTATTATATACCCAAATTCTCCGGCAAAAAAGTTTTTTCCCACATGGATTTTATTATTTATAAACATTCCTCCACCAATTCCAGTTCCTATTGTCATACATACAAAACTTGAACAATCTTTTCCGTTACCTATCCACTTTTCCGCTAGTACAACACAATTGGCATCATTCTCAATAGCAACATTAAATCCCGTTTTTTCATTAAGTATTCCAATAAGATCAACTCCTGCTAAAACAGATATTGCTCCACCTTCAATAATAACTCCATTTTCATTATCCACTCCACCTGGAATACTAATACCTACCCCATCAATTTCTTTAGCACTTTTTATTATTCTTGATAATATATCAATTATTTTATCTAAATCATCCCTAACACTTTTTGCTGAACCACTTTCTTCTATGAACTCATTACCATTTTCATCAAAAATTCCATACTTTATTTCTGTTCCACCAATATCAATTCCTAGGTATCTGCCCATATTTCTACTCCTTTTATAAATCAATTTACAGTCTACCTATAAAATCTAGATAGACTGTAGTTTTAATTTTTATTGCTCTTCTACTCTTTGTTTATTAGCTAACATTACGAATGGTGCATAAGCAATTATTGAAAATATAAATGTACATGCTGCTATTACTGTTGCTCCAATGCTTCCTCCTGTGGCCACAAATGCACTAATAACTGGAGGTGTAACCCATGGTTGCGCTATATAAACATATCCTGCTATAGGTACTATGGCCGTAAAGAACCAACCAATAAATACTGATATAGTTGGTACTAATATGAATGGTATACAGAAAATTGGATCTAACACTATAGGTAATCCATAAATAACTGGTTCGTTAATTTGGAATACTGATGGTGCTAAAACTAATTTAGTTAATTCTTTATGCTCCTGTCTCTTTGAAAAGATCATTAAAGCAATTACTAATCCTAAAGTTGAACCCGATCCACCATGCATTCCATATATGTCTATTATATTTCTTGTAATTGCATGAATTGGCTCTGTATTATGAATTAAAATAGCTTCCGAATTAGCTTGTAACGCTGGACTATATAATGTATCTAATACTGGTCCTACAATATTTGATCCATGTAATCCAAAGAACCATAAAAGTTGTGATACTAATGTTAAAACAATTATTGTAACTGGAGATTGTCCTAAGCTCGTTAACGGTCTTTGTATAGTTTGATTTATAAACTCCTTAACTGGTGTACCTACTCCAACTAAGAATATTGCAGCTATTATACCAAATACAGTAAATACAATTGCCGCTGGAATTATAGCTGAGAATGCTTTAGAAACTGCTGGTGGAACTTGTGGTGGCATCTTAAAGGTCCATCCCTTTTGTACTACCCATCTAAATATTTCTGTAGATAAAAATGCAACTATAATACCAGTAAACATAGCTTCTGAGTTAAAATATGTCCAGGAAAGTGTACCCCATGGTGCTCCTTCAACTGCTTGTGGTGTTAAAATAAGATAAGATACTGTAGCTATTACACCTGCAGATAATTTATCCACATTATAGAACCCTGCCAAATTATATGAAATAGTAAAAACAGTAAAAATAATACCTAGTGCTAATGTTCCCCACCACATTTGATTAAGAACAGGAAGTATAGTCTTATCTAATACTGGTTGAATGACTTCAGCATAAAAAGTAATACTATTTAATTTTGTTCCCGCTAAAGAATCCGCTGTCAAAATAACGTCTTTTAATAATACAACAATAGCTCCTACCATAGTAACTGGCATAAGAGTAATAATACCGTCTCTTAAAGCCCCTAAATGTCTTTGACGACCTAATACTTCGGCAACAGGTAGAATTGCCTTTTCCAACCAATTAGAAAATTTGTTTAGTAAAGTGTTCATTTCCATCCCCTCTTTCTTATTTATTTAATCAAACACATTCGTGTCTAATGACTATTTAAAGTCCCTTAAATGCTCCTTATGAGCTTCCAACATTTCATCCAAGATTACCTTTGCAAGATCATCTGAAGGTATTAATGGATTTATACAAAGAGCTTTTAATGCATCTCTGTAGCTTGAATTAACTGCTGCTCTAGCAGCTAATACTTCAAAATCTTTAATTTGTGAAACTAGTCCACTTATCCCCTCTGGTAAATATCCAACTGACATTGGCCTTGCACCATTTTTAGTTATTACACAACTTACTTCAATTGCATTATTATCTTTAAAATTCTTTATAGTACCATTATTTCTTGTATTAACAACTTGAATGTCATGCTTGTCATTATATATTGAGCTAATTAAATTACATGCTGCATCACTGTAATATGCTCCTCCTCTTTGTTCTAATTGAGGTGGTTTTACATCTAATGTTTCATCTTTATATAATTCAAATAAATCAGCTTCTAATGCTTCTACAACTTGGCCTCTAACCTTACCTTCTTTAAACTCTTCTAACTCGCTTTCTAACATATCCTTTGTCTTATAGTAGTACTTGTGATATGGGCACGGAATTATTCCTAAAGCTCGTATAAAATCAGCATTAAATGGAAGGTCTTTTATGTTTTGCATTGTCATTGAAGACTCTGCTAATCTTTCAACCACTTCCTCAGTAACATCTACTCCGTCTAACTTCGCCTTTAATCCGTAAACCATATGATTTAAGCCAGCAAAGTCAACCTCAACCCTATCTCTTTCTACTTTTAACAAATCTGCAACTCCAAACTTCATATTTATAGGAACATTACATAATCCTAAGAATCTATTAAAACTTGTATAGTTTAAAACCGCCTCTGTAATTATTCCTGCTGGATTTGCAAAATTTATAATCCATGCATTGGGACAAAGCTCTTCAACATCCCTTATAATATCTAAAATTACTGGTATAGTTCTTAAGGCTTTGAATAATCCACCTGCACCATTTGTTTCTTGTCCAATTACTCCATGAGATAAAGGAATTCTTTCGTCCTTTATTCTAGCTTTCATTGTTCCTACTCTTAATTGAGTTGTAACAAAATCTGCATTCTTAAGTGCTTCTCTTCTATCAAGAGTGTCATATATCTTTATTGGTAATCCAGCCTTAGCTACCATACGTCTTGCTAAATTACTAACTATTTCAAGTTTTTCTTTTCCTTCTTCTATATCAACTAACCAAAGTTCAGTTAAAGGAAATTCACTATATCTTTTTATAAAACCTTCTACTAATTCAGGAGTATAACTTGATCCCCCACCTATTGTAACAACTTTTAACTTATCCATATTTTCCTCCTTTTTTCCATCTTATATTTGTTATGATAAGATATAAATAAAAGGTTTTCAATGATATGAAATCACAACTGTACTAGTATAGTTGCAGAGAAGTGTATACATTTTCATACTTTCTATATATAATTATTTTAAGTACTTTTTTAGTTTTTTCTGGAGGCGACAATGAATCTTTATATAAAAATAGCAAAAGATATAAAAAAATTAATTATAGAAAATAAAGTTCCTAGTGGAGGAAAACTTCCCTCAATTAACTCCCTTTGTAAAAAATATAATTGTAGTAAAGGAACAATTATTAAAGCATATGATTCCCTTTGTAAAGAACATCTTGTTTATTCTTTTCCTCAAAGTGGATTTTATGTTGTTGATAGTATGATAAGAGAAGGTGATGAAAACTCATCTATATATGATCTTTCTTCAGGTAATCCAACAATTAATTCAATTCCAATACAAGAAATAAAGCATTGTTTAAATACTGCAATCGAATTGTATAGTAATAGTTCATTAGAACTTAGCCTTGCTGGTTCTCCATCTTTAGGTAAAATTCTTCCGGATCATCTTGCAAAGCAACATGTTTACTGTGATACAAAGAATATCTATCTTGCCCAGGGAATACTACAAGTTCTAACCGTACTTTCTCAAATGCCTTTTCCAAATGGTAATGATACAATTCTTATCGAAGAACCATCCTATTCTTTTTTTGTTAGATATTTAAAGTTTGAAAACAAAAAGGTGAAAACTGTAAAAAGAGATGAAAATGGAATTGACTTAAATGAACTTGAACAAATTTTTAAGAATGATAAAATAAAATTTTTCTATACAGCTCCTAGAAATCATAATCCTCTAGGAACGCACTATAGTAATAAACAAGTACAGGCTATAATTAATTTGGCACATAAGTATAACGTATTTATAGTAGAAGATGACTATTTTGCAGATTCCTGTAATCTTTCAAGATATTCCCCAATTTACTATTACTCTAACTTTAAAAATTGCATTTATTTAAAAAGCTATACAAAATGTATTCCATATATAAGAATAGGTGTTGCAATTATTCCTGATGAATTAATTTATGCTTATAATGAAGGAATAGGCTACTCATACTATTACTCATACTATATGCCATCCCTTGTTTCTCAGGCGACCTTAGAAAGCTATATTAAAAGTTCACTTTATGATAAACATACACTTGCCATATCAACTACAGTTAATAATAAACTAAAATTAATAAGAAAAATCACAAAGAAATGGGATTCGGAATTAATTAAGCTTATTGGAGCAAGCTCAGGATATTACTCTACACTAAAACTTTCACCTAAAATAAATTGTAATAAACTAATAGAAAATCTTCGTAATAGAAATGTACATATAAAATCAAATATAGAAAGTTTTTATGACTCTAAGAACTTTGATAATAGTATAAGAATTAGCGTTGCAAGAATTAATAAGACTAGATTAGAAACAGCGTTAAATATAATCTACGAAGAAGTTTTAAACATTGCAAATCAAAACCACTCATAAAAAATGAGTGGTTTTTCTCTCTCAAATAAATTAAGGACTGTATAAATAATACAGTCCTTTGTATTTCCACTAATTTTCTTTTCTTAATTCTTTGGATTTATCAAAACCCGGATCAACTTTAAATATACTTACAGATAATTTCTTATATACTAACATAGTTATTGCCGATACCAAAATAGCTTTTAGTCCGTTAAATGGTATTAAACCTACCATTACATATTGAGCCATATCAATCTTTCCTGACATACCAAAAACAGGCAGTAACAAGTATATATTTGCTAAAATTCCTGCTACCTCCATAAATAGTCCACCAACTATCATTCCAATAATAGCACTCTTCCTACTTTTATTTCTATGATAAATCATTGCTGCTGGTACTACAAAAGATACACCTATTATAAAGTTTGCAAGTTCACCTACAAAACCTGTTGAAGTTCCTGTCATTAATAGATTTAAAAGTATTTTTAAACCTTCTATAATAACACCTGACATTGGTCCAAAGGCAAAAGCTCCTATAAGAACTGGCAACTCACTTAAGTCCATCTTTAACCATGGAAATAATGGTATTAGTGGTATTTCAAAAAGCATAATTACCACTGCAATTGCACTAAGTAATGCAATTTTAACAAATTTACTAAGATTTTTTGAAGTATTCATTTTCCCTTCTCCTCCCAAAAGTTAATCTTCTGGGGTAGCTTATTAGAATTTAGCTTTTTAATCATATTTAATATAGCCTCCGGAAAACTATTTATACACCTCAGTGTATGAAAATATGATTTTAAATACAAAAAAGCCCTGATAATAATTATCAGGGCCACAAAAAACACACTTATTATAGAGCTAGCTCTACTAAATCCTAATACGTTACCTTCTTTCATCCAGACTATACTGTCGGCCTCGGAGTTTCACCGAATCTGCTAAAAATAGCTCGCGGGCTTTACCGCCGGTGGGGAATTACGCCCCGCCCTGAAGATTTATTTAATTTACAAATATATTATACATATATGTACAAGTATGTTCAAGTTTTTACTATAATTTTTTATACAGTCAAAAGAGAGAAGCCACCTTAGACTTCTCTCTAAACATTATATTCTACTCATCTTCCTTAATATCTTTCATAGTTAAAGCAATTCTATGTCTCTTTGTATCTACTTCCATTACCCTAACCTTTATTACATCTCCAACCTTAACAATATCAAGTGGATGCTTTACAAATCTATTAGCCATTTGGCTCTTATGAACTAATCCATCTTGGTGAACTCCAATATCAACAAAGGCACCAAAATCAGAAACATTTCTTACAGTTCCCATAAGAACCATACCTGGTTGTAAGTCCTCAAGGTTAATTACACCAGTCTTTAAAATAGGCTTTGGCATTTCATCTCTTGGGTCTCTACCTGGCTTTTGAAGTTCTTTAATTATATCCTTTAATGTCATTTCACCAATTTCTAATTCTTTTTCTATGTTCTTTAATCCCTTTTCTGCAACTCTATCCTCAATATCAGAAAGCTTATTGTTCTTTAAATCTTCACTAGTATATCCTAGTAACTTTATAAGTTCCTTAGCTTCCTTATATGATTCTGGGTGAACAGCAGTGTTATCTAAAGGTTCTTTACTTTCTTGAACTCTTAAGAAACCAGCACATTGCTCATATGCCTTTTGACCTAATCTCTTAACTTTTAAAAGCTCTTTTCTTGCTTTAAATCCACCTTGTTCATCTCTATAATCAACTATATTCTTAGCTATAGCTGCATTTATACCTGAAACATATGTTAAAAGGCTTGGAGTTGCTGTATTTAAGTCTACACCAACCTTATTTACTGAATCCTCTACTACGCCTTTTAAAGATTCCTCTAACCTTTTTTGAGTAACATCATGTTGATATTGACCAACTCCTATTGCTTTAGGATCAATTTTCACAAGTTCTGCCATAGGGTCTTGCAATCTTCTACCTATGGATATTGCTCCTCTTACAGTAACATCTAAATCAGGATATTCCTTAGTTGCAAGTTCTGACGCTGAATAAACTGAAGCTCCTGCTTCTGAAACTATAACATAAGCTACTTCTTTTCCACTTTCTTTCTTAATTTCAGAAATCATTTCTGCAATAACTTCTTCAGATTCTCTTGATGCTGTACCATTTCCTAAAGAAATAACATCTACATCATATTTATATATTAATTCCTTTAATGTCTTCTTAGCTCCTACAATATCTCTCCTTGGAACTGTTGGATATACTGCTACATTTTCAAGGAATTTACCTGTACTATCTAATACTGCTATCTTACATCCTGTTCTAAACCCAGGGTCATATCCCATAACAGTCTTTCCTTTAATAGGTGCTTGCATAAGTAAAGCCTTAAGATTTTCCTTAAAAATTAAAATTGCTCCTTCTTCACCCTTATCAGTTAATTCACTTCTTATTTCTCTTTCTATTGAAGGGAATATTAATCTCTTGTAAGCATCTCTAATTGCTAACTTTAACTGCTCATCTGAAACTTCATTTCCCTTAAGGATTTCTCTTTCTAAGTAAGATATAATCTTATCTTCTCCAATTGTTATCTTAACAGAAAGAATCTTCTCTTTTTCCCCTCTATTAATAGCTAATATTCTATGTGGAGGTATCTTTCTAACCTCTTCACTATAGTCATAGTACATTTCATAAGGAGTTGTTTCTTCTGAAGACCCCTTAGATTCTATTAATCCTTCCCTCATTACTAATTCCCTTATGAATTTTCTGTACTTAGCTTCTTCTGAAATTCCTTCTGCAATTATATCTAAAGCACCTGATACTGCACCTTCTGCTTTTTCAACTCCCTTTTCTTCATCTATATACTTAGAAGCTTCCTGAAGTAAATCTCCTTTGAATGCACCTTCTAATATAAGATTAGCTAATGGCTCTAATCCCTTCTCTTTAGCTATAGTTGCTCTTGTTCTCTTCTTTGGCTTATATGGTCTATATATATCTTCCACTTCAGTTAAAGTTTCAGCCTTACCTAATGCTTCTGTTATTTCTTCAGTTAACTTTCCTTGCTCCTCTATAAGCCTAGAAACATCAGCTTTTCTCTCATCTAAATTTCTTAAATAAGTTAATCTTTCAGAAAACTTTCTTAAAACTTCATCTGAAAGTCCACCTGTTTTTTCTTTTCTGTAACGAGCTATGAAAGGAACTGTGTTTCCTTCATCTAGCATTTCTACTACATTATTTACTACTCCAAGCTTTAGTTCTAATTCCTTGGCTAATCTTTCTTCAATACTTACCATTTTTTCCTCCTAAGATTTACCTCTATATTAATAGTATTTTTCTATTATATGCTTTTTTATTCCTTTTGAAAATAATAGTTACTCTTCTAATAACTTCTTAAGCTCTATCCAATTATTAATTTCTATATAATCAACCATTGGTGTATATTTTTCTTCTCTAAGTGCTCCTTTAAACCACATAGGTTTCATACCACATAAACTAGCTCCTTCAACATCAGCAATTACATTATCGCCACAAAACCATACATCCTTACTCTCTAAATTAGCTTTTCTAAGTGCTAATTCAAAAATTCTTTTATGAGGTTTCTTAAACATATATTCACTTGATGCAATAATAAACTCAAAATGATTATTAGGAAGAAGAGTATTTATCCTGTTTTTCAAGGTTTCTCCACTATAACTTAAGTTACTAATAACACCAGTTCTTATTCCTTTTTCATGTAAAAAGTTTAATAAAAGTTCAATATTTTCTACTGGTTTTCCTGGTGCTGAAGCATCCCAGAATATTCTATCCATCTCATTTTGAGTAAGATCAAACTCAATTCCAAAATAATCATACAAATAATTTTGAAAACAATAATTATGGACCTCTATACTATTAAAAAACTTTTTGCCATCACCTTCTCTTCCAATTTCAATATTTAGTTCAGTATAAAAATCAAATACTTCCTCTGCACTAATATTATTAGGATTCTTAGTTGCTTTACCTAAAAGAACATTTAATCCTTCTAACCTATTAAATTTTTGTTCTTCAATAAGAGTCTGTCCATAGTCAAAAAGTATCATCTTTGGATAATCCATATATTCTTCCCCCTTTAAACCTCTTTCACCATCCTATAATATCATTTTTTTCAATATTATTGAAATCACTTTTTTCTTTTCTTGTGATTTTTTCTTCCTCTCTTTATAATAATTATTATTTATACTGCAAAGGAGAAAGTGTTAATGGAAAAGATAAACATGCTTGGTACAGGCTCTGCTATGGTTACCAAATGCTATAATACCTGCTTTACTATTTCTAACAATGATGAGTACTTTTTAGTTGATTGTGGTGGGGGGAATACCATTCTTACCAACTTAGAGAAATCTGGAATCCCTATTAATAAAATTCATAATATGTTTATTTCACATAACCATAACGACCATATATTAGGTTCTATATGGGTTATAAGAGCTGTGTGTAATAATATTCTCAAGGGAAAATATGAAGGAAACTTAAATATATACTGTCACCAATCTTCAATAGATGCTATCAAGAGTATAAGTTCTTATGTACTGCAAAATAAATTCACAAAATTCTTTGATAGCAGAGTACTCTTCATACCAATAAATAATGGTGATGAAGCTGAAATACTTGGAAGAAAAACTATGTTTTTTGATATAAAGAGCACTAAACAACTTCAACATGGATTTAAAACTTATCTCCTAAATGGTAAATCTCTTACTTTCCTTGGTGACGAACCCTATAGAGAATATGTTAAAGATTACTGTATAAATACAGATTATCTTATGCATGAAGCCTTTTGTTCTTATAAAGATAGAGAAATTTTTAAACCTTATGAAAAGCATCATGCTACATCAAAGGATGCTTGTGAGAACGCAGCAAAACTTAATGTAGGAACTGTAATTCTATATCATGCTGAAGATAAAAACTTAGCTACAAGAAAGGAACGCTATATTAATGAAGGTAAAGAAGTTTTTAATGGAACTATCTATGTACCAGATGATTTAGATATTATTAAACTATAAAATAAAAAGACTAGAAAATTAAACTTTTTCTAGTCTTCATCATCGCATTCTTATCTAGAAGATATTAAGTTATTATATTTCTCCTCATCTCCAAAGTTTGTTGAAAAATAGGTATTTACATCAGTTGAGTTCTTAAGTGTAATTGGTTCAATTCCATTAATTTTACCTATCAAAACATCAAAACTATTATTACCTTTTAACACTACTTCAAACTCTTGTTTATTGCTTTTAAAGGTATAATTACTATTAGTATTTTTATCAATAGTTCCCCTATCAACCTCTCTTTGGTCGATATATTCAACAAAAGTATTAGATTCCTTATCAACAGTTATTTGCACTATATAATTATTATCCTGATTACTGCTTATATAAGTCCCCTTTAACTCACTACTTCCTTCAGAAACAAAAAAGCAAAGTCCTAGCATACCCACTGCAACTAATGCTATAGTTAAAATCTTTTTCATACATCACGCCACCTTTTATATTTAATAACACACAACCCCATACAAATATTATGCATTATTACTTTTTTTACAATACGCTAATAAATAAATTATTCTAAATTGCTATACAAAATAACAAAATACCATTTGAGATAAGTACGTATTACAATAAAAAAGGTGGCGTGGATATTTATTTCGCTTGTTCCATCACAAAGCTCCAAATCGCATCAAAACAAATATCCACCACTCATACTAAAGGTAAGGAAATTATAAAGTTATTCTCCCCTAGAATTTATAAAAAATAAAGTAGAACTTATCCTTTCATATTATGTAACCTTTTGATATAATATAATTTGTAAATATTTTACAGTAGGTGATTTGATGAATAAAATGATACAAAAAATAGTCTCTCTAGCATTACTTTTTTTAATAAGCCTCTTAGTATTAGATTATTTTAAAATAATAGAATTTAATAATGTTTTAGGAAGTTCCTTATCTTTTATAACAATTGTTTTAATAGTTTTTTCTTCTACATCTGTAATATGTACAAGCAGATCTGGATTAAATAAATTTATAAACTATTTAATTTTAACTGCAATCACTGTAGGAATAGTTCTTAGAATTATTTACGGAAAATTAAATATGGTTATATATGCCGCACTATTACTTACAGTTGTTTACGCATTAATGGATATGCTCTATAAAAGACCAGACTAACATAATCATAATATTGACCCTGAATTAATAGTATTAAATGAATAACTATTAATTCGGGGTTTTATTATGAAAAAAATTATTTACAGCATTGCCACCTTACTTTCCTTAACTGGACTCATAGTTTGTATATTTTTCAAAAGTAGTTACTACAACTTCAATCCTTCAAATGTTAAAAAAAATATAGAATATCTTTCTTCAGAAGAACTTAAAGGAAGACTTTCTGGAAGTTCTGAAAATGAAAGAGTTGCAAATGAAATAGAAGAACTATTTAAAGAACTTAATCTTAAACCTTTAAATAATGAGTATAAACAAAGCTTTAATGTAAATGCTCCTATTTTCACAGGAGGCACCCCTACTCTTAAATTGTTGGCAGGCGAATCTGTTGTGCAAGAGTTTAAATTAGGTGATCAATTCAAAGAGGACATGCTTAATTTCAAAACAACCTCTATTCAATTTACAAAGAATGATAAGTATGACATATATAAAAGTGGATTTGCATTTCATAAAAATAATGAGACATACTTTTTTACCTCTAACTTAAATAAAGAATCCTCCTTTAGAAGCTCTTTTTGGAATGAGGCTCCATATTCTTTTGTTATAGAGATAAATATTGATACTTTTAACGCAATACTAGATGGTATAAGAATGGGATATACCTTAGATGTAAGTTTGCCATATAAAGTTGAAGAAAAAAACATATACAATGTTTGTGGTATGATTGAAGGTACATCAAAAGACCTACCACCTTTAGTATTTACTGCACACTTTGACCATTTAGGTGCTGACAGCTTAGGAACAGTTTATTCTGGAGCTTTAGATAATGCATCAGGCACAGCCTTCTTGCTTGAACTAGCAAAAACCTTTTCTACTTTAAGGCTTCCAGAGCGTGATATTATATTCGTTGCTTTAAATGCAGAAGAATTTGGTCTACTGGGTTCTAAGGCTTTTGCAGATAAATATAAGGATGAATTAAGTGGTGCAGAAATAATCAATTTTGATATGGTAGGATGTGAAGATTATCCAATAACTATGATGAGTAGTGCATCTAATCTTGATAAAACTACTCCTTTAATGGATAGCTTAACTGAGATATGTTCTAACTTTGATATTGAAAATAAGGTTACTTATCAAGATTCAAGCGATCATGCTAGCTTCTGTAATGATGGCTTTGACTCATTAACATTATCTCATTCTAATACCACCAATATTCATACTCCAAATGATACTGTAGACAAAATATCAACTAGAGGAATCTCTCAAGTCTATGAAGTTGTAGAATGTAAGACAATAGATTATGCTTACAATAATATAATATTAATTTTCTATAACTCAAAAACACTAATCCTTTTTGCCTTAACTTCTATTGCCTTATTACTTATTGGATTAGTTAAATTAAAACATATTGTAATAAAAGATGAAGATTTAAATATTTAAAAAAGGGTAGCTCACACGTTGTTGAGCTATCCTTTCAATTTATATAGTCATATAAAATATAATTTTTTATCTAATCTCTATAATTTTAAGTCAACCTCTTCCACTAAAAATTTTATAACTGCTGAAAAGGCTTCAGAAGTAATTTCTTTATTCCTCCACTGTCTTAAAATACAATATCCTCTATGAACACTTCCTACTTCTTCATCCAATCTAACTACTCAATTAAACCAATTATTAAACATCCATTCTCCATCACCTATATTAAGTTTTCTTAGGTTAAGCTCTCCTAAATTAGTTAATAAAAATCTGTGGAAAAACTCTGGCTTTACAAAATTCTCATAAATAAATACATACATAAATATTTAAATATTGGTATTAGTATATTTTTATAACACATTTTAAATAAAACATTAAGCTATAAGCCATCGTATTTTTATATATAACCTATTATCAATTTTTTCTGTCCAAATCTTCTGACCTTGCTTCTCCACCAAAATTTTAGTTATTGCAAGACCCAATCCCGTATTTTGTCCTGTTCTCATTCTATCAGCAGTAAAGAATCTCTCAAATATTCTTGATAAATCTTCATCTCCTAAACTACTTGCATCATTGCTAAAGCTTATCAACACTCCATCTTTTTCTTTTTTTAGCTCAATTGATAAGTTTCCCTCTGCATGCTTTAGAGCATTTTGAATTAGATTAGTAAAAATTCGATTTATAGCTTTTTTGTCACCGTATACTAACGGGATATTCTCTTCAATATCAATCTTTGGTTCTAATCCCTTGCTAATAAATTCACTATAGAATGAAGCTATATGGTCACATAAAATATTACTTAAACTAACCCATTCACAATCAATAACATATTCATCTGCTTGCAATCTTGATAAATCATAAAAACTAGATATTAATTCTTTTAAATTGTTAGACCTTGATTCTAAAATAGATATATATTGTTTTTTCTCCTTCTTAGTTATATCCTCATCCTGAATTAATTGAATATAACCTATTATAGATGTTAATGGAGTTCTTAGATCATGAGATATATTTGCAATAGATTGCCTTAGTTCTATATCCTTCTTTTTATATTCTTCAGTTATTTTCTTATTAATCTTTAAAGATTTATTTATTTCTTCTATTAAATCTTCTATATTACTATTAGGATATCCCATTCTAAGCTCTTCATTGGTCTCACTATCATTTATTTCTCTTAATTTTTCAGTTAATTTTTCAATCTCCTTACGTCTTAAAATAAGTAAGGTAATTGTAATACAAAGAAATACTAGTAATATACTTATTATTAAATTTTGCACTACACTCACCTTCCTTTTATTAAACTTCTCTTCTCCTAAAAATCAATAATGATATGGCAGTAAAAAATATAACTGTAAAAATTCCAACCCATAAAACATGAATCATCATATCATTTGTAGCATTAAAATTACCAACTATATATGCTTGTGGAATTATAAGCCATCTCCTTAATATACTTACTCCGCTCAATGCCCTTCTACCTAAATTAGCTATAATGCCTTCTGATAAAGCCAAAGAAAAAATATACATTGCTGGCGCCATACTATCTATTTTTAATAATACAACCCAAAAGTTTGCGATTGCAAGGCTCCCAATAAAAATTGGGTATACACATAATATCCTTATAATAAAGCTTCTAAAAATCTCGCTTGTATAACCTTCTCCACCTTCTAAAAAACACATCCCTATGATTAAAGCTAAAACTATTAATATAAATGTTATAGTTCCCATAATACCTTGACCAATAAATTTAGCTATATATATCTTACCTCGAGATACATTTGAAGTTACTGTATTCTTTATTGTTCCATACTTAAACTCTTCACCAAAAAGCACTCCCAAGAATGCTAACATAAAAAGAGCTGCTTCTATTCCTAAGTTTGAAACTTTCTCTATTACATATAGTTTCGTAGTACTTCCTTCAAATATAAATAATGCAAATACCAAAAATGTTATTCCTAATAACACACCATTAAAAACATAGATATACGGTCTATGAATAAATTTGTACAGTTCTGATTTTACTATGTTTAACATAACCCTTCCCCCTCTTAAGCTTCTTGTTTCTTATAGATACTAACAGAAGCCGCGGTAAACAAGATTATATAGCATAAACTTACTGTAAACACTTTAGGTAACTCTCCCCAACCTGAAAATAATGTTGATACCTCTCCAACTTGGGTAGATAAAAATATCCATTGAACTTTTCCTATACCACTCCATACTGTTCTTTCAATAATATAAATCACATTAGAAATTTGCATCAATATAAAATAGTATATTATACATACTATAGATTGCTTTTTAAAAATAACTCCTAAAAAGTTTACTATAGAAATCCCTCCTATATACGGAATTGTGCTTATATAAAACCTTTTAATAAACTCTATAATAAGTTCTTTATTGTAACCCTCTCCTGGTTCTAATAAACTAAGTAATAATAGAAAAATTATCATACAAATAGTTGCTACTATATATGCAAGAATAACTTGTACTATAAACTTACTAAAGAATATCTTAGTTCTTGATACGTTAGAAGAAATTAAGTTTTTCAAGCTTCCATTCCTATACTCTTCTACTAAAACCACTCCAAATATCATCATTAAATAGAAAAAGAATGTAAAAGCGTTAAAATCGCAAATCAAGTTTATCATTTCAGCTCTTGTTATTCCTCTTAACTCTACTATATTTATATTTAGAGTCCCCTTGGCGGACAACATAACCAAAGTTATACCTACAACTAAAGCTCCACATACACTATACATAAATGGACTTCTTAAATACCTATAAATATCAGCTTTAATTAACTTTACCATTTTTTTCGCCCCCTATTAGGTTGATGAAATAATCCTCTAAACTACTTCCCACCTTATCTAAAGAGGACACCATAACCCCTCCATTAAGTAGCTCTTTGTTAACTATAAATGGCTCTTCTAAATATTCATAAACATTAATTAAGTTATTATTTAAAACCTCATATTTATTACAATTTAATTTTTCCTCTAATATTGTTGCTGCTTTTTCAGCATTATCTACCTTAATCGCTAAACAGTGCTTACATTTTTCTGCTAATTTCTCTGCTGATATCTCTTCTACTAATTTCCCATCATTAATAAATCCATAGCAAGTAGCAAGTTGAGAAAGTTCTCCTAATATATGACTAGATATTAAAATAGTAATATTTTTAACCCTATTTAAATTTATTAAAAGTTGTCTTATTTCTTTAATCCCCATAGGATCTAATCCATTAATAGGCTCATCTAATATTAATAAATCTGGGTTTCCCATAATGGCTAGTGCAATTCCTAATCTCTGCTTCATCCCAAGTGAAAAACCTTTAAATTTCTTCTTTCCTACATCTTCTAGGCCTACAAGTTTTAATGCTTCATCAACACATTCTTTTCCTACTATTCCTCTTTGAATCCTATAATACTCTAAATTTTCTTTTGCAGATAAATATGGGTAAAAACATGGTGATTCTACAAGACATCCTATTTTCGAATGTACTTTTATCCTGTCCTTTTCCGAAGTCTTCCCAAACAACTCCACTTCACCATCTGTAATATTGGCTAAAGATAATGCCATTCTGATTATTGTAGTTTTACCAGCACCATTTTTTCCAATTAGTCCATATATATCACCTTTATTAACTGTTAGATTAACTTTATCTACTACATATTTATCTCCATACTTCTTACTTAAATTTCTTGTAACAAGTACATTTTCTTTCATATTTATCATCCCTTCCTCTATATTTTCTCTTTAAGAGCTCTCTTACAATTCCTATTGTAAAATCAATAAAACAAGATATCTTAAAGAAAACATTAAGAAAGTATTAAGTTAATCAGCTAATTTAAATCCTATTCCCCATACAGTTTTGATGTACTCATTATCTTTATCAATACTACTAATTTTTGAACGTAAATTACTCATATGAACATTTACTGTGTTATCATCTCCTAAAAACTCATCATTCCACACATGCTCAAATAAGTTCTCTCTAGTAAATACTTTTTTAGGATTGCTCATTAATAACTCCAATATAGAAAACTCTTTCCCTGTTAGCGTAATTCTTTCATTCTTAACCCTAACTTCTATTTGCTCTTTATCTAATATTAACTCTTTATACTTAAGCATTTTTTTTGAGCTTTCTCCTATAGAAAACTTAGTGTATCTTCTAAGCTGCGCTTCAACTCTAGCTAATATTTCTTTTATATCGAATGGCTTGGATACAAAATCATCTGCACCTATTTTTAGAACATTTACTTTATCATCTAAGGCTGTTTTAGCTGAAATAACTATTATAGGCATATTTTTAGTTTCTCTAATATCACCAATTATTTCTTCTCCAGTCATTCCAGGAAGCATTAGATCTAATAATACTAACTGGAAGTTATACATATTTAAAAGCATCTTTCCTTCTGTTCCAGAAAAGGCTTGTCTAACATTATATCCTTGCTTAATTAATATCTTATAAATTAAATTATTTATGCTTTCGTCATCTTCTATAACTAATATATTTTCCTTCATATAATTCTCACTCCTATAACATAGTTGATTATATCTCTATTGTAATATTTTATAAAAGCAAAACAGAAATTGCAAAATAATTTTTATCCACTGTTTACCACAAAAAAAGAAGCTACCCAAGGTAGCTTCCTTTTATTCTACTTTCTTTTTTTTCTTAATAAATACTATTGCTGCTCCAGAGCATAGCATTAAAGCAACAAGTACTATTACTACTGTCATCGAATTATTGTCTCCGGTTTTTGATGGTGTTCCTTGAGTATTATTTGTATTATTTGTAGTCCCATCAGTATTATTTGTATCACCAGGCTTACCCGGATTCTCTGTATCTCCTCCACTAGGTGGTGTTATTACACCAGAATCTGAAACAATCTTAAAGTGTCTTGTAACAACTAAAGATTTATTTCCAGCCTTATCTGTAGCATATGCCTCTAAAGTATATTCTCCCTCAGCAGCAATTTCCTCTCCATCATATGGGTTTCCATTTAATAAAAGAGTAATTGTAGCTTCTTCATCATTACAAACAACATTAGGTGTTACTGATTCTGTGAATTCTTGTCCTTCACCTATATTTGTAATATTTACTTGCGGAGCTTCAGTATCTATCTTAACATCAGCTAATTCAACTTCACTTACATTACCTGCATAATCAATTACTCTTGCATATACCTTAGAAGATATACCTACTGAGAATTGTCCGTTATATTCAGTATAATTTTCTCCATCAAAACTATATTCAATCTTATCAATTTGAGTTTCATTAGAAGTAATTGTTACATTAACAGGTTTATTAGTTAACTCTGTAGCGCTTAAGTTTATAGAAGGCTTCGCTGGAGCTTCCTTATCTAATATAACAGGAATATATTGAGCAACATTATTTCCCATCATATCAACAACTTCTACTAACACATTATTAACACCTTGTTCTAATGTTATATTCTTAGAGAACTCTCTTTGTAATTTATCTTCTCCCTCTACAAACATTTGATCTAAATTTAATACTGCTTCACCATTTATATATAGGGAATATCCATATAGATTATCTGTAACATTTCCTTTTAAAGTGAAGTTTTCATTGTTAGTGTAAACTTTATTATCATCCCTAACATTCAAATCAAATGATACTGATGGTGCTTTTGAATCATAAAGAACTTTATAGTTCTTATTAACAATAACTTTTCCGTCCTTATCTTCCAAATAAACGTTAATCCTATTTGTGCCTTGTTCTAGTTTTTGCTTAAATTCAAATGTTAAATCATCCTTTACAGTTACATCTTCTCCAGAAATCTTAAAGACTCCAGGTTTATTGCTTAACTTACCTTCAATTGTATAAAAATCATTTTCTGTTAATTGAGCTGAAATAATATTAAATGCTTCTAAATTATAGAATTCAACTGATAAGTTATTATCTTCACTATACCTAGAAATAACCATATCTTTATAAGATATATTTCCAGCTGCATCTGATGCTATTATAGATATACCATTTAATCCATCTGTAAGATTCACTTCTACGCTTCCTTTTCCATCTGCATCTAAGGATATAGGCTGTAAATCTTCACTATTAACTCCTAGGTATGCCTCAACATAATTTCCAGTAAACTCATTTATTTCAGAAACTGATACCTGAAGATTTATAGAATCTTCTGTAGTTGTATAGTAAGGTGATACAGTTCCTATGTCCGGTGTAACAGAAATAGCTGGTGCAATAGTATCTAATAATACTAGTATACTTGTTCTAACTATAGTATTTCCGTCCCTATCTTCTGCATATAGACTTACTTCATTAACTCCCTCAACTACTGATAATGGATAATTAAATCTGTTATTTTCTATTTCTACATCTTCACCATTTATCTTTAAAGCTCCCACTGAATCATTAGCTAAACCAGTTATATTATACTTACCATCAGCCAACATATCTGCTGAAATAATCATACCATTAGATATATTAGTAAATTTAACATCTGCATTTGTAACATTTGAAATAACCTCTTGGTCTAATCCAAAGTTACCTGCATTATCCATTGTAGCAACTACTACATCATTAGTAGTTTCAAGTGCAAAAGGAATTATAGCGTAGTAGTTACCATTAGAATCTTTACTTATATTATCTTCAGATAATACAAGCATTTTATCTCCAATCATAACTACAAAGGTATCACTTAATCCTGAAGCTTCATCATTAGACTTCCATTTTAAAACATAGTTAACACTATTATTATCACTTGCAATACTCTCAACTCCAAGAATATCTATTTCTGGAGCAACTGTATCTACCATAATTGGCATATCTAAGTTTTGAGGAGTTGCATTTGGTAAATCAACTTTATTAACTACTCTAATATAATAATTACCGTCTTCAGCATTTTCATATCTACCAGTATTCATATTATATAGTGTTCCATCCCAAGCTCCTTCACTAACTAACTTAGGACCACTAGTTCCATTAATATATTCTTCAAGAAGATTCTTTCTAACATTATTCTCTTTATATATTTCAGATAAAACATCCCCATTTTCATCTAAAATTTGAATCTTAAGTTCTTTAGAATTTCTAAGCATATATAAATATGGCATTACTTCATCTAAAGTACCATCATTATTAGGAGAAAAGGCCATCTTACTCTTATCAAATACTGTATATTGTCCATTATTAACTGCTCCAATATAAGATAAACTTTCACCAGAAACTCCAATTAAAGCTGTTTCTGCAGTAATACTAGAAGTTGAACCATCAGTGTATTCAGGATCATCTACTATTTTTTCAGCAGACCAATCTCCATAGAACCCCATAAATGGCATTACTAAAGAAGGTGTATTTTCATTACCTACAAACTTTACAAATCCTTCAACAAACTTTTGTACTGTAACAGCTGATGAAAGATTTAAAGTACAAGTTACTGTAGCAGTTCCATTAACTGGTACTGTTACTGATGACTTATCAAAAGTTATTGAGGCACCTTCAAGTTCAACTTCATGAATATATCCAACTTGATCAGTTACTTCACTATATACCTTAACTTCTGGAATAGAATAAGTTATTTCTTCATTTCCATAATTCTTTAAAGTTAAGATAAAGCTTGTGTCATTTCCAATTTCCTTTAAAGCTACAGATGCTTGTCCATTAGAATTAGTAACCATCACTTTGTTATTTATTGCATTTCCTATTTGTAAAAGCCCAGCTCCTTGTCTTCTTGGAGAATAAGGAATTGCTCCATCTCCATACTTGTCAGTCATAGGAACTGATGTATTCATTGCAGTATTCTTTGCAAATGTAACTAAATCTCTTCCTGATAAATTTAGACCATTAGCTTTAATGCCTTGCATAATTAAAGCTTGAGCACCTGAAGTGTGTGGTGCAGCCATAGATGTACCACTCATACTTTGATAACCATTATTATTTGCAAGAGAATAAATATCTCCACCTGGTGCAGTTATTTCAGGCTTAAATTCTAGGCTTGGTGTTGGGCCCCATGAAGTAAATTGAGACATATCACCCTTATCTATATTTTCGCTTGATAACGCTCCACCTTGCTCAAACTTTATTGTACTATCCCCTGATGTTATTAGAGATCTTAACTTTTCACCATCTGAATATCCTACACTAAATATAGGTTTATCAGCTATAACATTATCAACTGCCATAGATATAGTTTCATTTCCACCATCTGCATGGTTATATACAATAACTGCCGAAGCACCTGCGTTTATAGCATTATTATATTTTTCTGTAAAGCTTATATCTCCTCTAATAATTAAAGCTATCTTACCATCTGCATTTGTACAGTCACTTTCGCTACCTATACCACAATAAACTAATTCATGGTTATTTGATAGAGAGTCGTAATTAGATCCACTTACCTTTGAATATTGAACTTTTCCAATAGCATTACCCATTGTTGTATAAGTTAATGCTGGTCCTATTGCTGATGTATTTTCCATAGATGCAACTGATAAAGCATCAGAAGCTGTTGATGGAGAACCTATTAAACCTGTATCAATAGTTCCAAATAAATTATGAGGTTGCTCCCATGAGCTTGAACTTGTAGATACTTGTGCATTACCAGCTGATATTACACATAAAACACCCTTATCTGTAGCATTCTTTATAGCTACTTCTTGTGGATCATCAGGATCACTAAATCCTGCATCTGATCCTAAGCTCATATTAATTACGTCTGCTCCTAATTTAACAGAGTCTTCAATAGCAGCAATTATATCATCATCATATGCTCCTTTTATTTCAGGATTATTAGAAAATACCTTCATTGCTAGAAGTTGTGCCTCTGGAGCAACCCCCTTAACACCCATTAATCCTTCTACTTCATCTGAAGATCCGTTGGCTCCCACAATTCCAGCTACATGCATACCATGTTCGCCTGCACCTCCAACATCAATAATGTCATTATTTCCATCTGCATAGTTATATCCATATGGAACCTTATTAGTAAAGTACTTACCGTAATCAAGTTGTTCAATAGCAGTATTCATATTACTTTGTGTTAACTTAACATCATTATTTGTAACCTTTAAATCCTTATGTCTATAATCAATACCACTATCTATTATGGACACTACCATTCCTTCACCCTTACAACCTAATTCACTCCATACACTAGTAGCTCCTGTTATCTCATCTGCATATGCCATGGTTGGATAATATCTTCTAACCTCAGTTACAGACCTTACTTCTGATATAGCTCTAATTTTATTTATATTTTTTCTTGTAGTGCTTATTGAGAAACCATTAACTAAATATCCAAAGCTTCTTTTGACCTTTGTTCCTGTTATTGCTTCTACCTTCTTTATCACACTTTGTTGGGCACCTTTAACTGTGTTTTCCTTAGTTTTAACATTAGAATTATAACCATTAGATTCTGAAATAATAGCAGGTGAATCTTTTAGCTGAACTATAACTCTAATCTCCTCATTTTCATCTAGCTTATTGCCATTCTCATCAAAGTCTTTTCCAAATTCACTTTGGCCTTTGCTATGCTCTGAAAGTTCTCCTTGTGATTCTTTCATCTGCTTTAATAACTCAGACTTAAGTTTTGATGCTAAATCTTCTTTAGCACTAATCTTAATTCCATTACCAAGAATCATAGTAGTTCCTAATGCAATAGCCGTAAGTAATGATAAGAACTTCTTATTTTTCCCCCTCATAATTACCTCCCCATTAATAATATTTATATATATAAACATTACTTAAATTAAGTAATGATAATTTTTAATGATGAATAGCAATTACGCTAGTACATATTTATTTTTCTATTTTATAATTATACTATTTTCACTTAATTTTACAATATATGTATTTAAAATCTATTAGTAATTTAAGGTTATTTTTATATAAACCATTACTTACCAAGGAATTTAATTACCAATCTATTAACACAACAAAAGGTTAGGTTAATATTTATTTTTCCCGTTCCATCGCAAACTCCAAGTCATATAAAAATAAATATCTATTCCCTTCGTACTAAATAAAGGTAAAGAAATTATAAAATTACTATCCTTGATTCTATATTTCTTTAATATAAAATTGTAATATCAACTTTAATTTATAGTTAATTAAAACTTTATCTTTTCCTATACAGCAAAAAGAGAGAAATTTAAAAACTTCTCTCTTCCTAATATTCAAATTTATATATAGCTTTCTACTAATTCTTTATACTTTTCTCTAAGCCTAATAACTTCTTCATTATTATTTTTCTCTTTTTCATATAATTCTTCTTTACATCTATCTAATTTATTTTTTACATTTCTCACGCTACCTAAAGATGAATCTATCTTGTTACTTACACTTATATCTGTAAATATATTATCAAAAAATACATCTACCAAATAACTTGATTCTATATTATTAAAATTTCCTGATATGCTCATCATGTTAATATCACTTAGCTCTTTTTCTAGCTTTGTTATAGCATAACCTAATCTCTCTATTTCTTTTTTAGCTGAGTTAACAGCATCATGTTTCATAATAGACGTAACAGCTCCTCCACCTAATACGTCCCAAGTTGCCATCCCTGATGCATCATTAAGATATTTTAATGCAGAATTAACTGTGAAATCACAATTAATAGCTTCATCTATTGCTTCTTTTATCTCTATACCTTCCTTTACATATCTGTTTATTGAATCTTCTATTTCTTCAAGTTCTAACCTCTTATTTAAGTCTATCCCCTTTAATATCTCTGACTTTTGCTGAATAAGCTCTTCATATCTCTCTTCATAATTACTAATAGATTCAATTCTACTTTTTGTAGTTTCTAAATCATTCTTTAACGCTTCAACAGTAACTCTGTATTCTTCGTATCTTAACTTTGCCTCTAGATATTCTTGTTCTTCTTTGTATAACTTTTCTTCCCTACAATTAAATATAGTACTTATTATATTAACCACTGATATTTTATTAAATTTCTCTACATCCTTAAATTCTTTATTTAGCTTTTCTTCTAACCCTTCTAAGACATTATTCTTTTTATAGTAAGTATCTTCTAAAGTAGCTAATTTTTCTTCTAAGGTTTCCTTTAATAAAATATTATCCTTACATTCTCTCAGTTCTCTATTAATGTCTTCAAACACTTATATTCCCCCTATAACTATTTAATTAACCAGTATACCTTATCTTCTGATATTTCATAACCTAATTTCTTCTGTAAATTTAAAGACTTAATGTTTTCTTCTATAACTTGTCCATAAGCATAAGCTCCAGACTTTATTCTTTCGTTTGTAGCTACAGCCTGAAGTCTTAAGGCTATACCCCTTCCCCTATATTCAGGTAATACCTCAAGCATACCTATTGAGCCTTCTTTATGATAGCCAATAAAGCCACATAAATTTCCATCAATAAAAGCTCCATATACTGCATAATTTCTTATTCTATCTTCTACATATCCATCTAATACAGTTATAGATTTAGAATATACTTCACTAACTTTATAAGCATAGTCTTCTGATAATAGTTTTATAGTAACCTCTGAATTTCCAATATCAATTGGTTTTTCTTTTGTATATATTACATTAAAACACACCATCTTTTCATAAAGCTTAAATCTATCTTCTAATAACCTAAAATCTAACTCTTTATGTCCAACTATCAACTCTGCATCTTTCGGAATCATATTAACTATATTTTTAGTTGTTTTTTCATCTAATGCATACATCATATAGGCTTTAGAGACCTTTTCATATATCAATATTCCTTTGGAAGATAAATAAATAATCTTTGCGCTTCCTCTTCTAATAGGCTCTAGCATATCTACTGTTAACATAAAATCCTTCATTAATAATTCTACTGCTTTTCTCATAATATCCTCTCCTACAAACATATTTTACCACAAAATGTTAATATATTTTATAAACTTTTAATATAGGTTAATACTATGCATCTTTCTTATATAAAAAAAGGAGGTTATCTATTGATAACTTCCTTTTAACTGTTATTTCTTTTTTTAATAGTTAACCATAATAGAATTAAAGCAATTATAGTAATTATAAGTTTAATGATACCTTCATTTGCATTTATGAATTCATAGCTTACTAAAGCCTCTAAGGCTATTGACGGTATCTTTCCTAAAAAGGTTGTTACAACAAATATAAATGAATTTACACTACTTAATGCTGCTCCTAAAGTTATAAATCCTGAAGGAATAAATGGTATTAGTCTTCCTTCAAAAATAAGAACACCAGCTTTCAAACCTTTACTCTTTACTAAATTATCAACTAACCTATACTTTCCTAATATAGAGGTAATACTTTTTTTAAAACCTAACCTATAAACTTTAAAGCTTATATATCCCCCTATACTTTCACCAAGTAAGGATATTATAAATCCCCAAATTGGTCCAAAAAATATAATATTAGCTCCAGTTACAAATATGGATGGAACTACTCCTAGTAAAGCAATTATAATACTAATTATTATAGATATAAAAATTGCAAATTCTCTATATTGTCCGAAAATCTCTAATACACTATCAATACTAAACATTTTCTAATATATCAATTACATCTAATAAACTTTCGCATATCCTATATGATTTAGATTTCATATTTTCATCTGGTTCTTTCATATCTGGAATATTTACTCCTAACATTCCTGCACTATAGGCTGCTTCTATTCCAGCACCTGAATCCTCTAAAACCATACACTCTTTTGGTTCTACTCCTAGCTTTTCTGCCGCTTTTAAGAATATCTCTGGGTCTGGCTTAGAATTTACAACTTCATCCCCACAGATAACATAATCTGCTTTTTCTAATACACCACCTAATTTAAGTAAATACTCTGCTCTATCTCTTGAGGTAGAGGTAGCAACAGCAACCTTATACCCATTCTCCTTAAGATAATTTAAAAGTTCATGAATTCCTCTTTTTAGTGGTATACCATCTTTTTCAATAGCATTCATTTGATGCTTTATCTTTTTCTCATATAATCTTTCTAGTGGAAAATCTTCACCGAATTTTTCTATCATAAGCTTTCCAAATCCCTTAAGATTTCTTCCAATTAAAGTACAGTAGAAAGTTCTATCCATCTCATATCCTATTTCTGCACAAATATCTCTCCATGCATTAAATGATAGTCTTTCTGTATCAAAAATAAGACCATCCATATCAAATATTACGCCATTCACCCTTCTCATATATAGCCTCCTTAGTTTATCTGAGTTTATTTACTACTTGAAAGATATGAATTTATAAATAAATCAATATCCCCATCCATAACTCCATTAACATTCGATGTTTCCACATTAGTTCTATGATCCTTAACCATGCTATAAGGATGGAATACATAAGATCTTATTTGACTTCCCCATCCCATATCCTTTAAATCTCCAGTTAAGTCTTCTATTTTTTCTTTATGTGCTCTTTCTTTTAACTCTATTAACTTTGCTTTTAGCATAGCCATAGCAGTATCTCTATTAGAAAATTGACTTCTTTCATTTTGACATTGTACAACTATTCCAGTTGGAATGTGAGTTATTCTTACCGCTGATTCTGTTTTATTAACGTGTTGACCACCAGCTCCACCTGATCTATAAGTATCTACCTTTAAGTCATCCGACTTTATATCAATATCTTGTTCTTTTGTAAGCTCTGGCAATACTTCAAGTGAAGCAAAGGATGTTTGTCTCTTACCATTAGCATTAAAAGGAGATATTCTTACAAGTCTATGAACGCCTTTTTCAGCTTTTAAATATCCATAAGCATTCTCACCTTTAACTCTTAGAGTAACGCTCTTTATACCAGCTTCATCACCTTCTAATAAGTCTAAAGTTTCAACCTTAAAACCTTTCTTTTCACACCATCTTGTATACATCCTAAGAAGCATTTCAGTCCAATCATTAGCATCTGAACCTCCTACTCCTGCATGCAAAGTTAAGATAGCGTCATTACCATCATATTCTCCTGATAATAATATCTCTATTTTGTATTGATAAAGTTCCTTCTCTAATTCCCTTACTTCAGATATTATTTCTTGTGCTGACTCATCATCATCCTCTTCCATAAGCTCATAAAGAACCTCTATATCATCAACTCTTCTTATAAAATCATCATGTTTAGAAACTTTATCTTTAATTCTTTTACTTTCTTTTGTAACTTCTTCTGCCCTTTTTATATCATCCCAAAATCCGTTTTCCTGCATTTGAAGTTCTAATTCTTTTAATTGTTTTTCTAAAGCTTCCTTGTCAAAGTGAAGCCCCCATTTCCTCTATAGTCTCTTTTAAGCTAGGAACCTTACTCATTTCCTTTTCTAGCTCAAGTATCATATAATCATCTCCTTCACTATTAAAAAGGCTAACCATCAAATGGCTAGCCTATACATATTCTATGCTTCTCTTCCACAGCAGTTCTTATACTTTTTACCACTACCACATGGACATGGTTCATTTCTGCCAATTTCCATTTTCTTTCTTACAGGCTCTCTCTTTGTTGACTTTGAATCCCCATCAGCTCCTGCATGAACAGCTGAAGTTTCTTTAGCTACTCTTTCTCTTTCTGGAGCCTTTTCCATTTGAACATGGAAGATATATTTAACTGTATCAGTTTTGATTCCTTGAATCATTTCATCAAACATTTGACTACCTTCCATTTGGTAAGCTTGAACTGGGTCTTGTTGCTTAAATGCTCTTAATCCCATACCTTGCTTTAAGTGGTCCATGTTGTCAATATGATTCATCCACTTTGAATCAACTGTTCTAAGAAGAATTACTCTTTCAATTTCTCTCATCTTTTCAGAACCAAATTCTTCTTCTTTTCCATTGTAAATTTCAGTTGCTATATTCTTATACTTCTCAATGATTTCATCATTAGTAATCTTCATTAATTCTTCAACAGTTACTCTGTTATCTGGAACGCATATATCATCTAAATATGCTATAAGCTTCTTCATTTCAACTTCAACATCGTCACCTTCGACACCATTTAAGTGGCTTAATACGGCATTTGAGATAACATCTGAAGTCATATTTAGAATTTGATCCTTTAAGTCTTCGCCTTCTAAAACTTGTGCTCTTTGCTTGTAGATAACTTCTCTTTGCATATTCATAACATCATCATATCCTAGTAATGTTTTTCTTATGTTAAAGTTATTACCTTCAACCTTCTTTTGAGCATTTTCTATTTGCTTTGTAATTATCTTATTTTCTATAGCATCATCTTCTTCTAATCCTATCTTATCAACAACTGCTTGAATCTTATCAGAACCAAAGATTCTCATTAAGTCATCATCTAATGATATATAGAATGTAGAAGAACCTGGATCTCCTTGTCTTCCTGAACGTCCTCTTAATTGGTTATCAATTCTTCTAGACTCATGTCTTGCAGTACCAATAATCTTAAGACCACCAACTTCAACTACACCTTCTCCAAGCTTAATATCAGTACCTCTACCAGCCATGTTAGTAGCTATAGTTACCATTCCTAACTCACCTGCATGAGATATGATTTCTGCTTCTTGTTCATGATACTTAGCATTTAATACTTGGTGAGGAATTCCTCTCTTTTTAAGTATTTTTGATAATTCTTCTGACTTCTCAATACTTACAGTACCAACAAGAATTGGTTGACCTGTCTTATGAGTTTCTATTATATCCTCAACTATTGCATTAAACTTACCTTTTTCATTTTTAAATACAAGGTCTGCATTATCAACTCTTTGTACTGGTCTATGTGTTGGAACAACTATAACGTCAAGTCCATAAATTTCTCTAAATTCATTTTCTTCTGTTAAAGCCGTACCTGTCATACCTGATAATTTATTATACATTCTAAAATAATTTTGGAATGTAATTGTAGCTAAAGTTTTAGATTCTCTTGCAATCTTAACTCCTTCTTTAGCTTCAATAGCTTGATGAAGACCATCTGAATATCTTCTACCTTCCATAAGTCTTCCTGTAAATTCATCAACTATGATAACTTCTCCATCCTTAACCATGTAATCCTTATCTCTTCTCATAGAGTAGTTAGCTTTCAAGGCTTGAGTTACATAGTGTTGAAGAGCCATATTATCAGCATCTGCATAGTTATCTAGCTTAAATGCCCTTTCTGCTTTTTCTACACCTGCATCAGTTAACATAACTGCATTAGCTTCTTCATCTATTGTATAATCTTCTTCTTCTCTTAAAGTCTTTACAAAGTAATCTGCTACTTTATAGAATTCAGTTGATTTTTCACCTGCTCCTGAAATTATAAGTGGTGTTCTAGCTTCATCAATAAGAATAGAGTCAACCTCATCCACTATACAGAAGTTAAGTTGTCTTTGTACTCTTTCTTCTTTGTAAATAACCATGTTATCTCTTAAGTAGTCAAAACCAAATTCATTATTTGTTCCGTAAGTAATATCAGAACCATATGCCTCTCTTCTTTGGTCATTTGTAAGTTCATGAACAATAACACCTGTAGTTAAACCTAAGAAGTTGTAGATTTGTCCCATCCACTCCATATCTCTTTTGGCAAGATAATCATTAACTGTTATTATGTGAACTCCGTTTCCAGATAATGCATTTAAATATGCAGGTAAAGTAGCAACTAATGTTTTACCTTCACCAGTTTTCATTTCTGCAATTCTTCCTTGGTGAAGTACAATTCCTCCAATAAGTTGCTCTCTATAATGTTTCATTTGAAGAACTCTCCAAGATGCCTCTCTAACAGTTGCAAAAGCTTCTACTAGTATATCATCAAGAGTTTCTCCATTTGCTAATCTCTCTTTAAACTCAACAGTTTTATTCTTTAATTCTTCATCTGTTAACTTAGACATTGACCCATCTAACGCTTCAATCTTATCAACAATAGGTTTTATTCTATTAACTTCTCTTTCACTATATGACTTGAACAATCCTCCAAAAAGTCCCATAATTTCATCCTTTCAACTATATTATTAATAACGTTACTATATTATTTCATATTCTAATTTCTATATTAATAAATTATACCATTGTACCTTATATATATACAACAATTATAACTATTTATTAACATAAATGCAAAAACTCCATAGAGCCTTGGATTTCTCCTTAACTCTATGGAGTATACACGCTTTATTTATATTCTGGTTCTATTAAACCATAATTTCCATCTTTTCTCTTATAAACAACACTTACGTTATTTGTATCAGCATCTTGATATACAAAGAAGCTATGTCCTAGTAATTCCATTTGTAGTACAGCTTCATCCGCAGACATTGGTTTTACACTGAAAGACTTAGTCTTTACAATTCTTGAAGTATCTTCATCAGCCTCTTCATTCTTAAATTCTAGTGAATTAAACTCTGGATACCTTAATGACCCTGAATTATTCTTTCTAGAAAGCTTTGTTCTTTGTTTTCTTATTTGTCTTACAAGCTTCTCTTCTACAAGGTCAATTGACTTATACATGTCGTCTGTGACTTCTTCTCCTCTTAGAATAACCCCGTTAAATGGAATTGTCACTTCTACTCTTTGTCTATTCTTTTGTACACTTAATGTAGCTCTTGCTTCTACATTAGGTCCAAAATACTTTTCTAGCTTAGAAATCTTTTTTTCTACCATTTCCTTTAACGCATGTGTTAATTCAATATTTTTTGCTATTACTGTCACTTTCATAAGCCCAGCCCCTCTCATAATTATTATGACTATTTAGACCTTTATTAAGTTATTTTTTATTATATTTTAATTTTACATAACTTCTGAAATTTTTACAACTTCAAATTTTCAGAATATTCTTTTACTTAATTCATACTACTTTAACTATCTTAATATTCCTCTTTTTTTTGCAAAATATGTATACATTTTATCATTTGACATAATTATTAATTATATATTTCTCTCATTAAATAATTTGCATCTTATTTCCTTTACTAGACATAAAAAAGGTGTGGTAGATATTTATTTTGCTTTTCCCGTCGCTGCGCTCCAAGTCACATCAAAACAAATATCCACCACACTCATACTAAAGGTAAGAAAAATATAAAATTATTATACTTGATTTTATATTTTCTATTAAAAATGTAATAATACCTTTCATTTATAGCTAATTAAAATTTTATACTTTCCTAGACGTTAAAAAAGAGCAGTGTTTACACTACTCTTGTTAAGCTAGCTGACCTGGTCTTTGCCCCCACACTCGCCTACTGGAGATTTCGCTACCCGGAATTACCCTCTCACTACTAACCCTCTCAATAAAAATTGGTAGGACTTACTTCTATACCGCACCATGCTCATCAAAACTTTGTTTGAGTTACGTGGATCGTTTTGCCTGCGACTAGCCTCGACTTTCAACCACAGACCTAGCTTACACTAATATTATACATACGATTTTGCCATAGTCAACAATTTTATTTGAACAACCCCTGCTTCTTTTAATACTCGCTCTGCTTCATGAAGGGTTGCACCTGTTGTAATTACATCATCTAGTATTATAAATTTCTTTCCATTTACTTCTTCCTTATTAATAATTTCAAATACACCTTTTATATTTTTTAATCGCTCTTCTCTTTTTAAAGTCTTCTGTATCTTGCTATCTTTTACCCTTTTTAAGGTATTTAATATGGTAAAATTATTTCTTAATCCTAATTCTTTAGCTAAATACTCACATTGGTTAAAGCCTCTTATCTTAAGGCTTTCTTTTCCTATAGGGATATATGTTATTATATAATCCTTTTCTATAAAATTAACCAATCTTTCCTCAACTAGCTTGACAAGTTCTTCTCCTGCATCAAATCTTCCCTTAAATTTAAATTTTAATATTAATTCCTTTAATACACCTTTATAGTATCCAAGACAAAGCTCCCCATTATCACAATATATAATTGAAGATTTACATTTATGACATAGCCCATAGGTATCTTCTTCGCCACATACTATACACTTACTATCCCTTGGATAGATTATTTCTAATAAACTTCTTTTTATTATTGATAAGACCTTTATAATCCTTTTTCCCATAACATCTTATTAAAATCTCTAGACACATCCCTAACCTTATCTATAGTATTAGTTACTTCATTTGCTACAAATAATATTTCTGAAGTTTTGCTTAATGTTTTTGATATTTGACCACATATATACATAAGTTGTTTATAACTATACTCATCACTGTCTGCAAATAGCACTATAGCATCTCCAATGTTGGTTTCCTCTAAAGATATCTCCTTAAAATCTGTTATTATAAATGTTGCCTTATCTTTTACTTTTAAAACATTTATCTTATTATTTTTATCTTTATATACTTTTTTTATTTGAACCTTATTTAATTTAAGCTTATTTGAATAATATTCATATACCTTTTCTAAAGCTTCACTATTAGGAACATATATGATTAAATTTCTTTTATTATCCTTAAACCACCTTATATAATCATATAAAATATATGGAATATCCTTATTTAAATCAATTCTTGTATTTATCACCCTAGGTTCTATAAATGGCTTTTTAGTAACTATAGGTGTGCATTCTATTTTATCTCCTAGCATAGTTACCTCATCTAAAGAATATACTATTATCCTTTCTGACTTACTAATTATAAAGCTATATATATCCCTTAACTTTCTATTGTCTATAGTAGAAAAGTTTGATATATCATCTAAAATAACTAAATCGTAATTTCCTTCTATATCCTTTATATGTTTATACTTTACAAAGTTAATATCACATTCTCCAAGACCACTTTCTAATTTACAATAAGTCATATGCTTATACTTATTACTTAATCCATCTAATAACTTCTTTTCTTGGTACCCTTCATCTGAGATATATAAAACTTTCTTTCTCATAGAAATAAAATAACTTACTATATCTACAAAAATTATATTTGTATTAAAAGGACATGTACTTATAGATAAAGTTTTTATACCACTTTTATACCAACTGTATATTCTTCTAGAAACATCTACTATCTCTTCCGATATATCTTTATTAAATATAACCATATTAACCTCTCTTTTTTATTCTATTACATCGCTATTAAGCAAATCTTTTATCCTATTCCCTAAAGATGAATATCTCTCAGTACTATTAGTGTTTGCAACCATATATTGAAGTGCCCTTGGATATCCAACCACTGTTACTAGCTCCTTTGCTCTCGTTATTCCAGTATATATTAAATTTCTATTCATTAAAAAAGGTGACCCCATAAATGATGGAATAATTACAACCTTAAATTCACTTCCTTGACTTTTATGTATTGTAATTGCATAAGCCAATTCTAATTCATCAATATTTTCAGCATCATATATGACCTTTTTTTCATCATCAAATATTACTGTAATACTTCCTCTTTCATTATCAATACTTTGAATGAATCCCATATCTCCATTAAATACACCTTCACCGTCAAGGTCTCCCTTGCCACTTATAGAAGTCCACTTTATTGAGTAATTATTCTTAGTTTGCATAACCTTATCCCCTTCTCTAAGAATAAGATTCTTTATCTTTTTCTCTTTTTTGTCCTTTGATGGTGGATTTAATATTTCTTGTATTTTTTCATTCAAATTTATTATTCCTAAAACTCCTTTTTTCATAGGACTTAAAACTTGAATATCTTTTCTTTTATCCCATGATTTATTAAAGTTTGGCAATCTCCTATTAACTAAATCTAAAGTAACAGAAAGAATATTATCTACATTTTCTTCCTTTAAAAAATAAAAATCTTTATTCTTTTGATTTAAATATGGCATCTCCCCATTATTTATTCTATGTGCATTAGTGATAATTAAACTCTCTGCTCCCTGTCTAAATATTTCTTTTAATCTAACTACTTTGATTAATCCACTATTTATTAAATCCTTTAACACATTTCCAGGCCCTACTGATGGTAATTGATCCACGTCTCCCACTATAATAAGCCTTGTTCCAACTCTTATGGATTTTAATAAACTGTGCATTAAGAATATATCTATCATGGAAGCTTCATCTATTATTACTACATCTCCATCTAATGGTTCATCTGATTCATCATCTAAAGGTGTATCATCATCCCCAGCCCCTATATCTAGTAATCTATGTATTGTTTTTGCTTCTCTTCCAGTCGATTCAGTCATTCTCTTAGCTGCTCTTCCTGTTGGAGCTGCTAAAAGCACTTTCATCCCCTCATTTTCATAAATTTCAATTATGCTTTTTATAATTGTTGTTTTACCTGTTCCTGGTCCTCCAGTTATTATTTCTATTCCATCAGTAAAAGCGCCCATAATAGCTTCCTTCTGAGAGTCTGCAAAGTTAATGCCACTTTTCTTTTCAAACAAAGAAATTTCAAATTCTATATCTGTATTTATAGTTTGATAGTTTTGAATTGATAACCTTGCTATTCTTTCTGTTATACCTAATTCGCTATAATAAAATATAGGTATAAATACACATTCTATATCATTTATTTTTTGTACTATTAGCTTTTTCTCTAAAAATGCATTATATATATTTCCTTCTATTAGTTCTTCCTTAACCAATAAAAGTTCTTTAGTTTCTTCTATAACCTTATCCTTAGGCATATACGTATTTCCAGCAGCACAGAATCTATTTATTACGAAGTCTATTCCACTTTTTATTCTAGAATCAGACTCTCTATTTATTCCTATCATTGCTCCAATTCTATCTGCCGTAGCAAAACCAATTCCTTTTATCTCTCTACAAAGAATATAAGGATCCTTCTGAACAATATCTTTAGCATTTGGTCCAAATCTTTTATATATTTTTAAACACTGCCCATGGGTTATACCAAACCCTTGAAAATATATCATTATATCTTTTAAATCATGTTGTTCTAAATATGATTCATAAATAATATTAAATTTCTTTTCTCCAATACCATCAATCTCTTTTATTCTTTCAATATTATTATCTAGTACATCCATGGCCTCTTCACCAAAGTGTTCTATTATTTTCTTTGCTGTAACAGGGCCAATTCCTCTAATTATTCCAGATGATAAATATTTCTCTAAACCATCTATTGTAGTTGGCATAATCTCTTCACATTTACTAATGCTAAACTGCTTACCAAATTGTTTATGCATTATCCAAGTACCTGTTAACTTTACATGTTGCCCCTCTCTTAAGTAAGGAATTGTTCCTACAGCTGTTATAGGTTTATTATCTATATTAATTTTAGATACTACATATCCTGTATCATCACTTTTAAAAAGTATTACTTCAACAAAGCCTTCCAAGACTTCCATATTATCTCTCCAAATCCAATAAACTTATTTTTATTCTTGACTATATATATTATAATTATATCATAGGATTATAAAGTTTCTAAAATTTCATGGAGGTGTTTTAATGCTAATAAAAAATTGTAATATTATTTATTTAGACAAAATTGAAAAAGGTTCTGTACTCGTTGAAAACGGAAAGATTAAAGAAATTAACCCTTCTAATGTTAACGATACAGAAGTTATAGATGCTGAAGGTTTATACCTTTCACCAGGATTTATTGATGTTCATATTCACGGTGCTGGTGGTTGCGATACAATGGATGGTACTGTTGACTCTATAAATACTATTGCAAAAACAATAGTTCAACATGGTACAACATCTTTCACACCAACTACAATGACAGTAGCTGCTGAAGATATCAGAAAATCTATGGAAGTTATTAAAAAGCTTAAAGAAGAAGGAACTGAAGGTGCTAATGTATTAGGAGCTCACTTAGAAGGACCTTTCATAAGCCCAAAAGCAATTGGTGCTCAGAATCCAAACTTCTTACTTGCGCCATCAGTAGAAAACTATAATAAAATAGTTGGTGACTATAGTGATGCTGTCGTATCTATTACAATGGCTCCTGAAGTTGAAGGTGCAAAAGAATTAATTAAGTATCTTTCTGACAATGGTGTTACAGTATCTATGGGACACACAAAAGCTACTTATGATGAAGCTATAGAGGGAATAAAATGTGGCGCATGCCACTCAACTCACCTTTACAACGCAATGACTCCTTTCACTCATAGAGAACCAGGTGTTGTAGGTGCTACATTTGATACTGACATAACTACAGAAACAATTTCTGATGGTATCCATATTTCTTACCCTGCTCTAAGAACAGCTTATAAACAAAAGGGAACTGATAAAGTTTTATTAGTTAGTGATGCTATGGAAGCTTGTGGTATGCCAGATGGTCAATATTCTTTAGGCGGTCAAGATGTTATAGTTAAAAATGGAGCTGCAAGATTATTAGATGGAACTTTAGCTGGTTCTGTTCTTACTCTTGATAAAGCTGTTAAGAATATATATAACAACTCAAATTACCCTTTAAATGAAGTTGTAAGAATGGCTACTTACAATGGTGCAAAACACTGTCATGTTGAAGATCATAAAGGTTTAATAAAAGAAGGCTATGATGCTGATCTTATATTATTCAATGAAGATATAGAAATTCAAAAAGTTTTCGTTAAGGGAAAAGAAGTTTATAATAAATAGAAGAAAGGGCTTATTGCAAATTATTGCAATAAGCCTTTTTTCTATAATAAGTTTTTAATTTCTTCAACCTTGTTTAATTGCTCCCATGGAAGATTTAAATCTGTTCTTCCAAAATGTCCATAAGCAGCAGTTTGCTTATAGATTGGTCTTCTTAAATCTAACTCTTTAATTATTGCACCTGGTCTTAAATCAAATACCTTTTCAACTATATTAATTATAGTTTGTTCATCAACTTTTTCAGTTCCAAATGTCTCAACTTCTATTGATACTGGCTTTGCAACACCTATAGCATAAGCTAATTGAATTTCAAGCTTATCTGCAAGCCCAGCAGCCACTAAGTTTTTAGCAACCCATCTTGCTGCATATGCTGCTGATCTATCTACCTTTGTTGGATCTTTTCCTGAGAATGCACCACCACCGTGTCTTCCCATTCCTCCATATGTATCAACTATTATCTTTCTTCCTGTTAATCCCGAGTCCCCTTGAGGCCCACCTACAACGAATCTTCCAGTAGGATTTATATAGTATTTAGTGTTTTCATCTAATAATTCAGCTGGAACCACTTCTCTTATTACGTATTCCATTAAATCTTTTTCTATTTGCTCTAAAGTAACCTCTTCACCATGTTGAGTAGAGATAACTATTGCATCTATTCTCTTAGCTGTGTTATTTTCATATTCAACTGTTACTTGTGTTTTTCCATCTGGTCTTAAATAATCTAGTGTTCCATTCTTTCTAACTTCAGTAAGTCTTCTAGAAAGTCTGTGAGCCATAGCTATTGGTAGTGGCATAAATTCTGGAGTTTCATTTGTTGCAAAACCAAACATCATACCTTGGTCTCCAGCGCCTACTGCTTCAACATCATCCTTATCACCTTTTTTAGATTCTAAAGCTTCGTCTACACCCATTGCTATATCAGCTGATTGTTCATCTATAGTAGTCATAACTGCACATGTATCACAGTCAAATCCATACTTAGCTCTATCATAGCCTATTTCTCTTATTGTTTCTCTAACAACTTTAGGAATATCAACATAACAATTTGTTGTTATTTCCCCCATTACCATTACTAATCCTGTTGTTGTACATGTTTCACATGCTACTCTTGCATTTGGATCCTTTGATAAAATGGCATCTAGTACCGCATCAGATATTTGATCACATATTTTATCTGGATGCCCTTCTGTTACTGATTCTGATGTAAATAATCTTTTCATAATTTGTCTTCTCCTTCCAAATGTTTTTAGGCAATAAAAAAAACCCTTCGATAAGAAGAGACTTTACTATATAATCTCTCTCATCTCGTAGATAAAAAAATCTACAGGAATTGGCACCTTGTAATATAACAGGTTGCCGGGTTTCATCGGGCCCTTTCCCTCCACCTCTCTTGATAAGAGTTTTTTATTTAATTTTTGCAAACTTATTGTAACATATTATTTTTTTAAACTCAATAGTATTTATTATATAATTTCAACTTTTATCCACAGAAACTTTTTTTCTATCCACAGATTTTATCAACTTAATACACACTATCAACTTTCAAGGAATAAAAAAAAGCAAGTAAACTTGCTTTTAAATGGTGGAGGAGGACGGATTCGAACCATCGAAGCGAATCGCAACAGAT
>JAQEYV010000011.1:0-88441 GCA_027692445.1 Clostridiaceae bacterium OF42-15pH9A | reverse complement strand
CTTTTCTAATTTGTTTAGAAATTTGGATTAATTCATCTTTATTTTTTTTCATTTCTTCCTGCATCCTCCATAAACTTTTTTAACCCTATTTCTGTTAAAGGATTATTAATCATCTGCTTTGCCACTTTATATGGTATAGTTGCAATATCTGCTCCAGCCATTGAAACATTTAAAACATGTATAGGATTCCTAATACTTGCAGCAATTATTTCCGAATTAATATTATGCCTATTAAATATAGTAACAATTTCTTCAATTAAATTTAACCCATCCCATCCAATATCATCTAATCTTCCTAAAAAGGGGCTTACATATCTTGCCCCAGACCTAGCTGCTAGTAATGCTTGAAGTGCTGAAAATACTAAAGTTACATTTACAGCAATACCTTTATCACTTAAAACTTTAGTTGCTTTTAATCCTTCCTCAGTCATCGGTATCTTTACAACTATATTCTTATTTAAATTAGCTAATTCAATACCTTCCTTAATCATTTCATCACTTATAACTCCAGTTACTTCAGCACTAATAGGACCATCTACTACCTTAGCTATCTCTTCTATAGCCTTAACTAAAGGTTGTCCATTTTTTGCTATCAATGTTGGATTAGTAGTAACTCCACTAATTACACCTAAAGCGTTAATTTCTTTTATTTCCTCTATATCTGCTGTATCTAAAAAAAATTTCATTTTACTCCTCATCTCCTATTCTTATAATATCTTCATACTTACTATATAACTCATTAAAATTATCAAATTCTAAAAACGGTATATCAGCATCTCTACACTTTCCTGCTAACTTTTTACCCTTCCTTGCAAAAATAATATCTGCAACATTTATAATAGAAAAATCTGATGGTCCGTCTCCAACAAAAATCACTCTATATCCTAATGTTTTATATTTCTCTACTATAAATACTTTATCTACCCCATTTTCCTCTTCTTTATCCAAGTATGGAAATGCTAAATTAATTTTATCACCATTAAAATATATTTCATTTGCATATATATCTTCTGCATTAATATTTAATCCAATACCTTCTAAAGAACTTATCACGTTCAAAGTTGTCCCTGCACTAACTATTTTAAACTCTAGTCCTCTTTTAACAAATTCTCTAAATGTTTTATCAATTTTTATTTTTTTATGCAATGTATCCCTAAAAGTACTTTCATCAATATTTAAGCTAGAAATTAGGTCATTTATAAAACACTTTACATTTACTTCATGCCTATGAAATTTATCTAAGTAATCTTCATACATTTTAGGTATAAATTCCTCGGCTAATACATGTGTACTATCATTAAATGCAATAGTTCCATCAAAATCTATCAAAAATATATCCTTCATTTTTTCTCCTTTACATAAATTTAAATATAACCAATATATTCGAAAGAGGTTATCCTTAACGGCTAACCTCCTCTATAAATGCTTAATTATACTGCTCTAAAAATTTAATAGGATCGCTTCTATTAAAAATTTCTCTTCCCATAACTACATAATTAATTTTTTTCTCTTTTAATAGTTTTAAATGACTTTTATTTACGCCTCCATCAACCCAAAGTTCTATATTGTTTTTTAATATACCATTATCTATTTTCTCTAAAACCTTTTCATTGAAAAGTTGACTCCTATTATCAGGCTCAGAAGTCATAAACAATATAGCATCCAAATCATTTATTAGATATTCATAATCATAAATATTTGATATAGGATTTAGGGCTATACCTGCTTTAATCCCTAAGTCTTTTACCCTATTAATTAACTTTCTTAAATAAATATTACCTTCAACATGAATAAATATATGTGAACATTCTAATAAAGCTAATTCTTCTATATAAAATTCAGGGTTAGTAACCATTAAATGAGCAGAAAATGGTTTTGAAGTTATCTTTCTTATTTCATTTATCGTTTTCATTCCAAATGTTATATTAGGAATGAAATTACCATCTTCTATATCAATATGTAGATTATCATAATTATCTCCTATTTTCTCTAGCTCCATTTGTATATTGCATTGATTCGCTGAAGCTATAGATGGTATTATTTTCATGTTTATCTCCTATTAAAGATTGAGATTACTTCTAAATTTCTTAACTTTATCCATAAATTCTTTAACTCTTTCTATATCAACATGATTTTCAAACTTTCCATCATATTTAAATGTTGTTCCTACTACAGCACCATCTGCAATTGCCAATTGTTTCTCAACATTTTCTAATCTTACACCAGTATTTGCTAAAACAACAGTTTCTTTAACTGTATCCTTAACTTTCTTCAATACTGCTGAGTCTGTTTCACTTCCTGCTGTTAATCCCGAAACACAAAGAGCATCCGGTTTATTATTAAATACTGTTGACCTAGCCACATCTACTATATCTCTATCAGCTACATACTTAGCAGCCTCAGGTACTATATTAAATAGAAGTTTAACATTTTCTGCGCCGATTCTTCTTTGATGTCTTATTGTTTCACCTACATTAGTGTTCCACAAACCAAAATCGCTACCATAAACACCTGTAAAGATTTCCCTTACAAATTTAGCATCTACTGCTGCTGCTAAATCAAGAGACTTCTTCGCATCCCATAATACATTTACTCCAAATGGTATTTTTATTAATGGCTTTAACTCTCCTATTATTCTAGCCATTGCAGCTACTGTCTCTGGCTTAACATCAGTTAAATATGGTAGAGAAAATTCATTTGAAAACATAACTGCATCTACACCACCATCTTGTAATGCTAGGAAATCCTTTTTAGCCATTTCTACTACATATTCCATGCCTTTTTCCTTATCATAATATGGATCCCCAGGCAATGGTAACAAATGACACATTGCTATTATCGCTTTCTCTGTTCCTATTACTTCTTTTAACCAACTCATTTTAACTCCTCCTAAATACTTTGAAATTTATTTTATTCTTGAAGTGGTTTTTTTCTAACAAATAATATAGTCCCTACTGTTATTACTGCTAAGATACCAAAACCGATAACTCCAAAACTTGATAATTTAGTTATTACAAAATCAAATACATTACCTATATATAATGCTGAAACTGCTCCACCTTCTGTTGCAGCTAAACCTGTTGATACTGCAAGCTCTGTAAAGAATGGTCCAAACCAACTTGCTATTAACAATACAATTACTATATTAATTGTTGAGCTTATTAAAGTTCTAAGCATATCTCCCTTATGAATAATTGTTGCCATACATATAAAGAAAGGTATGAAAGGTAAATCTGCTAGTGGAAGAACTGTATTTCCAGGTAATATAGCAGCTAAAAATAATGTAATTGGTATTAATATTATTCCTATTGTCATTGTTGTAGGATGACCTAATGTAACTGCTGAATCTAATCCTATATATACTTCTTTACCTTTAAACTTCGTCTTAAAGAAATTCTTAGCTGCTTCAGATATTGGTAGTAGCCCCTCAACTATTACCTTAATCATTCTTGGGAATAATAACATTATTCCCCCAATCCCAATAACTAAATTTGATGTTTGTGCAAAGTCATAACCCGCCAATAAACCTAAAACTATACCTAAGAATATTCCTATTATACATGGATCTCCTATCAATCCAATTTTCTTTTGTATTAGATTATTATCTATTTTTACATTTTTCATAAATGGTATTTTATCATATATTTTATCTAAAATAGTATATAGTGGAACTGTACTTGAAGCATATCCTTGTGGAATAGAAATTCCTTCAACGCCAATTTCATTTTGAACTCTTTTGGCAGTAAAATCTGCTGATAACAACGAAAATATTGCATGAAATATTGCTGCTATCATTCCATAAGTAACCTTGCCACTAATCAAATAAACTACTGATCCTGTAAGTGCATAATGAGAATAATTAAATACGTCTATATTCATTGTTTTAGTTGCACCTATTGCTAACATTACTATATTTACAATAAAAACCACTGGTATTATTAACGCCCCTATAGCAGTTGCAAATGCAATACCTGCTGCTGTTCCTGAACCAACATCTATAACTGACATTTTAAGGCCAAAACGTTCAACCATTAAATTAACTGCTGGTGTAAGTGTAGTTGAAATAATTCCAATAACCAATCCTAATCCTAAGAACCCAACGCCTACAGTTACACCTGTTTTAACTGCTCTAAAAAAACCAAGACCAAAAACTAATCCAACAATTATCAATACTATAGGTACAAATACATTTGAACCTAATGACATTATGTAATCTACAATACTTTGCATAATATTCACATCTCCTTTTATGATAATATTTCTAGGATTTTTTCTTTTACAGCATCTTCATTAACTCCAATTAGAAATGGTGTTCCTACTATAACTGGTACACCAAAGTCTTCTTGTACTTTCATTGATGTAACAATTAAATCAGCATTATCTGCATAAGAACCTATTTCATTTAAAATACATTGTGTAATACTAAACTTAATATTATTTTCATTTAGTATTTCCTTTATTTTTTCTGAAATAATAGTAGATGTAGCCATCCCTGTACCGCAGGCAACAATGATTTTTTTCATTTCCTATACCTCCTTTATTAAAATACTTTTTTGGAATTCCTCTGTTCCTGTATATTTATTTAAAAAATTATAAACTAGATTATAACAATGTTTTATATCTTCTAAACTAACTACTTCTATTGGTGTGTGTGTATACCTAGTTGGTATAGATATATTTGCTACAACTGTATTAGAATTTTCAAATAATATATATGCCGTCTCAGTCAATACACCAACTGCCACCTCTCTTTGAATTGGAATTTTACATTCCTTTGCAATTTCTTCAATGTATGATAAAAATCTAACATTAGGCACCAATCCAGCTAATGTACCTCTTCCATGATGATTCATATATGTTAAAGCCGGTCCCTTACCAATAACTACATCTGAATAACTTTTAAGGTCAGGTACATCACATGAAGGTGTAACATCAAAACCTATTGCAATATCTGGAATTACTTCTCTCACTACAGGAAGCATTCCCCTTGTATTAAATTCTTCTTGTACTCCAAAGACTAAATATAGGTCACAGTTAAGTTTTCTCTTATCTATTGTATTTCCTAACTTAGCTAATATAGAAATAGCAGCTCTATTATCCATAGCCTTATTACTAATTTGATTGTTACTTAATTCATTAAAATGACTTTTATATACTATTGGCGTTCCTACTGTTATACCTAATTCTTCTACATTTTCAAAAGATTTCGCTCCGATATCAATATATAGTTTTTCAAAATTATCTACCTTATACTTATCCTCAGGCTGTAAGAAATGATGCGATTTTACTCCTATTACACCAACTTTACTTCCCTTTTTTCCTATCACCTCAACTACTGTTCCTGGTAAAACATTAGGATTAACAGATCCTAATTTCTGTACTCTTATTATTCCATTATCCTCTATTTTTCGAACAACCATTCCTACTTCATCCATATGTGCAAAGAGCATAACTTTCTTAGCATTTTCAATACCACTCTTGTATACAACTGTTAAATTACCAATTGAATCAACTCTTACTTCGTCAGCATTATCTTTCAATACTCCAACAAGATATTTAATCACTTCATCTTCATAACCACAGTTACCATTAATTTCAGTCAATTCTTTAATACTTTTCTTAAAATCATCCATTTTATTTACCTCCTTATCTAACTTAACTCTTTCTTTAGTACTTCATATATCTCATCAATGGTTTTAGCATTATTTATTAATTCTAAATCTCTTTCATTTTTAAAAAAGTTTGAGAGCTTCATTAAGTCTTCAATATGCTTTTCACAATCTTTAAACGTTAATCCTAAAATGATATCAACTAAAATTTCACTATCATCTTCTGCATTTAAAAAAGCAACTTTATTTTTTAATCGTACTACTATTAATTTACTTGCAGTTGTATACTTAGGTTCCGCATGAGGTATAGCTACATTAAGATTATTTAACTTTAATCCAGTAGGAAATTTTGCTTCTCTTTCTTTAATCCCCTCTCTATATTCTTCTTTTACATATCCTTTCTCTAACAAAACATCTGCCATAAAATCAAATAACTGATTTTTATTGTCAAAATCCTTATCTATAAATATTAAATCTTTTTCAATATCCATACCTTCACTCTCCTCTATTTAAATATTCTATTAAATCACTTTTACTTTTCACTCTCTTTAACTCTTCATATAAGCGTTTGTTTTGAGAAATTTTATTAATTTTCTCTACTGTCTTTATAATTATGTTCTTTTCAGACGATGCAATTAAGATAACTAACTTTACCATCAATTCCCCAGGAAATAATACTCCTTCCCTTATATACATAACACTCATGCAAGAATTGTTAACATTTACATTGAATTGTCCATGAGGAATAGCTATTTGATTTGATAATACAAAGTATGCACCAAAGGTTTCTATAACCTTAAAAATATCATCCATATATTCTTGCTTTATTTCATTACTTTTTATCAACTTGTCTCCACAAATATTTAATGCATCCTTCCAAGAACCTAGTCTATCTAATATTTCAACCTTATCTTCTTTTAATAATTCAAAAAGAGTTTCTGGAGCTTTATTTATAACCTTTTTTCTTTTATAAAATAAATTTTCTAAATCTTTTCTTAATTTTAAAGTATCTGTTATTACAGAATTAGCTTGTACTATATCTAATATTTTTTCTATCTTGTAATCTTCATTCTTTTTTCTAGTAATATTGTATTTTTGTAGAATCTTATCATCCTGAAAGGTAAAAAATGGTGTCACTAAAACTAACGGTTTACTAATTTTATTCCTTATTTCTGTAGCTATATTAATAGTGCTAACTACAAGATCAATGTTTCTCATATCATATTTTAATAATTGATAGTAAGATATACTTTCAACAATACTTACATTATAATTTTCCTCTAAAATATTTTTTACAATTGCTGATGTACCATATCCCCCCCCGCAAACTAATAATATTTTTTTAAATTTTATTACATTATCTTCATTTCTTCTTATTGCTGCTAAGAAATGTATTGTGAATAGCGCTACCTCTGCATCATTAAATTTTACATTAATTAAATCTTCTAGTAATTTTAATGATTCTTTAACCACCTTATATAATTCAAAGTTTTCTTCAATTGATTGAAAATACAATTCTTTTTCTATGCTAAGACCATTTTTAGTTCTATACACCATAGGCTTTATATGATTTAATAAACCAGATAATAAAATATCATCATTTCTAATATCTGAAGATGTTTTACTATCAACTTGGTATATAATTTCTTTTATCACCATCTTAATATCTACCCAATTTTTAAATATTTTAGTGTTATATGTATAAGATGTTAATCCTAATAAATAATCTGCTAGCAAAAGAAGTTCCATAGTATTAAACTTTACTTCAACAGTACTCTCTAAAGAATTTATTGTATCTTTTAAATACTTGTACTCATTAGTGCTAATTAAAAATTCTTTATTTTCTACATCTCCTAGTACATATCCATTAGCTATCCTAATATAACTAATTATTAAGTACGAAAAAATGACTTCATAAAACTGCTGCTCATTATTATTAAATTTCTTAGATAAAAAATCCACATAATCTTTAATAAAATTTAATTTAGCTTTAGTTAATGATAAGCAAATATAATATTCAATTGAACATTTATCATACTCATTAAAACTAGTACAATAATATAGCTCACTAATTTTTACACAGTACCTCTTTAAAGCTAAACTTCTTATTTTGTGTTCTGATGCAACTAATTTATTCTCTATTAGGTGTATATCTTCATTGTTTAATTCACACTCAATCTCTTTTAAGTCACTCTTAACTGTAGTTCTACTAACTTCTAATTCTTTAGTAGCTTTACTAATATTAATTCTTCCATTCATCAAAAGATTGATGTAAATATAATTCATTCTATCTTCCTTAGACAACCTTGCTATATCAGTAAAACCATCTAAAATTCCTTTAGCTTTTTCAACTGTATCTAATTGCAACATTCCTTTTTCCATTTTCTTTATTTCGTCTAATCCATTAAAGCGTAATATATAATTTATATTATCAATTTCATATCTCACGCTTCTTTCATTTAAATTTAATTTCATACAAAGATCTTTTATAGATATTCTTTTCTCTTGAATTAGTAATCCAAATATTTCTATTAACCTCTTATTCACTTTCACTATCATCACCACGCCTTAATTATATAGCTTTATTTTTATATACATAATATCAAAAAATTAAAACTTTTCATTACAAATTTTCTTACAATTTTTTGTATATTTTTTTTACAATTTCTTTATCCCCAAAAATATATTTTTACATTTCAGAATCTGTAGTATTCTAAATACAAAAGAGCATATGACTTTAACTAAAGTCATATGCTCTTTCTCTATTAATATGATCTCTTCCAAATAGATTTACTAAACATAATAAGCATTGGATAAATTTCTAATCTACCAGCAAGCATACAAAATGATAATACAAGTTTACTTAAAGCTGAAAATGCTGAAAAATTTCCTATAGGTCCAACCATTTCAAGACCTGGCCCTACATTACTTATTGAAGTTAATACAGCCGTTGATGTTGTAATTAAATCAAACCCATCAAGGGAAACAATTATCATTCCAATAATTGATATTACAGCATATGCTCCTAAAAATAAAAACACCCCTGATATTATTTCTTCATCTACAACCTTACCATCCATCTTCACACTCTTTACCATCTTTGGATGAAGTATCTTATCTATTGCACGCCTTATACTTTTTAACATTATTACTATTCTAGTAGTTTTTACTCCACCACCTGTAGAACCAGCCATAGCTCCTGATATCATAAGAAGTAATATTATAACCTTACTAAATGTTGGCCATAAATTAAAATCTACTGTAGCATAACCTGTAGTTGTAATTATAGATGCTACTTGGAAGGAGGATTGTCTAATTGACTCCTCTACTCTACCACCATTAAATCCTAATATATTAATAGTAATAAATACTATTGCACATCCAATCATTAATAAATAATATCTTAATTCTTCACTCTTAAAGAAACTTTTAATATTTCCCTTTAATGCTTGGAAATATAGAGCAAAATTCACTCCAAATAGTATCATAAATATTGTAATTATCCACTCAACAGCTGGGTTGTTAAAGGCTGCAACACTTGTATTCATATTGGAGAATCCTCCCGTTCCAGCTGTTCCTAAAGCATGAATTATAGCATCATAAAATGAAAGCCCTGCAAACATTAATAACACTGTTTGTATTATAGTTAATACAAAGTATATTATGTACAATATCTTTGCAGTTTCATTTAACCTTGGAACTATTTTACCTGGATTAGGCCCTGGACTTTCTGCCCTTAATAAATATATTGTCTTAGAACCTAAGGAAGGTGCTATTGCTAAAATAAATATTAAGAATCCCATTCCACCTATCCAGTGGGTAAAACTTCTCCAAAATAATATTCCCCTAGGTAGTGATTCAATTTCAGTAAGTATTGTTGCCCCTGTAGTTGTAAATCCTGACACTGTTTCAAAAAATGCATCTACAAAAGATGGTATTGCACCACTTATTACAAAAGGCAGTGCACCAATAACTGATATTACAATCCATGATAATCCTACTGTAAAGAATCCTTCCTTCTCATACATTTCTTTGTCCTTAACCTTAACACTACGTAATATTAAGGCTAAAGGTAACATTAAAATTATAGTGAAAAGAAATGCCCTGGCATCACCATCTCCATAATATAAAGCTACACCAAGTGGAATTATCATAAGCAATAATTCATATAATAATACATTTCCAATAAATTTTAACATCATTTTATAATTCATTTTTTACTACCACCTATAGAATATATCATCAACTTGTAATAACTTCTTATCTTTAGACACAATAATTACCCTATCATTTACCTTTAGGCAATCATCTCCTGTTGGAATGATAATCTTATTATTTCTAACAATTGTTACTACTAATGCATTTTCTTTAAACTCCAAATCCTTAAATTTTTCACCTATATTAGTTGTATCATTCCCTACTATAAACTCTACAGCTTCAGCCTTATCATTACAAATTCTATATATATTTTCTATACAACTCTTTTTCTTATTCTTTAAAGATCTTGCATATTTCAATATTTTATAGGCAGTAACTGACTTTGGATTTACCATTGTATTTATGCCTAAAGCTTTTCCAATATCTCTGTAATTATCCCTTGTAATTTTAGTAATTACGTTACTTACAGACCTATTGTAAGCTAAAATAGAGGCTATTATATTATCCTCATCTCTTCCTGTTAAAGTAATGAAACTTTCAACCTCTAAAAGATTTTCAGATAATAAAAGTTCTTCATCCATACCATCCCCATTTATTATTATTGAGTTTGGTAAAAGTTCAGTAAGCTCTTCACAAATAGCTAAATCCTTCTCTATTATTTTACATTTAACTCCTACTTCATTTACTATTTTAGCAAGGTAATATGCAATCTTACCACCACCAACTATCATAGCTCTCTTAACTTTTTTCTTATATTTTCCAAGCTTATTAAATAGGTTTTGAATATCCTTGTGCTCACCTATTATATAAACCTTATCTTCTTTATTAAAAACATAGTCTCCCTTTGGCATGATAAATTCATCATTTCTTTCCACACCACAGAAAAGTACATTTCCTCTTATAAAGCGAATTTCGCTTATCTTCTTTCCTTCAAGAGCTGTATCTTTAGCCTTAAATCCAACTAAATTTACCTTACCATCAGAAAAATTATCTATACTACATACTGATGGATACTTAATAAGTTTAGCTATCTCTATTGCTGCAGCCTTTTCTGGATTTATAACTAAATCTATGCCAACAGCTTCTGTTAGAAGAGTTATCTCTTCATCATAGCTTGGATTTCTTACTCTAGCTACTGTATATTTAGCACCTAATTTTTTTGCTGCAAGTGAACAAAGCATATTTAATTCATCACTATCTGTAACAGATATTAATAAGTCTGCCTCCATAACTCCTGCTTCCTCAAGAACCTTTAAACTAGTCGCATTACCTTTAACACACATTACATCAAGATTATTATTTACATGCTCTAAAGCAGAATCTTTCTTATCTATGATAGTAATATTATCCCCATCAATAGATAGATATTGAGCTAAAGTATATCCTACTTTACCTGCACCAACTATAATAACGTTCATTTCATATCTCCTTATAATTTAAACACTAATCTTTTGCACAATAAATCCATTATACAACACAAATATTATTTATTCTATCTATAAAATAAGAGGAAGAAAATAATTTTTCCCTCCTCCAATGTTTTATTTAACTATACAAACTTTTTAGCCCTAAATACATAGGATACACCTCAAGATAGCTATTTATTGACGCTATTGAGTTATATACTTTATCTAGTTTCTTGTTTATTGCTTCTTTGGCTTTTTCTTTATCTTTAGACTTTTCAAGTTTTACTATCTTATTTAATACTTCATATATTTCCTTTTGTCTACTTACTTCCCTTCCATAAGCTTTGTCCACTCTCAACATGTCCTTTACAGTTTTAAGAAGTTCTTTTATATTTGTATCCTCATATACTGACAGAACCATTGGATCTGTTACCTCATATTCTAAAAGTTCCTCATCATCTTCAATATAGTCAATATCAGGGTTTATATATAAAGCAGCCTCAAACTTTTCTACATCTCCAGTCATTATATGAGCATAGGCATTTTTCAAGAAACTATTTGAACATCCATCACTTTCTCTTGGAGTTTCAAAATACTTTTCTTCTACCTCACCCTTAAGATATATAGAGCTTTCTTTAAAGTAATATTTAGACTTTTCATTATCTTCCATTAAACTAAACATAAGAGCAAGCTCAATTAATCTATATCCTAATGTAAGGAAACCAATTTCTTCTTCATCCTCATCATATTCACTTGTTTTTTTCTCAACAAATTCTCTAAATTGTAATGCTATATTTTCTGAAGCCTCTAATATTCCTTTAAGCTTATCATCATTTTTCAACTCATGTTGTATATAAAATAAAGTATTTAACTCTGATAAGTACTGTGAAAAGTCATCTGCCCTCTCTAGTTTTTCTCTATTTTTAGAAAGATAATTTTCTGCATTATGCTTTAATACCACTAGGTTGTTTATAAAATCTTTCTTATTTTTTAATTTCTTAGGCTTTTCCATAAGAATTCTAATGTCTTCATCCTTTAGGTTTTTAATTAAATCTTTTTCCTCATTAGATAAAGGGGTTACTGCTCTTATCTTATTAAAATCTAAAAGACTTTCATCTGCTTTAACTATTTTATGGGGCTTATCTATAATGTCACCAAAAACCTCTGGAAAAGTTATTGATAAATCCACTAACATTATAAAATCAAAAACTACATCAAAGTAATCACTTTCAATAGCTTTTTGTGCATAATTTAAGGCTAACTTTTTATATTCTTCCTTATTCTCATCCTCTGTCAAGTAAAGATACAATGAATAATACATCTTTAGCAAAAACTCATCATTTTTTTTGTAATAGCGTCCTACTCGTTTAGTTACGTATAAATCACATAATACTGAATATATGAATTCATCCATACTACAATAATCCCATTTAAAGGTTTTTATTTCATTTTTACTCATAGCTTCTCTATCTCTTGTTACTACAGTATAAATAGGCTTATTATATTTTCTTAAAACCATAATCTCATGTATTTTTATTGTGGTAATATCATATCTAATTACTCCATAAAACCTAGTAAGTTCTTTACACCACTTCTCATTTTTCTTCATATCAGTATCAAATATTCCATTTTGAAACTCGTCGCTACTCAATAGTTCTATATAAGTTTTTTCATCGCCAAAAATATGTGCCACTAATCCATAAATAAAAAAGTCTGAAGCTATGCTCTGATTTTTATGGCCCGAGTTGTTAGCAGTTTTAATTTTCTCTACATCTAAATTTAAGTTTTTCTTAAAATCAAACTCTTCCCTATTTATTGGATTTTTCAATAAAATATCATAGATAAATTTTCTTACTTTTGGTCCTCTAGGCTCTTCACTAAACTGTCTGAACTTCTCTTTAATTTCATCTTCTGATAAACTTGAAAATCTATTCATTTTCTCCTCCTTTTATTAATTATAATTTTGATTTTGTCCATTTCACATTAATATCTATATATACTGGCTCCTTAGCACCATCTGGAATATACTTTGCCCTTTGTTTCTTAATCACATCAGTTCTTTCATCAAAGAATCCTTTCAGATTTCTACTAATTTCTGAATTAAGTTCTGGATTATCTCTTTGTAATAAAGATAATTCAAATTCTAAACTACATTTTCCATCTATTATTTCTTTAATAATTTTAGGATCATTAATATAGTCTTCAATATAACTAAGATCTAAGCACTCTTCTAAATCGTCAAAATATTTAGGTATATTACCCTTTGATACATTACCTTTATAACATTTTGCTTCAATAACCTTTAACTCACTATTTCCATTTTCAAGCATCTTGTATCCTAGCTCATCTGGCCCATGACTTACTATACCTTTACCGGATTTAAGCATACTTTCATAGCCTTCTTTTGCTAACTCATCCTTCTTAACAAATTCTCCCATGTATCCTTTTAACCTATCTAAAAAAGCCTTTTGCTGCCTAGCTGTCACACTAGAAGTATCTAACAATTTTAAATGTAATGATACATCCTTACAAAAACTCTTTGCTAACTCTTCTGAATATTTTCCACTCTCATCTGTTATTACTTCTTTCATAAATTTACCAAATCCCAAAAAATCTTTATTCAAAAAATCTGGATCTATTTTCGTTAATTGTTTTATTCCGTCAATAAATTTACTAGCGTCTAGACCTGATTTTTCACCTAGTTTAGCAAGTACCTCTGCAGCATCATCTACTGTAGCAGCTCTTCTAGCCAATCCATCATCTAACCCAAAGAACTTGATTGCTATATCTGCAGTTCCAGAGGCAATTAATACTCTTTTTATTATATCAGCTTTAGCAGCAAGTGGTAAAAGATCATCTCCCCACTTTAATAAGTGTGGAGCAAACTCTAGTATTTTATCAGAATACTTAAACTCATCTAAATACTTTGTTATTTTTGCAACTATTTCTGCACTATCACCATAAGCAGGTATTATTCCCGCCAAGTTCATTCCAGCCATAGCCCATTCACCTTTAAAAGCATTAATTATTGTATCTCTAATATCCGCAATTGTTCCTATTCCCGGGATTATACTACCGCCTATAGCACCAACTATATTAGTTGTTGTTGGATTCTCAATAGCATCCCCTTTTATCATTCCTTCCATTAATTCATCAGTATATTGTGCCTTTGTTTTCTTTTCTTCCCAAATGCGAGGATCTGAAAATAATGAATAAAGCTCCGTTTTATCGTCTACACCATCTCCATCTGTATCTGACTCTATAGGATTAGTATAATTATTTAACTCAGCTCTATCATTTAATCCATCTCCATCTTCATCAGCATGAAAAGGACTTGATACTCCTAGTTCTACTTCGTATAAATCATCTACACCATCTCCATCTGTATCTGCCTTGCTAGGGTTACTTAAGAATTTAAAATATTTTGATCCATTATACTCTTCAAGACCTGTAGCTTCACTACTTAAATCCACATCAAACTCTTGTGGAATATGCTCTTTTACCCTAACTTCTGCTCCATCCTCTATGCCATCTCCATCTGTATCTGCATTATATGGATCTGTTATAGCAAGTACTCCATAGCCATCTCTAATACCTTTCTTCTCTAATTCATCACTTAATCCATCTCCATCTATATCTATACCTGAATTATCAATCTCATTTCCGCCACCAGCATATTTTAAAGCCAAACTAAAACATCCAATTAAAACTCCAGCACTTTGTGGATCCCAATATTCTCCTCCAGTTCCTCTTGCTAGCCTTTCTAAATAATCATGTTCTGTCCATTTCCCACAATCAAAGACAATTACTCTTACACCTTCTGCTTTAGCTAAGTTTCTAGCTATCTCATACTCATCATTTTGAGGTGTAGTAGCAAAATATATAATATACTTTTCCCTTCCATTATCCTTAGAACCAGGTGGTGCAATTATATTTAAAGCATCTCCCCATATATCTTTTATAGAATTGGGATAAGTATCTTCTTCATTCATATCTTGAATTGCATAGTTTAATAATAATTTATTATTTGTTAGCTGCTGAGCTGAAAGCTTATTTAACTTTTTACTATAGTGAGCAACTGCAGCTCTATCATCCTTAAATAGCCTATTAATAAACCATTTAGCCGACTCTACTCTCTCGTCTTTCTTGTCAAAACTTCTCATAAATAAAGAGTCATCCATTAGTATTAAAAAATCTCTTTTTAAATTTCCATCTACATTTGGTTTTGGTACTGAAGGAACATAACCTGTCCATTTTTCAAGCCACGCCTTATATGAAACCAAAACAAATCTATCACCATAAGGTGCATAAACAGTTAAAAGTCCACTTTTTGTTTTTCTATTTTCTTGTCCTTCTACTAATTTTAATACCTGATCTTCCTCATCAAAATACATTACCTTTAAATCATTCATATCAACATTGCTAGTATCTATATTAAATGTTATTGTTCTACTTTCTAGCTTTCCATTATATTTTAGTTCATACATACTAGAAATTTGTCCAGGAATTCTCTTATCTTCAAATTCCTCAACTTTATCTACCTTTAATGATTGTACTGCATCTGAATCACCTTTAACATCTACTGAAATCTCATCATTTTCCTCAGTTTTTTCAAACTCAGATTTAGAATCTATTAATCCATCCCCATCACTATCTGCCTTATTAGGATCTGTACCTAATTCTACTTCTTCCTTATCTGTTAACCCATCATCGTCTGTATCTACTTTGTTTGGATTTGTTTTGTATATTCTTATCTCTTCACTATCACTTAATCCATCTAAGTCACTATCTTTTTCTAATGGTTGGGTATTATAATTAAACTCTTCTTCATTCGTTAATCCATCCCCATCCAAATCCTCGTATAAATCGCTTACTCCATCTTCATCTGTATCTGACATATCTAATTTACAATATGGGTATAGGTGGTACTCTTGTTCATCTGTTAATCCATCTCCATCTGTATCTGATTTATTCTTATCACCACCAAATATTTCTTCTGCATTATCTACTAATCCATCATTATCTGTATCTTTCAATGCATCTTCTGGCTGTTCTATATCATCATCTTCTGGCAATTCCACATTGATATTTTTTAATATTAATAAACCCTTGTCATATTGATACTTCTGTATATCAACAGTTTGTGTTGCTCCAGCCATATTCCCATTTATATATATAGTAATGGCCTTATCTTTCATATCCGTGATTTCTCTAAATATATTCCCATTAATATCTTTTGACTTATCAAGCAAGTTTTCATCTATAAAATTTATAAGTTTGCTCAACAACAAATCATTTAGCTCTACAATTTCTTTAGTTATATTTTCTAACTTATCTTTAGTTTCTAAATTACTATTTCTCGCTTCCTTTAATAAGTAACAATATCCTACAGTTTCTTGCCTATTTTCAAATAATTTAATATCTTTGTTATAGTCATTACCCACATAACTTTTATCAATATTTTCTTCATAATTGGATATTAACTTTGATATTAAATCCAATTCTTGTTGCGTAACAACAAAGCTATTTATGTTATCTTTTGTATTTAATAGTTCAAAAACATCTTTTAGTTCATTTAATATTTCTTTATCCTTTGCTTTAAGACTTAATTCATTCTTTTCATCTTCATTCACTTGTAAGTTCAACTCTGCATTATAATATTCTTTTGCGCTTACAATTGAAGGTTGAATTGTAATAACTGAAAATAATATTAATAATACAAGACTGATTTTTTTTACCTTTTTCATTTTTAATCCTCCTTAAACCCATTACGTTATAATTATATACTTTTTTGTATATATTTTCAATTTTTTACATTTTAATTTATTTTTATTTCTTAATTTCCATATAAAAAATAGCTAATAAAACTTTTATAGTTTCACTAGCTATCTTTCCATATGATATTACCATTCTTTAAGTATATGACTTCTCTTAACACTTCTTTATTACATCATTTAGATTTTTTCTTTACTTATGATACTTGAACCCAATCCTAAGCCTACTAATATAACAAAATAATAAACATATCTTATTTTATTTCTCCATAAATATGTATCCATCAAATCAACATTCATAATAAGACCTCCAATTCAAGCCTAGTACTTCCACCTATAATGATATAACTTATAATCGCTAAACCAGCTTAACTTTCCCTTCTTTATGCTTGGTCTAGAATTATGAACTACAAAAGGCACCCCATCGCTATCTCTCTCTGCAGTTACCATGCCAACATGTTGATAAGGCTCAAGAAATAAAATAATATCACCAGGCTGCCACTGTTTTAAATTATCAACATTCTCTGGTATTACTTCACTTGTTAAGGTCTCACAATATTTATCAAAATACACCATTAAATTAGGTACTCTTCTAAAATCAATATGAGGATCTGCCTTGTCCTCTATTCTCCAATAATCATCTATATTATTTTTAATATCCTTATCTACTAAGTCCTTTAAGTTTATATCTATTGAAGAAAAAGCTCTCCATATAACATCAGTACAAACCCCCTCATCCTCTGGTGGATATCCCCCTACATAATAGGCATCCACATATTTTGTATTTGAATCTAGCTGCTCTTCTAAATTATTTGAAATATCAATTGGATCTGGAACCCCATTATTATTTCTATCAGCTCTTGAGTATTCTTCTGGAACCTCTATCTTATTCACAAATGGTTCAATCTTTTCTGCAACCTCTGGCTTAAATTTTTTAAGAACTAAAACAGTTGCTGTAGTTACTACAAACATTGTAATTAAGGTTATTATTACTTTCTTTTTCCTATTTATCATAAATTCACCCAAAACTCCTTCTAACCTTGCATTCCTTCTTGTCCATCATAATTTACTTCTTTTTTTCTTTATATCCATAATTAAAGAATCTTCAAGCTTTCCTGCCCTCATAGCCCTTACAATATAAGAATCATTTATCATATCATATCTTTCATTATAATAGTAACTTTCCTTCATCATTTCTTTTAGTTTCATTTTTAATTCCTCTACCTGTTTTTCATCCTTGTAATTAGTTCTTATGACTAAAGTATATAATCCATAATAAGTTTTACTTAATTGCTCCTCATGATCACGCACCCACTGTATTAAATATTCATTAGTTAAATATCCCTTTACATACATAATTACAATATCTATTGTTCTCATAGCTCCTCCAATATTAAATATTTCTTTACAGCTAAAAAACCATGTTGTTATATTTAATTTTACCACTTTATATACATGTTTACCACTTTATATACATGATTTCCCAATAAATAAATTTAACTTACCCATATACATCACTGGAGTTTCACAATCTATTTTTTTAATGTACATCCTCCACCAAAAGCAATTACTGAATAAATGGACAAATCAAATCTAGCTATCCCCTTCTTAATTGCACTTATGTGTCCTTTATTTTGCCATATAGGATTAAAAAATTTATTTTTAATATTATTGGTTTGCTCGTTGCTTTGGTTGGTCTATATACAATTATTTTTATATCAGAACTTGGAACTGTGTGGAAAATAGTTTTATTTAGTGTTGCTCTTGGGTGGATTTTCACTTGTGTTTCAAATTTGCTCAATAGTAAGAAAAATAAAGGATTTATCGCAATATGTTCGCCTTATCCCCCTCAATTTTATATTTAAAATAATTTATATGGTATTAGAACAACGCAAAAATATGAAGTGAACTTCACAAAAAGTATTGACATTTTAATAACTTTAAAATATAATGAAGTTAACTTCACAAGAAGTAAACTTCACATTGGAGGAGGAGTATGAAGACAAGAGTTAAAGAATTGCGTACATCGAAAAAAATGACGCAACAACAGTTAGCAGATTTAGTTCATGTATCAGCAAGAACAATTATTTCTATTGAAAAGGAGCAATACAGTCCTTCGCTTATGCTGGCGTATCGAATGTCAGAGGTTTTTGGAGTGAGTGTCGAAGAATTGTGTTGCTTAAAAGAAAATAAAGAGTTGGAGGATAAGCAGTATGAAGATTTATAATAAAAAGATGTTTGCATCTGGTGTTTTTATGGTAGCTTTAGGCATATTTAATTTAGTGACGAACATGATAAGAAAAGATGTAGATGTAACGGCAATTATTTTGATAGTAGCGCTGTTTGCTTTTGGTTTCGGTAGCATTGTACGAAGTTTATCGAAAAAAATGACAAAAAAGGATATATTGGCTGACTTGGATGAGAGAAATCGCCTGATTCAATTGAAATCAAAAAGCAAGTCCTTTCAGATAATGCATACCATATCCTTTGCACTTATGGTTATTTTAATGGTAATGGGAAAAGTGTCCGTCAATAAAGAATTTATTGCCATGGGCGTAGGAGTTGCATTTGCCTTTGTTATATCAATGTTCACAGAAATTTTCACATATATGTACTATGATTCCAAAAATTAGTAAGAGCTGAGATATAAAACAGTCATCAAAACAAAAAAGTGATAAAAGATGAGTGTGACAAGCAGATTGAAATAGGATGAAAAAAATATACACAGGAATATAAAGAAATAATAGTAGATTTATATAAGTCAGGTATTGCCTTAGCGGAGAATCGTTACGAATATAGCATAGCAAGATCGACTATTGCTAGACAGGTAAAAGATACCAAACAAATAAAAATCAATGAAAGAACTTAAAAAATTAAAAAAGCAAATGGCAAAGATTCAGGAGAAAAATGAAATATTACACCAAAGGCGGGCTTTAGCCCAAAAAACTATGGCCAGGTTATGCCCTTGTGGTATATTTGCAACACAAAAATAGAGACTTTAAGTCCAGTCATTGATACTTATAAAAAAGATTATGGTATAGCTAGAATGTGTGAGGTTCGACGAAAGCTAAGGCAGATATGACTCACCCAATATCCATAAACAACAAATAAAAAAGGTGGAGTGGATATTTATTTTGTTTGTTCCGTCGCTACGCTCCAAGTCACATGGAAACAAATATCCCCCCACTCATACTAAAGGTAAGGAAATAAAAAAAAGACCAAGCAATTTAACTTAGTCCTTATTAATTATTTATTAGGTAAAAAGATAGAAAAAATAGAACCCTTATTATGTGATTTTACTTTAATATATCCACCATGTTTACTTACTATTTCTCTAGTTAAATATAAACCAATTCCTATTCCTTCAGTATCCCCAACATTTTCCCCTCTATAAAACCTACTAAATATTTTAGGCATGTCATCTTCTTTTATTCCAATACCATTATCCTTAATATCAACTCTAACAAACATTTCATAGCTTTCAATCTTTACATCTATTTTGCCATTTTCACTACTATACTTAACTGCATTTTCTAAAATATTAAAAATTCCTTCTTTTATCCAATTCTTATCATGATTAATTGTAACTTTATTAACTTCATCTAATGTTATTTCAATATTTTTAGCTTTTGCCTTACTTTGCACCTCATTTATAGCCATTAATAGGGTGTCATTTAATTCGCTAACAGTGTACCTTAAATTTATTACTCCACTTTCCAATCTAGACATTTTTATCATGCTTTCAACCAAAAAGCTTAACCTATTTAAAGAGCTCATAACAATTTCATAAAATTCTTTTCTTTCTTCTTTACTTAATGACTCATCCTGTAAAAACTCACCATACATTTTTAAATTAGTTAATGGAGTTTTTAATTGATGTGCTATGTCTGAAATCAATTTTTGAATTTCATTTCTTTCCTCTTCAATTTCACTGTTTTTATTCTTTAGTATAGTAGTTAATTTTATAGTTTGATATTGAAGCTTAGAAAACAAGGTATCTTCTATAGTTGAAAATACTTCCTTATCTTTCATATCTATAATAGTTTGTAACATATCAGATAGTTGTATAAATATACTTTCCATATGCTTTTTATAAATTATTTTATAAATAAAAAAAGAAGAAATCATAAATAATGAAAATATTAAGGTAGCAAAAAACACCTTTCTACTTTCTGATATCACATATATATAAACATTAAATATAATTGCTGATACTATAATAATTTTAGTTAATATATTATTTACTTTATCAAACTTAACACTCATAAAATTATTCTCCCAAGGTATATCCAATACCAAATACAGTCTCTATATATTGTGGATTTTTAGGATTTTCTTCAATCTTCTTTCTAAGCCTTCTTATATTCACACTTAATGTATTTTCATCAACAAAGTTTCCATTACTATCCCAAAGTTTTTCTAAAAGAATTTCCTTTGTTACCACTTTACCTCTATTTTTAACAAGGATCTCTAATAGCTTATATTCTGTTACTGTTAAGTTAATTTTATTATCATTTACAGAAACGATCATCTTATCAAAATCTATTATTAAACCTTTATGCTGAAAAGTATTTTTATTATTGCTATTTATTTTAAGAATAGCATTTACCTTATATTTTAATAACTCTACTGAAAATGGCTTGGATATATAATCATCACAACCAACTTCATACCCCTTTACCATATCCTCTTCTGTATCATTTGCAGTAAAAAATACTATAGGAAAATTCACATATTCTCTAATTTCCTTGCATAAATCTAATCCATTTCCATCTGGTAAATTTATATCTAAAAGTAAAAAATCTATTTTATTATTTAATATCATTTGCTTTCCTTCAGTTTTATTATAAGCAGATAAAATTTCATAACCTTCCCTTTTTAAAGCAAAAGCTACTCCTTTATTAAGTGCTTTATCATCTTCAATTATTAAAACTTTTGCCATATATTATCTTCCCCCTTTAGCATATACTTACATTTATACCATACATCCTATATTTAACTTAGGTCAATACTTACTTAAAACAAAAATGTGTATGAACAATTATTAAATTAATTCATACACATTTCATCTTTATTTATAAAATTATAATATAGCTTGTAATTCTTCTTCTGTGAAAGAAGATAGAGCTTCTTCATCTGCAATAACAGTAAAATCAGGATGTAACTGGAATATACTGCTTGGTACATTAATATTAATTGGATCTAGTAAAACTTTATGCAAAATATCTGCTTTATCTTTACCACTTACAATCATAACCAGCTTTTTACAGTTCATCACAGTCTTAGGACCAAATGTAACATAGTAATCAGTCATATTTTCTTTTCCTTGACATAAGAAGGCAATTCTTTCTTCTAACTTCTTATTAAGTGTATTACTAACAGAATGGCATCCTTCATCAAAAGACTTTAACGTTCCAGATAGATTTCCACAGAAATGTCCATCCATTCCTAGACCCATAATAAGAAAATCAATTCCACCATCCTTAGCAATTACTGAATCATAGTTTTCATAGTTTTCTTCATTGAAAATGTGTATATTCTCATCAGGAATACCACAAGGATTAAAATATAGCTTTTTAAGTTCTCTTATAGTTACACCTTCTGCATTCTTCATTGGAATTTCATCAAAATTATAATAATGGGTATTGCTAATTGGAATGTCCTTTAAAAGTTTTTCCAAATATTCATACATTAATCTAGGTGTAGATCCTGCTGTGATAGCTATATTTTTTCTTTTAAAAACTCCTTCTACTACTTCTGAGCAAACCATCATTGCAGCCATTTTACTCATACTTTCATAATCTTTTGCTTTAATTACCTTCATGTTTGATTCCACCTCTATTTAAATATTTCCATTCTTTTCTATACATTCCTTATACCAATAGAAGCTATCTTTTTTCTTTCTTTCATAAGTACCATTACCTTCATCATCAGCATCTACATAAATAACTCCATATCTTTTACTCATTTCAATGGTACCGCAACTTACTAAATCAATTATTCCCCACATAGTATATCCAAAAAGATCAACTCCATCTTCAATTGCATCTTTCATTGCTGCAATATGATCCTTCAAATATTCAATTCTATATGGGTCATGAATAGATCCATCTTCTTCAACCTTGTCCACTGCACCTAATCCATTTTCTGCAATAAACAATGGCTTTTTATATCTATCATACATTTGATTTAATGTAATTCTTAATCCAGTAGCATCCTTTTGCCATCCCCATTCACTACTTTCTAAATATGGATTTTTATTAGCTACAACTAAATTTCCATCAGTCTTTGCCCATTCTTCATCAGCAGTTGAAACTTGTGTAAAGTAATATGAAAATGAAACAAAATCAACTGGATAAAGTTTAAGTATTTCTTCATCTCCTGGTTCAAAATGTATCTTTACATTTCTTTCTTTAAAATGTCGTTCTATGTATTTTGGATATTCGCCTCCAGCCATAACATCTGTATAGAACCAGTTTGTATATTGCTCATCATGTAATAAGGTTAACTGATCCGCAGGATTACATGTTGCACCATAATGACAGAAACGAGCAATCATACATCCAAATTTACTTCCTGGCATCATTTCATGACCCATTTTTACAGTAAGTGCATTTGCAATAAATTGATGATGAATAGCTTGATAAACTGATTGATCATAATTCTCTTCTTGTTCCTTAATTAAAGCCACACCATTATATGGATTAAAACGTCCTGCATTTATTTCATTAAAAGGTAACCAGTAATCTACATCATCCTTAAAGTTTTCAAATAATGTCTTTGCATACTTTAGATAGAAATCTATCATTTTTCTATTTTTCCATCCGCCATATTTATCAACTAAATTAACTGGAACTGCATAATGAAGCATTGTAACAAATACTTTGATACCATATTTTTTACATTCATTAAATACATTTTTATAATATTGAATTCCTTCTTCGTTTGGAGTTTCATCATCTCCATTTGGATATATACGTGCCCAACTAATTGATAAACGATATATCTTCATGCCCATTTCAGCAAATAAAGCAATATCTTCTTTATATCTATGATATTCATCACTACCTCTACGGAATGGATAATCTACTGCTTCGCAATTCTTTTTAGCATTCTCATATTTTTCAACAGTCATTTGTCTGTATTTCCAATCTAATTTTTGACTTCTACTTAGATAAGCGAATTGAGGACGACAATCTTGAGTATCTAGCCCCTTGCCTCCTTCATTCCATCCTCCTTCAACTTGAGAAGCCGCTGTTGCTCCTCCCCATAAAAATCCTTCTGGAAATCCTTTTCTCATAATATTCACCTCTATATTTATTCTATTTTATCTACTTTTCTTCATCAAAACCAAAGCTATATGTTAAAATTGCTGAAAGTACGAATCCAACAGTACAACCTAACAACACAATTGGAATTGAACCTGAGTAAATTGGTAAAGAAATTAATGCTGGCATAGCAAAACTTAATGCTTTTGCTCCTAAAGCTGCTGTTAATGCTCCTGCAACACCTCCACCGATACATAATGCTATTAATGGCTTCTTAAATCTAAAAGCAACACCATATAAAGCTGGTTCTGTAATACCAATCATACCTGAAATGAAGGATGAAAAGCATGCAGTTTTATTATTTTCTTTTTTAGCCTTTAAGAATGCTCCTAAACACATACCTGCTGCAGATACAGTTGCTACACAGTATACTGGATGTAACATATCGTAACCTAAGATTTCAATATTATTGATACTTATTGCTGATAATGTCATATGTGTTCCTGTAAATATAACAAATGGACGAGTAGCTCCAACAACAAATCCACCTAAAATTGGTGCTAATTCAAATAACCATTTAAAGAAATCACCTAAATAAATACCTAAATAATATCCAATTGGACCAAATACAATTAAGCTTAATGGAGTCATAACTAATAATACAACAACTGGTACTAAAACTACTCTTAATACATTTGGAGTATACTTCGATATCCAACGATGAACATAACTCATAATCCATACAGAAAGTAATATTGGAACAACAGTAGAAGAATACTTCACTAATGGAACATCAAAACCAAGCACACTCATTGTTTTGCCTGCATTTTGAATAATTGTTGGATACATATATATACCCGCTATGATCAAAGCTAAAACTTCATTAGTTTTAAATCTTTTAGCACTAGTAAACGCTAAAATAAATGGAAGAAAATAGAATGTCGCATCACTTGCAGCATTTAACATTATATAAAATCCTGAATCTACATTTATTAAACTATATGTTGTTAAAAGTGTTAATAAACCCTTTAAAATTCCGGCTCCAGCAAAAGCTGTTACTACTGGTGCAAAACAACTACTAATTACCTCTAAAATAGCTCCTGGTCTAAATTTTTTTTCAGTATTTAAATCCTTGTCCAAATTTTCATCAATTGCTTTTTCTTTTACTATTCCAGACAATTTACAAATTTCATCATAAACATCTGGTACATTTTGTCCAATAATAACCTGAAATTGACCATTCTGTATCATGGTTCCCATAACTCCAGAAATCTCTTCAACATTCTTTTTATTAAATAAACTTTCATCCTTTAAAGTAAAACGAAGACGAGTCATACAATGAACAACTGTTGATATATTTTCTTTACCACCAATTTCTTTTAAAATTGATTCAGCCATATTTGTATATTTTCCCATTTTTTTCTCCTTTCTAAATTGGTATCATAAAATATACGCGCGCTTTATTTATGACTTTCCCAATTACTCAATGTATATTTACACATTCTTTTTATTAAAATGTGTTTGAGTCTAATTTTAATTCACTTTACTTCTTTACTTGTAAACAATTTATGTGAATCATAAGATATAGCAATTCTTCTTTTGTACAAGATTCTCCATAAATTTTACTAATATAATCATCAATCTTTTTTATACACTCATAAGTATCTTTATATTTAACTTTCATACCTTCAAAAAGTTCCTCGTTACTTTCATTGAACAATTTATGTTCTTCTTTTCTTTGAACAAAGTATTTTATATGGTTTTTAAATCGAAAATAATTGAAACTTTTCTTATCAATTTTTATATCAAAATGTTGCTCAACAATAGTTGTAACATCCTTAATTATTCGTGTAACTTTTTTTTCTAAAGCATCAACTTTTAAATCATCTGAAATTTCTTTTCCTTTTAATGCATTAATAATATGCATGGCAATACTAGATATTTCACCTTTCGCCAAATTTGTATTCATATCTAAATTTATAGTTTGTACAATCAACTTTGAAATTCTTACTATTTCAGGATACTCATATTCTAGCTCGTAAGAATATTGAATAGATAAATTAAGCTTCTGTCTATCTCTTTGTATAGCAAAGTTAATATGATCTGCTAAAGTAAAAATAAGATTTGGATTTAACTCTTCATGTATATTATTTTTTATCATATCAACTAATTTCACTGTTAACATAAAAATATTCTCTGGAATTTCTTTCAATAATCCATAATACTTTTCGTTAATGTTATAAAACGATCTTTCAATCTTATTTAAGTCTGTAAGTTCATAAGGCATCTCATGAAAGCCAATTCCTTTTCCAAAAATAATAACTTCACGATTGTTTCCATCTGTAGCAACTGCAATATTATTATTTATCTTCTTTATTACTTTCATATAAACCTCCTCTAAGGGATAAGAACATCTCCTTTATTTATTTCTTTTCCATTTGCCTTCAGACAAATAGGTTTATCATAACCACTAGTAAATATAACCATTGTTGTCATATCTTTATTCTTTTCTTTCATAAAGGAACTATCAATTTTAATAATAGGAGTCCCTCTCTTTACTTTTGTCCCACTAGACACTAATACCTCAAAACCTTTTCCTTCTAATTCAACAGTATCTATCCCTATATGTACTAATATTTCCACATCTTTTTTATTTTTTATTCCAAAGGCGTGTTTAGTAGGTGCAATCATTTCAATAGTTCCATCAATTGGTGCACATACTAAATCACTAGATGGAATAATTGCAAATCCATCTCCCATCATTTTTGATGAAAACACTTTATCCGGTGTTTCTTCAATTTTAATGCACATCCCTGAAATTGGTGCAACAATTTCATTACTTTCTTTCTTTAAAAATTCAAACATAACTTTCGCCTCCAATAAAATAAAAAAACTCCTCAAAGCACACCTATAACATAAATGTTCTGGTGACGCCTCAAAGAGTAACGACCCTAATATTCTTTTGTAAGTTCATTATACACCCATAATGTAACCGATGTCAATATTTTTTAACATATTTTTCTTGTGATAATAGAATGTGGCAAGCCACACTACTTGCCACATCTTCTTTATTCTTCTATTTCTCTAATTCTTTCAGTTACACTTTTCTTTGAACATGCTTTAAATACTATTGATGGAGTTATTAAACATATAATAAATATTACAATTGTTAAAAATATAAGTGGTACTGCTGGGAATGTAAATACTGCATAATCTGCTATATTTTTAGCTAATACTGATATTCCAAATATAATACCAGTTCCTAAGGTACAAATTAATAAAGTTGTTATTCCTGCATAATATATTCCTTCAAATGCAAGCATCTTTTTAATTTGATTCTTAGTCATTCCTATACTTTCCATTATAGCAAGCTCTTTTAATCTTATATTAATTCCTGTTATCATAACATTAACAAAATTTAATATTCCTATTAATATTAAAATTAAAGATACGCCCCCACCAAGACCTCTTTGTACCATTGATGTTTTATTAAATTCTTCAGTTTTAGTAGTTTTAGCTTCTAAATTTAATCCTTGGCTCTTTGCTATATCTTCTAAATAAGTTTTAATTTTAGATTCATACTTTTCTTCTACATTTATATAGGAAAGATAATTAGCAGGATTACTATCTATCTTTTCTAAAGCTGATTCACTCATACAAATTGTTGGTATACCTACTGGAGCTTCTAACCCTGATGGTATCTTTGTATCTAAATCCACTACTTTAGCATCATATTCTAATGATTTATTAGTCGTAGGATTGGTAATCTCTTGCTTACCCTTTATATTCTTATAATTCTCTCCATAATACCAGCTATCTATAAGAATTAGTTTACCTTCCTTAAAAGCTTCTAAATCAAACTTTTCTTTGTTTTCACTATATATTTTTTCAATAGTACTATCACTAATTCCAATTATACTAGCATTCATAAATTCAGGATTTATTTTTGAATTCTCAATAAAACTATTAAGTTCCTCATCACTTAATCCAAATCTACTATAACTTTCTTTTAGTGCAGGTAATAATACTTCATCATTCATAGTTAATCTAAGAGTACTTAATTTAAATGTATCTATACTTTCCACACCAGTTATGTTACTAATATTATTCAAAATATCATTATCCATTTTTCCTTTTACTGCACCTATATTTTGAAGTTCAAAATCATTAGGAACATATTTATTTATATAATTTTCAACCTTTATACTATCAATAAATGTATTAACACTTAAGAAAGTAACTATTCCCATAAATAATGATAAAAATACTAATATAGCTCTTTTTTTATCTCTAAAAACATTATACCAAGCCATTTTATAAAGCTTACCACCATTAGTTGTATTTCTGTTTTTCTTTTGCTTTTTTGGTGTACTTCCTGTATATTTCATAGCTTCAATTGGAGAAATGCTACTAGCTATTTTAGCTGGTTTTCTACAACTTATTAGTACTGTTGTTAAAGAAAATAATGCTGCTAATATAAATATTACTGGGCTAAATGATACATCACTTGGCATTGCTGTTGCAAAGGCTCCTGTAAAAAACATACTCATAACCGCTGGGACTACACCAAATGAAACTATTGCTCCTAATGCTAATCCTATTGGAATTCCAATTATAGAAAGCTTCAAAGCTTGTCCTTTAACTATCTTTTTAATCTGCTTTGGAGATGCTCCTAAAGTTTTTAATCTTCCATAAAAATTAATATCCTTAGTTACAGCTATATATAAAACGTTATAAATTAATAGGTAGCCACTTAGAATTATAAATGCAACAATCACAAAAACTGTAATAGCAGTGCTAATAGCAATATCTGAAGAGTCTTCTACCACATATGAATAATTAAACTTTTGATCTTTTTCAAGCTTAACTTCACTATTTAATATATCTTCTGATGAATATTTATAATTATTTTTTACAGTCATTGAAAACAATCCATTATTTTTTAGTGATAAATTATTTTCTTTAATAAAACTTTCAGAAACATAAATATATCCTGTATCTTCTGCTAATCCATAAGAGGTAAATATGCCACTTATAGTAAACTCTTTATCAATAATTTCATTATTTATTTTGCATGGAATACTTATTTTATCTCCAATATTTGCATCACTTTTCTTAAGTAGTTCTAATGCTAATCTTGAAATCATAATATCATTTGCATTAGTTGGATAACTTCCTTTTATATCATCTAATGCAGGTATTAATTGCTTTTCATAGCTATCTTTATCATGATATTCTAATTGTATACTTGTTTTATTTTCACTTAAAATATCTAAACTTACATTTCCAACACTTATCTTTGATCCTGTATTTTTAAATATGTCTAAAGTCTTAAGTTTTGCTATTTGCTCTTCTGTTGGATTTTGAAGCGAAATATTAGCTGTTGTTCCTGCTAAACGAGTCTTCATTATTCCATAGTTTTTAACAAAACTTATTCCAATACTGAAAACTGATGACATCATAAAAGTTGTTAATATTATAGCAAGTATTGCAAATATATTTCTGACTTTATTTGTTTTTAATGAACGATTAGTTATTCTTTTTATAATCTCCTTATTATTATTTTCAAACTTCATTACTTGCCACCTCTTACAAAAACTTTTCCATCTTCAATTCTTATAATTCTATCTGCAAGTTGAGCAATTTCTTCATTATGAGTTATCATAATCATTGTTTGATTAAACTTTTTACTAGTTGTTTTTAAAAGCCCTATAACATCCATACTAGTTTTACTATCAAGATTACCTGTTGGTTCATCAGCTAAAATAATACTTGGCTTTGTAGCTAATGCTCTTGCTATTGCAACTCTTTGTTGTTGTCCTCCTGATAAATTATTAGGCATATTAGTTAGCTTTTCTCTTAACCCTAGTGTGTTAATTATTGAATCCACATATTCTTTATCTATTTTTACTCCATCTAATTCTATTGAAAGTACTATGTTTTCATATACATTTAATATTGGTACTAAATTATAATTTTGAAATATGAAACCTATATTTCTTCTTCTAAAGACTGTAAGCTCCTCATCTTTCATAGAGCTAATCTTTTTTCCATTTATAATTGTTTCTCCACTTGTTGGTGTGTCTAAGCCTCCTAACATATTTAACAAAGTAGATTTCCCACTACCTGATGTTCCTATAACAGCAACAAATTCTCCATCATTTACTTCTATACTTACATTATCTAAAGCTCTAATTTTATTAGGCCCTTCTCCATAAAGTTTCACTAAGTTTTCTGTTTTTAAAATACTCATTTTGTATCACCTCTTAATATTTTTCTACTATAATTTGTATTTTAAACAGAACTTCTTACGATTTTCTTACATACATAATTTTTCTATAGCTTATACAAAAAAGGTGGAGTGGATATTTATTTTGTTTGTTCCGTCGCTACGCTCCAAGTCACATCAAACAAATATCCCCCCCCACTCATACTAAAGGTAAGAAAATTATAATAATACCTTTGAGTTATAGATAATTAAAATTTTACATTTTCCTATATATTAAAAAAAGACCAAGCAATTTAGCTTAGTCCTTGAAAAGTAATTTAATTTGAGTTTTTTTGAGAGTACTTTACCCATGTATAGAATATAAGGATTATTCCTATAATAAGGCATCCAGCACTTATTGCCTCAATAAATCCTGAGAAAAATTGTTCATAAGCTTTTTCACCAGGTTGCCATATAAGAGAATAAATTGCTGTAATAAATGATATTAATATTGCACATAAAGCCCCAATCAATGATTCATTTCTTTTTAACCTTTTAATCTCACTAAGTAATGAATTTATAGTTTTATTACTTTCTACCTCTACATTTTCTTCTTCAATATATTCCCCCTTTAATAATTCACTCATAGATACATCCAACACTTTACTTATATCTTCAAATAATGAACTATCAGGTAGGCACTTACCACATTCCCATTTAGAAACTGCTTTATCAGTTACATTTAGATGTTCTCCAAGTTCTGCCTGTGTAAGTTTTTTCTTTTTTCTAGCATCTGCTATAAATATTCCGATTTTCTTTGTATCCATAATTACACCACCCTTAATGTCATTATAATTCCAATGGCACTAAATCTAAACCTACCACAGGTAGAATTGGTAGAGTAGATGTAGAAAATCACAATTTTAATATGAACTTTATCTAAATTTTGCGCGTATATCAGTAAGTTTTAGTACATCACTAAATATTTCATCCTTATCTTCTAAATCTATCATTAACCAACGTTGCCCCATTCCCTCTTTAGTTTCATTATATATGTTCTGAATTACTGGAGATAAATTCAATAACAATTCTTCCACAGCTTCCTTTTCTTTCACTCCAACTACCACCAATACAGTGAAATAATTTTCTCTTGGATATACTGTGCATAGTGTTTTCCCAGACTTTTTAAATTTAATATTCCATCCTGGCTCCCATGAACATTTACTAAACTCTACTTTATATTTGGCATTATATTCTTTAACTATCTCTGCGCAGAAATCATCAAATAATGAATTTCTAATATATTCACTTATTTCACCTATGTCTGGACAATAATTATAATCTTTAATATCTATCATAGTATTCTTATTCCTTTCAAATACCTATTCATTTCTCCTAATAATTTACCATTCCAATTATAACATAAGCCAATGATCATTTTTAATATCATTGGCCTACTTTTATATGAAGTTCTTCAATTATTTTCTCTTCACTATTATTACAACTTACTCCACCTACAATTATACTTGGCTTTGTTTTTCCATGAAAGTCACTGCCACAAGTTATAAGCAAATTATTTCTATAAGCAAAATCCCTATAAAAAGCTATTTGTTCTTCATTATGATAACTGCTATAGACTTCTAATCCTTTAACTCCACTAGCAATAATTTTTTCTAATAGCTCTAAATCTTCCTTTGTATTATTACCTGGATGAGCTAATATAGGAACTCCACCATTGTCTAAAATAACTTTCACAGCCTCTTCTAATGAAATAAACTTTACCTCAACATATGCAGGTTTTCCTTGAGCACAAAAATCCCAATAGAAATTTACAAAGGGATTATCACTTCTTGACCCATTCTTATAGTAAGGTTTAAGTAATGGATTTTCTTGATTTTCATCAAAAGTCATAGCTGCCTCAGCTATCATTTCACCATTAACCACTCCATTTTTAGATAGCTTTTCTATCATTCCATCCTCAAAATTTATTCCTAGTTCCCTAACTAATCTCATTCTTTCTTTTGAAGCAACCTGCTCTTGTTTGATTATATTAGCTTCTATTTCTTCAAAAATCTCACTTTTATAATCTATTCCATATCCTAATACATGTAGGTTTACACCATCAATACTACAATCTAATTCAATGGCTGGAATTATTGTAGTATCCTTATCTTTAATATATTCTTTCCCCTCTTCTATTCCTCTAACAGAATTATGATCAGCTATTGCAAAATATTTTATTCCCCTTTCTATACAAAGGTCTGCTAACTCTTTAGGCGTAAACTCACCATCATCACTATAATTTGAATGCATATGCAAATCTATATAACTCATCTCTTTCTCTCTCCCTAAAATATATTTATAGAAGTCAAAATTCTCCTTATCCTTCACTACTCAGTATCCAATTTTCAGCATCTATATTATTATAAAAAATTCTATAGCATCTCTTTTGAAAATTCAAGTTCCCCCAATAAAAGTAAATAACTATTTGCTTCAAATATAAATGAATATCTAAATTAAAAAAATAAAATCCAGCAACTTACACATTGCTGGATTTAGTTTCTTAACTTTAAAATTTATCTTAAGAAGGTCCTTCAACCTCCCATGTTTACTATATATTTTTATATTTATATATTTGTTTCTTTATATCTTTTTATATTTATATATTTATAACAATATATATATTTTTTCTTTGTTCTAATCCTTTAATATTCTTTTAGGCAAAATATATGCTGCATCCATAAATAATATTCCAACGACTAACAATCCAACAAATCCTGCATTAAAAACTGATGGATACTTATCTGAAATATTAAACAAAGTTAATTTGCCAATATTTAATGCTTCAAATAATCCAAGTCCCTTTAAATATCCATAGGACATGGAAAAAGCAAATGCTCCTACTAATCCACCTAGTACAGCTGCAACAGCTCTTTTAACACTATTACTTCCAATTGCACCAACACAAGTACCTGGACATGTTCCTACAGCTCCAAATGCAATTCCAAATAATAATCCTCCAATTATAACCCCTAAATTCATAGTCTTAATACTTAAATGAGAGGTATCAAATATGCCTAATAAACTTGAAATAGAAAGTAATACACTTGAAAAGCCTATTGCAAATAAAATTATCTTAGCTAAAGATAAGTCTTCTAATCTTAACATTCTTAGTATATTTTTAAAACCTGTAGCTCCTACATATGCTAGTGCAAATCCAAAGAAGCCCCCAAGTAAAATTGCCAATAAAATTCTCATATATTTTTCCTCCTTAGTTTGCTTTTTTAATATTTTTAACAATTATAGCTGTTGGTATGGCAGTAGCAAAAACAGATATTGCAAATACATAGCCACTTATGCTACCTTGCATCATTCCACTCATCATATGCCCACTAGTACATCCATCAGCCATTCTTGCTCCAAATAGTAGTAAAAATCCTCCAATAAAACTAAGTGCATACTTTCCTATAAAACCTTTTTTCTTACCATCTAATAAACATGATTCCACATCATCATCTTCTTCTTCTTCAGCTTTCTTCTTTCTGCTAAATAACAAATATCCTAAATATCCACCTACTGGAATTGATAATACAAAAATGAAATCATAGTTTAATGGATTCTTTATAGCCTTTGCTAATTTCCCTTCTGATTTATCATAATATGCATTTGAACTTCTATAGCCAGTTTCCCTACTTGAATCTTCAACTATTACATCACTATCCACTGTACTATGTACTATTCCTGATAGTACTGAAAACTGAGTTGAAACTCCTATTGGCTTAACAAGTAAGATAGCTATAAAGAATGAGAAACCTAACACTACAGCACCTTTTATCCAATTGTTTTTATTCATTTCTTTTCCTCCTAAATTTTTATCATTGGTTTGTTTATACTATACATAATTTTTAATTTTTTTTATGTGACAAAGTCACATAAAGTGATATAAAATAATTGGCTTATTTTTGCACACTCTATATATTATGGCTCTTAATGCAAAAAAATAAGGATACTTTCTTTAAGCATCCTCATTTTTCTAATCTTAATAAAACCTATTTTTTCTTTACTGGAATCCAAACTTCACTATAGTAATTTTCATCTAAAATTCCCTTTTCATACTTACTTGGATCATTATACATTTCTATATTGTAACCTGCTGCAATCTCATAATCACTACAGTTTGGTAGCCACTCTGAAAATACCTTCTTATTAGTTTCTTGAATTGATGATGGACTTGGTCCACAGCAAGGGAAAATAGCCCAAGTAAACTTAGGAATTGTTTTTACTACACATCCTTCAATACATCCTTTTTCATCAGAATAATCCTCTGCAATAAGGTACTCAAACTCATTGCCCCCCATCTCCTCATCAATGTTAACACCATACATGCCACATATATCCTTCAACTTTCCTTGTGATATATGCTCATTCCAAAATGAAGGTACCTCCATAAATGCTGAGTCATATTTGAACTTCTTAGATACTCCTAAAACCTTAAATGCATCCTTTTCCACGATTTTATAATCCATAATATATCCACCTTCCAAAGAAAATTTGATTTTAAGAGGAACAAATGACTTTATCACTGCCCCTTCTTTACGAACTGCAGATGGTGTAACACCATGAAATCTTGTAAAAGCCTTTGTAAAGCTATCTGGAGAATCATATCCATACTTTAATGCAATATCAATTATCTTTCCATTAGTAGACAAAACCTCACTGCCGGCAAGTGCAAGTCTTCTTCTCTTAATGTACTCACTTAAGGAATATCCACATAACATTCCAAATCCCTTTTGAAAATAAAATGGTGAAATATTTACTCTATCTGCTATCTCTTTTATAGATAAATCCTTAGTAATATTCTCTTCAATATAAGATACTGCTTCTCTAATACTTTCAATCCATTCCATAGTTTGTATCCCCCTTGCAATTCATTAATCTAATCTTACTACTTTGAAAGGTTAACATCCCGACTTTTTAAGCTTTCTTTTGTCTTTAAAGTAGCCCCTATGACAATTACATAGAATCCACTTTAATAATCTCCTATGATACACTTCACCATATCATAAGTAAAAAAGTTTACCCCCATACACTTACATTATACATAAAATATAGTATTAAGCTGAATGATTTAAAGAATAAAAAAGGTGTAGGAGATATTTATTTTGCTTGTTCCGTCGCAAGCTCCAAGTCACATCAAAACAAATATCTAGCTAGAAATAGAGCTGAAAATACTACTATTGATAAACTTGCTGAACATCTAAAAGTATCAGAGCACCACATGAAAAAGGTTATACATAAACTTGCCCAAACAGAATATATAATATTAACTAAGGGTAGAAATGGTAGATCAAAATTAGGTGTAAAAGCAATTGAAATAAACCTTGGTAAAGCTTTAATATCAACTGAAGAAAACTTAAACTTAGTTGAATGTATGAATAATCCTAAACTCTGCCATCTAATGACCAGTGGTTGTAAGCTTAAAGGCATTTTCTCTAAATCATTACAGAGTTTTGTTAATGAGCTATCTCAATATACCCTAGAAGATATACTATAATCTTATAGTATATCTTCTTAAATTTTTCTATCTACATTATAATCAATACTCATTGCAACTCCTTAATATAAACTTACCACTATTAAAATTTTATTGAGGAAATCAATAAAGTTCCTACTTAAACAATAAACATATTATGCTTAATGTTGTAGGAACTTTATTAAAAAAATATATAACAGTTTAACTTTTCACTTAAACTCTAAACATTTATTTTATTTTATTTGCTACCATGACAATATCGTATATATCTATTATCCCATCATTATTTAAATCACAGTCTTTGATATATCCAACATCAGTACTTTTCAAATTATACTTTTCTGATACTATTGCTAAATCTATCATATCTACCTTTCCATCATGATTGATATCAACTATATAATTATATCCTGGACTTTCTGCTTTATCACTATTTGCTATAGTTTTGCCATCACCTAAAGCAATAACACGGAATTTGTATACCCCAGCTTCTTTTATTTGATTGGTAAAATCAAACTGTGTTTTATTTGTTTCTTGACTTTCTCCAACCTTAACACCATCCTTATATAGTTCAACACTATAACCATTGGCATTATCAACAGCATTCCATGTAGCAACTTGTCCTTTCCAAGTAAGACCTGATGGAGTATTTAGTTTTGGTAATTCTTTAATTGTAGCAACTGCCCTTGCTTTTTTACTTGGATCATGATTAGATGTTGCAATTACCTGTACTTCTGATGAGGTCTCATCATCTCCTATTGTAAGAACACCTTTTGAATCAATTGAAGTACTAGCACTTGAAGCTCCTTCAATAGACCATGTTACACTTTTATCTGCATTACTATTTGCTGAAATAATTACTTTAAATTGTGTATTCTGACCTTTGAATGCTTCTATTTTCTTTGGATTAACACTAATATACTTTATCTGTGGTGGTGCTACATAAGAAACAGTTGTTGCAGAAGACTCACTAGTATATGTATTTATATTATCACCAATAGCAAACACACTTAGACCAACATTTCCTGACTTTTGAACTATATCTTTCAAATTAAGCTTATTTTCTGAAGCACTTACCATGTAAGAAACTTCACCCTCAGGAGCTATATTAACAATATAACTTTCTGAATTATTCACAGAATCCCAACTTAAAGTATTAGTATTGGAATCCCAAACAAGATTTTTAGGTTTATCTAAACGTTGCATATTTTGTGTTGCCCTCTTAATTGACACTGTATACTCCTTAATTGTCTTTTTATCCTGAGCAACAATAGCTAATGTTTGTATTCCCTCTTTTACTATAGGTGGAATATTAGGATCTGGATAATAGCTACTTCCATCTGATAATTTCACAGATGCCCAATATGAACCCAACTGTGTATCTTTTGGAACAATAAGTTCAATTTTGGTCCCATTAATGACAGCTGGATAAGCTTCTCTAGCATTCGTTATACTAAATGATTCTACCTCAGCTACACTTGATGGAGGATTCACTACAAAAATAATATCTGTTAAAGTAGTATTTCCTGCAGAATCTGTAATTTTATAAACAACTCTTGTCTCTCCAACCTCTGTAGGTGTTCCCTCAAAAAGTATTCTAGTACTTCCAGGCATATTCTTAACTTCTCTGATTCCCTTTGGTAATTTTCCTTCAACAATCTCAAACTTATAGTTTCCTTCTCCTCCTACAACCATATCTGTAAATAAATCAAATCTTGTAACATTCAGACCTAATAAGAAAACTTGACTATCTAAATGTAACTTTGGCTTTACAGTAATTTTGGCTAATCTTGCAAATATTGAACCAAACTCATTTGGATTTTTATCTCCAAAGCAAGCATATATGTTAGTGCCATTCTCTTTTTCTGTTAATACTGTATCAGAATCCACAGTAGTAAATTTACCGTTATTATCTAATACTAAGCGTATTCCCTTCCCTTTAAGTTCATCAAATCTTAAAACCGAAGATTTCTTTCCAGAAGCATATGTAATTTGAATACCCATACCTGAAAAGTCTAATTTATCTTCTGAATAATAATCTACTTTATTCATAGGATTAACAATAGTCAATGCTTTTGGCTCATCCTTTTTCACAGTAATGCCTTGACTAACTTTGCCATTATAATAACTAAATGTTACCCTATTTTGACTATCCAATAGAACACCATCTAAATCACTTGTAAATCCACTTTTTATATAATGATATGGTGTACCATCTAATGTTGCCATCAATACAACATCTGCACTACTATATTCTTCACCTTGAACATAAGAAGTTTTACCAGCTTTTGAAATCTCAAGTTTATCTACTGACTTAGGAGCTTTTACAGTAACATCGAATTGAAATGTCTTATTCTTATAGCTACCAGTTACTGTTTTCACTCCCTCAGTACTACTGTCAAAACCATTGAGCATATCATTTGTAAGGGGAACTCCAATACCATTTACAATTAGCTTTGCAAAAGAAAGTAAAAGTTCTTCTCCAACATAACGTTCTTTTTCTATTTGTGGTACTGAAACTGAAATAGTTTTAATATCTGATTCTTCTATAAATACCGGATAATCTTTTCCTTCTTGTATCTTCCAAATACCATTGAATGGCCAATTTACATATGTTGCAGCTTTCTTAAGTTCATCTGAAGTTTTTGAATAAATTTTCAAGTCAATTCCAGATGTAGTTTTTCCTACTGCATCCATACCATCCAAAGCATAAGATTGACTCACACTACTTACTGAAATATTTTGACCTTGTCCATAAAGTCTACCAATTGATTGCTTATTTGAATCACTAACTGCACTTGTAATTATATTTGTTGTACTATAGCAATTTTTCAGTGTTGCACCTAACCCCATATCTCTAGTCAGTTCTCCAGTAATACCTCCAACATAGAATTTATAATCCCCTCTATTATCCTGTATCACATTCAAGGAACCACGTGCATAAGAGTTTTCTATAGCACCTGAATTTTTTCCAACTAATGCCCCTGCTGATCCGTGATTAGATCCAAATCTCACCTTTATATTTGCATCAACAAAAGACTCTCGAATAACACCTGATACTTCATTTCTTCCCACAAGACCTCCAAATGTCTGAACAACTCCATACCCGGTTCCTGTCATCTGTATATCGAAGTTTCCTTTAACACTACTGTTTAATATCTTTCCTTCATTAATGTTAGCAATTGCTCCAGTATAGGCCTGATAATCACTTTCAAAATCTGCTTCAATGTTCAAGTTTTTAATTATACCTTTGTTTCTTTCTACTAATGGCTGTTTAAGACCTTTTATTGTATACCCTCTACCATCAAGGTTTCCTCCAAACCATCCTGAACTAATATAAGTACTTCCTGTTAAATCTAAATCACTTGTCAAAATAAAATGTGAACTCTGATTACTTCCTATATAAAGAAGGTCTGATGCTTTCTCAATCTTATAAGGATCTTCAGCTGTACCTGAACCTTTAGAAGGCTTCGATACCGTATCCGATCTATTTACTGCAATATATCTAATATCTTTTCCGCCATCTGACGGTACTTTAAATTTTCCATTTTCAGTTTTTAGAACAATAGCTGCTGTTCCAGAAAGCATAACTGGTTTTCCGCTTTCCCCCATATAAATAGGATAATCCTTAAGTTTATTTACAATTACCGGATCCCCATAAAAACCATAAACTCCATCTTTATCTTGAGCAATAATCGCTGCATAGAACTGCATCAAAGCCTTGTCAAATGTAAGTACATTACCCTTCTCATCTTTAAGTCCTGCTGCTTTTAAAATATCGTTCATGAAAGTTTTTGTATCCTTACCTGTTGCTGTTACTTTATAAAAACCTTGGAAAAACTCCATTGGTTTATATCCTTTCGCCTTCTGATTTGCTAGATATCTAACAAATAAATCAGGCATTGCATAATCTTGTGCAGAAGAATTTCTATAAGAACTATATACAAGTGCAGAACCATTCCTAATCTGAGGATTTCCTTTAATATAATCAAACCAGCCTGAAGGATCACTGCCACCCCATGTATAGTCCATGCTAGCTACTGCTAGTCCCTCATCTAACCAACGATACTTTGATGCCAGTTGAGCATCTCCTCCACAAGTTAAATTTCTAAATATTGCATGTTGCCCTTCATGTACAAGCAACCCATTTGTTGACGAAAGACGTCCTTTTGTATAATCTGCTGCTTTCGGTGTATTAATATGTATAGCAGTTATTCCACTTTCACCTGCATAAAACCCTGATGACCCATTACTAGTCTGTTCTAAAAGAATAGATAATTTTCCAGATCCATCATTATAGGGGAAATTGTTATCACTTAATTCCATAAGAACTTCATAAGGCTTACTTTCATAAGTCGCACGCATATCTTCTGCTGCATCTTTTGTCTTTCCAGCAGCATCATAATCGTTCTTCATGCTTTTTTCCATCCATATATAACTCTTATCATAAACTCCTATGCAAACATATGTCCTTCCTTGATAAAATTTCCTCTCATCTCCTATATTATATATATCTCTTACGCCTAAAAGTCTCGAGAATAAGTTTTTATTCTCTATTTTTGTATCACTTTCATCAATAATACAGTCTATACCTTCTACCTCTTGATTTAGTTCATTTTCCAAAGAAGTTGTTGCTTTTTCTCCCGTGCTATCAAATACTAATGTCCCACTACTCTGTTTATTATTGGGGTCTGCATTTGTATTTACTGCAATCACATAATCTCCATTGATAACCTTTCCATTATCTCCAATTTCCGCAGCAAAACTTTGAAATGGAATGTAACCAATAACAAGTCCTATCACTAATACTGTGGATATAATTCTCTTTCGCATCTTACTACTCCTTTCACATTAAAATCCAATACTAATATAAAAGCAAATGAATTTATCCTTTCTCAAATCGTATGATCTTCTACAAATTAGTACAATAAAAAAAATCATAACTAAAGCAGTTCAAAGCTATTCCTAAGAATTATCTTTTATCTGTTTTACGATATGATTTTTTCGAGAAAATTATATCATCTTCACCAAAATTTTTCAATTTTATCAATTCCATCTGGATAATACTGTATTTCATAATCTGTTCTTTCCCATATCAATTCAGAAGATTTTCAATTATCTCTGAATCCAATAAATATATTTTTCTTTGTAGTTAACCCAATATTTTATCTAATGTTAATATTCCAAGAATAATGACAACAATGCCAACTTTCACATATGAAATAAATTTGAAATAATCAATTTTATTTTTTTGATATTTCAATTTTTTTACTAATTTTTAAAAATACCATATAAATTACTTCTATTTCATCATCCACAATGTAATTTTATTTAGTATACTAACTGGAACTATCCTTGAACTTATCACCATAATTCTATTTAAAATACCTGGCACTATCACTCTTTTGCCTCGCATTAATCTAGGATATGCATATTCAACTACCTCCTCTGGTTTCATTGTACCAACCTTAAATAGTTTTGTTTTTTCTATTCCTGCTTTTCGTGCAAATTCAGTTATTGTTGCTCCTGGACATATGGTACTTACCTTAACTCCCGTTCCTTCTAATTCCCCTACCAAAGCATTTGTAAAAGAAAGTATAAATGATTTCGTTGCAGAATAAACAGCATCTGAAGGTGATGCAATATATGAACCCGTAGATCCTAGATTCACAATATATCCATAATTATTTTCAATCATACCTTTCAAACATACCTTAGTTAGCCTTAGGAACATGGCAATATGCAACTGAACCATTTCTAATTCATCATTTATTGGTATTTCATTAAAAAGTCCAACTCTATTAAAACCTACATTATTTATAAGAATATCAACTTTTATATCCCATTTATTTAGGTTGTCCACTATTGTATCTACTGCATTTTCACTTGTTAACTCACATGCTATATATTTTACATCACAATATTTACTAAATTTTTCTACCTGAGCCTTTAACTTTTCCTCATTTCTACCAACCAAAATAAGATTATATCCCTCTAGCTGGAACTTAGATGCAAAAGCCTCCCCAATTCCACTGGTTGAACCTGTTATTAACACTGTATTCCTCTCTTTATTCACTTTCTTTAAACATCCTCCATTCATCTAAATAAGTGAGGTTAATACAATTTTCATTTTTGATGTTATCGTAGAAGCGTAGCTTTTTGTTTACTAGATTCAAAGCATTTTGAATATTTTCCATTTCATTCATCATATTGATTTTATATTCTTCAACCAATTGAATCCGTTCATTAATAGTAATTCCACCTTGCTGCAAAAGACTAACATAAACCTTTATACTTCTTATAGGTACATTAGCCAATCGTAAACATTTAATCATTTCTACCCATTCCAAGTCTTCACTACTATATTCCCTATCACCGGATTTATTTCTAACAATCTGTGGTATAAGCCCCTCCTTCTCATAATACCTCAGTGCAGCAGTAGATAATTCTGTGATTTTACTAGCCTCTTTTGATGTATATTTCACTTTGTATTCACCCCCATTTCTTAGACTAAACTATGAAGTGTACTTTAAGTCAATATTTTCTTTAAATATAATTACAAATTAGGAAATTCAAATAACACAATAACTGTTATATCTTTCTACCTGTAATTATCCCACCGAATAATGGAAAAAACAAGAAAAAGGAATTTTAGCAAAACATTATAACAAATTATATTTTGGTAGCTAGACTGAAATGTTTCAATGAACAGAGTGGTAAGAATATAATCCACTGGATGTTCATTGATTCAACAGAGGCATAGCCATATACAAAGAAGCACTAACCATAAAAGATTAGTGCTTCTATATATTACTTTATTTTAAACTCTCTCCATTTGACTCTATAACTTCTTTATACCAATCAAATGACTTTTTCTTCTTACGTGAATAATCACCAGTACCATCATCTTGCTTATCCACATAAATAAATCCGTATCTTTTCTTCATTTCACCAGTAGTTGCACTTACTAAATCAATTGGCCCCCACATTAAATACCCAAAACACTCTACTCCATCTTCTTCAGCCGCTTTCTTTAACTGAACCAAATGTTGATTTAAGTAATCAATTCTATAATCATCATTTATGCTTCCATCTGCTTCTACCTTGTCCATAGCTCCAAGACCATTTTCTGAAACTATAATAGGTAACTCATATCTACGGTAAACATAATTTAATAAATATCTAAGTCCAATTGGGTCAATTGACCATCCCCATTTACTTTTTTCTAGATAAGGATTTTGCACCCCTCCAAAAAGAGTTTCTTCTCCATCATCATCACCTTCGTAATGGGCAACACTAGTTGAATAGTAGTTTACTCCTATGAAATCTAACTTACCATTATAGAAAGATTCTTTATCCTCATTAGAGATTTCAAGTTGTATATCTGAATCTTTATATTCTTTTAACTTATATTTAGGGAAGCAACCATTACACATTGCATCTATTTGATAGAAATCACGATCCATCTCTTTAAAGGCATTCATAACGTTAACTGGATTACAATTTATAGGATAAACAGGTGTTAATCCAAAAACACATCCTACCTTATTATTAGGATCAATTTCATGAGCTAATTCTACAGCTTTTACCCCTGCAAGTGTCATATTATAGCCAATAGTAGCTAATGTTTGTTTCTTTTCTACCATCTCACTAAACTTAAGCCCTGCAATTATATATGTAAAAATATCTGATGCTTCAGTTTGTGGATCAATATGGTTCATTTCATTAAAAGTAACCCAATACTTAACTTTACCTTTCAATGCTTCAAACATAGTTTTGCAATACTTTAAGTAAAAATCAATTACCTTTCTATTTGTCCATGATCCATATTTTCTTACTAAGTTTACTGGCATTTCAAAGTGATATAATGTAACAATTGGCTCTATACCATTTTTAATTAATTCATCTACAACACTTTGATAATATTCTATCCCTTTTTTATTTGGTTCTTCATCATCACCATTTGGATAAATTCTTGACCAATCAATAGAAATTCTAAGTGCTTTAAATCCCATTTCTCCAAATAGAGCAATGTCTTCCTTAAATCTGTGATAAAAATCAATTCCCTCATGAGAAGGATATCTCTTACCCTCTTCTATATCTTTACAAATTTCACGAGGTACTTCATAAGAACCGCTAGTAACTAAATCCATTATACCGATTCCCTTACCATCAACATTCCACGCACCTTCACATTGATGGGCAGCTATGCTTCCTCCCCATAAAAAATCTTTTCTTAATTTCATAATAAAAACCTCACTCTAATTTTATAGAACAATATTAATACATTCTTCCTTGTCACTTATAGCATCTTTAGATACTGGAATTACATCAAGATAATCTTGAGTATTTGTAACTACCATTATAATAGTTGGATCAAAGCCTTCTTCTTTTACTTTATCAAAATCAACTTGTACTAATGGTTGTCCTAACTTCACCTTATCCCCTTGGTTTACCATTGTAGTGAAATGCTTTCCTTCTAATTCTACAGTATCAATACCAATGTGAATTAAAAGTTCCACTCCAGACTCTGTCTTAAGTCCAAAAGCATGTTTTGTTGGGAATACACAAGCTACTTCTCCATCAACCGGTGAAACTACTAAATTATTATCAGCTATTATCCCTACACCACTTCCAAGAGCTCCACTTGAAAATGCTTTATCATTAATTTCAGATAACTTAACTAATTTTCCAGTAGCACATCCATTAACTACAACCTTATTCATAATAGAATCATCGCTTTTAGAAGATACAGCTTTCTCATCTGAAGCTTCAGCTTTTTCACTATCTTTAGGAATACCTAAAAAGTATGCTGCAACTGCTGCTGCTACAAAACCTATTATAACTGCTATAATCATTGAATAGAAATTCTTATAGTCATTGTTTCCAATATAAGAAGGTAATCCTGCTAATCCCCAAGCCATTGCATATGTTTTTACATTTGCAATACCTGCATATAATCCCCCAAGTCCGCCACCAATAGCTACTGCAAGGAATAACTTTCTAAACTTAACAAAAGCTCCATATATAGCTGGTTCTGTAACTCCCATTAATGCACTAAAGCTAAAAGTACCAAATAATTGTTTTTGCTTTTCATTCTTAGCTCTTAAGAAATATCCAAGCATTGCTCCTGCAACAGCTATATCTGAAATTGTACATGCAGCATAGAAAATTGGGTCATAACCAAGTTCTGCATGGAATTGAACTACTATAGGAATAATAAAGTTTCCAGCACCAAACATAATTAAGAATGGTTGAACAGCAGCATATAAAGCAATAACACTCCAATTACCTAAAGTATTCATTAAGAACATACAAACCCAACTCATAGCACTACCAATCCATTCACCAATTGGACCAAAGAACATTAAAGTAATTGGTAAACAAATAATTAAAGTAAATACTGGTACTAAGAAATAATGTAAAAACTTAGGTAATACCTTCTTTAAGGTTTTTTGTACATATCCCATAAACCATACAGCTAAAATAATAGGAATAAATGAGTTAGAGTAAGTAGTTGTAGGAAGTGCAATTCCAAAAAAGCTTAACCCTTCAACTCCATTAATTCCTGTTGATAAAAGCGTTGCAGCTAATGCAACTGCCAAAAATGGACTTGCATTTAAACGCTTTGCACAAGACATTGCCATAAAAATTGGTAAGAAAAAGAATACTGATGAACGAATATTATCTAATAGTATGTATGTTGGACTCTCTGCTGAGATTATTCCTGTTAAAGAAAGTAATGATAAAACCCCAGCTAACATCCCTGCAGCAATAATTGGCTCTAGAATTGGCGTCATAGATTCTGAAAATAAATCTAATACTGCCTTTACTGGATTCTTTTTAACCTTGTTTTCTGAAGAATCTGCTTCTCCACTAATTCCAAGCATAGAAATTAATTCACTATGAACTTCACTTACATGAGTTCCTACGATTATTTGATAAGCAACATCATTTGAAACAACGTCAACTACTCCATCTATCTTTTTAATTTCTTCAGTCTTTGCTTTTGAACGATCCTTTAATGTAAATCTAAGTCTTGTCATACAGTGAACAACCGCTTGAACATTGTCCTTACCGCCCACTAATTCAATAATCTTTGTATTAAAATCTTTGTATTTCATTATTATTCCTCTCTTTTACTTCTGTTTGTAACTCTATGAATATGCAACATCAAATAAGTTTCCTCATCAATTGATAATTCGCATTTGAATTGCTCCTTTACATAAAGTTCTATCTTTTGTATACATTCATATGCTTTTGGATAAAGATTTCTAATTTGAGAATTTAATTCTTTATCATTATCACTGTAAGTTTTACCGTTCTGTATTCTATGAATAAAATATTGAAGATGAGTTATAAGACGCATATAATTCAATGATGATTCATCAATATTTATTCCGTAATGATATTGAATAATTGAAATAATATCTCTTAATGCCTCCATAACTTGAACTGTTTCTTTTAAATTACTTTTTCCCTCTTGTAAATTAACAAAATGTAATGCTATAGAAACAGCTTCATCCTCTGGAAATTCAACATTATATTTTTTATTCATCTGATTTAAGGCATAAATTCCTATTTTAAAATGCTTCGGATAAAACTTCTTCACTTCCCAAGTTAATGGGCTACGAATAAATTGTCCTTTAGCAGCACGTTTAAGTGCAAAATTAATATGATCTAGCAATGTCAGACTTAAATAATCACTTGCTTTTTCATTCAGTAGATCTTCACCGTACTCAATAATATTATTTAACATTATAATTTCTTCTTCATCTATATTAGATAAAAGGTAACTGAAATGCTCTAACATATCATTTGAATCTAATACATATGTCTTTTCTATTTCACTTTCGGTAATTGTTTGCCCTACTTTTTTCTTGAAAGATATTCCTCTAGAATAAACTATCACCTCATTATTTCCTCTTTTGACTACTGCTACATTGTTATTTAGAATCTGACTTACCTTCATGTTAAAATACTCCTTTCTAGAAAAAAAACTCAGACTACGTAGAAAAAGGACATTTTCTACGTAATCTGAGTTCTGCCTGCTTATCAGTAACATACTCAAGTAGTAACTGCTTTGTTACCACTAGTTTCTTTTCTAAGCTCATTATAATATAACTTTTTATAGCTGTCAACGCTTACATTCGACTTTTTTCTACATTATGTTTTGATCACGTTTCTATGCGTATATTATGTATTATTTCTTTTTAATCAAGATTAATACTATTTTCATAACATACTCATATTTAATCGTTCTTCTGATGAAAGCAGACCTCTACAATTCTCTAACAGGCCTACCTTCTATATATCCTCTATACCCCTGTGGCTCCATTTGAAAACAAGGATAGTCTTCCATAGCCCATTCATACCCATATATACTTGGATTATACCTATCAATAGCTTTTGATAAATTACTTATATATGTTTGGAAATTTTCATCTTCAAAAGGCTCCCCCTGAAATATCATCATTTTACACTTAGGTAATACAACCACTTCAAACCCATCTGGAATGACCCCATTGTAATCCTTTGGAACCTCAACCCCTTGGACATATTTTGATGTTCCTTCTTTTATAAACTTCTCTGGTAACCACATACCTACTGGCTCATTTAATGCTTCTTTTAGACTACAAAGAATTCCCCATACATCTACCCCTACCTCATCTATATACTTAAAATATTCCTCTGCTTCTAAGCCTCTCTTAAAAATAAGTTTTCTTTCTGGAAAATCCATTACTTGGGCAAAAAAATTACACCCCATTATATTATTCTCTGTGTTATTATCAGGCCTCTTCTTTACTAAGTACTTATCTCTAATGGGATAATATTTAAATAAACAAATTGGTGGTGTATTAACTTTGTACTTTTTTGGGGTTATGCCAAAAGCCTTTCTAAATGCTCTTGTAAAACCTTCATGGGAATCAAAAGAAAAGTCCATAGCTACATCTACCACTTTCTTTTCACTATCCCTTAACTCAATTGCTGCACTTGATAAACGTAATAGTCTAATATATTCAAATGGACTTTTACCTATTAACTCTTTAAAAATTTTTGCTGAGTACCATGGTGAATAATTTGTTTCTTGAGCTAATTGATATAAAGTAATATTATTATTCAAATTCTTCTCTATGAACTGTTGCATTTTCTGAACTGCATTAATCTTTGACCATTCATCCATATCTTAATCACTTCCCATTTAATTCTCACTCTAAAAATCTAGTTAAATTTCCGCTATAAGTTAGTATTAGCTTATGCATAGCTCTTGTACAAGCAATATATAATAAACTTCTATCATATTCTGATTCATAACTTTCTTTATTCACATTTGGAATTATAACTTCATTAAATTCTAATCCTTTAGACATACTAGTAGTTGTTATAGTTACTCCATTAATAAATTTTGAACTATTTATATCTAAAACATTCACTTCATAATCTTCATGTAAATATTTATAGATTTCACCCACTAACTTTTCTGTTTTACAAATAATCCCCAAGTTAGAATAACTACTCTCTTTAAATTTATCTATTTCAATTTTTATTTTTTTAATCTCATCATTAATATCATCACACTTAATTATCTCTGGTTCATCTCCATGTCTTTCTAATGCCTCTATTTTGCATGGCTGAATTCTCTTGGCAAAATTAATAATTTCATAGGATGATCTATAGCTTTTATTTAATTCAATAATCTTTGAACCCTCTAATAAAACACTCATATTATCTAAAGTATTTAAATTGTATGGATTAACACATTGATAAAAATCTCCCAATATTGTTTTATTGCATCTATAAAGCTTGTTTATTATAGCATATTGTATAGGTGTATAATCTTGCATTTCATCTATAACAACATGCTTAACATCATCTTCACCTTTTATTCCTTCAACAAATATCTTTAAATAAATATATGGATATACATCACTATTTTCTAATTTATTATCTGCTTCAAATTTAAACATATCTTCCCTATTAATATATTTATAAAAATCACTGTATAAATTTAAAACATTATCACTCTTGAACATCTTAGTGACAACTTTAATTATGCTATTCTTAGTTGGAATTTTTTCTTGGAATATATTTTCAACTTGTGTCTTCTCCAAAATATCATTTGCTATTTTATTTATTCTATCAGAAATAGAATATTTTTTATAAGCTTCATATCTTCCTTCTATAAACTCCTTAGATATTATTCTATTATTTACTTTATACTCTTCTGCCTCAAAATAATTATTATTTACATATTCAATAAATTCGTCTAATAGATGTACAATTTCAATTGAAGATTTAAATCTTATTCTTTCTATTTTCTCATCATCTCTTTTATCTACAAGTTCATTTAATACCTTTAAGTAATCTTCAAACTCTACTTCACTGCCAATATATCTTTTAGCTATATCTCCAAAACTACTTTCTACAATTTCCTCTTCTCCAAGCTCCGGTAAAACATTTGAAATATAATCTGCAAAGACTTTATTAGGAGATATTATAACAATATCCTTAGCATCTAAAAACTCTTTATATTTATATAGTAAAAATGCCACTCTATGTAATGCTATAGAAGTTTTACCTGACCCTGCTACTCCCTGAATTATAATTACTTCTGAATTTTCTCTGATGATTTTATTTTGCTCCTTTTGTATGGTTGCAATAATATTTTTCATCCTTTTGTCAGAGCTTGTTCCTAATTCCTTTTGTAATATATCATCTCCTATGCTTAGAGAACTATCAAATGCATATTCTATATTGCTATCTTTTATTTTAAATTGCCTTTTTAATATTAATTCCCCGTATATTTTTCCTACTGGTGCCTCATAATAGGCCTCTCCTATTTCAAAATCATAGTACATACTTGCAATTGGTGCTCTCCAGTCATAAACTAACATATTGTTATCATCATCTAAGAAAGCACCACTTCCAATATAAAATTTTTCCTCTTCCTCAAATTCATTATCATAAAAATCTATTCTTGCAAAAAATGGACTATCAATCATTCTTTCAATTTTATTTTTCTGTTTCTCAAAAACCTCCCCATAGGATACTATTTGAGATATAGATTTTTCATTAGAAAAAATCTCTTTACCATCCATATCACTCTTATTATCCCACAGATATCTCATAGACTCTTTAAATTCACCTTGGTATTTCTTAACTTTTTCATTTAATTATTTAAAGTAGTTATTAAGCTTCTTTACCACGATAGTTAAATATATTTTATCATCATCATAATTAATCATTTTTTCCTCCTAAAAAACAAAGTAATAATATTACCTATAAATATTATTACTTTACTTCTTAGTTTTCTTGACTTTCCTTGTTCTAAATTCTTTTATAAAATAAAAAAACCTGGACAACACATTTCTGTATTGTTCAGGGGTTTATGGTGGAGGCGATACGCTACCTTTAAAATCCACCTATATTTTTAACTCAATTATATATTAATTAATAACTACACAAATTTTATAAAAGCTATCTATCAAAAATTTCAGTAATTATATCCATACTATTACAACAACTATCTGAGTACAGTATATTATCTTCTTCATGACTGCTATAGTCTTCATAAAAATCTGGTTCTAACATTCCCTCTACATATGATTCTATATCCCTCTTAAACGAGTAATCCTCATAATTAATTCTATCTATCAAACTACAAAGTTCGCCTTTTATATCTTCATTAATTACTTTATTTATACAATCTATAAGATATTGCTTTACATAGTTAATGTACTCACTATATATATTTCTTTCAGTTTCTATTGTTGCAGATTCTACTCTTTTCCATTCTTCCATTAGAAAACCACTTATAAAATCATAATTATAATTAAAATACTTCCAAAAATCAAAGTCTTCTAAAAATACATTAATACTTATATTCTCTAAATATTCATCTATTTTTTCTTTACTATCTTGAAGTATGTAGCTTTTTATTCTTTCGGTAAAATAATCATAATCTATACCGCTTAACTTATTATAAATTTCACATGAATTCTCAAAATTCATATCAAGTAATATACTATTAACAAAATCAACATTTTTTATATGTTCATTTATTTTGTAAAATGAATATATTGGCTCATCCAAAAATGAATTAACTATTTTTGCCTTATCAACTTCTGATTTGCTATACCATTTCTCATCCTTCATTTTGATAATATAATCACAAATTACACCAATGTAATTGTGATCTAATATCCTATACTCAACAATATAATATAATAACAAAGTCTCTATATTTGTACATATATTTGGATCAACCACATGTAAATCTATAAACTTTCCACTTCTTATATACTCAATAATTATTGTGGAAATTTCTTCATCTGAATAGCATCTTTTTAATTGTTCATAGTAAATTAAAGATTCTCTTATTCTTGCTAGCTCTACACTATTTTTTTCAAGCATTGCTTTAATATAGTCGTTAACTGAAGGATTTAAAACTGAAATTTCCTTGCTATTACTTTTATCTATAATTTTTATCATAGATTTATTTAATCTCTTAATAGTATTTTCAAAACTATCTACAATTATATCTATATCATTTTCAATTCTAATACGTTTACTAAAAGCTTTTTTCAACACATCACATTCTATCGTAGTATCTGTTACTGAAAACAATGTATTAATTAATATTCTGTCTACCTTTTTAAGCCTTCTTTCATACTCATTACTCCATATTAATTCTGGATTACATAAACATTCCAAAATGAAATCAATATATTTTTCTGGTAAAATCTCTTTATATCTATAAGGTTCTGTAATATATTCTATAATTCGAGGTGTATAACTAGGATGATTAATTATTTTAAGATAATTTTTTTCTTTTTTTATACAATTATAATATTCTTGTGGAATTTTATTAAAATATAGATGATTATAGAAAATTCGCGCTTTTTCATAAACACTTATTTTATCCATATTAATTAAATGTATCTTTTCATTGTTTTTGAAGATAAATTTTTCAAATTCTATAGACCTCTCTTGCGCCTCATTCATAATTGCAACTCTAGAGTTCATTATTAATTTTTTATTTTTATTATTTTTTAAATATTTTATTAATGATACAAGTTCAATCTCTTGATTATCGTTCATACTAAAATAATATTGTCCTAGGCAATCATCTAATAAAATCACCTCTTTACTATCCTTTTCAAAAGAAATAGCTTTCTTTAAATCACTAAGTACTCCATTTGTTGTATATCTAACTCTATAACCTAAAGATGCATAATACAATACTAACATTTTTGATATTGTAGTTTTTCCAACTCCAGGTGCTCCAGTAATAATTAAAATATTCTGATTTTCTAATACTGATTTACACCTTCTATATGTATCAGTTTCTACAAACAATTCACTTTCTTTTTCTATATCATCTAAAAGTACTTCACAATCAATAAAGATATTTTGATTATTTATTTCTGATAAAATATTTGATGCACTTAACCATAACTTAAAATTCTTTTTTACTATATCTTTATTAATTTCCTCTTGTAAAAAACTATCTATACATTTAAGGTCTACTATATTCTCTTTGCTATTCATATAGTCCTCAAATAAACCATATACCTCATTAGTTTGACTTGGAGTAAGTTCTAAAGCACAACAAATATAATATTTATTAGGACCCAATTTCTTTACTTTTTCAACCTCTTTTTTTAATGTACTAATCAAATTAGAATATGTGCTGTTAATATAATGCTTAACTTGTACAATTATATTATTTCCTTTTTCATTGTCTTGTAAATCAATCCCTCCATCTTTTCCTTTTCTATATGTTCTTAATTCAACACCCAATTTTCTTTTCATAATATCTTTACATAATTCTTCGAATTCAACATCATCTAAATTTCTATAATTAAACATAAATAACCCCCCTCCATTACTAATAATTTAATTATATAGCAAAAGAGGTATTAACAAAATATGTTAATACCTCTTTCGTGGATTTTGGGGTGGAGGCGAAGCATAACTAGCCTCCCATCTATATTCAAGAAACCAACTTCAATAAAAACATCACTTATGGTACGCTTCACCATTCATTATGCTAAATTCATCCTAAAGGTGTTAATAATTGCAATAGACTAGACAACTACTGCCAATTAGTTTACACTATTTCTCTTTTGAAATAAAACCATGTACCATCTACCCCTGCTAATTCCCATCCTTCATTTCCAAGTACATTTAGCTTTTCACTAATCTCTTTGTTATATTGACTTTTATCTGATTTAAACACACCCTTTAGTTCAATTTGAATTTGCTCAACTCTGTATTCATATCGTTTCATATAAATCACCCCCTAAAATTAATCATTTTTCTTATAAAAATACTTCTTTAAAACAAACTCTACACTTATAAAAGCCATGACTACTATTGCAAATTCAACTTCTAACATAATAACACTGACATTAGTAGTATCTAAAAAGCTTGTAGCATTTAAAATATCTGATTTATTTATTATTAATACTATAGCAGTGATTATAAATGTAACTAATCCTGATAAGAACCAAATCATACCACACTTTTTATTAGAAGATTGTAATGAATTTTCCCCCTTAAAAAAATTACTATTATCTACATTTCCTAAGCCACTACCAATCATTGCAATAGGCATAAACAAATCTAATATTCTATTTATTTTTTTGTTGTAATATCTATTATATAATCCCCCTATACAAATCATAATTACTGGAACAATAATGTTGCAAAACAAAATAAATATCTTCATATAATAACCTCCATATAAATAATAGTTTTTCCAGAGAATTCTTACTTAATAAGAGTCCATTTATAATAATTATATATATTCTTTTTTATTTTGATATTCATTTTTAGTTATAATCCAAACAGGTAAATCTTCTTCATGAGTTTCACTAATTTTCATTCCTAAAGACGTGATTGTTGAAATTGATTTTTTATTATTTAAAACTGTTTCAGCTAAAATACTTTCAAGATGCAATTTGTTAAAACCATACTCAAATAATGCAAAACTCGCTTCCCGTGCATATCCATTTCCTTGGAATTCTCCATTGAAAATCCATCCCAATTCATATTCTGAAGATTTATTAAACTCATGAAATATTATATGTCCTATTACTTTACCTAAGTGTTTTTCTTCTACTGCAAATATCATTTTTTCCTCAATTCCATATTTCTGAATAAACTCTTTAGTCTGTGAAATTGTTAAAATAGGCTCTATATACTCCATTACTTCAATGTCTGAAAGATATTCAAATGCATCTTTATAATCTTTTTCTCGAAAATCCCTAATAACAAGTCTTTCTGTTTCGACTCTCATAACTTACCTCCATATGTAACAAATATTTCTTGTTTTAACCCATAATACAATTACGAATTGATTATAATATATTCTGCAAATACCAAATATTCTTTTTGAATAATACGGTATTTCAATCATATTGTTAATTTCACTAATCTTATTCTTTATACTCTAATGGATAAACTAGAATTTATTTTAATTTAAAAAATCTAACGTTACTTCTTAGTCAACCAAAACATTCTATTGCTTTGGTTGAATTTAGGATAATAAATTTTATTATAATTGATTATATTGAAATATCTTCTAAAGAGATTTTCCCACTCTTCAGTTGTATTATTTAATAAAATTAATCCATCATCAAGTAAATTGTCTTTTATTACTTTTATGTCCCATTCAATTATTCGTTCTGGTGTTATATAGGAATTTAACTTTATTAAAAGTTTACCTCTATTTCTTAAAATTCTTTGAACTTCTCTAATTAATATTTCTACATCCTCTGGATATAGGTTATCAAGAATATTAGATAAAATAATAGCATCCAGAGATAAATCAGCCATTTCCTCTAATGCCTCTATACTTCCTTGTATAAAATGATAATCTCCTACAATCATTTGACTTGCTCTTGCTTTGGCACTCTGAATTGCTTTTTCTGACAAATCTATCCCTATGTTATATTGGGTCCCATTTAAAGCACATAAAAATAACATAGTACCATTGCCACAACCAAAATCAAGAATACTTTTTGTACTATCACAGACCCATTCTATTCCTTTATCTAAAGTTTCATTCCCAATACTTTGACTTGTTGGTACTTCAGGAACTGCTTTTGAAAAAATATCATTCCATTGCTTAACGCATTTATCATATTTATCAGTCATTTTTACCCTCCTTGTAACTGCTCTATAAATTTCTATTTATCCCGCTACATTTTACAATAATTTACTAATGCAATTATATCACAAGCCATTATCAAATATCTTATAAATTCCTTCTAATTTTCCCACTCCACAAATACACTTCACCATACAATATGTTAAACTTATCCTAGAGGTGGTTACAATGAAAAAGACGATAAAAGTTGTAGGAGCTATAATAGAAAACTCTAATTCAGAAATTCTTTGTGCCTTAAGATCTCCAAAGATGAGTATGCCAAACCTTTGGGAGTTTCCTGGTGGAAAGATAGAGAATGGCGAAAGCATTGGACAAGCTATTGAAAGAGAAATTAGAGAAGAATTATCCTGCAAGGTGAAATACATAGAAGACTTTAACGATAATACTCATGAATATGAAAATATTATAGTAAATCTTATTACAGTTAAGTGTAATCTTATAGAAGGAACACCAACTGCAAGTGAACATTCTAAACTTATATGGCTTAAAAGAGAAAATCTTGATTCACTAAAATGGGCTCCTGCAGATATACCTGCTGTGAAGGACTTAAAAAAAGAGAAGGTATAAATAATACCTTCTCATAAACTTAAAGTATTTTACTAAATCTTTAACTTATTAGATCTCCAAAACTTATTGCATTTACATCATTTTCTTTTAACCAAACCTTAAGTCTTTCATCACATAAAGTGCCTAAATCTATGCATCTTGGTAATGTCAATGAAGAATTGTCTAAGATAAACTTATCTAAATATCCAGGGTGGAAATGAAGTTCTATAACACTATCATTATCCTTCAAAATTCCATACTCATCATTTAAAAAATCTTCAACCAAAACACCCCTATTGGTAATAACACTATAATCACAGTCTGGTCTTTTAATTTTTTTACATCCCTTTAAAGGATTCTGAAGCTTTAGGATATCAAATACAGAACAATGTATACCTAACTCTCTAGACACTTCCATAAACACTTCATATATTACATCACTAGATACAGCGTGTCCTTCTATATGCTTTGGATAATATCCAAACACTTCTTTAAATCTCTCTATTTGCGCTAACGTTTCCTTCTTAACATCTTCATATTCAAATTTTTTTCTTCCAGATCTATATTCCTTTGATGAATAGAAATTTCCTTCCCCATCTACTAAGGATGGAATCTCTCTTGGATCAGCACATGGTTTACCTAGAACAAAATTAACATGTAACCCAACAAATAAATCCGGACATTTTTCCTTCAATAAAGTAACCCCATGATTAGCTGATGGCATATTAATCATTATAGTAGTAGACGATACAACTCCATCTAAGTACCCTTTTATTACTCCATGATTAAATGCTTCTGACATTCCAAAATCATCTGCATTTATAATTACCTCTCTACTCATATATTAACACCTCTTAATTGTCTTTCCCTGTCTAATTTACTATTTCTAAAGAATACTATAATATCAATAGACACAATAGTAATATTTAATACATAGAAGAACAATACATAATTAATTGATCCACTTAATACTTTACTTACGATTCCAAATACATATCCAATCCAAATCATAAATATAAATAATAAGCTTTTTCCCTTTGCAGTCTTTGATTTAATTGATTTATAAATCGATATTGGCCAAGATACTCCAAAGCACAATACCATAAAAACTTCAAATAACTCTGACATTTTTTCTCCTTATTTACTACAACTTATTTACTTTTAATCGATATTTCTAGAAAATTCCGACAAATGCTCCTAATACACCCAATGCAATTATTCCTAATAATAAATGAACAACTTTTACCTTTTTACGTATTAAATAAAATACCCCCAAAGTTAATCCTAATGGTAATAATCCTGGCATTATTGTATTTAATATATCTTGAACCACCAAAGGATCACCTTGTGACATTGGAATCTGTAATGCTGTAGTTATAGTTACCGAAGCTGCAGTCATAGCCCCTATCATAATCATACCTACCATACTTGCACAGTGAGTTATACTTTCAAAAGCACCTGACTTAAAGGCATTACTTAAGAATTTTTCACCTGCTGTGTATCCTAAATGTAGTAATTTATAACGAGTAATTATTGATGGAATATGATATATTAATAAGAATAAAATTGGTCCTAATATGCTACCACTCATTGCTAATGGAATACCAATACTTGCAGCAATTAATCTAATTGTCCCCCAGAAAACTGAGTCTCCAATACCTGCCAATGGTCCCATTAATGAAGCTTTTATTGCATTTATTGACTCTTCATCAAAATCTTCATGCTCACTGTTTGCTTTTTCCATAGCTGCATTTAACCCCATAATAAATGGTGCTGTTTCATATGTACAGTTAAAGAATGTATTACTTCTAACTAACGCTCTCTTCCTTTTCTCTTCATCTTTAGCATAAAATTCATCTATAGCTGGTTGCATTATTTGCGCATACCCTGTTCCTTGCATCTTAACCATGTTAAATGATCCAAATAACATCCATGAACGCATAAACATCTTATTTAGCATCTTATTTTCTTGTGGTGATAACTTAACTTTTTCATTCTTACTCATTGAAAAAATCCTCCTCATCATCTATTATAACTTCTTGCGCTCCTCCATTAGTTGTAGCTGCCACATCTGTTTTATTTCTTGTCATACTATTGTATACTGTCATCGCAATAACAACTGCTATTATAGCTATAGCTAAACTAGGTAACTTTAGATATATGCATAATACAAATCCTAGGAAGTAATAACAGATAAGTTTTTTATTAAATAGCATATTTAATAATAATGCAAATCCTACTGCTGGAAGCATTGCTCCTGCTGCCTTAAATCCAGTTGTAATAAATGCTGGAATACTATCAATTACTGATGCAATTACATCTGTTCCAAGCCAAATTGTTACAAAAATAGCTATTGCTTGTAAAAGGCTATATAATGCCCCCATTATCCAGTGAAGAGTCTTCATACCTTTTACATTTCCTTCCTTAGCTAGGTTGTCCATTTTAGGAATAAACATTGGTAAAATTGCACCACTCATAATTTGTTTTAACATTATTCCAAACATAGCAACTGGTACGGCTATTGCTAATGAGGTTTCATAATCTGCACCTGTTAAAATTGCAAGTGCAACTCCCATTACAGTTCCTATAGTAGCGTCAGCCGGCATTGTACCTCCAACTGCAATAACTCCTAAGAATACAGATTCAAATGTAGCCCCTAAAATAATTCCTGTTTGCAAATCACCTAACACTAAACCTACTAATGGTCCTACTATTATTGGTCTGTTAATGTGGAATATTCCTAAAGCAAAATTTGCCCACATTACTAAGTAATAAACCAAAGCTACTAAAAATGCATTTAATAACATATTCTATTCTCCTCCCAATACTTTTTTCATATCCTTAACTGAAGCATCTGGCGTTAATTGCGCTTCAAATGGTATGTCTAATTTAGCAATTTCCTTTAATACCTCTAATTCATCTTCATTAACTCTTATACATTTAGCGATTTCCTTCTTTGGTCTTTCATCACTAGATGGAAGTAATCCAAAGTTTCCTAAGTTTAATAAATCTATATTTTTAATTTCTTTAGCAACTGTTAATGCATCACTTGGATTGTTAACAACTACTAATATTTTCATATTTTCAGTTCTTTCATCTTTTAATAATTCAATTCCACCTTTAACATCTTTTATTGCAAGCTTTACCCCTTGTGGAACTGCCATTTTAAGAGTCATTTTTTGTATTTCATTTTTTACTACTTCATTATTTATTAGTACTATGTGTGTGATCTTTAAGACCTTTGACCATGATACGGCCACTTGACCATGTATTAATCTTTCATCAACTCTTAGCATTTTAATCATAAAACATTCTCCTTTACTCTAATTATTTTTTAGAAAAAGTCATCGCCTTCTTCTTTTAATTCAATATCGTTTACATAAACCAGCTGATTTCTTGCATTTTCAACTTCCTTTCTTATAACCTCATTAGTTAAAGGTTCATCCTTATAAAGAAGTTCTAATACTAAAGCTAAATTAAAACCTGCTATGAGATGTACATTTTCCTTATTTATATACTCTGCACATATTTGATTTACACTGCCTCCATAAAGGTCAGTAAATACAATAACCTCATCTTCTGGTTTATATTCATTAAAGAAATCTTTAATATTTTCTTTTATGTCTCCATCCTCTACATATGCATTTAAATATGTAACCTCTGATTTCTCTCCACATAAAATATTTATTGAACTTTTAACCCCATCCGCTAAATATCCATGAGTTGCAATTAATAATTTTCTCATTTATGTCCCTCCTCTCTGTCATAATAATAAGATTGTTGAGTATGCCTTTAATTAAAGCAATATTAATGCCAACTTTGTGTTGAATATGATTATCCTAGTATTTATCACCCCTATAGCCTTTTATTCTTATAGTGTTGAATTAGTGTTGAATTATTTGATAAAAAAAGACCATGATGGGTCTTTTAAAATTCCCACTCATGGTCATCACTAATGACTATATTTTCTTTCTCTAATTCACATTCTACTATTTCGTAAATAAGCATTAATTCAAATAATGGTATTTCTATCCTATACTTAGATTCTATTTCACTAAAAACACCTTTAGCAAATTCAACATAATCCTCTTGAGTTCTTGTCAAATTTATTTCTTCTTCAAATTCGCTAACTCTTCCTATCATTAATCTTTCTATCATTAACGCTATATGCATATATAAATTAATTCTGAGATTATTTTTCAAAATTACGTTATAATACATCTCTATTTGCTTTATAATAGTTTCAACTTCATATACAACTATATTAGGATTTAAGAATGTTAAGTTATTTGAAATTCCCTCTATTGAAAAGAATTTAATTATCTCATCAGATAATTTCTTTAGTTCATCTTCTCCAATAACATTGTTTAATGCCTTTCTTAATATTATCCCACCTTCATTACTCATTATTTTTTCTATATTTATTGAGTAAATCTGTTCAATATCAATATCATTTGTTGTTATTATAAGCTTTGTGCTCCTTAACTTTGAAATACTATCTGTTTGAATTAATTCCTTTAGTTTGCTATATTCCAATGTTACAATTTCTATATTATAATTGCTTAGGCACTTATCAAATATCTCTTTTAGCTTTTGTGATATACCAAGACCAGATATACATGAAATTACTATATTATCCCCCGGAGCAATCCCCTCATAATATCTAATCTCTACCTTATTGTTTTCTTTAGACTTATCTATAATTTCTTGTAAACTATCTCCTCTAACAATCCTTAACCCTATATCTATTGCCATATTAGTAGTTAAATTATTTATTATTAACAACTCTCCTCCCAAATGATTTTTTATAGGTTCATACATCTGTTCAAGAGATCCCATATCTACTAATAAAATAAGTCCACCAGTAGTATCTATATTGTCTATATAACTATTCACTCTATTTACAATTTCCTCAGAGCTACCTGCTATAGGCATATCAAAAGCTTCATAAATATATGCTTCAGCAAGAGTATTAGCTACACTTGCTATACTACTTGCAGTAGAATCACCGTGTGCAACTATAATGGCTTGAATTTTTGTATCACACACAACCTCTTCAGATATAATTAATGACAACAAGTAAATTAATATTGTACAATTTTCTATCTCATAATCATTAAATCTATTTAACAATATTTTTGTTATATATAGAGCTTTATGATTTTCTCTCTTAATTATTGATAAATATCCACTTATCGAAATATTTCTTAACCCTTCATCAAGATTTAATAAAAAGAAGATAATAAGTGAAAGTATACTATTTTTACTACTTTTCGATAAGACTATTCCATATCTTTTCTTTATAACTTGGATTTGTTCATTAAGTAAATTATAAATATACATAATATTATTGTTACTATAAATTCCTCCATCTAGTATACCTACATCAACACCATACATTTCATACATTCTTCTTTTTATCTTTTTGATAAATATTCTACTATAATTATCAAACTGGTCTTTTGAAGTATTTAAATAACTTCTTAAGTTTTCAATTTCATCATTAAACCCAATAATATTCTTATTAAACTCTACATTATTATCTTCCTTTTTTATTATAAATTCTCTGTTGTATCCCTTTTTTAATAATTTAATATTTTTTCCTTTTAACTCATCTGGTAATTCTTCTACTGTAATGGATATGATCTTACTATTTATATTATTTTTATATCCATTTGCACAACTTAGTTTAATGTAATTTTTAAGCATTCCAATATTTCCTTCTTCTACAGAAGAAGTTAATATATCTATTACCTGATTAGTTATTATTATGTCCCTACCTAATGCTTGTCCCTCATTTTTGTAAAATGAGTATATAAGTTCAATCCTTTCTATCAGTGGTCTATCTTGAAAATCCGGAAGATTTATTCTTACCGGAATTCTTCTATAAAATGTTTCTAATAATGTGCTCTTAACATCTTCTGTTGTTGCAAATATAAATCTTACATCCACTGAATGCCAGGAATCATTCTCACCTAATCTCCTAAATTTACATTTATCTAAATATAAGAATAATTTTTCTTGATTTTCTTTTGATAATCTATGAATTTCATCTAAGAATAAATAACCACCATGTGCTTCATCCATTAATCCCTTTTTTCCTTTATCTGCACCTGTAAATGCTCCTTCAACATATCCAAATAATACAGCTGAAAGTAATTCTGGATTATTTGCATAATCAGCACAATTTAGTTCTACAAACTTTCCTTCTTCTTTTATAACCCCTTCATCTATGGCATGCTTATAAATAAGCCATGCTAAAAAACTTTTTCCTACTCCACTTCTACCTCTTATTATTATTGGCAATCCTTTTGGAGGATAGACTACTGCTGACTTACATTGTTCTATTTGAGTTTTTAAACTTCCTTCATAACCAATAGCATCTTGGAAAACGTTATCTTTAGGTATGTGTTCATCATTTCTATCTTTATCTATATAATATTTAACTGGCCTAGTATTAGTCTTATTAACTTTGCCTTCTTCAAACAAAATATTTAAATAATGACTAATTACACTTCTCTTAATATCTAAATTTTCTTCTAACTGGGATGTTGTTATGCCATCAATACTCTCATTTTTTATTAACTCTTGTAACTTTTTATATACCTTCTCTTTAGCTCTCATTATACTATCCCTCCTATAACCTAATAACCTTATGGAATAATATACTACAACAATCTAATTACATAATCATATATTTACATATTGGTGTCAATGTAATTTATTTCCACAAACCATATAAACAGTTATTTATAAAAACCCATAGTTAAGAAATCCTCCCTTTATGTGGCTCCCTTTTGAACTTTTAATTTACACTAAAAAAAATGCAGAGCATTAATCACTCTGCATTTTAAATAATAATCTAGAAACATTTTGTACACTTCTTTCTAGATTCAATTTTCCATTTTTCAAAGCCTCTTCAGTAGTTACAATTCCAGGTAAAATGCCAATTACAGAAGTAATACCCATTTCATATAATTCTTCAATTCCCTTTCCAACTTTTCCTGCAAAAGCTACTACTGGAACTTCATACTTTTTAGCTATTTTTGCTACCCCCATTGGAGTCTTACCATACTTTGTTTGAAAATCTATACTTCCTTCACCAGTAAATACATAATCTGCATTCTTTATCTTATCCTCAAGCTTAGAATATTTAATAACTGTATCTATGCCACTTTTTATCTCTCCATCACAAAATCCTACAAGTGCTGCTCCTATCCCACCAGCTGCTCCAGCGCCTGGTACATTGTTAATATCTTTATCTAAAATATCCTTTACTTTTTTTGCAAAATGCACTAAATTATCATCTAGCACTTTAACCATATTGCTGTCAGCACCTTTTTGCCTTGCAAATACTTCACTGGCTCCATTTTTTCCTGTAAGGGGATTATTAACATCGCAAGCTACTTCTATTTTCACTTTAAATATTCTTTTGTCTAAATTTGAAATATCTATATCTTCTATTTTATTTAAATATCCTCCACCAAAAAGTATCTCTTTGCTATTACAATCCTTGAAACTTACTCCTAATGCCTGTAACATACCAACACCACCATCATTGATTGCACTTCCACCTAGTCCTATTATTATCTTACTAACACCTTTATCCAAAGCTTCCTTTATTAACTCTCCTGTACCATAACTAGTTGCTATTAACGGGTTCCTTTTTTCTTTATTTACTAAATGCAGACCACTAGCTTCTGCTATTTCAATAACAGCAGTTTTATTGTCACCTAAAATTCCAAATCTACCAATAACTTTATCTCCGAGTGGAGATGTAACTTCCAATGTATGCATACTTCCATCTGTAGCATCTACTAAAGCTTCTAACGTTCCCTCACCACCATCTCCCATTGGAGAATGTACTATTTCAACATCACTTCTTACATTTCTTATACCTTTTTCCATAGCAATACAAACTTCTTTTGCTGTCATACTTTCTTTAAAAGAATCTGGTGCTAACACTATTTTCATAAAATCTACTCCAAGTTACTATAATTAATTAATTCTACATTATTACTTACAAGCATATTCTTCACATCTTCTGATAATAAGAAATCCAACTCTTCTAACCTTTTCATATTATACGAAGAATTATTCATAAGATAACTGTCAATATAACCTGGATGTGTCATGATTTCTACATATTCATTTTTTAATATATCATTAAAATTATCTTTAACATATTCTAGTCCTGGTCCAGCATTATAAGATCTATGTTGTACAAATTGAACATGTGGTACAAAATCCAAATCAAAATTTCTCATAGGAATTTGTTCTTCTTTTGCTATTTCTGCACATAGCTTTCTCATTTCAGGAACTTTATCACTACTAAATAAATGAGAATCTACATGAGTTGGCTTTTTCCCTACTAACTCTATAAATTTATTATATTGAGCTCTTAGCTCTTCTCTTAATTCATTTTCATCATATTTAAATCCTTCTGGCAAATTATCTGGTTTGATAAACTTATTGTTATCTCCTACTAAGGTTTTACCTTTTGTAATTGGTTTTCCTAAAGAAATATTAAAGTGAAGCCCAACTCCTAAGCCTTCATTTTCTTTCATAAGTTTTACCGCATGTTCTGCTCCTGGCATTGTAACCATTAATGTTGTTGAAGTTAACACGCCATATTTAAAAGCATCAATTATTCCATAATTTATTCCATTACTATATCCAAAATCATCTGCATTAAAAATAATTTTTGTCATCACTCATCTCTCCTCTTATTATTCTCAAAAAATCAGTGATGATAGCACCACTGATTTTTTTAATTTACTTTAATTCTGGCCAATATCCTTTATTAGCTTCTATAAGTCTATCTAATATTCTCCTTGCTTTCTTTGCATCTACAATTGTTCTATTTAATGTTAGTGCCTGAAGTGCCTTAGTATAGCTACCTTCAAAGAATGCCTCTACAGTTAATCTTTCATAAGCATATTGGTTTTCTAGCAATCCCTTATAGAATGTATCTATTTCTCCTACATGGAAAGGTACTGCACCTCTATTTCCTAAAACACAGGCAACTTCAACAATAGCATCTTCTGGCAAGTTAGGTATTATACCATTATTTTCAACCATAACAATGTATGTCTTCTCCTTATTGTTATGAATTGTATCTGCAATTTCTACTATCATCTCTCCATGAGCATCATTATGAACCACATTGTGACCTAAAGTAGTTCCTTGTGCCACTGCATCATCACATTCAGAAAATACTCTTTTTTCTCTACCATTCATTACTTCATTTGCTCTTGTAAAGGTTGGATCTAACTTGCTTGTCTTATATTCAGGATATAGATAATATTGAACATAGGTACTTGGAACATACTCTGGGAAATCCCTTACCATATCCTCAACTAACGCATATGTGTCTAACCATGATTTATCTCTTTGCTCTGCATCTTTTGGAGCAAATCCATGTTCTAGTATTTTTTCTTTTAGCTCTGGTAATAAGTCTTTACCCTCTTTATTATATAACTTTGTAAACCATCCAAAATGATTTAGACCAAAATACTCTGGAACTAAAGTTTGTGCGTCTACACCTAATATTTTAGCCATGGAAACTAACATATTAATAGGCTGATCACATATATTTAAAATTCTCTTATCTTCCTTAAATTCCTTAGTTAATCCATAAGCAACTATTGCTGCTGGATTAGTATAATTTAATATCCAAGCATCTTTGCTGAAACTTCTTATATCTTTTACCATTTCAATCATATCTTTTAAAGATCTGATTCCATAGGCAAAACCACCCGCACCACAAGTCTCTTGTCCTACTACACCTTCTTCTAATGGAATTTTTTCATCTAATTCTCTCATAGGATATCCACCAGTTCTTATTTGGCAGAATATATAGTCAACATCTCTATACGCCTCTTCTTTATCTGTAGTATATTTAAATACTACATCCGGGCAAACTTCCTTAAATAGTAACTTTCCAAACTCTCCTATATGCTTTTGTCTTTCAGCATTTGTATCGAATAGTACTAGTTCTTTTAGAGATAGAGATTCTTTATATCTTGTAAGTGCCTTTAGAATTCCAGGAGTCCAAGTAGAGCCCCCTCCAACTATTGTTATCTTTGTTTTATTTATATTCATATTTACGCCTCCATACATGCTACCTTTATTAATGTAATTTATATACTCTTTAAATAAGCTTTTACATCACTTGCTATTTGGTCAACCTTTAATCCATATACAATTTGTATATTCTCTTTTGTAGGTCTGACAAATCCTGATGCGCCTGTATCTTTTAACACCTTTTCATTAATTAAATTAGGATTATCTACTACAACTCTTAATCTAGTCATACAATTTTCAACACTAACAATATTTATTTTTCCACCTAAAGCATCAACAATTGTGCTAGATAATTTATCATTACTTATTACTGCTGGTATTCCTTCTTCATCTTCAACATCATCTTCTCTACCAGGAGTCATTATATTAAATTTTGTAATAATATATCTAAATCCAAAATAGTAAACTAAAGCTACTACTATTCCTACTAGAATAATTAAGTACCATTTTGTATCCATTCCTCTAAATAGTCCAAAAACAGTAAAATCAATTAATCCAGCTTGAACTCCTCCTACAGCAACTCCAAGTAAATCCATTATCATAAATCCAAATCCATAAACAATAACATGGAATAAGAATAAAATTGGTGATATGAACATAAAAGTAAACTCTAATGGTTCAGTAATTCCTGTTAAAATAGATGCTGCTATACCAGCAACAATTAATGCCTTAACTTTATTTCTATTTTTATCTTTAGCGCAATGTATCATAGCTAAACCTGCTGCAGGTAAACCAAACATTACTGAAAGCATATGTCCTTGTCCAACATACCTACTACCAATTGCTACAATATCATTTCCAACTCCTGCTGTAGATGCTATAGCTGCATTAAATATATTTAGTGCACCTACAACTGTTTCTCCATCTATTACTGCAGTACCACCAATAGGAGTAAATCTTACAATTTGATTTAATATATGATGAAGTCCTGTTGGTATAAGCAATCTATTTAACGAACCATATAAGAAAGGTCCAAATGCGCCTGCACCTTCAATTCCCTTTCCAAAACCTGATATTACTGTATCTACAATTGGCCAAGCATAATAAGATATAAATGCTGCAACTGGTATTACAATAAGAGTTATAAGTGGTATAAATCTTTTACCACCAAAGAAATTGATTGAACTTGGTAATTGTATCTTATAAAATTTATTGTGTAAAAATGTTACTGTAAGACCTACTATAATTCCTGCAAATACATTCATTCTATAAGTAAAATACCCTAAAACTGTTTCATACTTTGCATTTATAATACTTGCATCGACTTGAGATAATCCATTATTCTCCATTAGATACTTAACTGAAGTTGTTTCTGCTGTTAAACCATTTAATCCTAACAAATAATTTAATGTAAGATGGAATACTAAGAAACCAATTAAAGAAGCAAATGCCGCTGTAGCTTTCTCTTCTTTTGCCATTCCTAAAGCAATTGAAATTGCAAAAAATACTGGTAAATTACCAAAAACTAACCCTGCTAGTTTTCTAATAAATCCTATAAAATCTTGTACCCCTTGCAAATTTACAAAAGCTTCTCCAACTATTGAACTATTTTGAAGTGCAGCTGCTAGTCCTAAAAATATACCTGCAGCAGCTATAGTAGAAATAGGTAAAAGTAATGACTTCCCAAATTTTTGCATAAAGCTCTTCATAAAAACCTCCGTTTTGCTACATAAATTTGTCACATGCATGTTTCATGATTTTAGTATAGCAAGTTAATCACCTCGTAACAACGTTTACAAAGCATCTTATACTTTTTATACATTCCTATATATTTTCACATTTTGTAATATTTTTCACAAATCTCACAGTCTAAGGATTTTCCTTTAAAACACATGTTAAATATTGTATACTAAAACTAATTACTCATAGGAGGTACTTTCTTAAGATGAAATTTTTAGATGTAATTTCTAAAGAAGATATTACTTTAAATAATACTGAGAAACGTATTATAGAATATATATTAGAAAAATCACATTCTTTTTCAAATATAAAAATTACTGATATGGCAAATGATCTATATCTATCATCTAATACAATAATTAGATTATGTAAAAAGCTTGGTTATTCAGGTTTTTCAGAATTAAAATATAATATTGTAAATACAAATAAATCAAATAATGAAATCGATTTAGATTCTAGTCATATTTCTATACACAACTCTGTAGTAAAAACTCTTTCACTTAATAAACCAAATGATATATGTACTGCTGCGACTAAAATATATAATTCAAATAGAGTCGTAATTTTTTCTTTAGGGTTGTCTCAATACCCTGCTTTATCATTTTGTAAAAAACTTCAGTACTTTAATAAAATGTGCTTAGTTCCAGAGGATAGAGATGAAAATAAATTGTTTGCTAACAACTTAAAAGATGGCGACCTAGCTTTTATTATTAGTTCTTCTGGCTCAACAGATATAATAAAAAAAATTACAGGAATTGTTAAAACAAAAAACATATATACAATTTCATTAACTGGACTTTCTCAAAACTTTTTATCTAACTTAAGTGATTTATCATTATTTGCTTACTTAAAGGACTATCAATTAAATAATCATGATTTAACTTCAAGACTTGGTTTTAATATAGTATTAGATTTAATATTTGAAGAGTTTAGTAAACTTTATTAATAAAAAAATCTCATAAACTGCAAGACTAACCTTGCAATTTATGAGATTTATTATTTAAGGAGCTATTGAGTATCCACCATCCACTAATAAACATTGACCAGTATAGTATTTGCTATCTGGACCTGCTAAAAATGCTATAACACGTCCAATATCATCTTCCCCATCTCCAAACCTCTTCATTGGTTGAGCTTCCATTATTTCTTTATATTTCTCAGGGAACTTTTCTGCCCATACTTTAGCAGCTGGACTTTCTGCACCTGGAAGAACACAGTTTACAATAATATTGTATTGAGCCCATTCCTTAGCTGCAATTTTAGTAAGTCCACGTATAGATTCCTTGTTACATCCATAAGCTAATTGCCCTGCATATCCAAACATACCTGTTGCAGAAGCAAAGTTTATTATTCTTCCTTCATTTTGGTCTTTCATATAAGGGAAGCATTCTTGCATCATGTTTAATGAACCTATGGTTCCTGATTGCCAAGCTGTAAGCATTTGTTCATAAGTTGTATCTTCAACCTTAGCTGAACCTGGTAAACTTTGAGCATTATTTACCACAACATCAACGGTTCCATACTTCTCAACTGTAGCTTTTACTACTTTTTTAACATCTTCACGATTTCCAACATCACAAGTTATGGCAAAGCCTTGTCCACCTGCTTCTTCTACTTCTTTTACTGTTTGGACTATTGGATCTAGACGACGTCCTACACAAACAACCTTAACTCCACGTTTTCCAAGGTGAAGTGCTATCCCCTTTCCTATGCCTTGTCCTGCACCTGTGATAATAGCAATTTTTTCATTTAATTCTTTCATGAAAATCCTCCATCCCTTCATACAAATTCAGGTCTATATTTAGACTAGTCGAATTCTTAATGTGAAGACCTTATAAAAAGTATATTCCTTTTTGTATACATTTACAACATATTTCCCCATTCTTAAGCGTGTGACAATATAGGAAACATTATTCTCTCTCTATCAAATGGAGTTTCCTTGTTACTTCTTATAAAAAGGGTATAGTATAACAAAAAAATAGAAGCTACTTATGTAGCTTCTATAATGAATACATACTCCATTAATATGTAACAAGCTCTATATTATTTTCTTTAATATAATCCTTTAACCTATCATCACATAATGTTACTAATTCTTTTAATCTATAATTATTATAGCTACTAATATCCCTTAATTTACAATCACTATATCCTGGATGAACCATAACTTCAATAAACTCTTCATTCTTATTCTCTTCAAAAAGATTTATAAGAGTTTCAACTGTTGCATCTTCACCAAAGAAGCCTGTAACATACTTAAACTTCCCATGTCTTCTACAGGTAAGATTATATTCCTTACATAGCTTTTCAGTAATTGGATATGTATACAACTTATCATGTACGCTATGATGAGAATCTATATGTGTTGGCTTTCTTTTAAATAATTCTATAAACCTCTCTATTTGAGCCTTCCACTCATTATATATCTGATCTTTATCTAAATTTTCTAATACTAAATCCTTTTTGTTATAGAAGTTTCCATATTCATCACATATACTTTTACCATTAGTTAATGGTTTACCTAATGTTAAGTTAAAATGAATACCAAAACCTAAGTCTGGACATTTTCTTGCTTTTTCAACTGATTTTTCTATGTCATCAGAATTAACTAATACAGTTGTTGAAGATAATATTCCATTTAAATGACAAAAAATTATTCCTTCTGTAATCCCATCTGTAAAACCATAATCATCTCCATTAATAACAACTTTCATAAATCTCATCCCCCTATAATTTATTATTAACTATTTATCTCCTTAGCAACAAAAGAGGTTAATAAATCTATAAAAACTGAAAAGACTACTGTATTTTCAGTATATATCTTTTCATTTTGGTTTTTACTGTTTGGTAACCAAATATAATGTTTATAACTACTCTTATTTACAACCTTACTATTCATAGTTATTAAAGCAACTTTCATTTCTTCATTAAGTATCTCTTTAAGAAAGCCTTTAGTAGATTCACAATTAGCACTAATTACTATAACTAAATCATCCTTATTTGCTACATTTATTAACTCATGTCTATCGTCAGAAGAAAATGAATTGCAGTTTATGCCAAATTTCATTAAATTGTATTTTAAAAGCTCTGCTGAAAGTCTACTTTTATGAGTACCTATAGTAAAAACCCTTCTTGCCTTTATAATAGTCTTTGCAAAACTTTCAAGTTCCTCTTTATTTATAACTGTATCCAATTTCGAAATTAAGTTTTTATAGGATTCTAAAACTTGATAAGACATTTCAACATCATTTTTATCACTTAAAGCTTCTTTTTCAGCTTTATATAAGTGCATCTTAAATGAACTAAAGTTATCATATCCAAGTTTTTGACAAAACCTTGTAATGGCAGGTTGGGATACCCCTATATCAACTGCCATATCAACTATTGTGCCTCTAAAAATTTCATAGGCATTTTCTTTTACATATTCATATATCATTAATTCATTTTTTGTAAAGCTATTCTTTTTAAGCTCCATTAATTCATATGGATTCATAAATTAAGACCTCCTATAACTCGTTATATAAATTATAACAAATCTTTAATCCCTTTTATAACCTTATCTATAAATATATCCGCTTCTCCTTCATTACATCGAGAATTGAAGGTTTCAAAATATTTTCCATACTGCTCTTTGTTTACAAGATAATTACAATATGTATTTGTATAGCAAATAATTATAACCTTATATTCACTAAAGGCTTCCTTTATTAGTTTGCCAAAGGCACTAACAACATCCCCTGGAAGTGATACTATAATTACCTCTCCTAAATTTATTATTGAACTAATTAATTTCATGCTAAAAGATCCAAATCCTAATTTCAATTCACATCGTTTTTTTAGCATATTAATCATAGGATTATCAACATTGCTTTTTAAAGTATTAATAGTTGTTAAATCATTTGAAAAATCACTATGAGTCGTATATTCTACTTCCTTGCTATTAATAAAATTCAAATTTATACTTTCTGAAATTAATTTTTCTTTTATTTGATCTACAACTCCACTACTAACATACTCTAATTCATCTATACCACTTGCTCTTCTATAGAATCTAGTTGATACATCCCCTGTTGTTCCATTACATATAATAGTAGGTGCATTTGTAAGACTTGAATATTTCTTTCTTAGCCATCCTAATAAGTCACTAGACAATAATAAATTACTACCATTTAATATAGTTGGATGAACTGAAATATTTAATAGAGAACATATAACTTTATCTTCTTTATAAAATTCTAAAATGTTAATGCTTTTATCGCTCCATCCATCTTTTTCATTCCTATTACCATATAATCCTTCAATAGAACAGTTTTTATATGTAACTTTACATTCAATTTCACATTGCAGAGCTTTTTCAATAGATTTAATCATTTGTTCTTTAACTTCTAATTGAATATCTTTTTCAACTTTAGTGTTTTCAAAAACTAATTTGAAGAATGCTGGTGCAGAATGTGTATGAATACATCCAATCAAAATATTACTTTTTTGAATATTATATTCAGAAGAAATATAACTTCTTATATCTTCACAAAAGCTTTCTTCTAACATTATAGAATCTAACATTGAAATAATTACTGGAGTATTATTAGATAAAATTACTAAAGTGTTTATTTCAATATTATCTAAAATTCCTTTGCTTTTCTCCTGTCTATCATACCCTGCCATATTTACTCTCTTTTTTGGAGTAACATCAATTTTATTAAAGCCAATCTTCATTTTTATCACCTCTTCTTACATATATATTTAATCACAAAAACCGATTATTGTAAATAATATTTATTTTTTTAAATTAAATATTGAATATATTATTCAGAGATGCTATAATGATTTTGTAATAAAAAGCTTTACATTACACAAATTGACTTTTTAGGAGGAAATATTATGAGTAAAGAAAAAGGATCAATGATGGAAAAATTTCAATCCTTTATGGAAGAACACATTCTACCAGTAGCATCAAAGATAGGAAGTCAAAGACATATGGCTTCTATTAGAGATGGTATGAGCTTACTTATCCCACTAACTATTATTGGAGGTGTTGCAATGATTTTAGCAATACCTCCAATACCAGCTGGAATTGAAGGGACTAATTTTTTCTATAATTTCTTACTAGCATGGAAGAACTTTGCTTCTAATTTCTATAACACATTGATGGTACCTTATAATTTAACAATCGGAATTATATCAGTTTATGTTGTAATGGGTATTTCCTATCAATTAGCAAGATCATATGAATTAAATGCTATAAATAATATGGTCTGTGCATTATTAGTATTTTTGTGTATTGCAGGTTTCCCAGAAAACGACTTAGTGTTCAGTACATCACAACTTGGTTCTACATCAATGTTTGCTGGAATTATTATTGCTATTGTAGTAGTTGAAATTAATAGATTCTTTACAAGTCATAATATCTGTATTAAATTACCTAGTTCAGTGCCACCAAATGTTGCAGCGCCATTTAATGTTTTAATACCAACTATAGCTAATATAGTTTTATTCTTAGCTTTAAATGCAATATGTTTTAGTGCTATAGGTGGTGGATTAACTACATTAATATATAAAGTTATTCAACCATTATTATCTGCAGCAGGATCTTTACCTTCAATTTTACTAATAAACATTTTAATGACAACTTTCTGGTTCTTTGGTATTCATGGTGCAAACATGGTATCAATTGTTGTTACACCAATAACTACAGCTGCTTTAGCTGTTAATGCAGAAGCTTATGCGACTGGACAACCTCTACCTGAAATTTTTGCTGGCGCAATAAACTCTGTATTTGGTAACTGGATAACTTACACTGCATTTTTAATTATTATGATATTTGTTTGTAAATCTTCACAACTAAAATCTATTGGTAAAATTGCATCTGTACCTACATTATTCAATATTAATGAGCCAATGATTTTTGGTATACCAACGGTTTTAAATATACTAACATTTATGCCACTTTTATTATGTTCAATTATAAACTTTACAACTGCGTATATATTAATGGATATCGGTTTCTTAGGTAGATTCTTCACCACATTACCATTTACTGTTCCTGGTCCACTACAAGCATTCTTAGCTACAATGGACTGGAAGACAATACCTGTATGGTTTATTTTACTAGCTATAGATATAGTCGTTTGCCTACCATTCCTTAAAATGTATGACAAACAATTATTAACAAAGGAAGCTGAAGAACAAGCATAAATAATTAGAACGATAGACCTTCATAAAGGTTTATCGTTCTTTCTTAAAAATAGGGGGAATTATGGAATTAGGATTTATACTATTAAAACAAATATTAATCATGTTTATATTCATGGCAATAGGATATGTATTATTTAAAAAAGATAAAATTACTACTCATGGTTCTAAGGATATAGGAACTTTACTTATATATTGCGTTATACCTATAATAATTATTAAATCTTTTTGGATATCTTACTCTCAAGAAAAACTAGAAATTTTAATTTCTACTTTCTTTATTTCATTAGCAGTATTATTAATTTCAATGTTAATATCTTATTTATTTTTTAAAGATAATGGAGTTAAAAACTTTGGCGCTGCCTTCAGTAATGCTGGCTTTATCGGTATTCCTTTAGTAACTGCAGTTTTAGGTGGAGATTCTGTATTTTTTATAGCTTGTATTATTGCAGAACTAAACATATTTCAATTTACCTATGGTGTTTTTATAATGACAAAGAAAAAGGACGTAATATCTTATAAAAAGATATTAACTAATCCAATATTAATTTCTTTTGTTATAGGAATATTTATTTTTCTACTAAGGATTCCTGAAATTGATATAGCAACACAAACTATGTCTTTAATTAGTGGAATTAACACCCCTTTAGCTATGATAATTTCTGGAGTATACTTAGCACAAGCTGATTTTAAATTAATGTTTTCAAGTAAAGATTTATATTTAATTAGCCTTGTTAGACTTGTAATTATTCCAATTGTAACTCTACTATTCTTAATGATTTTACCAAAAGATCTATATACAGCTAAACTTGCCATTCTTATTGCTGCAAGCTCACCAACAGGATCAAATGTTGCAATATATGCTCAACAATATGAAAAAGATTATTCATCTGCTGTACTTATTGTTTGTATTACTACAATACTATCAATTATAACTCTCCCTTTAATAATCTCCATAGCGGCAACTTTATTTTAAAATAAAATGAGAAGGTATAAAAATTTTATCTTCTCATTTTAATTAATTCATTTTCAATCATTCTAAATACCCATATTCATATATTTATATCTTTTTATATTTATATAAATATGAGCTTTTATATTAAGCTTTCCTTTGCCATCCTTATAATATTAGATACCTCATCTACATTCTCAATATTATAAAACATAAATTTGTTTGGCATTACCCTTCCCCTGTTTCTTCTGTTATCATATCCATTGTCATTATACATATCATAGCTTGTATATCCCATGTTAAATTCAATACTTCCTCTTCCGCTTCTCTCTTTATACTTATTTACAATCTCTACATCCTTAAGATCTAAATATTGAAATGATATATTCTTACCCATATTACAAAATAAAATTCTCTTATTACTTACTGCATATACCCTATTCTTTATAGCTATAGCTCTTCTTATTGGTAAACCAAAAACCATGTTTAATCCTACAAAAACAAAAACTCCTCCAAATAAAAGCATAACTAAACCTGCTCCACCTTTATAAGCAGTGTACTCCCAATAAAGTGCAAAGCTTAACCAAAAAATCATAAATATTAATTGAGTTATGCTCCCTCTTTCAAAAAATTTATATTTCCCTTTTCCACTCCAAAGTATTTGTTCATCACCTTGTAATTCATTATAGAAAACCTCTTTCATAATTCCATTTCCTTTCTTTCAACTTATTTCCATATTAATATTCTTTTGATTATTTTTCAATAAAGATGAGAAGTGGATATTTATTTTTCTTGTTCCGTTAATGTAATAAGTAGCATTTCACCTAAAAAGCTATAACAGTAATCCATGCTCCAAGCTTGTCTCCATCCATTAATGCTAAAGATTTTTGAGTTCGTGCAAATATTTCTATCATAGATACGTAATTATAGCTCCGGCAGAAAAACCTAAAGATATTGTTAAAAAATTAAAAAGATAATATTAGATATATTTAACAACTCCCATTATTTGTATATAATAAAACCAAAAAGGTGGAGTGGATATTTATTTTGTTTGTTCCGTCGCTACGCTCCAAGTCACATAAAAACAAATATCCAAAAGGAAGGTGAACTTTAAATGAAAGATTTTATAATAATATTAGCATCATCAACCTTATCAAGTACTATATTTTCTTGCTTATTCTATTGGTTAAACAATAGTAAATTAGGATTATTTAAATCAATACAAAGAAAGATAGATACTTTAAATGAAAAAAAGAAACGTAATTTAAATATATTTACTAATATATTATTAATAATAATAGGTTTATTTTGCCTAGCTAATAACATAAACTTTTTTGTTACTGGTTTAATTTTAGGAATTATAATAGCATTTAACTTAGTTTGTTTTAGAGAATTAGAAAATACTTTAAAAACTGATAATAAGGATTAGCAGAACCCTTAAAGTCATTAAATTATTAATAACAATATAAAAAGTTAAGAGGATATTTATTTCCCTAGACAGAAAAAAATCCCTAAGAATATAACCACTCTTAGGGATTTTCTTACTATTATATAAATAAATTTAATCCAGAATCTTCAGTTGCTCCTAAATAAGAAGCTACTCCACCAATTTCTACACCTTCAATAAACTCTTCCTTCTTAATTCCCATAAGGTCCATACTCATAGAACAAGCAACTACATTAACTCCCATATCAATTGCATTCTTTATAAGATCTTCTAAAGAATCTACATTATTATCCTTCATAATCTTTTTTATCATGGCAGGTCCCATACCCATCATATTCATTTGAGATAAAGGTAACTTACCTGAGTGACTTGGAAGCATACAATCAAACATCTTTTCTACAGTTTTCTTTTCAACCTTAGGTTTATCCTTACTCTTAAGAATATTAAGACCCCAGAATGTAAAGAACATAGTAACTTTTTTACCCATGGAAGCTGCACCTGTAGCTATTATAAATGAAGCTATAGCCTTATCTAAGTCTCCACTAAATACAACTAAAGTTGCTCCATCCTTTACTGTGCTACATGTAACCTCCTTATCTCCTTCTTTCCCTTTCTTTATATAAGCTACAAAATTCTTCTTTTCATCTTTATCTGTTTTCACTAAAGTATTTCCTGTCTTTTCACACCATGAGCTTATATCCTTCTTAAAACCAGGGTCACTTGCAATTACCTTTAATACTTCACCTTCATTTAAAGATTTTGTTTCTTCAAATACTCTTTTTATAGGTCCTGGACATTGTAATCCACATGCATTTAAAGTAACCTTTGCATTTACCTCTGTTATATCTAAATCTTTTTCTAGTGACATAGTTGCAACCTCTTCCCTAACATTCTTATCATCATTATGACTTTCTAAAGCTCTCTTAACTTGTAAATATGTCTTTACTCCACCATCTATATTGAAGGAATCATATCCATGTTGAGATAAAATCCTAGAAGCTATATATCCTCTTAACCCAACTTGGCAAGTTACATATATCTTCTTACTCTTATCTAGCTGGTTCAATCTATCCCTTAACTGTCCTAATGGAATATTAATTGAATTTGGTATTGTTCCTGTCATTAACTCCATTTCTTCTCTAACATCTAGAATTATAGAATCATCCAAGTTTATATTATCAACTTCACTCCATTGAATTGTTTTTACATCCCCATCCATAATATTAGAAGCATAATATCCCATCATATTAACAGGGTCCTTCGCTGAATTATATGGTGGTGCATAACAAGGTTCCACATCTTGAAGGTCTTCTACCTTAAGGCCTCCCTTAATTGCAGTAGCAATTATATCAATTCTTTTTTCTACTCCATCCATTCCTACACCTTGAGCTCCATAAATTTCTCCTGTCTTTGGATTAAATAACATCTTATAAGCTATTGGAAAAGCTCCTGGGTAATATCCTGCATGAGAACCTGGGTGAATATGAATAGCTTTATACTCAAGTCCTAATCTTTTTAGTGTTTTCTCATTATTTCCTGTAGATGCAACAGTATAGTCAAATACCTTTGCTACTGATGATCCTAAAGTTCCCTTATATTTAACCTCTTTACCTGAAATATTATCTGCTACTAATCTTCCTTGTCTATTTGCTGGCCATGCAAGAGGAATCATTGTTGGCTTTTTATTTACAAAATCCATTATTTCAACAGCATCACCTAAAGCATAGATATTAGGGTCTGAAGTTTTCATATATTCATCAACTATAATTGCTCCTCTTTCATTTAACTTTAGCCCTGCTTCCTTTGCTATAGTTGTTTCAGGTCTAACACCTATAGATAGGATTATCATATCTCCATATATTTCTTTTCCACTTTTTAAAATAACCTTTTTACCATTATTCTTAAACTCTTCAACACCATCATTTAAAATTAAATCCACTCCATTATCAATTAAATGAAAATGTATAATACTTGCCATTTCTATATCCAATGGCCCCATTACTTGGTTGCTTCCTTCAACTAAGGTAACATTAACTCCTTTTTCATGAAGATTTTCTGCCATTTCAAGGCCTATGAAGCCTCCACCAATTACAATAGCTCTCTTTGGCTTCTCTTCTTCTAAAAAGCTTTTTATATTATCCATATCTGGAATGTTTCTAAGAGTAAAAAGGTTTTTACAATCTTCTATTCCAGCTATAGGTGGTTTTATTGGCTTTGCTCCTGGTGATAAAACTAAGGTATCATAGCTTTCTTCATATACTTCACCAGTTCTATAATTTTTAACCCTTATCTTTTTTTCTTCTTTATTTATGGAGATAACTTCACTTAGATTTCTTATGTCTAAATTAAATTTTCTGCTCATTTGTTCAACTGTTTGAACTATTAACGCTTCTCTTGTAGGAATCACATCCCCTATATAATAAGGAAGACCACAGTTAGCAAAGGATATATATTCTCCTTTTTCAAACATAATTATTTCTGCGTCTTCATCAAGTCTTCTAAGTCTAGCTGCAGTTGAAGCACCTCCTGCTACTCCTCCAACTATTAAAACTTTCTTCTTCATAACTCTATCTCCTTTGATACTTTTTTCTATATACTCTATTATAGTTTTCCCTTTCATTTTCTTCTGTGACTTTGTCACATAGTCCATAGATATTTATTCCATTCGCACTAAAGGTAAGGAAATTATAAAACCATATCCTCTAACTTATTCTTATCAAATAATTTAAGTCTTATTATTAATAAAAAAAGCTTCAAGAAACTTAATACATTTCTTGAAGCTTTTTTATTTTACTATCTTATAGAATTATAGAATTTATCAAATATTTCTTTATTATATTGATCTGCTCCATCTACATTAGAACTTTTAAATACAGGTGGAACAAAACCATCTTTTATCATCATGTCTATTGCTGTGGTTACAAGTGCTTGTACAATAGCAACACCTGTTGCATCAGAAGTTGCTCCTACAGGTGTATCTAACCCTTTAACTTCGAAAGCAGCATCTCCATACTCTGCACAATTATCAATATTAACATCTGATAACTCATAGATTTTCTTACCGCTTGAATGTCTTGAATCTACATTCTTTGAATGCCTTAGAGAACACATAGTAATAATATTAACCTCTTGACTTTTTGCCTCTAAACACATTTCTACTGTTGCAGCATTTCTTCCTGAATTTGATACAACAAGAATAGTATCTCCCTTTTGTATCTTATTTAAATCAAAAACTATTTTTGAATATCCTTCTAATCTTTCAATCAATGTACTTTTATTAGGTTTTTGATTAAGCAATATTTCTGGCTCTAATATTGCATTTACCAATGCTAAACCACCAGCTCTTTGAAAAACCTCTTCAGCAATTATGTGGGAATGGCCTGTTCCAAATATATAAAATCTCCCTCCATTTTTACATGTATCTGCAACTAATCTTGCTGCCTTTTCTATATTTGTAACTTGACTAGCTTTTACTTCATTTAGCTTGTCTATTATAAAATCCAAATAATCTATTGTTATCATATTCTCACCTATTCAATATATTTTGTTATTTGCTCGGTAATCCATTGAGGTCTTGTTATGGCAGTTCCAACAGTAACAAAATCCGCACCCATTAAAAGAGCTTTTTTAACATCTTCTTTAGTTGAAATTCTACCTTCTGCATTTATATAAACTTTATCACCTAAAGCATCCCTTATATCTTTTATCAACTTAAAATCCGGCTCTTCCTGTTTTGGACTATAATCAGTAAATCCTGATAAAGTTGTAGATATAATATCTGCTCCTAATTTATAAGCATTTATACCTTCTTCTAAAGTAGATATATCAGCCATTACAGGAACATTTGGATATTTGCTTTTAAATTCTGGAATATAATCATAGGAATATACTCCTTTATAGTTCTTTCTAAATGTACAATCTATAGCTATAATATCTGCTCCTACTTTCAAAATCTCTTCTGCACTTTCAATATCAGGAGTAATAATAACCTCACATCCTTCTGTGAACTTCTTATTAATTCCTACAATAGGTAAATCAACCTCTTGCTTCATTGCTTTTATGTCTAAAGGACCACAGCCTCTTAATCCCTTTGCGCCACCCATTTTAGCCGCTAAAGCCATCTTCGCCATAAACATTTCACCATGCAATGGTTCATCTGGATAAGCTTGACATGATACTAATAATGTACCCTTTAAATCATCTAATATCTTCATCTTATCTTCTCCTTTAAATATTAAGTAATATTTCTTCAACTAACCTTTCACCTTCACCCTCTTTAAATGGTGATGAAAAAGTCTCATAAGTTTTAACTTCATATGCAAATTTATCTGGAATATATCCTATATAACCATTTCCATATCCTATAACAATATTGTTCTTACTATTATTATCTTTAATTCTTTTTCCTAAGCTTGAGAAAAGCTCGCCAGGTATATATATAAGGTTATAGTTATTAACTTTTAGTATCTTAACCTTTGCAACTATTTCTTTAACATCAGAAAAGCCTAAAGCCATCTTATAATTATTCGTTAATCCTTCTAACTTTGATTCCAACACTCTCAAAGATTTTGAATCCATGTTTTTGTTTTTTGCTATTTCCACCTCTCTAGCCTTCTCTTTAACCTTTTCTTTAGCATGCTCTACTGAGTCAAATTCCTTGACCAATAATGGTATCTCTAATTCTATAGAATTTACTTTTTCTATATCTTCATAGCTGTTTACTTCTGGCATATTTCTTATTTCTAGTGAAACTTGAGTTCCAATTCTATCTACCTCTTCAAAAGTTGATGAAACCCTTGTAAATCTTGTACTTATATCACCACAGCTCCCATTTAAAAACATTACAAAATCATATTCATTAAGAATCTCCTCAGTTTTATTAGGAAAATCACCTGTAATAGACAAATTATCACTGCTCATTACAGTTGGATGGCATGATAAGTTATATAATAAAACTTTTTTTCCATCCTCCCTTAACAAATTAATACTAATAAGTTCATTATCATAAAACCAGTCTTTATTATTTCTATTACTACAAATATTATTTACCATCTTTCTATTTACTGATAATTTAGCACTATCTTCATTACTTATAGCATCAACTACAGCTTGCTTAATTTTATTTACAATATAATCTACATATCCTGCATCATATTCTCCAAATACTTGTTTTAGCCCTTTTTGATATCCTTCATTAGTATTCATTGTTCCAGTTGGCCCTGAATGAGTATGAGATGTTGATACAAAAATGTTTTTTTCATTAAAGTTTAATGAACTTACAGAATTCTTCACTAAATCTATAAAGTAGTAATCAACCCCTACAAGATCCAATTGAACAATTAGATAATTATCTTTTCCTCTTAAAGTTAATACTCTTGCTTTTAATTCATCATGAATTTCCTCTGCTTTTCTAATTACGTCATACCCTGCTAATAAACATCCTAACTTAGGAGTTATTATTTCTTCCTTATATCCAACTTTATAATTACTCATAATAATTCTCCTTAATTATTATCCTAAAAATCCACATAAAACTCCTACTATTGATAATGCAATTATTCCAAATAATATAAGAATAGAACTCTTTCCTTTCTTTAATAACTTATAACAACCTAAAGTAGTTAATAGTGGAATTAATTTAGGCAAAATACTATCTAATGTTGCTTGAATTCCAAGTTCTAGTTCTCCAATGTTAAACACTGTTGGAATATTTACATTTACTAATTGTGGTATTAAACCACCTACAAGAATTAATCCTAATATAGTGGCCATTGTAGTAAATCTTTGAACTAACCCACTATCCTTAGCTTTATCTAAAAATTTAATTCCTTCCCTATATCCATAGTTAATTCCGTAGAACTTAATGCCCATATTTAAAGCATTAAACATAAGTAAAGCAATTACTAATCCGAATGGATTCCCTTCCTTAGCAAAGGATGCACCAATACTCATACATATAGGTAACCATGTTAAAAAGACTATACTATCTCCAAGCCCAGCTAATGGTCCCATTAATCCTACTTTTATTCCTGATATAGTTCTATCAGCTTTATTTCCTTCCTTTTCCTCAAGTGCTGCTGTTACCCCTAAAATAGGTGATGCAAAAGTTGGCATTGTATTAAAAAATTCTAGATGCCTCTTCATAGCTTTTGATCTTTCTTCTTTTGGTTTATCTCCATATAACTTCTTTAATACTGGTTTTATACTATATAAAAATCCTAAAGATTGCATTCTCTCATAGTTCCAAGATCCCATTAAGAGATTAGATCTCCAAAATACTTTTCTTATATCTTTCTTGGTTAACTTCTCCATTATAAATCATAACCTCCCTCATCATTTACTTGTGCATTTGCACTTGCTTCAACTGTTGATGCTGAATCCTTTTTACTATTAGTAAATATATCGTATAATACTGCAAATATAATACCAATCATAGCTAACCCTATAGTTGGTATATTTCCATAGATAGTACAAACAAATCCAACTAATAAAAATACCCATAATTTTTTATTTAGCATTAATGATAGTAACATACCAAACCCTAATGCAGGTAATATCCCCCCTGCTACAGTTAATCCTTTCATAATAAACTCTGGAATATACCCAAATAAGTTTTGTACAAAATCTGCTCCAAAGTAAACTGCCAAAAATACTGGTACAGCCCTTGTTAATGCATACATTGGAAATCCTATAAGTTGCCATTTATCTATTCCATCAATGTCGCCTTCTTCTGCTAATTTATCAGCTTTATGTGTAAAAGATATTGCAAAAGTTCTTGCTAACATATCAAGTTGTTGACACACAACTGCTACTGGTACTGCAATAGCTATCCCCGCTACTGATCCCTCTCCAGATATTATTCCTACTGCTGTACCTATTATTGATCCAGAAATAACATCTGGTGGTACATACGCCCCTATTCCAGTTACACCTAACCACATAAGTTCTAAAGTTGCTCCAATTATAAGCCCCTGATTAAAATCACCCAATATAAGTCCAGTAATAGATCCTGCAATTAATGGCCTATACAATGATGTTTGAAATGAAAATAAATCAAATGTACATATAGCAGCCCAAATTGCTAATAGTGTTGCTTGAATTAACATTATTAATCACTCCTTATTTTATAAATTCTTTCATATTTGTAACTTTATCAGCAGGAATCATTTGTATTTCAACATTTACTCCTAAATTCATTATTTCTTTAAAATCCATTTTATCTTTTTCATCTACTGCTACTGCCTTAGTTAACTTTTCTTTGTTTAATACATGCTTCATTCCTCCTACATTTAGATACGGTATTTTAACTCCAGCCTTAAGATTCCTATATACATCTTCTGGATTCGTATAAATTAGCATTGTTTTTCTTTTAATTGGATTATTCTTATATACCTCTGTAAACTTATCTACACCAAAAAGTAAAATTCTTATTCCTTGTGGTGCTGTCATTTCTAATACAGACTTTTGAACTGGATCATTAGCTAATAAATCATTTATCACTATTACCTGCTCAATTTCATACTTTTTTATCCAAGTAGTAGCTACTTGTCCATGCACTAACCTATCATCTATTCTTACAAAATCTATTGCCATTTTACATTCCTCCATTCTTATTTATGTACTTCTCCATATCAATAAATGATGATTTACCAACCTCTATTAAATGTTCTTTTAGTTCATTTAAATCCATATGTTCGTTAGTAAATGCTTCTATTAATACAGGTAAATTTAATCCACTGATTACTTGTACATTATTATTTGATATTAAACTATAAACTGATGCATTATTGGGTGTCCCCCCCATTAAGTCAGTTAGAATTAAAATATTTCTTTCAACACCAAACTCATCTACTACTTTTTGTATCTTTTCTTTAAACTGATTTAGGTCTATCCCTAATGTCATTGATAAGGCTCTAACTTTATTTTCACTTTGTTCTCCTACAATCATTTCTGCACTTTTTAAAGCCTCTTGTGCAAAATATCCATGACTTGCAAGTATAAATGCTATATCTGTCATAAACCATTTCTTCCTTTCTTTATTTTCTCAATATTATTTATAGCAATTCTTATGCCAATGCTCTTAAACTATTAAAATTTCATATTTATATGCTTTGTAATGCACATTAATACACTTTAACAAAAAAGAAGCAATGCACTTTAAATTAAGTGCATTGCTTCTTTTCAATAAATATAAGTAATAGATAATATATTTCATCATCAGGTATCTCTATAGAAAATCCAACTTCTATATTCCTTAATGCTCTCTTTATAAAATTAAATTCAGTAAATAACTTAGATTTTACCTCTTCTAAATTTTCATCTGACTTAAGAATATTATTACATAGTAAAATTCTCTCTATCATACAACATACATGTACATATGTGCTTGCTATCTCATTTAAACCTAACTTAAAAATATTACTATCCTCTATGCAGGAAATAAAATCTACTAAATAAGGATGTACTTTTTCAACATCTAAACACTGAAGATATTTAGCTGTTACATCAGCAGCAGCCCCAAGAACCATATCTCTGTTAACATCAATAATAAGGCTCTCATCATTTTCTATATTAATCTTTTCATCAATGAGATTAATTAATTTTTTAATTCCAGAATACGTTAACATTTCTTGCAATGATATATAAGGAATATTGTTATATATAAATTCCACCGCTCCAACTATTGCTATTATATATTTCTTTTCCTCATGTATTGCTAAATCTATAATCCTTTCTGCCTCTTTTTTATTACTTACGCTTATAGGTATTACATTGATATCATAAATATTATTTTTCTTTAGTATCTTTTTTATAGACTCCTCAATATATGTTGCTGTTCCTTGACCTGTATTGCAAATTGTAAATATTACTTTCTTGCTATTTCCCATTTCTTCGTCTAATCTTCTTTTTTGTTTTTCATAAAGATTCTTTTGAAGCTTAACTAAACTATACATAATTTCATCAATATTAGCATTAGGCATTATAGCCCTCCTTGATGCCTCAATTAAAGATAGTATATTGGTATTTTCAATAACTTTCACCTTAAGTCCAGTTCTTTCTTGTATTTTTTCTCCTATAAATACTAGAGATCCCATGTCAACCATTATCAGTGTTCCTTTATTATTCTTACTACTCTTAACCATTTCTAGCGCTTCATCTAAAACAATTTCTGGTTTCATCGTAAGTGGCATATTTATATATTTTATATGATCTATTCCTAATAATAAGTTTGCTGTCTCTGCTAATTTTTCTGCAATTAAATCTCCATGTGCTATTACTATAATATCTATAAAATCATGATTCTTATTACTTGATAAAACAAAGAATATTGTTGCCAAAAGATACGGCTCGTACTTAGAACACTTTATATTAAATTCTTTTTCTATCCTTTTTACTACTTTTATAGCTACAGAAAATTCTTTAGAATTTATAATTTTAATATAATGTTTATATTCTTCATTTAACGGTTCAATATAGTTAAATTCAGATATATTTTTAAAATGGAACGCTAGGCTATAGTAAACTTCCTTGTCAAAAACTAACTGTAGGTCTTCATATACAATTTCTGATATAGTACTTACAATCTCAATAATTTCATCATTAATGATATTTGCATACTTATAGTTTGAATACATATCCTTTACTACAGCTTGTGTAAAATCATCATATACTTTAGTTAAATTTATAGAATCACTATTAATCTTTTTTCTTAAATCATTGAAATACTTTTCAAAATCATACTTAGGAACCTCAATATCTAAATTGCTCTTCTCACTTCCTGAATACTCAAAATAATTATCATAAGCTAATCTATCTATTTTATATCTAAGATTTTCATCTACCTCTAAGCAAGAATCCCTAACATAAGAAGGCAAAAAATCAACAATAACTTCTATAAAATCTTTGTAATTACTTCTATACTCTAAAAATGCACGTGCTACTGTAATTTGTATATCACTTCTTAATTGCCCTATATTTCCTGTTGGTTTATATATTAACAAAGAAGTCATTACATCTTTATGGACGCATATTTTCTGACCAATTCTTTTTGACTCTAGAGAAAATAATGTTTTTAAAATTGATAATCTTTCTTTAATACTTCTTTCCCTTAATGGTGGAATACTTATACTTACTGGAATTCTTCGTGTGAACGTTCTCAATAAACTAGATTCAATTCCTTCTGTTGTTGCTCCTATTATCATTACACAAGCATTTCTATCATTCTTTGATTCCCCAAGTCGTCTATATTTTTCTTTATCCATAAAGAAAAATAACATTTCTTGTCCTTCTGGAGGAAGTCTATGTATTTCATCTAAAAATAAAACACCACCATCAGCTTCTTCAAGCACTCCTTTTCTATCCTCTAACGCGCCTGTATATGCACCTTTTTTGCTCCCAAATATTTCAGCTAATAATAATTGAGGATTATTTGCATAGTCTGCACAGTTAAATGTTACAAACTTTGAATCTTCACCAAAAACCCCTTCATTTTTCCCATATTCAAACATCTTCTCAGCAAACAAGCTTTTTCCCACACCAGTTTCTCCAACTATTAATGTATTTAATCCGTGTGGAGGATAACAAACAGCTGCCTTACCTTGATTAACACACATTTTCAAACTTTTATTATATCCAACTAAATCAATAAAGCAGTCTTTTTTTCTTATTTTCTTATTACTCATTTGATAGCTTGTCTTGTTTTCTGCTTCAAGTAATTCTTTTGGAGCGTTAAAAATATGTCCATTTATTTTATTTCCTATAATTCTTTCAATCTCTTTTCTCGATAAAAACCTTACAGGTTTACCTGTAATCTTCAATGCCACTCCTAATTTTACCAACTCATTCAAATCAGAGGCTGCATTATTTCTAACTACTCCAAGTTCATTACCAACTTCATTTGCTGTAAAACCAATTGTTCTGTTTCTTAGAATATCCTCCTTAGTTATTGTATAAGACAACCTTTCTAACCTATCTCGTATCCTTTCAATCCTCTTCATATGATTACCTACCTCTAATTTTTTTATTTAGAAATATACTTACTTACAATTATACCTTATAAATTTTCAAAGAAAAAATAATTATTTAATATACAAATAAACTTTAGTAACATGAATATGCTAAAATGTTCACAATTTAATATGGATTATAATTTCCCAAATAATAGAAAAGGTTTCAAGTACTATATATATTACTTGAAACCTTTTAAGCTATTACTCATTTACAGGAAGAATATCATTCTTCCTGCACCAATCTAGTGCTACCTTTAAATATTCTATTTCTCTTTCTCTATCCCCTAATCCTCTTGATACATTGCAATAAGGAACTTCTATATAATTTTCTTCATTATCTCTAATATCTATTAAGCTTTTTAACACTTCCTCATCCCACTCTGGATGAAAAATTACATCTAAGCTATCTAAATCCTCTAAATATCCATATTCTTGCTCATCATGTAGTATGAACTCCCCATTTTCTTTATTATAATAATATTTCATATCTTCTGTTGATAATTGTATTTGCGCTACTAATTCAGTTAAATTAATTCTCATGCTATATCTCCTTCTTTATCTTTTGTGCGGAAAACATTATATCATAAAGACTTAGATAATTAAAATATTAAAATAGTCCAAAATCACTTGTTTTTTATTTTTCCTTATTATAAATTAGCCTTTTCCCAGTCTTCTTTAAATTTTTCAATACCTGCATCTGTTAATGGATGATTAATTAGAGCTCTAATAACACTTGGTGGAAGAGTTCCAATGTTTGCACCAAGCTTTGCTGCCTCTATTACATGAATTGGATTTCTTATAGATGCTGCTATTATTTCTGTTTGGATATTATGAACATTAAATATTTCACTTATATCTTCTATAAGTATTAATCCATTTGACCCTATATCATCTAATCTTCCTAAGAATGGAGATACATAGCTTGCTCCTGCTCTTGCTGCTAATAATGCTTGAGCTGCTGAGAATATTAAAGTAACATTTGTACGTATTCCCTTCTTTGATAGATATGAAACTGCCTTTAATCCATCATATGTCATAGGAATTTTTACAACTATGTTCTTATGAATACTTGCAAGCTCTTCTGCTTCCTTTATCATATTTTCATAGTCCAAGCTTATAACTTCCCCACTAATTGGACCATCTACTATAGATGCTATTTCCTTTAATGTTTCCTTTAAGTCTTTCTTTTCTTTTGCAATTAGGGATGGATTGGTTGTTACTCCATGTATAACTCCTAAAGAGTTAATTTCTTTTATATCCTCAATATTTGCTGTATCTAAAAATATTTTCATTTTTAATTCCCCCTTTTACTTTAACTTTATTGCTTCTTTTACCTTATTAACTATATCTTTCGAAGTTAATCCGTACTTTTCTAATAATTCATTTGGCTTTCCAC
>JAQEYV010000010.1:94151-94441 GCA_027692445.1 Clostridiaceae bacterium OF42-15pH9A | reverse complement strand
TACTTGTTAACCCAAGCTTCTAAGAAGTCTACCATTTCTTCAGCAGTTAAAGTCTTTCCTTCATTTTCTAAAACGTACTTTCCATCTTTGTAGTATTCAGAAGAAGCAGCATCAATTGCAATAAACATATCTTCTCCTGGCTTATAACCTGCTTTAGTTATTGCTTCTATTATAACATCTATAGCTTCTGCATTTGATTTTAGGTTAGGAGCAAATCCCCCTTCATCACCAATTGCAGTTGAATATCCTTTTTCATGTAAAGTCTTTTTAAGAGTATGGTATACTGTAGC
>JAQEYV010000010.1:0-94141 GCA_027692445.1 Clostridiaceae bacterium OF42-15pH9A | reverse complement strand
GTATGGTATACTGTAGCACACATTCTCATAGCATCTGAGAAAGTCTTAGCCCCTACTGGCATAACCATAAATTCTTGTAAATCAACTGAGTTATCTGCATGAGAACCACCATTTATAATGTTCATCATTGGAACTGGTAATACCTTAGCGTTAACTCCACCAATATATTGATATAAAGGTAATCCTAAAGAATTAGCAGCTGCTTGTGCACATGCTAAAGATACACCTAAGATAGCATTAGCTCCAAGCTTTCCTTTGTTTGGAGTACCATCTAATTCAATCATAGTTTTATCAATATATGTTTGGTCAAATACATTACAACCTATTAACTCTTCAGCGATAGTTTCATTTACATTTCTTACAGCCTTTTCAACGCTCTTTCCTATATAATTATCTTTATCACCATCTCTTAGTTCTACAGCCTCATATATACCAGTTGAAGCCCCTGAAGGCACAGCTGCTCTTCCTACAGTACCATCATCTAAATAAACCTCAACTTCAACTGTTGGGAAACATCTAGAATCTAGAATTTGTCTTCCAACAATGTCAACGATCTCAACATAACTTTTCATAACTCTTCCTCCTTAAAAACTTATATATTTCTAATATTTGTTAGTTCAAGTAACAAGAATAGTATTTACTAAATATTATTCTTATATTCATGAAATTAATTAAGAGGGCCCCAAAATAACTCACTTTTACTTTGACTCCCTCTTATAAAAACTACAAGTATAAATCTTCATCATCTCTTTGGTATTTCTCTTTTTGACTTTCTTTTTGCCAATACTTATCAAACTTATTCTTCCATTCCTTAGCTTTTTTCTTATCAATCTTTTCCATATACTTTATGAAATCATCTAAAACTTCAAGCTTTAAAAAACCTTTCATTAAATGTCTTGGAAAATTTACTTTTCTTTTATAACACTTTTTAGGGTCAATAAGCATTATTGTACAATCATCTTTTACATATACATCTTTGCATCTTGTGTCTATTTTAGAGAAGTCTAATCTTTTAAATTCTTTTATTAGTTTATAGATATTTCTTGTTAGTTCTAAGTTTAGTCCGTTTTTCTTTATGTATTTATCAAGCTGAATACCCTCTACCATTTCTCTTACAATATATAATTTACCTACCTTATATATTCTAGGGAAGTATTTAGACCCGTTAGTTCTTGAAAGAGTATATGATTCATCACTACAGACTTTTTCCTCAACAAAAATTTTTATCACCTTATTTTCAGGCAACTTATACACAACCCCATTATTTCCTTGTCCTAAGAAAATAGCTTCTCTAAATAACTCTTCTGTTTTATCATCAAAGCATGCTGAATAACAATGATATTTTTTCATAGAATCTACCTTTATATTATTTTGATATATTTATATGTTTAATAATCACATAATATGAAAAAACAAAATCTCCATTAACTTAATTATTACTAATTTGTAATTCTTGTAGTAATCTCTTAGTAATATTAATTGCTTATTATTAAAACATAGAATCAAATAAAAAAGGTGGTAATAAAAATGAAAAAGTTACTAAATAAAGATGATATTAAAACTATTTTATTAGGAAGCATAGCTTTTGGTATTATGACCTGTGTAGGTAATACACTTGCATATTTAGGAGGAAACTTTTCAGGGGAGAGCATTATGATAGGATTAATCTCAACTTTATCAGCAATTATTCCTTTTACCATAGTTATGATTATATTAAAAAAGTTTGATAAGGCTAACATTAATGCTCTTACTTCAAAATATCAAAATTGAAAAACGAAAATAATAAGGAAGAGACACTAGTATAAATAGCGTTTCTTCCTTATTATTTATCTTATTCCTTTTATCTTTAATTCATTTCTATAAAGCTAATAATAAAAGTAGTTCCTTCTCCCTCTTCACTAATAAGTCTTATTTCTCCTCCTAATTCTTCAACTATACTTTTAGATAAAGATAATCCAATCCCTATACTCTTTGGATCTGTACTACTTTCACCCTTATAAAATCTCTTAAATACCTTTTTTCTAATATCCTTTGGTATTCCAGGTCCATTATCTTTAATATAAATATTCTTTATAATTTTCCCCTCAGAAACTCGAATTTCTATTTCTCCGCCATCCTGAGTATGTTCTATAGCATTCTTGGTAATATTAGATATGGCTTCACCTAACCACTCTCTATCATGCACAACCTCACAGTCTAAATCTCCAGTTACTATAAGCTTTTGATTTTTTCTTTCAGTTTCTCCAACTAAAGAAGAAACTGCTAAATCTATAGTTTCCCTTAAGGGTTGTCTTTCTCTTTTAAAGTTTACTGCTCCTGCCTCTAACCTTCCAACCTTTAAAAGATTCATTATAAGCCATTCCATTCTTACTTCTTGCTCATCACATTTCTCTAAAAACTTTGCTCTATCCTCCTTAGGCATATCTTCATTTTCCTTCATTAAATCTGTAAACATGACTAAAGATGCTAAAGGAGTTTTTAATTGATGAGATATATCTGACAAGAAATCTTTTAAATTATCTTTATCTTCCTTTAATTTTTGAATAGAATTATTAACCCTTTCTCCCATATAATTAAGAGAAGTTGTAAGTATAGCTACATCTCCCTCTTCATATTTAGGTTCAATCTTCTTAAACTTACCATTTGAAGTGTCTGAAATATTTTTTACTATATTATCAACTTGGACATATATATTCTTTAATTCTTTAATGAATATTAAGTAAAGCATTATAGTAAATAAAATCATTATTGGTATAAATATAACCAATATTTCTTTATAGAATTTATTTGTAACCTCATTAACCATTATAGATAATTCATCATCATATCCATAACTTTCAAGTATCTCCTTAGCTTCTACTAACTCATTTCCATCTTTTATCTCATAAAATCCTTTAATAACTTCTGGTATATCTTTATTCTCTATAATACTACTTAACACAGAAGTATTTTGATCCATTAAAGTTCTATTTATATTATTTACAATATAATAAGTTGCTCCAAATATTGATATAACCCCAAATAAAAAAATAATAAAAAACTTTATAGTTACTTTTTTAGCTTCTGGATTATTATATAGCCTTTTTAAATTCATTATTTTTCACCTATCCACTTATAACCTATTCCTCTAACAGTTTCAATATAAGGATTTATCTTATCCTCTTTAAGTTTTTCTCTTAATCTTTTTATATATACTGTTAATGTGCTCTCTTCAATAAAGTCTCCTTCTATATCCCAAAGCTTTTCTAACAATGTCTTTCTAGTTAATACATTTCCAGAGTTTTCTATCAATAATAGAAGTAATTTATATTCTACTGAAGTTAATTGAAGTTTTTCTTCTCCCTTATAAACTTCATATTTTAAAGGCAACACTTTAATATCTTTAACAATAATTTTATTATCTTCTTTATCTTTAGATACTACACCTTTTCTCCTAGCAACTGCATTTATCCTAGCTACTAATTCCCTAACTCTAACTGGTTTAGTTATATAATCATCAGCACCTAAATCTAATCCCATAACTATGTTAACCTCTTCGTCACAGGCAGTTAGAAAAATTATTGGAACTTCACTATCTACCCTAACCTCTTTACATAACTCATATCCATTTCCATCAGGTAAATTTACGTCTAATAAAATAATATCTATATATGAATTACTTATCTTTTCTTTTGCATCTTCTATTTTTCCTACTGTATAAACATTAAACCCTTCGTTTTTTAGAGAATATTCGATTCCCATTGCTAAAGTAACATCATCTTCAACTAATAAAATATTCATTTACCTCTCCTTAAAATTATTATTCCATTTTATTCTAATATATTTCCCCGGAAATTACAAAAATCCCTTCTTACTTTTACATTTTATGGTATTATATATTTATAATTAGCTAGGAGGTTTTCCATGAAAAGCAGAACAAAATTAATAATTCTTTTAATTTTATTAGTTCTCTTTATACCTTTAACTTATATAAAAGCTACTACAGCTGGCATACAAGCAAAATATGATACTACTTTTTCAATTGTAAAAACCGATAAGTACTTTAGATTAAATAATTTCTATACATATGATATAGAAAACCCTGGTTCTGATAAAGATACATGGTACTTTAATAAAAATTATGAAGTTCTTCACGCTGATGAATTTACAGGTTCTCATGCAAGTAGATACAAACAATTGATATTCTTATGGTGGATAATAGGAATAACTCTAATTGTACAAATTAAAAATCTTTATAAAAAAAGAAGAACAAATTTAACAACATAAATAAAAAGGAAATTGCTTTTGACAATTTCCTTTTTATTTATGTTATCTTAACTACTCTTCTTCACTTATTCCCTCAACTATAGTAAGCTTCTTAAGTTTATTCATTGGAATAACAGTTGCAATATAAGTTACTCCTATTGCACATATTATTGAAATAGCAAATGCAATAAAATCAAAGTTATATTGAACTTCTGCAAAGCCTGCTCCAAGTTTAACTAATAATCTTAGAAGCACTGCTGATACTCCTCCACCAATTATAGCTGATAAGATTCCATAAAGGGTACCTTCAAGCAATACGCTCTTCTTAAGTTGCTTTTCGGTCATACCTATAGCTTTTAAAGTAGAAAACTCTTTTCTTCTTAACAATAAATTAGTTGATATTGTATTAAATATATTAACTACTGATATTATTGTAACAATTGCAATAAAGCAATAAACAAAGAATTCAATTTGTCCATATATGCTGTCTACTTCTTTTAGTAAATCTCCTAAATCTTGATAAACAAGTTCCTTTTCATCTACAACATTATTAAAATACTCAAGTGCCTTTTCTCTTGCCTCATCATCTCCCTCAAAGTCAAAGAACATACCATTATAATTAAAATCCTTAACCATAGTCTTAAACAAATCTTCATGGAACATTAATTGTGGTGCACTATAAAGTGTATTTCCCATTAATGGTTCTCTATTGGCTATAGCAACAACTTCTAATTCATAGTAATCCTTATTCTTTATTGCTTCTTCTAAATTTCTACTAGCATTTTCTACATTTCTACTATAACTATCTAATTTAGGTATTCTTATCTTATCTCCAACCTTATATTTAGTAGCCTGTACTGATTCTATATCTCCATCTTCATTACGTATTTGGTAGCCATCTAAAAGAATCACTCCATTTTTCTTAAGCTTATCTAAATCTACTTTGCCATCAACTATATATCTATCTATAATATTTAGTTCATCATTTCCACCAACATATATTTGTGTCCCGCTAGCATCTACCATATCTGACGAAGGGAAACTATCATGAAATGGATTCCCTCCCACCTTGTTAGCATAATCTGGATTTACACTATCTTTTGGTATAGCTAAATTAGCATAATCAATATAAAATTTATATTCTTTTCTTATAAAGTCTTTACTTTCTATTTCTTTAATATCTTCACTTTTTAATCCACTATCTGTAACTTCATTAGAAAGCTGAGCATCAAAAGGTGAATATATAAATTGTTGCATTACAGATTGTTTAGCAAAATCAACAAATCCATAGAATACATTAAACATAATAATTGATACTGTTAAAGCTAAACAAGTAATAATAAATCTAAATGGTGTTCTCCTTATATTCTTATAAGCAATACTACCTTCAACACCAAATATTTTTCCAACTATTCTTCCTTTTCTTCTCTTAAGCTTCCCTAACTTTATTTCATTTTTGTTTCTTATTGCATCAACTGCTGATATCTTATTTGCCTTCCTAGCTGGCATTAGAATTGATAAGAATATAGTAATAGCAACTAATATGGCTGTAACTAAAATGATTACAGGATAAAATCCAACTTTAAAGCTCTCAATAAACATTAAAGTATCACCAATAAATATTTTAATACCATACTTTAATGTTAAGAATCCTACTATACAGCCTAATGGTAAAGCTATAAGCCCCATTAAAAAGCCCTCTTTGTATATGATTCTTTTTATTTGTTTAGGGGTGGCCCCTATAGCTTTTAATATTCCAAAATACCTTATTCTCTCTATTACTGAAATATTAAAGGAATTATAAATAACAACTATGGTACAAATTATTATTGTAGCTATTACAAATATAGCCATATTTCTTAAAGCGCCTGATACGTATTCATTTCCACCATTACCTGTTAAATATAGTACATTAGAATTATTGTTTATAGATTCCTTATTGATATTGTTTTGCTCTGTTATCTTTGCAATAATCTCTTGTTTATTTTTACCTGACTTTAGATTTAAATATAAATTATACTCAGCATTTTGATCTAAGTTTTTATCATTTAAATAGTCTTTTACATAAAATACATTATTACCTGAATAAAGTGTCCCTTCCTCTATTCCAACGACTTCAACAACTTTTTCATTTCCATTTCTAGCTTTTAAATTAATCTTATCTCCAACATTAACTTTTAATAAAGACTTTACAGATTGATTAATTAAAATTTCGTTCTCCTTAGTAGGTACTCTACCTTCTTTAATTGGTGATGTTTGCATTTTTTCATAGTAATCTTTATTACCATATTCAAAAGTTAAAATTTCATCTTTTCCTTCAATTGTATACTCATCATCACTTGATAGTAATAAAGATGTATCTTTTACTTCTGCATTATTTTTAATTTTATCTACTTGCTCACTTGTTATATTTTTCAATATAAACTCATAATCTCCACCAGTTCTTCTTTGCTCTACTAACATAGAATCTCTAAAGCTTAAAAGAAATGTACCAACTGCAAATATTAATATTGTAGCTAATGTTATTCCAATTATTGTTAGGGAAGTACGCTTTTTATTTTGCTTCATATATCTATTAGATATTTCACTATAATTTTTCACTTCTTACACCCCTATTCAATTACTTTTCCATCTTTAATCTTTATTACTCTATCAGCATTTTCTGCAATGCTTAAGTCATGAGTAATTACGATAGCTGTTTGATTATACTTTCTTACAGATAGCTTTAACATTTCCATTATTTCCTTTGATGTTTCACTATCAAGATTTCCTGTTGGTTCATCAGCTAGTATAATAGCTGGCTTGTTTATTAAAGCTCTTGCTATAGCAACTCTTTGTTGTTGTCCACCTGAAAGCTCAGATGGAAGATGATTTAATCTATCACTTATTCCTAAAGTCTTAACTAAATCTTTAAAGTATTCTCTATCTACTTTTTGATGATCAAGTAGAGCAGGCATTTTTATATTTTCTTCTACAGATAAAACTGGTATTAAATTAAATGATTGAAATACAAATCCTATTTTTCTTCTTCTAAATATAGCTAGCTTTTCTTCTTTAAGTTTATATATATCTTCATTATCAATAATTACTTTTCCACTTGTTGGTCTATCTACTCCACCAACTTGATGAAGTAATGTACTCTTACCCGAACCACTTGCTCCAACAATTGCAACAAATTCACCTTTTTCAATTTCTATATTCACATTATCTAATGCAACAACCTTATTTCCGTCTTTTCCATAAACTTTACTTAAATTCTCTGTTTTAATAACTACCATTTTTATTTCCTCACTTTCTCTCTTTTCATTCTATACCTATATAATAAAATCTAAATATTACTATAATATTAAATGAAAAATTACAGTTTTGTAATTTTATCAATAAAGAATGAATAATAACCTTCACTATTCATAAAAAATCGTCAAGACGATCTTGCCGAGTTGTCGATTTTTTTCAGCGCACTCTGGCTTTTGGAAACGCATGTGAGCAAAAGACCAGGCGCATATAATTTCCTAAAGAATAAAAAAAGACTCGCCTAAGCGAGTCTTCACCTTAATTATTCATCATTCATTAATGAAATTTATTCATTAACTATTAAGTTTTCTCCAGTCATTTCAGCTGGTACTTCAACTCCCATAACCCCTAACATAGTAGGAGCTATATCAGCAAGTTTTCCTTCTTTAAGCTTTCTTCCATCAACATGGTTTGATACCCATACAAATGGAACTGGGTTTGTAGTATGTGCTGTAAATGGATTTCCTGTTGAGAAATCTATTTCAGTTTCTGCATTTCCGTGGTCAGCAGTTATGAATAATGTACCATCTTTTTCAAGTACCTTTTCAGCTACTCTTCCAAGACAAGTATCTACAGTTTCTACAGCCTTAATAGCAGCGTCAACAACTCCAGTATGACCAACCATATCTGGGTTAGCATAGTTAAGTATGATCATGTCGTACTTATCTTCATCTAATCTAGCTATTAATTCATCTGTTACTTCAAAAGCAGACATTTCTGGCTTTAAGTCGTAAGTAGCAACCTTTGGAGAAGGTATAACCTTTCTTTCTTCTCCTGGATTTTCCTTTTCAACTCCACCATTGAAGAAGAATGTTACGTGAGCATATTTTTCAGTTTCAGCAATTCTTAATTGTTGTAATCCCTTACCTGAAACATATTCTCCTAATGTATTAACTAATGTTTGAGGCTTAAATGCTATTTCAACGCCTTCTAAAGTTTTATCGTATTGAGTCATAGTAACGAAAGTTAAGTTTAATGTTTCTCTCTTAAATCCATCAAATACCTTATCGTTAATTGCTCTTGTTATTTCTCTAGCTCTATCTGGTCTAAAGTTGAAGAATACAACTGAATCACCATTCTTAATTGTAGCAGTTGGATGTCCATCTTCTAAAACTACGCATGGTAATACGAACTCATCTGTCTTATTGTCATGGTATGATTTTTCTATAGCTTCAACAGCAGAAGTTGCAGTTTCACCCTTACCTAATACTAAAGCATTGTAAGCAAGTTCAACTCTTTCCCATCTGTTATCTCTATCCATTGCATAGTATCTACCACTTACTGTAGCAATTTGACCTACACCAACTTCTTTCATCATTTCTTCTGTCTTAATTATAAAATCTTTACCTGATGATGGTGGTACGTCTCTTCCGTCCATGAATGCATGAACATAAACTTTTTGAAGTCCTTCTTTCTTAGCAAACTCTAAAAGACCTCTTAAGTGTTCTATGTGAGAGTGAACTCCACCGTCTGATAGTAATCCCATTAAGTGTAACGCAGCATTATTTTCTTTAGCATTCTTCATAGCCTTTAATAATGCTTCATTTTCAAAGAAATCACCATCTTGGATAGCTTTAGTTATTCTAGTTAACTCTTGGTATACTATTCTACCAGCACCAATATTTAAGTGCCCAACTTCTGAATTTCCCATTTGACCTTCTGGAAGACCAACAGCCATTCCACTTGCTTGTAATTCTGTAGTTGGATATTCACTTACTAACTTATCATAATTTGGTTTATTAGCTAATGCTACAGCATTTCCTTCAGACTTTGGAGCAATTCCAAATCCGTCAAGTATCATTAACATTACAGGTTTCTTTGCCATAATTCCCTCCAAGTTTACATTTAATTTATTCGTAATACTTCATTAGTATTATTTTTCTTTTAATCAATATTATTATACTACAAAAGATTTAAAACTCCTAACTATGTAAACCTTTATATTTTTAAAATTTCTGTTTTATCTGATAAATTAAGTTAATTATTTTCTGCTAATAAAAAAGCTGTTGTACATTGTACAACAGCTTTTGATATTAGTAATTTACGATTTGAGCAAAATCAGTAGCAACTAAGCTAGCTCCACCAACTAAAGCACCATCTATGTCAGACATAGCCATTTGGTCTTTTATTGTGTTAGGTTTAACTGATCCACCGTATTGGATTCTTACCTTATCAGCAACTTCTTGACCAAACATTTCTGCAACGATTCCTCTTATTGCAGCTATTGTTTCGTTAGCTTGTTCGTTAGTAGCAGTTTTACCAGTTCCAATAGCCCAGATAGGTTCATAAGCTATGATAACTTTTTCTGCTAATTCTTTATCTAATCCAGCTAAATCAGCTTTAATTTGAGCTCCAACTACTTCGTTAGTAACTCCACCTTCTCTTTGTTCTAGTGTTTCACCACAGCAAAGAATTGGAATTAAGTTATGAGCGAAAGCAACCTTAACTTTCTTGTTTAAAGCTTCATCAGTTTCGTTGAAGTATTCTCTTCTTTCACTATGTCCTAAAACAACATAGTCAACTCCCATTGCTTCTAACATTCCTGGAGCAACTTCTCCTGTGAAAGCACCCTTTTCTTCAAAGTGCATGTTTTGAGCACCTATCTTTATGTTTGATCCCTTAGCAGCCTTTATAACAGCATCAAGATCAACAAATGGAGCACAAATAACAACTTCACATGTTGCATCCTTTACTAATGGCTTTAATTCTTCTATAACTTTAACTGCTTCATCTGGAGTGTAATGCATCTTCCAGTTACCAGCTATAACAGCTTTTCTCATTAAAATCACCTCATCAAATTTAGGATAATAAAGATAATAAGATCAATGAAATAAATATGAAAATCCACAGGATTTTTTATAACCATATTTTCAGAAACCTCGAAGAAATTTCACTCTCATCTCTTTTATCTTTATTATCTCTTTTATTTTTCTATCTTAACTTTACTTTCACTGTGTGTAAGTAATCATATCTAAATCAAAAATTTAGATGATTACTTATCGTTTAGAGCAGCTATTCCTGGAAGAACTTTTCCTTCTAAGAATTCTAATGAAGCTCCACCACCTGTAGAGATGTGAGTCATCTTATCTCCAAAACCTAAAATGTTAACAGCAGCAGCAGAATCTCCTCCACCGATAACTGTTGTTGCATCAGCGTCAGCCATAGCCTTAGCTACTGCAATTGTACCCTTGTTGAAGTTTTCGAATTCGAATACTCCCATTGGTCCGTTCCAGATAACAGTCTTAGCATCTTTAATAGCATCAGCATATAAAGCTTCTGTCTTAGGTCCGATATCTAATCCCATGAATCCTGCTGGAATGTTTTGATCTTCAGTTACTGTAGCTTCAACATCCTTGAATCCATCAGCAATTCTGTGATCTACTGGTAATAAGAATTTAACGCCATTAGCTTCAGCCTTAGCTATCATTTCTTTAGCGTAGTCCATTCTATCGTCTTCACATAAAGAAGTTCCGATTTCATATCCTTGAGCCTTTAAGAATGTGTAAGCCATTCCTCCACCGATGATGATTGTATTAACTTTTTCTAATAAGTTGTTTATAACAGCAATCTTATCAGAAACCTTTGAGCCACCTAAGATAGCAACGAATGGTCTAACTGGTGCATTTACAGCTTCTCCTAAGAATTTTAATTCCTTTTGAATTAAGTATCCACATACAGCTGTATCTAAGAATTCAGTAACCCCAACTGTTGAGCAGTGAGCTCTGTGAGCAGTACCGAATGCATCGTTAACAAATATATCAGCTAAAGAAGCTAATTCTTTAGAGAATTCTTCAACGTTCTTAGTTTCTTCTTTTCTGCATCTTGTATTTTCTAATAATACAACATCTCCATCATTCATAGCAGCAACTGCAGCTTTAGCATTTGCTCCTACAACTTCTTCATCCCTAGCGAATACTACTTCTTTTCCTAACATTTCGCTTAATCTCTTAGCTACTGGAGCTAATGACTTAGAAGCATCTTTTCCTAAGTGTGAGCAAAGGATTACTTTAGCTCCATTTTCTATTAAGTACTTAATAGTTGGAAGTGCTCCATTTAATCTATTTTCATCAGTTATTACACCATCTTTTAAAGGTACATTAAAGTCACATCTAACTAAAACTTTTTTACCTCTAACTTCGATATCTTCAATAGTCTTCTTATTAAAGTTCATTCTTTTCACCTCTTAATTTATTCTATATTTTAAAATAGTCTGGCTTTATAGCCTTATACTACAAAACCAGACTTATTTTACTTTTTATACTCTATGCTAATTCTAAATCTTATAGGCTAGCGAAGTATTTGATTGTTCTAACCATTTGGCTAGTGTATGAGTTTTCGTTGTCATACCATGCAACAACTTGAACTTGGTATAAATCTTCTCCAATTGGAGCAACCATAGTTTGAGTTGCATCAAATAATGAACCATAAGTGATTCCAACGATATCTGAAGATACTAATTCTTCTTCAGTATATCCGAAAGATTCGTTAGAAGCAGCCTTCATAGCAGCGTTTATAGCTTCCTTAGTAACGTCCTTTCCTTTAACTACTGCAGTTAAGATAGTAGTTGAACCAGTTGGAACTGGAACTCTTTGTGCAGAACCGATTAATTTTCCATTTAATTCTGGAATAACTAATCCGATAGCCTTAGCAGCTCCTGTTGAGTTTGGAACTATGTTAACAGCTGCAGCTCTAGCTCTTCTGAAGTCACCCTTTCTGTGTGGTCCATCAAGTACCATTTGGTCTCCAGTGTAAGCGTGGATTGTTGACATTATACCAGATTGAATTGGTGCAAAATTGTTTAATGCATTAGCCATTGGAGCTAAGCAGTTTGTAGTACAAGATGCAGCTGAAATGATCTTATCTTCAGCAGTTAATACATCTTGGTTTACGTTGAATACAACTGTTGGAAGGTCGTTTCCAGCTGGAGCTGAAATAACAACTTTCTTAGCACCTGCATTGATGTGTGCTTGAGATTTAGCCTTTGATACGTAGAATCCAGTACATTCAAGAACTACGTCTACTCCGATTTCTCCCCAAGGAAGCTTTGAAGCGTCAGCTTCAGCATAAATTTTGATTTCTTTTCCGTTAACAACGATAGAATCTTCTTTAGCTTCTACTGTTCCGTTATATCTACCTTGAGATGAGTCATATTTTAATAAGTGAGCTAACATCTTAGGATCTGTTAAGTCGTTGATTGCAACAACTTCATATCCTTCTGCTCCGAACATTTGTCTGAATGCAAGACGTCCAATACGTCCAAAACCATTAATCGCTACTTTAACATTTGCCATTAAAATTACCTCCTAAAATTTGGTTTTTATAAAAATTATTTTTTATAAACTTTTTTATATATTCTAATTACTGTGCTTCAACCTTTCAAGAATCTCTCTTCCAGCTGCTTCATCAGTAACTAAAATTCCATTTGTATTATTACGCTGAGTAGAAATAATTGACTCTACTTTATTTTTTCCACCTGCAACAGCAATATGCGTGTTAATTTTTCTAGATTCTTTAATATTAATTCCAATAGCAGTTGTTTGAGACACTACTTCCGAATTTTTATTAAAATAACAACCAAACGCTTCACCTATTGCATCTAAGTTTTCAAGTCTTTCTATCTCTTCTTCAGATGCACCTCTCTTCACTGCCATTTCCTTAGCATTACCTACACCATACATTAATATGTCTGCTTGATGTATGGAATCTATAACATCTTTAATTTCTTTTTCCTTTAACAAAGTATCAAGAATATCTGATGATAAATTTTCTGGTATATGAAGTAATTTATATGTTCCATTTAGTTTTTGAGCTAATGATGCTGCTAATGTATTGGCTTGGGTTTCAACTTTTCTTCCCATTCCACCTCTAGCTGGAACAACTAGTGCATTTGATAAACCTGTATTCTGCCTTGGAAAGGCTTCAACAACTTCTTTGATAGTACTTCCTCCAGTTAAAGCAATTGTACAATTATCATGGATAATATCTTTTACATATCCCGCACATGCTTTACCAAGGTCTTTTAAGATTGTAGGATTTTCATCCACATCTCCTGGAACTATTATAACCTTTCTAAGATGTAAAAGTGATTTTATCTGATTTTCTATATCAGACAATCCTTTTATCTCATGTATAAAATCTTTAAGGTTATTAACAATTTCTTCGCCACTGCTTGTTACTGTCATGCCAGGAGTATTTATTTCTATCAATCCCTGTGACTTAAGAAAGTTTATCTCGGTTCTAACTATTCTTTCCCCTAAATTCAACTGATTAGCCAAAATTCTTCTACCAATTGGTTGATTATAGTAAATAGTTCTTAGTACATTGTACCTTTTTTCGAGTACTTCTACAAGTTCAGGAACTATTTTCTTCTGTAATCGCAATATTTCCTGCACCTTTAACACTCCTTTGGGCGAAGTATGTCCCACTCGCCATTTTTACGTCCCACATGTATTATTATAAATCACTAATTGGATTTTTTAAAGAGTTATTTGGAAAGTTTTTTTTCAATTTATTAAAGCTTTCCATTTTGTATAATCTATTATTCGTAAATCAGTATTTAGTATATGTTAATCTTATAAAATTATAATTTAGTACAACACTTTTTAGAGTAGTAAAGTTAATGTAGATATATATAAAAATAAAGCCTTGAATTGCTCAAGACTTTATTTTAAATTCTTTTTCTTTTACTAGAAGATTGTATTCCCAATTCTTCTCTATATTTAGCTACCGTCCTTCTAGATATATTTATCTTTTCATCATTTAAATTATCACAAATTACTTGATCTGATAGTGGTTTCTTTTTATTTTCTTTATCTATCATATTTTTTATTTTATTCTTTATTATTGTTACAGCAACATCTTCATCATTTTTCCCAACAGATAACTTAGATACAAATAAATCTTTAATTTTTATTGTTCCAAAGCTAGTTAATATATATTTATCTTTGATAGCTCTACTTACTGTTGATTCATGCATTTTTATATCTTCTGAAATCTCTTTTAAAGTCATTGGTTTTATGTAATTAACCCCCTTTAAAAGAAAATCCTTTTGTTTTTCTACTATCTTTTCAAGTACTTTATATAAAGTCGATCTTCTCTGCTCTATACTTTTTACTATTGATATAGCTTTATTTAACTTCTCTTTTACATATTCAGTGGTATTCTCATCTGCATTAGTATTTAAAACTTCTTTATAAGCATTATTTACTGATAGTTTAGGTAGAATTCCATCATTCATAATTATATAAAACTCACCTTGAATATTTCTTATTTCAGCATCAGGAATTATAAATTTCACATCTTCCCCTGTAAAAAATCCTCTTGAAGGTTTTGGTTCAAGCTTTCTTATAATATCACCATATCTTTGAGCTTCTCTAGGAGAAATATTTAATGACTTAGCTATGTTGACATATCTACTATTAGCTATATCTTCTAGATGGTCATCTACTATTTTCTCTAATATATCATCTATTAATCCTAAATTTATAAGTTGTATCTTTAAACATTCTTTTAAGTTTCTAGCCCCTATTCCATAAGGCTCTAAATCTTGAACAACCTCTAAAGCTTCTTCAACTAAAGCCTTATCAATATTAATTTCCTTTGCTATTTCTTCTACGCTTATTTCAAGATATCCTCTATGATCTAAACTTTCAATAATATAACCGGCTATACTTATTATTAAATCATTTTCCTCAATCTCATTAATTTGTTCATAAAGATATTCTTTTAATGATTTTTTTTCTGAAATAAAATTAAAAGGAGATATTTCCTCATCATCATAACTTCCATAACTTTGAGCCCCGTAATTGTCAAATTCAAGATATTTTATCATTTCTTTATAATCGTATTTATCTAACTCTTTACTTTTACTATCAGCTGAATTACTTATATTTTCTTGTATATCTAATATAGGATTTTCAGCAAATTCATCATTTATATACTCTCTCAATTCATTTGCAGACATTTGTAAAACTTTAATAGATAACTGCATTTCATGAGTTAATACTAACTTTTGTTCTTGCGTAAGATTATAACTATAATCCATTCTCATCCTTATCACCTACTTATATGCTTGTACATATCTTTTATATTAGTTTATATTGTTATTTTAAAAATTTCAACAATTTATGTATACATTTTCAAAAAGTTTATAAATAAAAAGAGAGCATGTAAAAATACTCTCTCTAGTTATTTCTATTTAGATTTCTTATTTGACATAAAGAATACACCTGTTGCATTATTACCTGAATGTATACCAACAGTACATCCAACAATTGCATCAATGTAATTTAGGTTATGTTCATCCAAATACTCTTTTATAGGCTTATAAACATCCTCATTATTTACATTTAATAAAACTATAGGCATATCTTCTTTTAAACCATAATGTTCTATATCTTTTATAATTCTCTTTACAGCTTTTTTGCTTCCTCTTACCTTGTCTTTAACAGCCATTAAACCATCTTTAACTTCAAGGATTAACTTTATTCCTAAAACTCCAGTAACAACACTTACAGTCTTAGTAATTCTGCCACCTCTAACTAAGTTATCTAATGATTCAAAGCATAAAGAAGAACTAATATATTCTTTTGATTCTTCTAGGTCTGCTAGAATTTCTTCAATACCTAATCCTCTATCTCTAAGTAATGCTGCTCTATATGCTAGTAATCCTAAACCAGACGTAACATTTTGTGAATCAACAACATAAATATCATCACTTTCTAACATTTGCTTTGCAAGACATGCTGACTGATATGTACCACTCATACATGATGATAAATGTATAGATATTATTTTATATCCTTCTTTTAAATACTTTTCATATGCTTCTGCAAATCTTGTTGGTGTTACTTGTGCTGTGTTAGGGAAAATATCACTTGTTTCTATTTTCTCAAATAGCTCTTCAATATTTATGTCTACACCATCTAGATGGCTCTCTTCTCCAAAGTTAATTAATAAAGGTAAGACATCAATATTAAGCTTTTTGAATACCTCTTTTGGTAAATCTGCTGAACTATCTGTTATTATTTTAATTTTATCCAATTCCCTCATTCCCCTCTATTCTATTTCATATTAGGAAATCCTATTTGTCTTAATGCTTCATACGCAATTATAGCAACTGTGTTTGATAGGTTCAAACTTCTAGTGCTACTTTGTATCATTGGAATTCTAATATTTTCATGAGCTTCATGAACATCTTTCGGAACCCCAGAAGATTCTCTACCAAACATTATAAAATCTCCTTGTTTAAATTTAACTTCATCATAATGCTCACCACCATGTGTTGATGCTAAAAATATTTTTCTATCTCCATACTTTTCAAGAAAAGCTTCATAACTTTCATGAACCTCTAAATCTAAGTCTTTCCAATAATCTAACCCTGCTCTTCTTAGATGTTTTTCATCTAAATCAAATCCAAGTGGTTTTATTAAATGTAACTTTGAATCTGTTAAAACGCAGGTTCTTGCAATATTCCCTGTATTTTGTGGTATCTCAGGTTGATATAAAACTATATTCAAATTCACTGTTTTGACCTCCAATTCAAGCACTTTAATGCTATCATAAAAATGATACTACAGGGTATACATTTAGTCAAAACTTTTTATCCATATAACGCATTATAAGTATATTACTATATTACATATTTTATACTACTACCTCTAAACCTTTCTTCTAAACTAGTTTAAAAATAAAAAATCCATGAAATTTATCATGGATTTTTTGTTAAAACAAATTTATTTATTACCTTTGCAACTCCACTATTTATATTGGTATCAGTAACATAATCAGCCACTTCTTTTAGGCTATCAACTCCATTACCCATAGCCACTCCCAAACCTGCATACTTTACCATTTCAATATCATTTTCGTTATCTCCAATGCATATAACATCATCTATATTTATATTTAAATAATTAGATAATATCTTAACTGAAGTACCTTTAGACACTCCCTTTGGCCCAATCTCTATTGAGTAACTCCCAGCTCCAAATATAGACATATCTGATGTATCTTCTATTTCTTTTCTAAATCTACGCAGGCTCTCTTTATCTATTGAATATAGTACACATTTAACAATATGGCCTTCTAAATCTTTAAGCTTTTTTCTTAAGGATTTTAATGTAAGACAAGAATCAACATATATCTTATTACTTTTACTATAATTCTTCATCTTATATACTAAAGCAGCAATACTCCCAATAGCACTATAAGCTATTACCCTATCTATTGTATAGAAATGTGCTACTAGCTTATATTTTGATAATAGCTCTAATAATTTTTCATACTCATCTCTTTTAAATGATGCGTGGAATATTGTTTTACCATGGTACCAATCCTTAACTACTGCACCATTTGCAGCTATGACAGGTGATTTCACCTGAATTCTCTTAGCAATTTGTACAGCATTGCTGTATATTCTTCCTGTAGATATTACTACTTGTACACCTTTTTTGTAAGCTTGTTCTATTGCCAGGATATTCTCTTCTGGAATTATTCCATTTTCACCTAGCAATGTTCCATCTACGTCTATACATATTAATTTATAGCTCATAACATCCTCACTAAAATATTTATACTGTTGGTGTTCCTGCAGGTTCTTTATCTGTTGATTCAGGTGTATTTGGTTCAGCTACCGGGCCTGTCCCCCTTCTAATAACTGTTTGTTGTGGTGCATAAGTATCTGTAGATATTAGTTCCTTATTAATTTGTTTCCCATCTTTATAAGTAACTAAATAAGCTTTTGCTTTACGCCCTGCTGCACCTTTTACCTCTACAACTTCTGTCCCCTTAGGTAAACTTGCATCATCCTTATACTTAATTGATTGAGGTATAGCTCCTAAATCTTCGCTAACTAGTTTATAAGTTTTTCCATCAAGAGCACTTGGATTTCCATATATATTTATAGTAACAACCTTATTTTGTGTATATCCTTCAATATAAATTGGGAAATCATATGGATTCTTAAACTTATAGTCTACTCCCCCCCAAGCCATTGTTGCATCTAAGCCTGGAGCCACATATCCAACTGGTAATGAATGATTCCTTCTCTCAGTAGATCTTATATTAGCTTGCATAGCTGCATTATATAATGTACTTGATACTTGACACACTCCACCTGCTTCTGCCGGAACAACCTTATTATTCACATACATAGTACCTATTTTATACTTACCTTTACCTCTTTGTGATAATTCACTGTAACTAAATTCTTCACCTGGCATAAGTACAGTACCATTTAATAAAGATGTTACAAAAGCTATATTATAGCTTCTATCTTCTGTAGATGACTTATATTGAGTAGAGAATGTTGACATCATTCCATTAATCTTAGCTAAATCTGATTTTTTAACTTTAGCTTGTACTTCTTTTAAGTTAAATGTTAAATCAGTAGATTCACCTAAGTTTCCATTTAATGCTTCTTTCATCTTTGTGTCTAAATCCGCTGAATCAAGAGTATACCCAACTTTATCATTAGAAATATTAAAACCTTCTCCCGATTTAGAAATTGTCGCGTTAACTGGTGATATATCTACAGCTTTTTTTATGCTTTTCTCTATATTTGATATTTTAGTTTCGTCATAAACCAAGCTCATTTGTATATCATGAGTCTCTTTATCTTTATTCTTTATTAGTTTATTTTTATTATATGCACTTTTATCCTTACCATATAGAACTGCCTCTTCTGCCACTTCATCTATATTATACGCAGCGCTTAAGTCACTATACTTGTATGAAAGCTTCTTGTCTCCAACAGTTATGTTAATTTCCTTTTCACTTAACTGCGACGCAAACCTTTCATTAAGAATTTGTGCCACCTCTTCCTTTGTTTTGCCACCAAGGTCTACCCCTTTAACAGTCACCCCTGGGTATGTTTTGTCATCCCAAGACTTTACTTGCTCATTTAGCGATACTGTGTAAGCTAAATAAGCACCAATTATAAAAACTATAATTCCTGAAATAATAAAATATTTTGACTTTAAAACTTTAATAATATCTTTTTTATCCTTCATTATGTCAACTCCTTTCCTATAAAGTGATAAAAAATGTTTCACATTAATTATATATTAAATACTAGGAAAATATAAGATGAAGTGTTTAGTATTTCACCTTAAATTTTTATTAATATTGGTTTACTAACAAATAAAAAAATTATATCAAGAATAACTTTATTCTTGATATAATTTTTTCTTAGCTTTTTATTATAATGTAACTGCTGCTCTTCTCTTGGATACTTCCCCATCATAGTCAAAAGCTTCAATTGCAATTTTTACTGCTGTTCCTGCCTTAACAGGTATTTTACTTCTTTTAATTCTAAATTCTGTGTCTTCTGCATCTACAGTTCCAAGCCAATTTCCATTAGCAAAAATATTATATCCTAATAAATCAACATCAGGAACTCTATTCCAAGAAACAATTACCTCACCGCCGCTTTCTATAGCTTTTAATCCAGTTACTATACTAGGTTGAGTTAGTAGGTCCACATTATTAGGTCCCCAATTAGCGTCCACAGGGTTTCCTACACCTTCTACAACTAAATCTTCGCTAAATTGCCATATTCTCCATTTAGTCCAGCCACCTTGATCTTTTGGATATGGAGGATTTCCGGGTATCTTTGTATACATTGCAATCCACAACAACATATTTTTAAGTGGGTATCCCCTACCAGGAATATAGAAGTTGTTGTATTCATCAATAAAGAATGCACCTGTATATAACATTAATCTTCTTCTAGTTTTCTTTTCAAATCTCTTTCTGAATCTGTCTATCCAATCTATTAAAGTTGCTGTTGGAAGTTTGTTTTCAACAGGAGTTTCTATATCCAATACTGGAAACAAATCACCATAATCCTTTGCACCAAATCCCTGTTGAAGCGTATCTATAAAGTCATCACATTGTCTATCTGCATCAGTCAGGTCGTATGATGGTACTCCAAAATGATATGCGCCTACAGGAATACCATAATTTCTAGACTCTCTTGCAAATCCTATAAACTTTTTATCTACTCTAAACCTACCTGTCGCAGATCCTGATGCTCTTAAGTATAAAAAGTCAATCTTAGTGGCTAATACTTGAAAATTTACACCTTGAGTATACTCATTAATATCAATTCCAAATCTACTATTTGGACTTTTATTTTGCATATTTCCTCCAAAATAAAAATACTTTCTCTCTATCATGGTATTCCATATATAAAGAGAAAGTTACTTTTATTCTGATATTTTTAATTTTACATAGAAACTAATATCTTCACCATAGCACTCAGCCCAAATTTGCCCTTCATGTAAATCTACAATATTTTTAGCTATGGCAAGACCTAATCCTGTCCCACCAGTTTGAGTATTTCTAGATTCCTCAACTCTATAAAATCTTTCAAACAACTTTTCTAGCTTTTCTTTTGGTATTGTCTCCCCCTTATTTCTTACTGCAACAGTTGCATATCCATTACTTTCATAAACACCAATCACAATATTTCCAGGCTTAAAAGAATATTTTATTGAGTTAGTTAATAAATTTTCAAATACTCTTAACATTTTGTCTGCATCTAAATCAACCATTATTCTATCTTCTGTTGCACTCTTTATTATACTTAATCCATTCTCTTCAAATAATGGTGTTAACTCTTCTGTAAGTTGAAATAAAAATTCTGTTAAATTAACCTTACTCTTATTTAACTTTATCCCACCATTATCAAGCTTCGTATACTCAAATAAATCCTCAATTAACCCCTTCAGTTTTTCTGCTTTATTAAAGGCTACATCAAGATACTCTTTCATTGTTTCTTCATTCTCATATCTACCCTCTTTAATTAATCCTATATAACCCATTATAGATGTTAAAGGAGTTCTTAAATCATGAGATACGTTAGTAATTAAGTCAGCCTTAGTCTTTTCTGCCTTTCTTTCTGCTTCAATCTTTCTATTAACTTCTTCAGCCATATAATTTATGTTAGATGCAAGATTTCTTATCTCATCACTTCCTCTTTCTTCTATATGATGATTTAAATCTCCATTTGCAATAATTTTTAATCCTGAAGCAATTTCATCTAGATATTTCATCTTCTTATTTGTAACTATAATAAATATAACTATAAAAACAAGACAAGAAAGAATTAAGGCTAAAAAAGAATTGCTCACAATATATGTATCTTCTTCAATATGTGCAGATGGTGTATTGGAATATATAAAATAGCACCTTTGCCCTGATATGTTAAGAGGGTATATTACCTTTCTTTCCATTGGTCTATAACTATCATACTCACTACTATTAGCACTAGAAAGTACAGAGAATATATCAATCTTATCTTCAACTACATTAGAAGACTTTTGAAGTACATTCCCATCTAAGTCTGTAATATAAGCTTTTCCTCTTTCATTTGCAAATAAATTAATAAAGTAATTGTTATCGTCTAACTTTAATGCTTCTTGTTCATTAATTGAGTTAACATAATTTCTAGCACTATACTCTATTTCTTGATAGTTATATGCTATGTTTGAATTTATATGTTCTTTTCTCATTACATTATTAGCCATTCCGTAAAAGATAAACGAAACAGCAAAACATATCCCGACAACAACCATTAATTCAAATCGTATAGATTTTTCTATTTTAACCATCAGTATATCTATATACTTTCTTAAAGGGTTAAATATTTTTAATTTATATATATTTTTTCCTAATCTTTTTATAAAATTATCATTATTTTTCAATTTTATATCCAACTCCCCATACGGTTTTTATAAATCTAGGCTTCCTTGGATCAGACTCTATTTTTTCTCTTATCTTTCTTATATGAACCATAACAGTATTGTCAGACTCCATAAATTCTTGGTTCCATACACTTTCATAAATATTAGAAATAGAGAATACCTTGCCCCTATTTTTTGCAAGCAAAACTAATATATCAAACTCTGTTGGAGTAAGCTTCACTTCTTTACCATCAATAAATATCTCATGTGTATCTAAATTAATTTCTAAATCTTCTATTGTTACAATATTGCTTATTTCCTCAACGACCTGTGCCTTCACTTTAGGGTTAAGTCTATAATATCTTCTTAGCTGTGATTTTACTCTAGCTACTAGCTCTAATGGATTAAAAGGCTTTGTTAAATAATCATCTGCTCCCATATTTAATCCTAATATTTTATCCATATCTTCTGACTTAGCAGAAAGCATTATTATTGGTAATTCTCTCTCTTCTCTTATCTTCAAACATGCTTCTATACCATTTAACTTTGGCATCATTACATCTAAAATTATTAAATCTATCTCTGGATCATTTCTTAATGCATATAATGCCTCTTCTCCATCTCCTGCTTTTACCGTTCTATAACCTTCGCCTTTTAAATATATTTCAACTAAATCTCTTATTTCTTTCTCATCATCAACTATTAATATTTTTTCCACTTTAATATCCTCCTTCAAATTCCTTTTTTCACCATAGATATTATCAGAGTTTATGCTTTTATTCTACTTCCTACTTCTTAATATAAAAGTAGATAACTTCTTAATATTTTCTTAACGGTGAAACTACTTTATATTATTTACAAAATCCTTTAACATTGATGCTGTTATTCCCCATATAACGTAATCTTTATATTGATAAAATGTTGATATATACTCACCTGTTTTAAACTTATAGTTTTTCCCGCCTTCAATTAGGTGATATGGAAAATTCTCTCCTCTTTCGATTATCAGCTTGTTTCTTACTTCCATAGGGGTATATTCTAAAAGATAGGATAGTGGAATATAAAATATTTCATCCACCTCATCTTCATTTATCTCTAGTTCTTCTATATTATTAACCTTTGCAACAAAAGGGTGTATTATCATACCATCATGTCTAATTAAAATATCCATTTCTTTTATTATTTCAATATCTTTTAATCCAAGTTCTTCATTTATTTCTCTTAATGCAGCTTCATTTGGAGTTTCACATTTATCTATTTTGCCTCCAGGAAAACAAACATCTCCTGGCTGACTTTTTAATTTTTTTGCTCTCACTTGAAACAAAATATAAACTTCTTCATTTATATCTATGAGAGGAATTATTATGGATGCCCTTTTCATTCTTTCCCATCCATTTATATAACTCTCTTTAGAGTTTAATTTTTCTTTTATATCATTAATTTTCATTACTATCACTCCTAAAATTATTCAATTATACATTTATTATATTATATCTAAACTTTTTTATATATTTTGAAACATTTAATATGATTAAATACTCTAATAAATAGAAGATATACGAGGGGAGCTTTTATGTTTAAGAAAATTTATTTATCATATAAATAATGCCAATACTTAGTTAAATGAATTGCTCTGGGGGTAGGTCTAGGAACAATACTAGGAGCAATAATTGGATATGTCGAATTATTCTTTGCTTTAGGAGGCGTTTTGGGAATTCTAATTTCAATTATTTATTCTGCAATAAAAAAGTAGGAAAGCACTTATAACAAATACTTTCCTACTTCTATTTATCTTTTTTCTTTTAGAGAATTTTCAATTATTAAATCAATTAATCCACTGAAGTCTATTCCTCTTCCTGCTGCACTCTTAGGGAATAAACTTGCCTTTGTCATTCCTGGTAGAGTATTTACCTCAAGAATATATGGAATACCTCCTTCAGTAATAATCATATCTATTCTTGCATACACTGAACACTTAAGTGCTCTGTATGTGTCTAATGCCATCTTTTCTACTTCTTTGTGTAAATATTCTTCAAGCTCAATTACAAATTCATCTGAACCACCGTCTGCATACTTAGCAGTATAATCAAAGAATTCTGCATGAGGCTTAATAGCTACAACAGGGAACATTTCTCTCCCCATTACAGGACATGTTATTTCATCTCCCTTTATAAACTTTTCAATCATAACTTCGTTATCCCACTTAAAAGCTTCTTTAACAGCATTTTCAATCTCTTTTTCTTCTTTAATTATAAAAGTAGCAACACTTGACCCACCATGAGTAGGCTTTACTACAACAGGGTATCCTAATTCTTTTATATCCTCATAGTTAATTTCATCCCCAGATCTTAAATTAATCCAAGGTGCTGTTCTAATTCCTGCCGCTTGAAGTAAGCTCTTTGTCATATCCTTATCCATACATGCAGCACTACTTAATGGACCACACCCTGAATAAGGTATTCCAAGTGTTTGTAGAACTGCTTGAACTGTACCATCTTCTCCAAATTGACCATGTAAAGCAAGCAAAGCGAAATCAATTCCCTTTACTTTATTTATTATGTCTTCCTTCTTGTCTATAACTATAGGAATCACTTCATACTTATTATTATCTATATTTTCAACTACTGAATTACCACTTTTTAAAGAAATCTCTCTTTCTGACGAGATTCCTCCCATAATTACTCCAACCTTCATTACAATCCTATCCTCCATTAAAAGTTCTTTTACTTTTCTATAATATTATATTCTATACTGCTTGCCAAGTTAAGTACCACTTATATAGAAAAATCTGTTTAACGTGGAATAGCTAGATTTTAACTAAATCTTGATTTAATATATTATAATTCTATTTATTTTAAATAAAAAACTGCCCTAAGGCAGTTTCTTAAACATGTGCTATAACTTCAATCTCGATAACAGCATCCATTGGAAGCTTTGCTACTTGCACACAGCTTCTTGCAGGTGAATTTTGTCCAAAATATTCACTATATACTTCATTAACTTCTCCAAATTGTCCTAAGTCCTTCACAAATACTGTTGCCTTAACAACTTTATCCATAGATGATCCTACTTCTTCTAAAATTCCTTTAACATTCTCTAAACTTTGTCTTGTAGCAGCCTTTATTTCTGTTATTAATTCTTTTGTTTCTGGATTTATTGGTAGTTGTCCAGATGTAAATATTAAATCTCCTATTTTATTTCCATGAGAATATGGTCCAATTGCTGCTGGTGCTTTTATTGTATTAATTATTTCTCTATTCATTATCATCTTCTCCTAATCTATTTATATTCTTTATAAAAATCTACAAATCTATCCATAGCTTCTTCCAAAATTCTTTTGCTAGTTGCAACATTTATTCTTACAAAGCCCTCATAATCATTAATAAATCTACTTCCTGTCTCTAATAAAACTTTCTTTTCTTCTGCTAATTCTAATATAAACTTATCTACATCTTTAACCTTTTCTAGCTTAATCCATAATAGATATCCTGATTCAGGTTCCATTATCCTGATATCTTCTATATTAATTTTATTGATCACCAGATTCATATTCTCTTTTATGTTTTTTCTTAATGCTTGAACCCACTGAAATCCATTATTATAACATATAGTTGACAATTCTACTCCAAATCTATTTACATGAAGTTTTCTATTGTTAAACTCATTTTCTAAAGCTAACTTTAATTCTAAGTTACTGCATAAAAATGTAGATATATTTAGCCCTGCTATATTAAAAGTCTTATTAGGTGATGAAATAACAATTATATTATCATTTTCTTCTAGATAATCCGAAAGTGAATTAAATTTATTTTCACCTAAAACTAAATCACCATGTACTTCATCGCTTATAATTTTTATATTATTTTGTTTACATAAACTTACTAATTCATCTAATTCGTCCCTGCTCCAACACCTTCCAGATGGATTATGTGGATTGCAAAAAATAATGCCATTTATATTATTTCTTTTAATGAATTCATTTAATTCTTTAAAGTCTATATAATATCTATCTTTATGAATTTTTAATTTATATTTATATAAATTCATATTATTATTTATTACTACGTCTTTAAAAGGTCCATATACTGGGGTAAAGATTAACAAGTTATCTTTTTTATTAAATATCTTTTCTACAATAAGATGCATTGATGATAATGCTCCTATAGATGGTACTATCCATTCCTTTTTTATACTACATGAATAATTCTTTTTATACCATTGAATTACACTATCATAAAATGAATCTCTTACATCAAAATAACCAAAATCACCTTTTGTAATTAATTCATTTATAGAATTTATAATTTCCTCTGGTAATTTATAATCCATATCAGCAATAAACAAAGGATAGTTTTCTTCATCACTTATCTTAAATCTTTTATTAATGTACTCTTTACTCCATTTCTTAGAACCATTATCTTTTCTATCTAGTATATCTTCAAAGCTGTACATCATTCCCTCTTTTCTTCATACCTTTTAATAAATTCCTTTATTATATAATCCATTGCTATATGAAAGTTTAGTCTAGTATCAATATTGTTATCAAAGTCATGGGTGTATGCAGTATATACCACATACTTTGATAACTTTTCACTAGTAGAATTTCTAGATTCAGTTATCAATACAACATCTATGCCCCTCATATTAGTTTCCACTAATACTTCTAATAACTCCGGAGTTTCTCCTCCTCGTGATAGAACAAATACTAAGTCCTCATCTTTTTTTAATATTCTACTTGATAACCTCATAAACCTAGAATCGTCGTGTTGTTCTGCTGGAATTCCTAGAAGCTGTAACTTAATTTGAAATATCTTACCTAAGTAATTGCTCATTCCCATTCCATATATAGTTATTCTTTTACACTTCAACATCTTACTCACAATTTCATCTATATTAGATTGCTTTACAAGCTTATAGGTATCAAGCATATTTTCTATAAATTCTTTGTCTTCTGGCATAAGTATGCTTTCATCTTCTTGCTTATCTTTTTCAAAATATTCATCTTTAAATTGTATAAAACTTTTATAACCTAACTTTTTAGAAAGTCGGTGCACACTTGTACTACTTATATTAAACTCCTCTGAAATATTCATAATCGTAAAAGTATTGTAGGTAAATTTACTCTTATTCTCTAATAATAACTGCAAAAGCTCTTTCTCTAATTTAGTTAAATATTTTGCATTTACTGAAATTCTTTTATGTAGTTTCATGTGTGCGCCTCCTAAAACATTTTTATATTATTATGCCATTTCTTCTGCTCTATATTGCTTATCTAAGGCTAACACAAATGGATAATATATTGCAAAGGCTGCTATAATTGCAACTACTTGAACAACTGCTCCTTGCCATCCACTTACTAAGAAGCCACTAAATATTGGTGGTGTTGGCCATGGTGCTACTACTCCATTGAAAGGATTCATAAATCCTATTACTATCGCTCCATATGCTATAAGTACTGATACTATTGGTGCTAAAGTAATTGGAATTAACATTAACGGATTCATAATTATTGGTAATCCAAATACTATTGGTTCATTTATGTTAAATACTGCTGGTACTGTGCTTAATTTGCTCAACATCTTCATTCTTTGTGATTTAGCTACTACAAGCATTGCTAGCACAAGACCTATTGTCATACCTGCTCCACCTATAGTTGCAAATTGGTCAATCATTTGAATTGTACCTATGTTAGCATTTTCTAAAGTTAAAGCTCCTTGCTTAAATAATTCAAGATTTTCTACTGAGTTTGCATTTAATAATGGATTTACAATTGAGTTAACAACTGTTGGGTGAATACCAAACCACCATAAGAATCCATTTAAACCTGCTACTATTGTTATTGCTATAGGAGATGCTGTTAATCCTTGTAATGGTACTTGTAAAATATCATAGATAAATTCATGCATTGATTTACCCATTGTAAGGAATACACCATTAACTAGTAATGCAAATGCAACTACAATTACGCCTGGAACTAATGAAAAGAATGATTTATATACCATTGGAGGTACATTCTCTGGTAACTTTATTACTAAATTCTTTTTAACAATAAATCTATATATCTCTGTGGACGTAATACTCATTATTATTGCTGTTATAACACCTTTTGTTCCAAGCCAAGCCATTGGTAAAACTTTATTTATAACTTCACCTGATTCAGCTGTTACAAATTTGGGTGTAACAATTACGTATGCAACTATTGAAATTATCATAACTGGTAACGGGTCAACTTCATCGCTTTCTGCTAGCTTGTATGCTATTGTACCAGCTAATAATATACCCATCATATCAAAAGTTGCTCTATATGCTGGAGAAAGGAAACTATCCCATTCTGGCCCAAATATCTTTGCCATAAACTCTGGATATCCATTAATAGGGAAATCAGTAATTAATAAAAATACTGATGCTATTATTGTAAGAGGCATTATAACCATAAAACCTGATTTTAATGCTCTCATATATCTAAGAGATGCAAATTTTGATACAACAGGAACCATTTTTTCTTCAATAAAATTAGATATAAAATTCATTTAAAATTCCTCCTTGCTATTACTTAATAACGTTTACAATTATTATTATATGGATTTTTTTACACAATTCCATTCCTAACCTCGGAAAATTTTCCACACCACTACTTACATAGAACTTCTCTAAACAAAAAAGAAACTGCTAAGCAGTTTCTTTTCTATATTATTTTAACTTATTATCTTTTTCTTTTTATTTTCTTATCTTCTTTATCCTTCTGCTTCTTATATTTACATAAATGTGCTAATGGACATACTCCACATTGTGGTCTTCTTGCTATACAACACCTTCTACCGTGAAATATTAATAAGTGATGTGCTAAGGACCATTCTTTTTTTGGTAATTCCTTTTGTAATTGTTTCTCAACCTCTAGAACATTATCAGAATCAGCTAAGCCCAAAAGATTAGATACTCTAAATACATGTGTATCTACAGCTATTGAAGGTACACCAAAAGCATTTGATAACACTACATTTGCAGTTTTTCTTCCAGCTCCAGCAAGAGAGGTTATTCCCTCCATAGTATTAGGTACTTCTCCATTATATTTTTCTTTAAGCTGATGACACATCATTATTAAATTTTTAGCCTTACTTCTATAAAGACCTATTTGCTTTATTCTTTCTTCAAGTTCTTCATTAGAAAGTGTTAAAAAAGCATCTAAATCCGGATAATCTCTAAATAGTGTTTCTGTAACTTCATTAACTTTTTTATCTGTAGTTTGAGCAGATAAAATTGTTGCTACTAATAACTGAAATGGAGTCTCGTGATTAAGCTCACATTTTGCATCTGGATAAGTTTCTTTTAAAATTTCTAAAATTTCTTTTGTTTTTTTCTTCATCTATTTATAAACTCCTCTATATTCTTCAGGTAATAATTCAGCTATTGACCTCATCAGAATATACATGCACTTATTATCATATTCATGTTTATCTTCTTCCTTAATTCTTTTGGGTAATTCTACTGGCTTTCCAAACTTAACAGTAACATCTGCTTCATGCCAAGTTTCACTGCCCATATTTCCCCCTTCATCAATTGGAAGAAGCTTATCTGTTCCACTCATTCCGATAGGTACAATTTTAGCTTTAGTCATTCTTGCTAATAATAATATACCCTTTTTTCCTTCAATCATTGCACCTGTTCTACTTCTTGTTCCCTCTGGAAAAATCAATAAATTTTCTCCATTCTTAACTGTCTTAACCATTGTTGTTATTGCTTCTTTATCTGCGGTATTAGGCTTAACAGGTATATTTTTTACCATTTTTGTTCCTACATTTGTAATAGGGTCATCTGTTAATTTAACTCCTGCAACAAAATATGGATCATACTTTTCCTTTAATAACTTATTTAAAACAATACCATCTGAGTTACTTAAGTGATTACAAATAAATATAAATGGTCCCTCATATTGTTCTAGCTCTTCAAATCCCTCTATATGTAATCTTGCAAACTTTTTCAAATAATTATTAGTTATTTTCTTTGCTACTGTAACTACTAACCCTTCTGGTAATATTTTTAACACTCTAACTGTAAATGGTGACAACATACTTAACTTACACCTACCTTCTGTACTACTTTAAATCCTTTATACCTTGTTCTAATATTTCCATCAATAATAAGGTTTCTTCATCTTTAATCTTTTTAGGAGCTCCATTTACTATAGCTTCATATAAATCATCATATACTCTACCATAATCCCCTTGAACAGATTTAACCTTTTCCTCATGAATCTCACCATTATTATCAATATAAGTTATATCCCCATAATGCATTAATGTATCAACTCCGAAGTCTTTGTTATCTGGCATATAGAATAACTTTAGATGTTCCTCTTGACGGTCTTTAGTTTGCTTTATAAAGCACCCTTTCTTTCCATACACTATAAAGCTAGGTCTTTCCTTTATTCTAAAATAACTTGATCTAACAGATACCTTTAAATTATCATAAAACATATCCACTTGGAAGTAATCATTCATTTTTCCTTCACCTAGTAATTGTCTCACATCATAATTAATCTTATCTGGCTTTCCAAAATAACTAATTACTTGATCTATAGTATGACAGCCATGTCCATATAGAAAAGAATTATTAGCACCTTCATATTTACTATGTTCTGGTACCTCTTGGCGATAATAATCAAAATTCATTTCAATTTCAAATAATTCTCCAAGTTTTCCTTCCTCTATTACTTTTTGAACCGTTAAAAAATCACTATCAAAGCGCCTATTTTGATAAGTTTGAACTATAAGTCCCTTTTCTTTTGCCAATTTAAATATTTCTTTTGCTTCCTCTGATGTCTTCATAAATGGTTTTTCAACTAAACAATGTTTATTACTTTCCAAGACCATTTTTGAATACTCATAATGACTATCTTGATGGGTGCATACTACCACTAGATTAATTTCATCATCATTTAATAATTCATATATATCTGATGTGTATTTAACTCCTGGAATCTTGCTCCAAGTATCATGTTCTGGATTTCTCCTATATATAGTTTTAATTTTTATATTATCTCTTTCTAATACGAATGGAATATGATACCTATTAGTACTCTTTCCATTACCTATATAACCTATATTAAACATAAACTCCTCCTAAGCAATTGTAACTTTTATCCACCGAAATATATTATATCACATATGAATTTCTTGAAAAACTTCTATAAATAATTTGACTTCACAACTATATTGATTTGCAATATAGCTGTAACTTGTTAAAAAAGATAGTTATTTTCTCACTATCATGTTTAGCAATATATTAAAGGAGGGTTAACTATGCAATTAGATATCAGTAAATTAAAAGGAGATTACTACACTGGGTTTGGAACTATTAAAAGTAAAATAAACTGTGCTTTAATACCTCCATCTGCTAGATACGAAATTCTAGAAGATATTTATGAAATGTTATTAAAAAATCAAAATTATTTAAAGAAGATTTCTTAATTAACTATAAAATATAATCAATAGAAATGAGTGATTAGAATGTCAACTAATTTCCAATTATTAAAGGGTTTAATGGATGGTGTAATTCTCAAAATTATAAGTAATAAGGAAACCTACGGATATGAAATATACGAAACATTACAGGAATTAGGTTTCACAGAGTTTGCTGAAGGCTCATTGTATCCCCTATTATTAAGACTAGAGAAAAAAAATAAATTAAGGGTGCTAAGAGACCCTCCCCTTTAGGGCCAGATAGAAAATACTACTCTCTTACCCCAGAAGGATTAGAAGAAATGGACAGCTTTAAAACATCTTGGGATAAAATTAATTCGGCAGTTTCAAAACTTTGGATGTGAAATAATATTTATAAAAAGCCTTAGTATAGATGTATTTTTTTATTCATCAAATACTAAGGCTTAAATTATACTCTTTATTTAACATTTTTTATTCTATTAATATACTCTTGTATATATGGAGAATCAGTTTTTATTTCACTAACATCTTTTCCATCATACATTTTCATCCTAATTAATACATTCCTTTTTAATATATTCTTCCCTCTCCACCCACAAGATGTATTCTTTAATGTAGATTTAAATTCTCCATTCCCCATATTAACTATATTATTGCTGTAATCTTCCTCCATAAATTCTAGTGGTTTAAACCCTTCTATCTGAGAAAACTTGATTTCTTTATTATATGGACATCTTAGTTGGCAACTATCACACCCAAAAGTTCTTCCCTTCAATGCCTTAATTTCCCACTCTTCTAGATCCTTTTTTTGAGTAATATAAGATAAACATATATTAGAATTTTTTCTATTAGGATTGATTGACTTTGTAGGACACTCTCCAAAACAAATATCACATTCTCCACATTCTTTATGTTTCATAAGTTCTTCAAAGTTACCATTATCATCATCATACATCTCTAAATCTGTAATTATTTCTCCTAAAAATACATAAGAACCATATTCTTTAGTAATTAACATATTGTTCTTTCCTATAAAACCTACACCGGCTAAATAAGCTATATACCTTTCAGGTAAGGTATTGCTATCTACAAAGGATATGGCCTTTCCGCTCCTTAATATTATGAATTCACAAATCTTATCTAGGTAGTCCTTTAGTACCCTGTGATAATCATTACCTCTAGTATATAATGAAAATCCATTATCAAAATATTCTTGGTCATGAAGATAAGGGAAAGCTATAGAAATTATAGTCTTTCCCTCTTCCATATAATGATTGGGATTTATTCTTTTTTGAATATCTTCCTCTTCAAACTCATTTTGTACGTTTAATTTTTTTCTATTTTCATAGAAATCTTCAAGTTCACTAAATTTTCTGCACCTTATAAAACCAATGTTGGTTAATCCTAAACTGTTGCAGTATGACAAAACTTCTTCCTTTAAACTCATTTTTTATATCACCATATCATTAAATATTTTTTTCTTTGCTCCCCTAAAGTCACTTATTTCAATAATAGTAGCACTAGTTCTAATAATATTTTTTGCTGGAATTCCTACTGCTGTTGCTCCTTCTGGAACATCTTTAACAACTACAGCATTAGCTCCTATCTTTGCATTATCTCCAACTTTTATAGGGCCTAATACTTTAGCGCCTGCTCCTATTACCACTCCATTACCTATAGTAGGATGCCTTTTCCCTTTATCTTTTCCTGTTCCTCCAAGTGTTACACCATGATAGATTAAAACATCATCACCAATCTCTGCTGTTTCTCCAATAACAACACCCATTCCGTGATCTATACATAATCCCTTTCCTATTGTAGCACCTGGATGAATCTCTATTCCAGTAAAGAATCTAGCTATTTGTGATATTAATCTAGCTAAGAAAAACCATTTATGCTTATATAAAAAATGTGATAATTTATGAGCAATCTCTACATGAATACATGGATATAATAATAATACTTCTAATTTGCTTCTTGCTGCTGGATCATTTTCTACAATTCTACCTAAGTTATAATTTAAAGTTTTGAACATTGCCACAACTCCTTTGCTTCTATTTTCTAGTCATATAAACCCATTGATATATATTTTTCTCCTCCATCTGGAGCAATAGCAAGAATCTTCTTGCCCTTTCCTACCTTCTTAGCTAACTCTAATGCTGCAAACACTGCTGCTCCTGATGATATTCCTATTAATACACCTTCTTGTGCAGCAAAGTCTTTTGCAGTTTTAAATGCATCTTCATCTGTCACTTGTACTACCTCATCTATAATTGAACTATCATAGTTTCCTGGAATAAATCCTGCCCCTATACCTTGTATCTTATGTGGTCCTGGATTTCCTCCACTTAAAACTGGAGATTTAGATGGTTCAACTGCGACTACCTTTAATCCACTTATTTTTTCCTTTAAATTCTTTCCAACTCCTGTTACAGTTCCACCTGTTCCAACTCCTGAAATAAAATAATCTAAATCATTTATATCTTCAAATATTTCTTCTGCTGTTGTAGCATAGTGTTTTTCTGGATTTGCTATATTTTCGAATTGTTGTGGAATAAAGTATCCACCTTGTTTTTCATATTCTAGAGCCTTTTCTATAGCCCCCTTCATTCCCTTGCTACCTTCTGTTAATACAAGCTCTGCTCCATATGCCTTGATTAAATCTCTTCTTTCTTTACTCATTGTTTCAGGCATAATTATTATAACCTTGTATCCCTTTAATTTTCCTATCATAGCCAAACCTATTCCAGTATTCCCACTTGTTGGTTCAACTATTGTTACTCCTGGTTTTAATAGCCCTTCTTTTTCAGCTTTTTCAATCATTCCTAAAGCAGCTCTATCCTTAACGCTACCACCTGGATTAAATTTTTCTAGCTTTACATATACCTCTGCACTGTTTTCATCAACTAAACTATTCACCTTAAGCACTGGTGTTTTTCCTACTAATTCTAATATTCCATTATAGATCATGTTTAAAAACCTCCTAAAATTTATTGCATTAATAACTTTATTTTGCCTAGGGTGAAAGCTATCCCGGAATGTTTAGCTAAAACTTTCATCCTAATTTTTTATAAATAAAAAAACCCCGACTCTATTAATTATAGAGACGAAGTAAAATTCGCGGTTCCACTCTAATTGGATTATAAAAATCCCACTCTTTTATCAGGTACGTGCACATACCTTATCACTATAACGGGTGAACCCGGAAAATCTTACTACTATTTCAGACCTCAACTCCAAAGGGCACTTCACAATTAATATGGATGAAAAGTTCTCAACTACCTTTTCTCTCTGTAAACCTCATAAAAGCTACTTTCCTTCTTCACTGTTTTTAATTCAGAGTATTTTGCTATGCTTTATAATCTTATTATATGCTTTATCCTAAAATTGTCAACAGTTTTTTTACTTTTTTCTTTATACACTAAAAAGAGAAACTGCAAAACAATTTCTCTTCTAAGCTATTCATTACTTAATTGATTTGTTCTTCTTTTTCCATAATGGATAGAATTCTTCATCTATTATATCGTGAATTAATACTATACCAATTAACCTATTATCTTCATCTACAACAGCTGTTGATAATAAATCGTACTTAGCAGCCTTATCTATTACTTCTTCTATAGATTCAGTATGCTTAACTGTGGTAATATTTTCTTCCATAAGTTCTGAAAGCTTTTTCTTACCATCACTTAATAATAGATCTCTTAATATTACTAATCCCTTAATTTTATCCTCTTCATCAGTTACATAAATATAATACATAACTTCTTCATCAGGTTGCATTTCCTTAAGTATTTCAACTGTTTCTTCTACAGTAACATTTAATCCAAAAGAAATAAATTCTTTTGTCATTATACTACCAGCTGTTTCATCTTCATATTTTAAAAGTTCTTGTACTTCTTCTGCATCCTCATGCTCCAAGTTTACTAAGACCTTTTCTTTTTCTTCTTCGTCTAATTCATCTAATAAATCAGCTATTTCATCATTCCCCATATTTTCTAGCAATTCAGCCGTTTTAACTTCTGATAAATCCTTAATTATACTTCCTTTATATTCATCTTCAATTTCTTCAAAAGTTTCAGCAGCTAAATCTTCATCTAAAGATTCAAATAATGCTCTTCTTGAACTTTCATCTAGATCTTCTAATATATCAGCTAAATCAGCTGGATGTAAGGCTGTTAATTTCTTATAAGACTTTGATAACTGCAGGTTATTGTTAACCATCTCTATAGACTCAACATCATCCCACATTAATATTTTATCTTCATAATCTTTCTTTAGGAACTTATATAACACCTTACCAATACCACTCATTCCCATTCTTCTGAATTTAGCCAATGGTCCTGTTTCTACAGCTACGACTCTATACTCTCCAGCAATTTCAGCCATTCTCATATCATTAACTCGAACAACCTGTTTACCATTAATATCTACTATATTCTTATCTAATAAATTCCTAGATAATAAATAAGTATAAGTTCTAGCTAATATTTCCCTACTTCCTACTGTCTTGATAACAATTCTTCCATTATCATCGTAGACACCTATGCTCTTAAACTCATAGTTAAATGTGGAACCATCTTTTTTCACCTTATATCCAATTACTCTTGGATATCCTTCATCAGTAGTTACATAAATATCTTTTAGGGAACCTAAAACATCATTAAACTCATCATAGATATTTTTTCCTAGTATCTGTGAATATAGAAAAACTGATAGTCTTTTCATAACGCTTCCTCCTTATTACCTAGAAGAAGAACATTATAAAATTATAAATAATGTAGAGCTTCCTCTAGGTTTACTCTTATTCAGTTTTGGCAATGACCTATGCTGAGGCCCACCCTCCATTATTTACACCACCTTTTATGTTTAAAAATACCAAGTATAGTTATACTCAAAAATAGCTGACAATAGTTGTCAGCACTTATCCTTCAATATTTATTATATTATATGACTTCTAAAAGTAAACAACTTTTTCCCATTTGTAAATGAAAAATGTCTATGTTAATATAAGTAGACAAGAATTAGTGGAAACCTCTTGGAATAATTTATCTGAATTGGAGTTTTTAAGATGAAATTAGCTAAAGATTTTTTACCTATTTGTAAAGAAGATTTATTAAAAAGAAATATAGAACAATTAGACTTTATTATAGTTACAGGAGATGCATATGTAGACCATCCATCTTTTGGTACAGCAATTATTGGACGTACTTTAGAATCCCAAGGATTTAAGGTTGGTGTTATTGCTCAACCAAATTGGAACAATGCAGACGACTTTAAAAAACTTGGTAAGCCTAAGTATGCTTTCCTTGTTAACTCTGGAAATATAGATTCTATGGTTAACCATTATACAGCTGCCAAGAAGAAAAGACATGACGATTTTTACTCTCCTGGTGGTAAAAGCGGATACAGACCTGATAGAGCTGTAATAGTTTATTGTAATAGAGTAAGAGAAGCCTATAAAGATGTACCAATAGTTATTGGAGGTATAGAAGCAAGCTTAAGAAGATTTGCTCATTATGACTACTGGGACAATAAAGTCAGAAGAAGTATTTTAGTTGATTCTAAAGCAGACCTTTTAATATATGGTATGGGTGAAAAAACTATTGTTCAAATAGCTGAAATGTTTAAATATGGTGCTAGTGCAAATAGTTTAACAGGCATTAGAGGAACTTGTTATTTAACAAAGGATATATCAGGATTAGATAAATATATAACCGTTCCTTCTTTTGAAGAAGTATCTACAGATACAACTGCTTATGGTGATGCCTTTAAAATTGAATACTATGAACAAGACCCTATTAGAGGAAAAGGAATAATACAAAAACATGGTGATAGATATTTAGTTCAAAATCCACCTCAAGTTCCTTTAACTAATGAGGAAATGAACTTTACATATGATTTACCTTTTATGAGAACTTATCACCCTTGTTATGAAAAACTAGGGGGAATCCCAGCTATACAAGAAGTTAAGTTTTCTATCACAAGTCATAGAGGATGTTATGGCTCATGTTCATTCTGTGCTTTAACTTTCCACCAAGGTAGAATAATCCAAACTAGAGACGGGGATTCAATTGTTGATGAAGCAAAACTTCTTACAACTTTACCTGACTTTAAGGGATATATTCATGATGTTGGTGGACCAACAGCTGACTTTAGACACAGAGCTTGTAATGTTCAAAAAGAGCATGGTGCTTGCAAACATAAACAGTGCATGTTCCCAAAACCATGTAAAAACCTTATTATAGATCACAAAGAATACTTATCTGTTTTAAGAAGAGTTAGATCTATAAAAGGAATTAAAAAAGTATTTGTTCGTTCAGGTTTAAGATATGATTACATGATTCATGATAAAGATGATACATTCTTCAAGGAATTATGTGAACATCATATAAGCGGACAATTAAAAGTTGCTCCTGAGCATGTTACTCCTAGAGTTTTAGCTCAAATGGGTAAACCAACAAGAGAAGTATATGATAGATTTGTTAATAAATACTTTGATATAAACAAGAAGCTAGGTAAGAAGCAATATTTAGTTCCTTATTTAATGTCTTCTCACCCTGGATCAGATTTAAATGCTGCAATTGAGTTAGCTCAATATGTTAAAAGCATGGGATATACGCCCGAACAAGTTCAAGATTTCTACCCTACACCAGGTAGCTTATCTACAACAATATACTATATAGGATATAATCCATTAACAGGAGAAAAGGTATATACTCCAAAAACTCAAGAAGAAAAAAATATGCAAAGAGCTCTGATTCAATTTGGAGTTCCTAAGAACTATGAGATAGTTAAAAAGGCTTTAATTAAAGCTGGTAGAGAAGATTTAATTGGTAGCGGAAAGGATTGTTTAATTCCATCAACACCACCAAAAAGTAGCGGTGGAAAAGGTGGAAGATCTAACACATCTAAAAACCACCAAGGTAGCAATACCAAAAATACAGATTCTCTTCCTAAGAGAAAATCAAATCATAGTAAAACTTCTAGAAAAAAGAGAAGTAGGTAACGAGTAATTAATACTGAAGAATAAATAGCCAATGATTAAGGAAGAGAAATTGCTTTGCAATTTCTCTTTAATTCTGTAAAAAGAAAAAACTTTGCAAGAGCAAAGTTTTAACCGAAATTATTCATTATTTATCACTTTTTAAATGTATTTATTGCAAATCCCATTATCATAAGAAATATTCCATCACCAAAAATGGGATATGGAAATAATCTTAATCCTCCTAAATACAATACATTCTCTAATATCACTACTAATGATGCAATTATCAAATATATCATCCCTTTTTTATTGTTATGGGGTTTGTCTAAAAAATATACACAATAAATTAAAAGACTCCCAATAATCACTAATGAACCTAAAAATAATGCTGTTTCGTTATATATCTTTATTACATATCCATAAATGGGATTAAAGACAACCTTACCCTTCATAGTAAACATTGTTGCCCCGTATAAAATAACTAATACTAATGCAATAACATAATTAATGTTAAAACTTAACTTATCCCATCTTAAATATACATATGCTAAAGCTAAAATCATTAATGGTATTGCAAGATGATTTAAAAATAGCAATGACTTTAACATATATACAAATCTACCATCTTTCATTATGCATAACAAAAATAATCCTATGTATCTTAAGACAAAAAGACTCATTACCACCATCATATATGCTTTTATCTTCTTGGGAGAAACCTTCAAATTCTTTTTCATCAAGAAAATAAGCAAAAAAATTATAAGTAACAAGAAAATATAATAGGCTAAATTCACTCTGAACACTCCTAACTTACTATACTGTTACTTATAATTATTAAAAAATATACTATTTTATTCCTAAAACTTTTATTCCACCTTTTATACATCTAATTCTTAGTGGAAAATCTGGTCCTTTTTCTCCATCAATATCAACAACAATATCTTCCTCTGACTCTATTAATATATCATCAGTTTTAAAATATATTACTTTATCTGAATCTAAATGCTCTCCCTTAAGTATCTTTATAAATAGAGGTAATATCTCTATTATTGGTACTGCCTTTATCATAATAACATCAAGATACCCATCATTAACATCAGCTCTAGTTGCTAACTTAAAGTTTCCTGCTGTCTGTCCATTAAAAACAAGTATTAAATACATTTCACCATTAAAATCTACTTCCTTAGATTTTAAGTGAACTTTTAATCTTCTAAAATTAGGAATTTCCTCTATCCCTTTAAGATAATAGGCAAGTTTCCCTATTGTATTTTTTAAATTCAAGTCAGTTTTTTGAGATACATCTGTAAATAATCCTGAGCTTGCTACATTTACAAAATATTTATCATTTATTTTTCCTATATCAACCGCTTTAGGCTCAGATTCAAGTATTTGCTTACATGCCTTTGTAACATCTGAAGGAATACCTAAAAACTTACCAAAATCATTTGCCGTACCAACTGGTAGTATTCCTATCGGTAAATTAATCTCGCTGTTCATCATTGCATTAACTACTGAGTCTACTGTACCGTCACCACCAGCAACTAATACATACTTATAATCTTTATCTATTATATCAAAAGCTTCATCAATATCCCTATCTTTTTGTATTCTATATGGAACTACCTGATATCCTTTTTCTTGATGCAACTTCATTACTTTATCTAATTCATGTAATATAATATTTTCACCTGAGTATGGGTTATATATGAACCTAACCTTTTTCATAATATACCTCCGCTCTAATAATACTACAGAGGATTATATCACCAATACCAAATATTGTCGAGAAACTCCTCTTTAAGTTAATAAAAATTTAAGATTAATATAACTACATTAAGATTATCTTAAATGTATATTTCCTCTTATATTATATTAATTTATATGATATAATTATTCATTGTAAACAAAAGTAATTTTAGGAGTGATTATATGAGAAAAAGCTGTATTCCTAACATATTTACTTTCATTAACTTGTCATGTGGTGTATTTTCACTACTTTCAACTTTTGAAAAACAATATGTTTTAGCAAGTATTTTCATACTTATAGCTGGTTTAGTTGATAGGTACGATGGAAGAGTTGCTAGGTTTCTACAAGTATCAAGCGACTTAGGAAAAGAACTAGACTCATTAGCTGATTTAGTATCTTTTGGTGTAGCTCCATCTGTATTAATATATATATTATTTAATTTAAATACTTTTGGACCAAAGGGAATTTTAGGAATTATACTTTTAATTGCTTTCCCAATCTGTGGCGCATATAGGTTAGCAAGATATAATACATCTTCCTTTGATGGTGTTTTTACAGGTGTTCCTATAACAATTACAGGTTGCTTCCTTGCTGCATTCGCTTTAATTGCAAACTATGCACAAGCACCAGTATTTTTAGCTATTATTTTTATGATTTTAGGTGCTTACTTAATGGTTAGCAAAATACATCTTAAAAAGATTTAATTTAAAATTTTTAATTAATATTTAATAAAGAATTCTGTTTTACAGAATTCTTTATTTACGTCTAATTGTGGTAGTCTATATCATCATGTATTTCTGTTAATATACTCTCTTTTTGTGTATTAGCAACTATAACCTCATTTTTTAGTGAACAATATTTTACATAAGAACCTTCACATTTTTTTATTGTCTTTAATAAATCATCTATAAGCTCTCCAACATCATCTATTCTTTCTAAAGCATGCTTTATTTCACTCTTTTTTATTACAGATGTAGCATGCAAATCTACTGTACTACTTATTAGTAACCTATATATTTCTATATAATTTCTTAACATAGTACTCATATTATTTAAATCTTCATAGTGACTTCTTATTAAATTATCATATCCCATTCCTTAACTCCTAAACATTTATATATTAAAATATATTCTATGAATTCATTTTAATGTATATATAAAAAGGTGCCTCAAATTTATATATTTGAAACACCTCTCTAAATTTAACTATTAACTTTCTACAACTTTTTCTTCTTCTTCTTCAGAAATTTCTATTACTTCTGCTTCATCATCTTCTACGATTTCTACATCTTCAATTATGTCTTCACTTCTTGTTTCTTCTTGTTCACTTGAAGAATATTCTTCATCCGCTTCTTCTACAATACTAGCCTCAGTGCTATCTTCTGTTTCTTCTTCTCCCCTCATTTCTCCTACAGATTCTTCTATAACATCTTCTTCTTTTATGTCTATATTAGAATCATTTTCTTCTCTTTCACTTACTACATTTACTTCTTTATCTTCAACTACTTCATTACCCTCAGTTGAACCCACTACTTCTCTTTTTTCTTCTTCCTCACTTGCTTCTACATCTATAGACCTAAATAAGTTCTCTTCAAATTCTAAATCATCTTTTTCTACTACTGGATAAAAATATTTATCGGGTAAATTATAATACATTATTCTCCTCCTAGGAATTACTTAACTTTACAATAAGGTTTGAAGTAGGACTTTGGATAATTACATAAAGGACAATTCTTAGGTGCTTCTGTTCCTTCATGTATATAACCACAGTTCATACATTGCCATAATGAAGGGCCTATACTCTTAAACATCTCGTCCTCTTTTATCTTATCTGCTAATTTTATAAACCTTTCTTCATGGGCTTCTTCCACCTCTTGAAGCTCTTTATAAAAATCTGCGATATCATAAAAGCCTTCTTTTCTAGCTACATTCTCAAAATCTTTATAAGTTCTATTTGCTTCTTGTGCTTCACCTTTTGCAGCATCCCTTAGATTAGCTTCTGTATTATTTATTTTACAAAGATACTTTTTTAACACTTCTCTAGCATGAGCTTTTTCATTTCCTGCAGTTTCTTCAAATATCTCTGCTACCCATCTATATCCTTCTTTTCTTGCCTGTTCAGCATACAGTGAGTATTTTGTATTTGCTCTTGATTCTCCTGCAAATGTTTTATAAAGGTTTTTTTCTGTTTCACTACCTTTAAGATTCATTTTATTCTCCTAAGTATTTATTACTCATCTATAAATTATTCATATCTCTATCTATTTGTTACTCTCTGTCACTGTTATCTTTTTATCCACATCACAATTAATATAAAATTCCTTATTGTCTTTATTTTTAGTTAATAATCTAACCTTATATCCCCATAGCTGTTGAACATACTTTAATGTTTCTTTTGCATAAGTTGCCTCTAATTCTCTTCCATCATATACATGTTCTAAGGTTAGGGTAAGGTCTCTTGTGTTTAAATCTATTACTCTTATATACGGGATTGATCCTAATCCAGATGTAAAAGCTAAGTTATCCCTAATTTCTTTCCAACCATCTTCATCTGATACTTCTTCTATAACATAATCAAAACTTTTCTTTGCATATTGGAACAAGTTTAACTCCTCACATAATTCTTGTGTTAGATATCTTCTTATAAATGAAGCATCTCTTTCCATGGACCTAACTTCAAATATCTTATCTCTTCCATACCTTTTTTCTATATCTTCAAACATTTTAAAGCCTACATAGTATGGATTTAATCCTCCTAACATAGGAGCAACCACATCATTATGCCTTTTCAAAAACTCAAAATGCAATCCCTCAGGTAAATTTAAACTCTTTAAAATATTATAATGCCAATAGCTTGCCCACCCTTCATTCATAGTCTTAGTTTCTATTTGTGGCATAAAATATTCAGTTTCTCTTTTGACTATTCTAACAATATCCTTTTCCCATTCTTCTAATTTTCCATATTTAATAATAAACCCTACAACATCATCATAAGGCTCTAAAGGAATCTTATCTAAAATAGGTTCTTCTATTACCATATCCATATCAAGTATACTTTTATTTTCAATAGCCTTTTTATAATCCTCTATTCTATTTTTTCGTATTTCCTCATCTGTCATTTCTTTTCTTCCAATTACTCTACCTATGTTATATCTTATTGCATGTGCAGCATCTAAAATTCTTTCTACCTTTTCATACCCTATTCCTGGAGTGTTAATATATTCTCTTATAATTTCTCCATCAAGCTTAAACATCTCTAATGCTAGCTTAGCTCTAGTTCCCTCTTTAAAAAGTCTATTATTTTTAAAAAAGTCATTATGTCCATAAACATGCGCCATAGTTAGTATTTGTAAGGGAAGAGTATTTTCTCTCATTAAATATGCTAAGCAAGGATTAGAGTTAATTACCATTTCATATGGCAACCCTGTTAAATCAAAGGAATATAGTGTTTTATTCTTTTCATAAGACTTACCAAAACTCCAATGAGGGTACCTAGAAGGCATACCTACGTATGCCTCATATCCTAACATTTCATTAAACCCTATAATTTCAAATTCTTGAGGATAGAAATTTAAGCCAAGCTCCTTGGCCTTACTTTCTATAACCTCATTCCATTCAATTAAATCTTTTAAAACATATTCCAAACCTACTCCTCCTTTAGTTCCTTGCTAAGCATTAACTTTAATGCCTCCCATAAGTCCTTTTTTTCTTTAACTATTACAGGTATAAAATTTTCTTCCTTTATTTCTTTTAAAAACCTATAATACATAGTTGTAGAGTAGGTAGAAGGTAATAGTTCTGCATATCCAAACATATTGCTTACTGAACATAATTCTTTTACTGCCTTCATTGCTCTTTCATTATCTTCTGTCCAGTTATCCCCATCTGAAGCATAAACAGGGTAAATGTTCCACACCTCTGGTGGATATTCTTCTTTTATTAAATCTAAAGCTAATCTTACCCCACTAGATATATAAGTTCCACCAGATTCTGCCTTGTGGAAAAACTCATATTCATCTACCCTCTTTGCTACAGTTGTATGCGATATAAATTCAAAAGCAATATTATTGTACTTACGCCTTAAGAATTTTGATAATACAAAGAAAAATGATCTAGCTAAATATTTTTTAGTACTATCCATAGATCCTGATACATCCATGATAAATATCATAACTGCATTACTTTCTCTTTTAGGCTTTTTCTTTACTCTATAATACCTTAAATCTTCTTCTCTAAAAGGGAATCTTTCTATCTCTGTTTCTATCCCCTCTTCTGCTAATGCTCTCTTTTTTCCCTGCTTTCTAGCAATTTTAGACATAACAGTCTTCTTTTTTGCTAAACGCGGATTGATTCCATATCTCTGATACCCCTTCTTTTTACCTGAACTTTCAGTAACAATCTCAGAATATTTTTTCTTATCTAAATTTGGCAAATCTAGGTCTTCAGTAATATAATCTAGAAGTTCCTCTAATGTTATTTCCGTTTCATATATGTCTTCTCCTTCTCTATTTCCTGCTCCACCTTTTCCATTTGCTCCTTGTGGTTTGCCACCACCTATCTTATCGCCTCTTTTTTCCTCTCCCGTACCAGAGGCTACCCCCTTTGAGTTCTTTCCGTAAACAAATTGATATTCTTTTATTCCTCTAATTGGAATCTTAAACTTTTTATTCTTACCTTCCCCTATAATACTTTCTTCTGATAAAATATCTCCTAAGTTTTCTTTTATAGACTTTTCTACTAGCTGCCTATGTCTTCTTCTATCTTCTATGGACCTATCGTGTTCTACTGCATTCTCACTATTATCTCTAAAGATTGCCATCTAGTTTCAATCCTTCCACAAATTATTTGCAGCATACTTTAAGATAACATCACAACAATGCATGCAATATCCATTATTTTTCATTTCCTCTACCATTGCATTGTACTTTTCTGCTTGTTCTTTATCTCTTACTCTAGATTTAGTTATTATTCTTGAAAGGTCCTTTACTGATGCTATAAGTTTCTTTTCTATAGCCTCTTTTAATGGTTCATAGGATGTATAATCTATCTTTGCCCCGCTTCTTACTAAATAGAACATATATGAGGTTACATCTGCCCTAAATCCCTTACTAGAAGATTCAGAAACCCCTATTTGCTCTTCAATATTTCTCATAAACTCTTCATCTGGATTTAATTCTTCACCAGTAGAAGTATCTTTTATTTTGCTCTTATTAACAAAAGCTTCTGCATTATCTATATAATTATTAAATAAACTTTCAGCCTGCTCTCTAAATGAATGAATAAATGCTTTTGTAATTTCCTTCTCTAGCATCTTGTTGTATTCTTTCCTAATAGTATCTTGTATAAATCCTAGATACTTCTTCTTATCATCAGCTCCAATATCCATTTCCTTAATTGATTTTATTATACTCTCCATTATGCTTAATGGATTAATACAGTCACACTCTGAGTTTGATAATGCATTATCTATTGCTTTTATAATAAATCTAGTTGATATACCCTTCATACCCTCATAAGTTCCTGATTCTTCTCTAAGCTCCATAATATCTATTCTCTTAGTTGTTCCCTTCTCTACAATTTCTTCACCATTATAGATTTTTAACTTTGTCATAGGATCAACTTTAGTTGATGGAGAAAGTCTTGAAAGAATTGCAAACATAGCAGCAACCTCAATTGTATGTGGAGCTATATGTGCTTTAAAATTACTCTTTTTAATTATCTTTTGATAAATCTTCATTTCCTCGTCTAACTCTAAGCAATATGGAACCTCTATTTTTACTATTCTATCTAAAATAGCTTCGTTTGTATGGTCTGATTTAAATTTATTCCATTCTGCTTCATTTGAATGAGCAATTATAAGTCCATCGAAATAAATCATTGATCCTTTTCCTGGAGATGGCACAGATTTTTCTTGAGTAGCAGTAATTATTGTATGAAGATATTCAACATCATTTTTAAATACCTCTATAAATTCAACAAGCCCTCTATTGCCAATATTAAAGGCCCCATTTAAAGAGAAAATTCTTGGATCATCCTCCGCATACATGTCCATTTTAGAAATATCTATTGAACCTGTTAATATAGATGTATCTTGATTGTTAGGATCTACTGGTGGTACCACTCCAATGCCCTTTCTTGATCTTATTGAGAAAGTCTTTGTTTCCACAGGAAACTCTTCATACTTTCCATTGTAATCATGCATTAACCTATATCTACATACAGGACATAGATCTCCTTCTATTTGTACTCCTAACATTTCTTCAAATTTTGGTCTTAAATGTTTAGGGATTAAATGTAGGGGTTCTTCATGCATCGGACAGCCCTTAAGAGCATATATAGGATCAGCTTCTTCCAATGCCTTCTTTAAACTTTCAACTAAAGATGACTTTCCAGCTCCAACAGGCCCAACTAAATAAAGAACTTGTCTAGATTCTTCTCCCTTCATAGATGCAGAATTGAAGTAATTAACAAGTTTCATAATAACCTTGTCTATTCCATAAAAATCATTCTTAAAAAAATCATATTTTCTTATAGTTTCATTACCATATATCTTTTTAACCCTAGGATTCTCTTCAGCTTTTAGTAATTCAACCCCTTTGCCTACTATAATGTCATGCATTCTTTTATGAGCCAGCTTGGCAATATCTGGATTTGACTTTACTATTTCAAGATAATCCAAAAAATTCCCTTCAAATTTCTGCTTGTTTCTAACCTCTCTATCGCTTTCTATAAATTCTTTGAAGTTCATATGCACTCCCTCCTTTTACTTAAAATATATTCACTAAAAGTTATAGAGTATTCCTATCAAAGAATTTTTAATGAATAATGAGACTATTAATATAAATTTTTTCACAAATAATTTATTTCTAAAGGAAAATCAGTTTATTTTTTATACACTTATAATAAATACTCTTACTTCATTAAATATGTAAATTAGTACATCAAAACCTTAAAAGGATATATATTCATAGTTTATTCTTTCCCTACATGGACAACATAAGATTGTACAATATTTGTACAACTTTTTTAAATATAAGGAGGTAGACAGATATGTCTTCAAACAATGGTGGTAACAAAAGTTTAGTTCCAGAAGCTAAAAAAGGATTAAATACTTTTAGAAATGAAGTAGCTTCAAGTTTTGGATTACAAGGCTATGAAAATGCTGACAAGGGTAACCTAACTTCTAAACAAAATGGAAGTGTTGGTGGAGAAATGGTTAAGAGAATGGTTCAACAATACGAAAATTCAATTAAATAATATAACCAAAAAAGGTGGGTAAATTATAAAATTATTATTATTGATTTTATATTTTCCTAGACAGTAAAAAGAGAAGTTGTTAAACAACTTCTCTCCTATCTACTCATTAGAAAGTAATTTCAGAATTTCATTTCCATACTTCTCTACTTTCTTCTCGCCAACACCTCTAACTTCAAGTAATTCTTCAATACTCTTTGGTAACTGATTTACAATTGATATAAGTGATGAGTCTGAAAAAATAATGTATGGTTTAATATTTTCTTTAATAGCCTTATTTTTTCTCCAAAGCTTTAATTTATGGAACAATTCCTCATCTATAGGCTTTTCTTCTTCTTTTACTAACAAATACATCTCTGCTTTACCTAAAAGTATGTCCATAGATTTATTATTTAACTTTAACATAGAATATGTTCCTTCCTTTAAGTTAACATACCCCTGTGTAAGCATTTCATTAATTATAGCCTTTATAAATGATGAACTATAGTCCTTCATTAACGAAAAAGTTGTTATTTTGTCTAAATTTTTCTCTATTATTTTAGGTCCTTTTATACCTCTTAAAATATCAATCAATACTGATATTCCATATCTTTCACGAGTTCTATATACAGTTGACAAAATAATTTGTCCTTCCCTAGTAAAGTCCCTTACTTCATCATTCCCCAGGCAATTACTACAATTTCCACAATAATTTCGAGACCATTCCTTATTAAAATACTTTAATAAAAATGCTCTATAACAACCATCCTCTTCACAGAAGTCTATCATAGACTGAAGTTTTCTCAAGGCAATTTCCTTACGTTTAAACCCACTACTTTTATTTAATATAAACTCTACTCTTCGTATATCATCTCTATTATAAAAAAGATAACACTTACAAGATTCTCCATCTCTTCCCCCTCTACCAATCTCTTGATAGTAAGATTCAAGATTTTTAGGAATTGTACAATGAACTATGTATCTTACATTTGATTTATCTATCCCCATACCAAAAGCATTAGTTGCTACCATAATATTTGTTCTTTCAAATAAAAAATCATCTTGAGCTTTTTCCTTATCATAATCTTCTAGCCCTCCATGATACATTGATACATTATATCCATACTCCCTTAAGTAAGCATATAAATTTTCAACTTCTTTTCTAGATAAACAGTATATTATTCCAGATTCATCTTCATGCTTTCTTATAATATCCTTAATTCCTTCTAACTTATCCTCTTCTTTAAAAACATTAATAGAAAGATTTTCTCTATTTATATCACCTACATATCCTATGGGATTTCTTAATGCTAAAAGTTTTATAGAATCTTCTTTAACTTCATCTGTAGCAGTACCTGTAAATGCAGATATAACTGGCCTATTAGGCAATAAATCTACAAAAGGTTTTATATATCTATAACTAACTCTAAAATCATGTCCCCATTCTGAAACACAGTGTGCTTCATCTACTGCCACCTGTGAAATATGTAAATTTCTTATCATTTGAACAAAAACTTTAGACTCCAATCTCTCTGGTGCAATATATATTAATTTATATAAACCTAAAGAAGCATCCTTAAGTATATCCTTTATTTCCTCCATACTTTGAGTGCTATTTATATATGTAGCACTAATTCCATTCTCCTTAAGTGAATCTACTTGATCCTTCATTAAGGATATTAAAGGAGAAATTACTAATGTAACGCCGTTCATTATTAAGGCTGGTATTTGATAGCAAATTGACTTACCAGCGCCTGTTGGCATTATACAAAAAACATCATTATTAGATAAAATATTAAAAATTATGTTCATTTGTCCTGGTCTAAAGCTATTATATCCATAAAACTTTTTTAATGCATATAAAGCTGTATCTTTGATATTCAAATACTCACCTCTTTCTATATTTCTTTACTATTGTCCATTTTACAATATTTTAATCAATAAAAAAAGAGAACAAAACCTTTCTAACTGTTGATATCTTTAAAAATGTATAAGCTATTATTCCTCCACCTATACAACTAATACAAAATGGTATAACATAAGCAAATAGTGCAACTTCTTTACCTAAGATTAAAGTTGAAATAGGATATGCAACTAATGCCCCTATAAAGCCTGTCCCAATTATTTCTCCTAATAATCCTGCTTCTATATTTTCAAACTTTTTATATAAAACTCCAGATAGAAATGCTCCTATCATACTTCCTGGAAAGGCTAAAAGGCTTCCTGTACCTAAAATATTTCTAAGTGTAGAAGCTATAAATGCATTTCCCACAGCGTATCCTGGACCTAATGTAACAGCTGTAACTACATTTATAAAATGCTGTACCGGAGACATTCTTGCTCCAAATATAGGAATTGAAAATGTGCCAAATATAGTTGCTATTGCTATAAGTACACCACTTAATGCTAATTTTTTTGATAATCCCTTTTTCTTCATATTTACCTCCAATTCATTAAAAAAATCGTCAAGACGAACTTGCCCAGTCGTCAATTTTTTTCAGCGCACTCTGGCTTTTGGAAACACATGTGAGCAAAAGACCAGCGCATATAATTTTATTTTTTATTCTTTAGGAAAAAATGAACTAATATATCGCTAAATCGTTGAAGTTATCCACAATTTAATACTAGATTTAATTTCCTAAAGAATTAAAAAAACGTAGCCTAATAGGGCTACGCAAATAAACTTTTATATTTTTAATTTATCACTTCCCTACGATGGTTCTAACCATATCAGGTTCAAGGGTTTAGGAATTTTCTTTCCATTCTCAGCCAGAGTACTAGCTCCCCTAGTAAATTTATATAATTTTTACTTTTATCTTACCAGTTTTACTCTTCTCCGTAAACTTTCTTTTTTAACATTAACCCCGCTTTAGTTATAGCAACTCCACCTAAAGCAGTTTCTCTTAATGATGCTGGAAGAGACTTACCTACCTTATACATTGCAGAAACTGCATCATCAAAAGGTATTTTCGATTCTACACCTGCCATAACTAAATCAGCTGTACATAAGGCACTAATAGCACCTGAAGAATTTCTTTTTGCACATGGTATTTCAACTAATCCAGCAACTGGGTCACATACTAATCCAAGTACATTTTTTAGTACTATTGCACCTGCATCTAAGCTCATCTTAGGAGTCCCACCCATCATTTCTACTACAGCTGCTGCTCCCATTGCTGAAGCTGAGCCACATTCCGCTTGGCATCCACCTTCTGCTCCAGCTAATGTTGCATTCATACCTATTATCATTCCAACAGCTGCTGATGCAAATAATCCTTCTATCATTTCATCTTCTGTTTTATTTAATCTTTTTCCTGCCGCTAAGATAACTGCTGGTAATATTCCACAAGAGCCTGCAGTAGGACACGCTACTATTTTTCCCATAGCTGCATTTACTTCTGATGAAGATAATGCCATAGCCATTGCTAATACCATAGTATCCCCTGTTAATGTATCTCCTTTTTTAAGATACTTTTTTAATTTATATGCATCTCCACCTATAAGTCCACTAACTGAATAAACTTCTTTTTCCATTCCCTCACTAGCAGATGTCATCATAACATGAAGATTTTTTCTCATCTTTTCAAGAAGTTCTTCTCTTGATATTCCCTTATCTTCCATTTCATATCTTATGGCATATTCACTAAGAGATATGCTCTCCTCTTGACAAATTCTTAAAAGTTCTTCTCCACTTCTTGCTATCTCCATTATTCCTCCTCCTTAACTGGATTTATTCTAATAACTCTACTTATAGAATCTATCCCTTTAATTTCATCTATTACATCATCGTTTAATCTATTATCTACTTCAAATACCATTGTAGCTCCCTTACCTCTTTGCTTTCTAAAGACCTTCATAAAAGCAATATTTATGTGCTCTTTATAAAGTATTGAGGTAACATTAGAAACTGCTCCAGGTACATCTTGGTGAGATATTATTAATGTTGGGTAATCTCCAGTAAACTCTACCTTATTACCATTTACTTCTGTTATTTGTATACTTCCTCCACCAATAGAAGAACCTACAACTTCACAATGATTTCCTTTCTTAGTCTCCATAATAAACTTAACAGTATTTGGGTGAGCATCCCCTAAATCTGTTTCTATAAATTCAAATTCTAGTCCTTCTCCCTTAGCAATTTCTAGAGAATCTCTTAATCTTATATCACTAGGCTCCATTCCAAGTATTCCAGCAACTAATGCTCTATCTGTTCCATGTCCCTTATAGGTTTTCCCAAAAGAACCATGTAATAAAAACTTTACACTCTTTAATGGTCCATTAGCTACAGATCTTGCTACTTTTCCAAGTCTTGCAGCTCCTGCAGTGTGAGAACTTGATGGGCCAACCATTATAGGACCTAAAATATCAAAAACGCCTACGCTCTTCATAAAACCTCTCCTTAATCATTAGTTATTTTACTTTTAGTTTAAGTAATTTTATCTGTATTATCAATCTTTATTTTGTTATACTTACCTTATTGAATTTATTACCACTACAACAATGAAAGGAATGTTTTTTTATGAACATTATTCTTAATATAATTTTTGGATTTGCAATCTTCTTAGGAATATTATTTGCTTTATATTTTTTATTAAACATATGTGATTTTTATGGAAATCAAAAAGAGCTTCATCTTAAAGTATTTTTCAAAGATAAAATGAATTTTTTCTGTGCTGCTTTACTACTTTTATATATGGCTGTAGTTGAAACTACCACTATAGGAATAATTTTATTTTTTATTCTGCTTTTTGTTTCTTTTATATTTAACCTAGTAATGTTTTCTAGAGACAGTATGGTTTTATTTAATAATAAATTTAAATATGAGAGCATAAGGTGTGTAACTGTTAAATGGGACAAAGGTTCTCCAAAGAAAATTATCTCCTTTGAATTTAATGATAGAGAGAAAAAATTATCTTATATTCTTAAAGCAGGAGATGTTGATTACCTAATAGAGAAATTGGAAAATAAAAATGTTATAGTGAAAAAGTTAAGTAGATAATTTAATATTCATACTGAGAAAAGAGAATCCTTACTAGGGATTCTTTTTTTTATTATTTTGTATTTTTATATTTATATAAATATATATTTTTTAGAATTAATATAAGAAAAATTCTTTTCTTATATTTAAAAATAATATAAATAATATTATTTATATTAGACTATTAAAAAAGAGAAGTTGCTAGCAACCTCTCTTCAATATTTATAAAAACAACTTCCCCCAATGAATTCTCTTAAGATAGAATTCTCTGGCACATCACTAAATTCAATTTCTTTAAAAAAGTTTAAAAATGATTTTAATCTCACAGCTTCATTATACACCGGACTACCTGGCTTTATTTTTTCAAGTTCTTTTATAGCATATGGTTTTAATACACATAACTCATATACTAATGTTGAATTGAACATTGCATCAGCTTCTTCTTGATATACAAAAATGTTTTTTCTTTCTCCTCTTTTAATTGAAGGCCACATCATTAGAGTTTCTTCTGCTCCATATCCTCTTGATAAATAATCTCTAACTATTCTTCTAACTTTTCTTACATCTGTTGTTGCAATTCTATTATGATTATCAAGATTTAATTGAGTTAATGCAGATATATATATTTTATATTTTTTATCATCCTCTATAGCATCTGTTAATGATGGATTTAATCCATGAATTCCTTCAACAATAATCACACCATTTCCAGGCAACTTTAATTTATTACCATTCCATTCACGATTTCCTGTCTTAAAATTATAACTTGGAATCTCTACTTCCTTACCATCTAAAAGATATTTTAAATTTTCATTAAACAACTTTAAATCAATAGCGTCAATTGACTCAAAATCATATTCTCCGTTTTCATCTCTTGGAGTATTAACTCTATCTACAAAATAATCATCTAAAGATATTGGTATTGGAATTAATCCATTAACTCTTAGTTGTATTCCAAGCCTATTTGCAAAAGTAGTTTTTCCCGAAGAAGATGGGCCAGCAATTAAAACTACCTTTACATTCTTCTTTGTAGAAATACTATCTGCTAAATAAGCTATTTTCTTTTCATGTAGTGCTTCAGAAACTAAAGTTAAATTGGTAAGTCCTTTATTTAGTATCTTTTCATTTAGACTTCCAACTTCCCCTACCCCCAGTATATCCAACCATCTTTCTGTCTCATAGAAAATATTAGCTAATGACTTTTGCTCCTTAAATTCAGGTAATACTGTAACATCCTCTTCTGTAGGATTTCTTAAAATAAATCCATGAGCATATGGAATTAGGTCAAAAGCCTTTATTATTCCAGTTGAATATGCCATCTGACCATAAAAATAATCATATCTTCCGTCTAATTCATATAGCTTAACTGTCTCAAAATCAACTTGATTTAACAGTTTAACCTTATCCATCATTCCATAGTCTTCAAATATTTTTATTGCTTCTTCCTTAGATACTTGAATTTTATTTATAGGGATATCTCTCTCAATCAAATCTTCCATATGTTTTTTTATTTTATTTATATCTTCCTTATTTAATGGTTGAGATTTATAAATCTCACCAAATGTTCCTTTTGAGATAGAATGTTCGATTTTAATAATTGCATCCTTAAAAATATCTAGGGTAGCTTTTATAAAGATATATTGAAGAGTTCTTGAATATATCTTCCATCCTATTTCACTATTTGCATCAATTAACTTTATATCTCCATTAGCTGGTATTTCCATAGCTAATTCATAATAATCTCCATTTAATTCACATAAAACTGCTAAATCATCTATAGTATATTTTTTTATAACATCCTTAAAGGTGGTGCCTTTTTTCACCTTAATTTCTTTATTCTCAATAGTAAGATTTAAATAATCCATATAATTCTCTCCCTTCTTACAAGTCCTTTCTTCTTTTCATTAGTACTATTATACACCTCTCTACATATTGTTCAAAAAAGTCATTATTTTCGTGAATATTTAATATTGTTTTTACAAATATTATGTGCGAGAGGTGTTTATTATGTTCATAGTATTTATAAGAACTGCAATTCTTTATTCACTGGTAGTAATTGTAATGAGGCTTATGGGAAAAAGACAAATTGGAGAACTTCAACCTTATGAATTTGTTATTACTATAATGATTTCAGACTTAGCTGCACTTCCAATGCAGGATACTAAATTCCCTTTACTTCTTGGAATAATTCCAATAATTACGTTGCTACTTATGAAAACTTTATTATCTCAACTTCAATTAAAAAGCCAATTTGCTAGAAAAATAATAGATGGTGAACCAACTATTCTTATTTATAGAAGCAAAATTAATTTTTATGGCTTAAAAAAGCAACAAATTAACATTGATGAATTAATGGAAGAAATTCGACTAGCAGGTTATTTTGATTTAAGTGAAATTCAATATGCTATATTAGAGAACAACGGTCAGCTTTCAATATTACCTTCTAATTCCAGCAATTCATCTAGTGGTGGAGGATCTCCTAAAAGTGATAGTGATACTTGTGGATCACTACCTGCAAAAAAAGATAAAAGTAATTCTTCATCTACTTCTTCATCAAGTCAAGAACCAATGTTGCCTAAGATATTAGTTATGGATGGTAAGGTAAATAAAAACGCCCTTACTACATTAGGCAAAGATGAAGAATGGATAAAAAAAGTGCTTAAAAATCATAACATTCAATCCATTAGTGATGTTTTACTAGCCCTATATGATACAAAGGGTAAATTTCAATATCAACTATATGATGATTATGAAAAGGAGTGTAGTAAATGCGAAATACAATAATATCTGTTATTGCTTTCTTAGGTTTATTGGGCTTTGTATTTTATGCTAATAATTCCTTAAATGAATTATGTCATGATATTATAGAATCTAATGATGAAATAAGAGTCTACATAGAAAGTAAAGACTGGGACAATGCATATCTTACTGCATTAAATGTTATTGAAGAAATAGAAGAAAGTAAGAGCATCGCTGCTGTATATGTTAATCATTGCGAGGTAGACAATATTTTAAGTGAAGCTACAAGATTATGTAATTACATAAAATCTCAAAATATGACTGAAAGCTTAGTGTCAAATGAGATTGTTGAAAAACTAGCTGAAAACATTATAGATATTAACGTTACAAATATTCAAAATATATTTTAACACAAAGGTGGTATGGATATTTATTCCACTACCACTTAAGGTAAGGAAATTGTAATAATAACTTTGATTTATAGATAATAAAAAAGAAGCTATCTTAATTAGATAGCTTCTTTCTTGCTATTCACAGTGAAAAGTAGAACAAAGTGTTTCTCCTTTATCATCTGCAGAAATTCCTGCTATATCTATATGAGATGCATCGCACATTCCATTACTATTATGTACGCACTTTTTAGCTTCACATGAAACTTCTAAATTAACTTCAGGTTCCATAGCATCATTTGTTAAAAATCCTGATTTTTCTTCAAAGCTTTGGCAACATGTCTTAGTTGGAACTTCTGCTTTGTGTCCTCCTACCTCTATGTTATTAAGACAACAATGTTCACTCTTATTAAAAGCACATGATTCAACACAACAATTTAAATTTGTCATACTATCCCTCCTAATTTTTATTAACAGAAATAGTATTTGTTTACTTGAGCGTTATTATTCTTGCCACTACTTATTTAACACTGCCAAAATCTTTAAAAGGATATAGCTTTATTTGCATTTTCCCTATAATATCATCCTTATCTATATACGGATAATCCCAAACAGTTGAGTCTTTTGAATTGTTTCTATTATCTCCAAGAAAGAAAAATTTATCTTTAGGCACTTCAAAATCTCCTGTATAATCATCTTTATCTTTCACATAAGGTTCATCAATTAACTCTCCATTCCTATAAACCTGACCATTCTTTATAGAAATTTTATCTCCACCAACACCTATTACTCTTTTAACCACTGGGTCCTCCTCATCTTCTCTTGAGAAAACAACTATATCTCCATCTTTTATGGTATCAGTATTATATACTCTAGTAACTAAGACCCTATCATTCACATTTAGTGTAGGCATCATAGAGCCAGAACTTATTACTGAACAAAATAATAAATATTTAGTTATAAAAAAACATATTATAATAGCTACAATAATTGGCATAATCCAATCTTTAAAAAAATTACTTTTCTCTTTTACATTCTCACTCATAATCACTACTCCTCTTTTCAATATTTTACCACTTGCTAAATAAAATAAAAAGGTATGATGTGATTTTTACCATCATACCTTTTTTCCTATAACGTAGATTTAACTATTTCATCAATATTTTCTGCCCTATCCTTAATTGTAAATATAATATCTTCATCAATTCTAAGTTTAGTTTCATTTTCATTAACTTTAATTTGATCTAATGTTAAAGAATTTGTAGATATCTCTTTATATCTAGCTGACGCTACATCTATATTAAACTTTTTATTCTTAGCTCCTGTTAATTTAACTAAGCTTCCAGAATTTTCGTCAGAGCTTACTCTTATTTCTAAAATATTTATGTTCTTTCCGTGGCATCCCCCACCTATGCAAGGTAACACTTCCATCTTAGCAGCACCCATTATAGTCATCCATCCACCACTTAGTTCTTTTTTTATCATAACTGATAAATCATATTTATCTTCTATCTTTTTTAATGCTTTACCTAATTCATATATTGTTAATTCATGTTTCATTATTCATACCTTCCTTGTAGTAAAGTTTATTTAATTATATTATACATTCCTATTTTATATTTTAAAGATTTATTTAAATACTATTTTTGTAAACATTTACTTCAATTTTATTCAATCTTTTTTATTATTTATGCACAAAAATGAATAATTTTAATATTTTTTTGAATAAATATTGCATATTAATATATATAAGCGTATAATTATAAACACTTAGTAAAATATAGAAATTATTATAAATTAAGGGGGCTATTATTTATGAAAAAAACATTTAACAAGGTTGTACTAGCTTATTCAGGAGGACTAGACACTTCAATAATTATTCCATGGTTGAAAGAAACATATGGATGTGAAGTTATAGCAGTTGTAGGAAATGTGGGGCAAAAATCAGAATTAGAAGGCTTAGAAGAAAAAGCACTTAAAACAGGTGCTTCAAAAATATATATAGAAGACTTAACAGAGGAATTCGTAAATGATTATATATTCCCAACAATAAAGGCTGGAGCAGTTTATGAAGGAAAATATCTACTTGGTACTTCTTTTGCAAGACCTCTAATAGGTAAAAGACTAGTTGAAATAGCAAAAGCTGAGGGGGCAGATGCTATATGTCATGGTTGTACTGGAAAGGGTAATGACCAAGTTAGATTCGAACTTGCTGTTAAAGCCTTTGCACCAGAAATGCCAATAATAGCTCCTTGGAGAATATGGGATATAAAATCTAGAGAAGAAGAAATTGAATATGCTCTAAAAAGAGAAATTCCTATAAAAATCACTTATGAAACTAACTATAGTAAAGATATGAACTTATGGCACTTAAGCCATGAGGGACTTGATCTTGAAGATCCAGCTAATGAACCAAATTACGAAAAAATTCTTGAATTATCTAAAACACTTGAACAAGCACCTGATGCTCCGACTTATATAACTCTTACATTTGAAAAAGGTGTTGCTGTTGCATTAAATGGAAAAAAAGTTAGTGGCGTTAAATTAATTGAAGAATTAAATAAAATTGGTGGAGAAAATGCTATTGGCATTACTGATATGGTAGAAAACAGACTAGTTGGTATGAAATCAAGAGGTGTTTATGAAACTCCTGGCGGATCTATTTTATATAAAGCCCATAAGGATTTAGAGGAATTATGTTTAGATAAAGAAACTTCTCATTATAAAGAACAAATTGCTTTAAAGTTTGCAGATATAGTTTATAACGGACAATGGTTTACTCCACTAAGAGAAGCACTTTCTGCTTTTGTAGATAAAACTCAAGAAACAGTAACTGGTGAAGTAAAACTTAAACTATATAAAGGTAATATGGTTAATGCAGGTATGACATCTCCTTATTCATTATATAGCGAAGAATATGCAACATTTGGTGAAGATGCAGTTTATGATCAAAAAGATTCTGCTGGATTTATTAATTTATTTGGTCTTCCAATTACAGTACAAGCTAAAATGGCTGCAAAAATTAAAAGTGAGGAAAAATAAATGAAACTTTGGGGTGGAAGGTTCAAAAAAGGAACTGATGCTTTAGTAAATGATTTTAATTCTTCAATAAATGTTGACTCTAGATTGTACAAAGAAGATATAGAAGGAAGCCTTGCTCACGTAAAAATGCTAGGAAAACAAGGAATCATACCAAATAAATCAAGTAAAAAAATTGAAGATGGATTAAATGAAATATTAAAAAGATTAGATAACGGAGTTATTGAAGTTGATCCTACTTCTGAAGATATCCACAGTTTTGTTGAAGGAACTCTCACCTATTATATAGGAGCTTGTGGAAAAATGCTTCACACTGGCAGAAGTAGAAATGACCAAGTAACCCTAGATTTAAGATTATATTTAAAGAAAGCTTTAGATAATATAGTATCTTGTGTTATTGAACTTGAAGAAGTTATTCATAAAAAAGCTTCAGAAAATATAGAAACTATAATGCCAGGATATACTCACATGCAAAAAGCTCAGCCAATAACTCTTGCTCATCACCTACTAGCTTATGGCGAAATGTTAAGGCGTGATATTGGTAGGCTTCAAGATGCCTATAAAAGAACTGACCAAATGCCATTAGGTTCTGGTGCATTAGCTACATCTACCTATCCAATAGATAGAGAATTTGTAGCTAAAGAACTTGAATTTTCAGATGTAACATGGAACAGCTTAGATTCTGTGTCAGACAGAGATTATGTAATAGAAACTTTATCTGCTCTTTCAATTATAATGATGCATCTTTCAAGATTTTCTGAAGAAATAATTCTTTGGTGCACAAATGAATTTAATTTTATAGAGCTTGATGATGGCTACTCTACTGGTAGTTCAATTATGCCACAAAAGAAAAATCCAGATGTTGCTGAATTAGTTCGTGGTAAAACTGGAAGAGTTTATGGGGACTTAATTACGTTATTAACAGTAATGAAAGGTATTCCTCTTGCATACAACAAAGATATGCAGGAGGATAAAGAAGCCTTATTTGATGCTTTAGATACAGTTACTCTTTCTCTTAAAACTTTTACTGGAATGTTAGATACTATGAAGGTTAAGAAGGACGTAATGAGAAAAGGTGCTGCAGGTGGATTCACAAATGCAACAGATGTTGCTGATTACCTTGTAAAACATGGAATAGCTTTTAGAAATGCTCATGAAATAGTGGGTGAAATAGTAATTTACTGTATAAATAAAAATAAAGCAATTGATGAACTATCATTAAATGAACTTAAAAGCTTCTCTCCTATCTTTGAAGAAGACATATATAATGCCATTGATTTACTAACTTGTGTAGAAGAAAGACAAGTAATTGGAGGACCTTCTACTAAGTCAGTAAAAATTCAATTAGACAGACTAGCTAAGTTCATCAAGGAAATAAAAGGGGGACTTTAAAATGATAAAGGTAGGAATAATAGGTGCTACAGGATATGTAGGTGCAGAGCTTATGAGGATTTTGTTAAATCATAAGAAAATTGAAATTGCGGCTATTAGCTCAGTTTCTTTTGAAGGACAAGAATTTGAGTCCATATACAAAAACTTTTTCAATCACACTTCACTAGTATGCGGTTCAATGGATGAAGTTATAGCTAAAGCTGATGTAATTTTTACTGCTTTACCTCATGGTCTTAGTGAAGGTATTGCAGCAAAGTGTATAGATAGTAATAAGATTTGTATAGATCTTGGGGCAGATTTTAGACTTTCTAATGAAGAAGATTACAAGTTCTGGTATGAAAGAAGTTTTTCACATCCAGAATTACATAAAAAAAGTGTATATGGATTACCTGAATTAAATAAGGAAAAAATTAAAAACTCAAAGCTTATAGCTAACCCTGGGTGCTATCCTACTTCAATAGAACTAGGACTTATGCCTCTTCTATTGAATTCACTCATTGAAACAAAAGGAATAATATGTGATTCCAAATCAGGATCTACAGGGGCTGGCCGTGGATTAACACTATCTAGCCACTTTCCAGAATTAAATGAGAACTTTGCTCCATACAAAGTTGGAACACATAGACATACCCCTGAAATAGAAGAAACTCTAGGGGTTATGGCTAAGGAAAAGGTTTCTGTAACCTTTACTCCTCACCTACTTCCTATTAATAGGGGCATAATATCAACAATTTATTGCACTCCAAAAGGAAATATTAATCTAGAAGAAATTCATAAACTATATGAAAGTTTCTACTTAGATAAACCTTTTGTAAATGTACTTCCTCTTGGAGAAACAGCTTGTACTAAAAATGTACGTTTCTCTAATTATTGTAATATATCACTTCATCTAAATCATCGTAAAGATCAACTAATTGTGGTAAGTGCTATTGATAATATGGTTAAAGGTGCTGCAGGACAAGCTATACAAAATATGAATATAATTTTAGGCTTTGATGAAACCGAAGGATTAAACTTCATTTCACCAGCCTTTTAAAAATTTATGATTGGGGGCTATTATAATGAATTTTAAAATAATAAATGGCAGTGTTACCGCTCCAAAAGGTTTTTTAGCTGCTGGTATACATTGCGGAATAAAGAAAAATTCTTTAAAAAAAGATTTAGCATTAATCTACTCAGAAGTTCCTAGTATCGGTGCTGGTGTATATACTAAAAATAAGGTAAAAGGGGCTCCAATATATATCACAAAGGAGCATCTTTCTAACAAAAAAGCCAGAGCTATAATTTGCAACAGTGGTAATGCTAACACCTGTAATGGACAAGATGGTTTATTAAAAGCTAAAAAAATGGCTCAATTACAAGCAAAAGCATTAAATATTAAAACTGATGAAGTATTAGTAGCTTCTACTGGAGTTATTGGTGTTCCATTAAATATTGATGCAATAAAAAGTGGAATTCCACTACTTACAAAAAAATTATCTATATCAGGATATGAAGATGCAACTGAAGCCATAATGACAACAGACACTTCTCAAAAACAAATTGCATTAGAGTTTGAAATAGGCGGTAAAACTGTAAGAATTGGAGCTACTTGTAAAGGTTCTGGAATGATTGAGCCCAATATGGGCACTATGCTTTCATTTATTACAACTGATGCTTCAATATCACCAGAATTATTAGATGAAGCCTTAAAGTCTAGTGTAAATATAAGTTATAACAGAGTAAGTGTTGATGGAGATACAAGCACTAATGACATGGTATTAATACTAGCAAATGGATTAGCTGAAAATCCAACAATCTCTGAAAAGAGTGAGGATTATTATAAATTTATTGAAGCACTTAACTACTTAAATGTAGTATTAGCCAAAAAAATTGCAAAGGATGGTGAGGGTGCCACGAAACTTATAGAATGTAAAGTAACTGGTGCTACCTCTGAATCTAATGCTGTAAAGTTAGCTAAAAGTGTTATTAAATCAAGTCTTGTAAAAACCGCTTTATTTGGATCAGATGCCAACTGGGGTAGAATTTTATGTGCCCTAGGATATTCTGATGTTGATTTTGATCCCTATAAGGTAGATGTTTATTTTACAAGTTCATCTGGCTCAATTAAGGTATGTGGACAGGGATCCTCCATTGAGTTTGATGAAAATAAAGCCAAAGATATCTTATTACAAGATGAAATACTGATTGAAGTAAATCTTAATATAGGAGATATAGCTGCTTCTGCTTATGGATGTGATTTAACTTATGACTATGTAAAAATAAATGGAGATTACAGAAGCTAATTATTAGGAGGAATAAAAAATGGATCTTAATGAACGTGCTGAAATATTGGTTCAATCACTACCTTACATCCAACACTATAATGGAAAAATAATTGTAGTTAAATATGGTGGTAATGCAATGATTAGCGACGAACTAAGGGAAACAGTAATTAATGATATTGTTCTAATGAAATGTATAGGCTTTAAGCCTATAGTTGTACATGGTGGTGGTCCGTATATTTCATCATTTCTAGATAAACTAGGAGAAAAAAGCGAATTCATTAATGGATTACGTTATACAGATAAAAAAACTATGGAAGTAGTTCAGATGGTATTAGGTGGTAAGGTAAATAAAGACCTTGTTACTCTTATTGAAAGAGCTGGTGGAAAATCAATAGGCCTATGTGGACTTGATGGTTCTCTACTAAAAGCTAGAAAACTAGAAAGTGAAGTTGATTTAGGTTATGTAGGAGAAGTAACTTCAGTAAATACAGAAGCTGTTACAATGGCTCTTGATGCTGGTTATATTCCAGTTATAGGCAGTATGGCTATTGGTGAAGATGGTAATGACTTATATAACATTAACGCTGATACATGTGCTGCAAAAATTGCATCAGCTTTAAAAGCAGAAAAACTAATATTATTAACTGATGTTGCTGGAGTTCTTAAGGATCCTAAAGACCCAACTTCTCTACTTTCTGTTTTAAGATTACACGAAATACCAAAACTTACTCTTCAAGGAGTTATAAAGGGAGGTATGATACCAAAAATTCAATGTTGTGTTGAATCTGTTCGTATGGGTGTAGAAAGAGCACATATAATTGATGGCAGAGTTCCTCATTCATTACTCCTTGAACTTTTCTCTAACGATGGTATAGGAACTATGATTTATTAGGAGGTATAAATATGGAACATTCTCTTATGAATACCTACTCTCCCCTATCTCCAGTTTTGGAAAAAGGAGAAGGTGTTTATCTCTACGATACAAGTGGGAAAAAATATCTAGATTTAACTAGTGGAATTGGAGTGAATTCTCTAGGCTATAATAACTCTAAATGGACAAGTGCTATAGAAAAACAAATTCATAATCTACAACACTGTTCAAATATTTTCTTAAATCCTACTACTATAGAACTTAGTAATAAACTTACAAAACTGGCTTCTATGTCAAAAGTATTCTTTGCCAATTCAGGAGCAGAGGCTAATGAAGGAGCTATAAAACTTGCAAGAAAATATAGTTTTGACAAATATGGTGAGGGAAGGAATAAAATATTAACCTTAAAGCAATCTTTTCACGGAAGAACTATAACTACCTTAAAAGCAACTGGACAAGAAAAATTTCATAAGTACTTTTTCCCTTTCCCAGAAGGCTTTGATTATGTAGAAGCTAATAATATAGAAGATTTTAAATCAAAATTATCTAATGATGTATGTGCAATTATTATGGAATCAATTCAAGGTGAAGGTGGAGTTCACCCTCTTACTAAAGAATTTGTTCAAACTGTAACATCATTATGTGATGAAAAAGATGTATTAGTAATATTTGATGAAGTACAATGTGGCATTGCTAGAACTGGAAAGTTATTTGGATATAATCATTTTGATGTTAATCCTGATATAGTAACCCTTGCTAAAGGGCTTGGTGCCGGGCTACCTATAGGTGCAATATTATGTAACCAAAAAACTTCATCAGTATTTAATCCTGGAGACCATGGTTCAACCTTTGGAGGAAATCCAGTTTCTTGTGCTGGTGCAATTGTTGTTCTCGATGAAATATGTAATAACGAGACATATGCATCTGTTGAAAAGAAGGGACAATTAGTTAAAACACTATTAAATAATTCTTCATCATCTAAGATTAAAGAAATAAGGGGCAAAGGTTTAATCTTAGGAATAGAAATTGAAGGAAGCTCTTCTGAGGTTCAAAAGAAAGCTGTTGAAAAAGGATTGCTAGTCCTTACAGCTGGACCTAATGTTATCAGATTACTTCCTCCACTTATAATTAGTGAAGAAGAACTAAGCGATGGAATTAATACTTTAATTAGCTGTCTATAAATTTATTCAACGGGGATTTAATCCCCGTTATTTATTAAAAAGGGGGATTTCTATGAAAAAGCATCTATTAAAAATGGACGATCTATCAAAAGAAGAGATTTTAGATATATTAAACCTTGCAGATCAATTAAAATATGAATTTAAACATGCTATTCCACACGAACACTTAAAAGGAAAAAGCTTAGGTATGATTTTTGAAAAAAGTTCAACAAGAACAAGAGTATCCTTTGAAGCTGGTATGTATCAACTTGGGGGCAATGCTTTGTTTTTAAGTAGCAGAGATTTACAAATTGGTCGTGGAGAACCAATTAAAGATACTGCTAGAGTTATATCTAGGTTTCTTCAAGGAATCATGATTAGGACTTTCTCTCAAGAGGAAGTAGAAACTTTAGCAAAGTATTCTTCTATTCCAATAATAAATGGATTGACTGACTCTGAGCATCCTTGTCAAGTTCTTGCTGACTTAATGACAATTAGGGAATATAAAAATACTCTTGAAGGATTAAATGTAGCTTATATAGGTGATGGAAACAACATGGCAAATTCTTTAATAGTAGGATGCCTAAAAACTGGTATGAATTTTTCTTTAGCTTCACCTAAAGAATACATGCCTGATAAAAATTACCTACTTAGGGGAAAAGAATTATCTAAACTAGAAGGTACAAATTTTACTATAACTAACTCTCCTTCTGAAGCTATAAAAAATGCTGATGTTGTAATTACTGATGTTTGGGCAAGTATGGGACATGAAACTGAAGCAAAAAATAGAATTAAGGCATTTAAAGATTACCAAGTTAATAGCGAACTTATGAATCTAGCAAAACCCAATGCTATTGTTTTACACTGCTTACCAGCTCATAGAGAAGAAGAAATTACTGATGAGGTATTAGAAGCTCATGCTTCAGAAATATTTGATGAATCTGAAAATAGAATGCATGCACAAAAAGCAGTACTTGTTAAATTAATGAAAAGTTAATAATATATGCCCTAAATTTACACTTATAACATAAATTTTTATGATAAATTGTTTCCTTTTTGACAAATAAAAGTTATAATAACCCTTAGTAGGGTAAAATATATTTGTATATTTATTACTCAAAATTCAAAAAAATTTACAAAATATTTGGAGGTCACATTATGTTAGTTTCAGCTAAAGAAATGTTAAATAAGGCTAGAGACGGTAAATATGCTGTTGGTCAATTTAACATCAATAACTTAGAATGGACAAAAGCTATTCTATTAACTGCACAAGAAAACAACTCACCTGTAATCTTAGGTGTTTCTGAAGGTGCTGGTAAATATATGGGTGGATACGATGCAATCGTTGGTATGGTTAACGGTTTAATCAAAGGTTTAAACATAACTGTTCCTGTTGCATTACACTTAGACCACGGTAGCTTTGAAGGTGCTTATAAGTGCATCGAAGCTGGATTCTCTTCAGTAATGTTCGATGGTTCTCACTATGCAATTGAAGAAAACATAGAAAAGTCTACTAAATTAATAGCAGACGCTAATGCTAAGGGAATTTCTGTAGAATGTGAAGTTGGATCAATTGGTGGAGAAGAAGACGGTGTTGTAGGTGCTGGTGAAATCGCTGACCCTGCAGAATGTAAGCAAATAGCTGATTTAGGAACTACTATGTTAGCTGCTGGTATTGGTAACATCCACGGAAAATATCCTGAAAACTGGGCTGGATTAGACTTTAATGCTCTAGCTAAAATTAAGGAAGCTGTTGGAGATATGCCATTAGTTCTTCACGGTGGTACTGGTATCCCTGAAGATATGATAAAGAAAGCTATATCATTAGGAGTTGCTAAGATCAACGTTAACACTGAATGTCAATTATCTTTCGCAGAAGCTACAAGAAAATATATCGAAGCTGGTAAGGACTTAGAAGGTAAGGGATTTGACCCAAGAAAACTTCTTGCACCAGGATTCGAAGCTATAAAGGCTACTGTTAAAGAAAAGATGGAACTTTTCGGTTCAGTAAACCAAGCTTAATATTTCAAGAAACTCAAAGTATTCCTTTGAGTTTCTTTTTATTTTCATATGAATAACAATTCACAAACATTGACCTATGAATATTCATTTCGTATAATCATAATTATAATAAAGATTAGGAGGAATACTTATGAAAATCTTTAAACGAAATGATTCTATAACTAGAAACCAATTAGAGGCATATATAGGCAGTAATGCTTATTCACCTTTTTATAGCAAAACACTAGACAGATTTATAGCTAATCCTTCATCATTAAATTGGAATTGGCCATGCTTTTTCCTTAACATGTATTGGCTAATGTTTAGAAAATCTATCATTCCTGCCCTAGCTGTTTTTATTGCTAACTTAGCATTGATTTTAATTATTCCTATTCCATTCAGTGGTATATTATCAACTGCTCTATTGCTTTTCTTAGGCTTTTGGGGCACGAATATATATTTACTTAATGCAGAAAGAGAAATCTCTAAAATTAAGGCTAATAACCCATCAAAATCAGAACATGAAATATTAGACTTAATATCAAAAGCTGGTGGAAGCGATATAAAATATGCTATCATATTCTACCTATTACAATTCTGCTTATATGAATTTATGCTTAAATAAAAAATAAAAAGGGAAAGTATCATTAAATTTGATACTTTCCCTTTTATTATTCTGGTAATACCTTTGCTTCAAGTTTATTTTGTCTTCCAAACTTATAATAATATGATGATATCATTAATATTCCTTTTATTACAGAAGATATTGTTATACTCCACCAAACTCCATTAACTCCTATGCCCAAAGTAGATGCTAAAAATATAGCCATAGGTATTCTAATACCTGAAAACACTATACTAACAAATGATGGCAAAATAGTTTCTCCTAATCCTCTAAAAGCACCTGCAGTAGTTATTTCTATACACATAAATATTTGAGAATAACCAAGTATTCTTAAGTATTCTATCCCGCCTACAATAGCCTCTTCTTCTGGTATAAATAAACTAAATACAGTTCTACCAAAGCCTATTAATATTATGGATGCTATGAGTCCAACAAATATAGAAACTCCTAATGTTGATTTAAATCCCTTTTTTATTCTTTCAGGCTTTTTTGCACCATAATTTTGCCCAATAAATGTTGTAAGAGCAGTTGCAAATCCACCAGCAGTCATCCAAGATATAGCCTCTATCTGAGAACCGACTTTTTGAACTGCTATAGCTGTTGCTCCCCACTGTGCAATTATTCTACCAATAACCATAGAGAAAATTGTGAATAATCCATTTTCTAAACAAGCTGGCATCCCAAGCTTAGTTATCTTTAACATTACCTTTTTATCTAAGTGCTTAATTGCTTTTAATCCTGCTACATAATGATTTTTTATATAAGCTAGTATAAATATTAATGTTACTACAACTTGTGCACACACTGTTGCTAATGCAGCCCCTACAACTCCTAATGGAGGAATAACCCCTACGCCAAATATTAATAATGGATCAAATACCATGTTAAATATTAATCCTATAGTATTAATGATAAATGGTGTTTTACTATTGCCTGATGCAGTAAATATGCTTGTAAAAATAGGATTAATAAAAGTAAATACAGTACCTAGAATAACTATTATTAAATACTCATGAGCCATTCTAATTACTTCACTATCCCCTAAATTAAAGAAGTTAACAAGGGATGTTCTAAACACTAAAATTATTAATGTATATATAATTGCAAGAGCTATATTAATAAATATACTATTTGCTATGTATTTATCTCTTTCTTCGTTATCTCTCTTACCTATGGCCTGAGATACTCCAACTTCAACACCTACTTTTGATATGTAAACTAAGGCCATACCAAGCCATGGAAAAAATCCCGCTGTACCTACTGCTGCGACTGCAGAACTTCCTACTCTACCTATCCAAATCATATCTGTCATGTTATATGCCATTTGAATAAATGACGTTCCCAAAATAGGTAAAGATAACTTAATTAATGGTTCTAATATTTTTCCTGATACTAAATCAACTTGTTTCTTCATGATGCCTCCTCAGTATTTATAATTTTTCTATTTTTATCTTCTCTTCTCAAAATAAATAATGCAAATATAATTGCTAACATTCCTGATAATATCTTTACCAAAATATATAGCATCATATATTCCTTTGCTACACTTGATACATAACCTAATTGTCCACCAAGAACATAAGCTCCTGACACTGAAAATGCAGAACATATAACTCTGCCCTTTTCATCCAACTTATGGAAATTATCAAAAACAATAATTGCAGATGCAAATGAGCCAATAAAAGCAGAAATTGTATTACCATTTACACCAAGTATTCTTTCCAACTTATTAAATTGCTTACCAAATATATTTTTAATAAACTTAAGCATTACATATGCTCCACCAAGGAAAATAGATATTTTACCTACTATATAAAAAGTGTCTTGTAATGGCATTATATTTTCTACTATTTTTATTCCTATTATTGAATATATCCCTTGTATTATTAATCCTAATACACTTATACATACTATAATTTTTCCAATAAAATTAGATATAAATATACATAGCTTTGGCTTAAATATAATCCCTATAGACAGAATTATAGATAAAAGTATTATAGGAAAAAGATTTATAAATAAACTTTTCAAATCTATTTTTAATGCTAGTCCACCTATAAATAATCCAATAGGTATTGTTATTATTCCACATAGAAATCCTTTTGAAAGAGAATCCATATACTTCTCTTTCACTAATCCTAATGCTAAAGGTAATGTAAAACTTAAAGTACATCCTAAAATTGATGCCATTAATATACCTGAAAAAATAACAAATTCGTTTGAATTAGCAATATTAGAAGCAATATTATACCCTCCCATATCAATAGCAATAAAGCTTGAAGAAAATATAGATGGGTCTATATTAAAGTTCTTTGCAATTGGACTTACAACTATTTCTATTATAGATGACAGTAATGGTGTTATTGATAGTATTCCAACCATAGATATAGCTAAAGGACCCATAGTTTTTATACCACTTTCAAACTCTTCTCCAATAGAAAACTTATTTCCTAGTAAATAATCTATAGCTCCCAATATAAAAAATAAAGTTATAATATAAAGTACTATATTTTCCATTCTTTTCTCCCAATATACAAAATCTTAAATATTTTAACCTTATTAGTATATAATATCTATAAAAGAATAAAAAGCCCTTAAAAAGGGCTTTTTGTAAATTACTTTAGTTATTTCTAGCAACCGCAGCCATTATTGTCTGAATTACCTTTGCATCCACAACCACTTGTTGGGTTAACACCTATACATTTACCATCGTAGCAAGAAACATCTAATGGCATATACTTAACTTGGATATTATCTTTATAAACCTTTAACATATATTTTCTATTTGGGCATAAAGGTCCTAGTAAGAATTGTCCATATTGATCTGTAAATGTGTGAGTCAATGGACATGGTAATTTGCAACCATCTACTACTTGAAGTAGTTTAACAACAGCATCTGCTACTGGGCATCCATTAGCATCTAAAACTGTTCCATGAATAACTGATCTCTTCTCAACTGGTAATTTAATAACAGCCTCTATTTGTTGATTTTCTCTTGGACATACTGAACATACAGCACATTTTCCGCTCATAACTTTTACCTCCGTAGTTGTTCTTTATACTTATAAAATATGTTTGAGAAAAAGAAATGTGCTATTATTCTGTCAAAATTTATCATTATTGCTCTACTAAGTTATTAATCCACTTTTTAGATTTAAATCTTCTTAAGCAAAATACCCCTTTTACAATCTCTTCTAAAGTACATAAAGCATAAACTTGATATACAGGTAGCTTAAGTATAAAGGCACCTATAAAAGCTACAGGTACTCCTATTAACCACATTGTTGATGCTTCAATAGCTAATGATACCTTAGCATCTCCTCCACCTCTTAAAACGCCAACAATTATTATAATGTTGTAAACTCTAATTACCATTATAAATGCTATTACATATAAAATATTTCTTGCCCATATCCTTACTTGCTCAGATACATCATATAAAGTTACTATTTGGTTAGATAATAATATTAGTCCCAAAGATAATATTACTCCTACTATACACCCTAGCATCACACACTTCTTGCCATATTTATATCCCTTGTCTTTATCTCCCCTACCAATTTCATTACCAACTATAACAAGAGATGCTGATCCTATTCCAAAAATGACTACCATAAACAGGTTATATACTGTAGTTGCAATCTGAACAGAGGCTATAGCTTGGGTTCCTATTCTTCCATAAATAACATTATACATTACTGATCCTAGTCCCCAGCATCCTTCATTTAATAAAACAGGAATCATAGTTATAAATATCATCTTTACAAAATCTCTTGAAAATGAAAATAACTCTTTTATTTTACCAGCCAATACACTCTTAGAGATATAAATATATACAATCAATATAGTAGTTTCTAATACTCTTGCTATTAATGTTGCTATAGCAGCTCCTTTTACTCCCATGGCAGGAGCCCCTAAATTTCCAAATATAAATACCCAGTTTAAAAATGTATTAGTTATCAATGCTACTGCACTTACTAACATTGGAATAGATGTTTTTTCAATACACCTTAATGCAGTTGCAAAATTAAATGTTAATGCAGTAAATACATAGCTTAAACATACAACCCCTAGATATTCTGAGCCTAAGCGTATGACATCTGTACTTTTATTAAATATTGAAACAATAAAACTAGGCGATATTAGTGCCACTACTGTAAATAATACTCCTATAATTACTGCTAATAAACTTCCTAAGCCTACTACTTTCTTTATACTTGCTATATCCTTTCTTCCCCAATACTGCGAAGTATACACGGCCATCCCACTAAACATTCCCATAATTAAAATATTAAATAAGAAAAAATACTGATTTCCTATTCCTACTGAAGCTATTTCAACCTCACCTAATTTTCCAATCATAATTGTGTCTACTATATTTAATGATGAGGTAATAAAGTTTTGAATTATAATTGGTAATGCTATTACAAATATTTTTTTATAAAATGTTTTGTCTCTTTCTAAAATTGCTTTCATATGTCCCCCTTAATAATAAAAATGAAGCAAGCACTTTAGAAGAGTTAAAGTGGTTGCTTCTCACTATCTATTGAATAATTATCTTTAGATATTCTATCAAGGAAATTTTCCAATGTCAATTATTAACATAAAAAAAGGTGGAGTGGATATTTATTTTGTTTGTTCCTTCGCTACGCTCTAAGCCACATCAAAACAAATATCCCCCCACTCCCTAAAGTAATGAAAAAAGCCGCAGATAAATATCTACGGCATAATAAACTATTTCTTTAATTTGAATGAGAACTTAGTCCATGGCTCAATGTAATCTAATAAGAATAATTCTTCTTCTACTATTCTAGCAACTACATTACTCTTGCCACTATTCTTCATATCCTTAAGTGCTACTTGTAGCTCTCCAGCATATCTAGTATATAAATCAGATTCTATAATTATATCTCCTCTTTTTATATCTGGAGTGTTAAATGGTGGGAACTTCTCACCTTTATACTTAACTCTAGATTGAGTTGATCTAGCCATATATTCTGAGTTATCTCCTCTGTTAAAGTGGAATTCTTCAAGAACGATCTTTCTTTCTATTTCAGGAATTCCATCAACTAATTCAACTGTGAATTCAATCATTTCTTTATTAACTTCACTTAAAGCCTTTAATTCTTCTTCAGATGCATAGCAGTTAGCTATTATAACATCATCAATACCTGTTGCAAATAAGTGTTTTGCTTGAACATCTATTGGCATATTTCTATGCATTTCTAGAGTACATAACCCTTCTGATACAGGCCATGGTCCAAACTTAGCTGTTGGAGAATTTACAAAGGCAGCTGTATTAATTCCTAATTCCTTAAATTGTTCTGTACATTTCATATAATGTTCTAATGAAAGTCCAGTATAAACATGTGGATAGAAATTATGACATCCATATATGTTATTTACATTTGGTCTAAATGATAATATGTTATCTACGTACTTTGTACCGTTACTCATATTTAATTCAACTTTTAAATCATATGGATTAAATGACATTATAGATTCTTCATTTCCAGCAAAACCTTCATCAAATCTAATTCCGCTTAATCCCATTTCTTTAAATACAGATAAATCTGTTATAGATGCCCCTAAGTTCTTAAATACTGTTGGGTCTAAATCTGCTATTACTTCCATTCCATGCTTGTTAGCTACATCTAACATTCTTTTGAATTCTGCAACTACTTCTTCAGTAGTTTTTCCTTCTACAGAAAGTAGACAAGTAAAAATTCTCTTAAACCCATATTTTGCAGCTAATTCTACATACTCAATTATTTCATCCATAGAACTATGACTTGGATAAACTGAAATCCCTAATCTTTTCATTTTGTGCCCTCCAATAAAATCAGTTGTTTGTTTTTTTGTAAATATAGTATGCTCCTTTTGCAGCTGAAACATCGTTATCAACATAAGCAACTACATTAATATTTTCCTTTAAATAATTTTCGAAGGCTTTTCTTAAATCTTTAGACTTTCTAATAACGCCTCCTACTAACCCTATTCTACATTTATCAAAGTTTAACTTCTTAAATACCCTCTCTGCTGACTTTGCAATTTCTATACCTTCATTTATTAATATATTTTTAGCATAGTCATCACCTTTTTCAGCATAAATAGATACTAAGCTGGCCATCGCGGCAATCTCATCTTTAGTTGCAGAATAGATAAATCCAACAATTTCATCTACACTAGTCATGTTCAATTTATCTAAAATAGCTTGTGAAAGTTCACTTCTATCGATTCCATAATCCTCTTCATGAATCATTCTTTTGAAAGCTTCTATAGAAATTTTATAGGCACTTCCTTCGTCTCCAAGTAGGTGGCCCCATCCACCACAACGTGCCTGTTTATCTTCTTTAACACCAAATGCTGTTGACCCTGTTCCTGCTATTACTAGAATTCCATCTTCACCTTCTAATAATGCCTTTAAAGCCAAATCACCATCATTCATAACCACTGGTTCTATAGAAAACTTGTTCTTTACTTCTCTATAAATTAATTCAGCGTTTTCCCCAACTTCACTTCCTGCAATACCCAAATATATTCCCTTTAACCCGTCTTGTCCAAGCTTTATAATTAACTCTTCTATTGAAGTAGTTATGTTATTTAAAGCTTCTTCTTTTCCATTAACAAGGTTACCAAAACCAGTTAATGCTCTTGCTAAAACTTCCCCACTTAAGTCATAAGCAACAGCTTCAGTTTTGGTTCCTCCTCCATCTACTCCAATTATATAATCCATAACTATTCCCCTTTATTAATTATTTCTCATTTAATTCTGTATTAAAATAATCCGTTAACCAGAGTTCAAATAATAGAATTATAATTAATGAACTCTAATGTAAAACATTAGAGTTCATATTAAATTGATACTATAATCTTGTGTATATATCAATTATTTCTATAGCTACGTCTTTTAATGTCATTGTAGTCATGAAGTGGTCTTGTGCGTGACAAAGTAATAATGAAAACTCTGCCTTATCCCCACCTGCTTCTGCTTGAATTAAGCTTGTTTGTGCATTATGTGCATGTCCTAATTCTTCATCAGCTTTTTCTATTAAACTTTTAGCTTCTTCTATGTTATTTTCCTTTGCTGCTTGAATAGCCTCCATAGAGTAGCTTCTAGCTTCTCCACTGTGCATAATTAAATTCATTATGATTTCTTCCATCACTTATACATCCTTTCATTTGGCTTTAGCTTATATGCCGATATAAATACCCCCCAGTATTCTCCCCTTTTATAACCTAAATTACTTTCCAGCCATCTTTAATGCTAAAGCTAAAACTTTTGCACCGTTCATTGTTCCATAATCAACTGTTGGGATTATGTCTACTGGAATTCCCTTTGGTTCATATTTTTCTTTCATCTTCTTTAATAAGAATCTAACTTGTGGTCCTAATAATAATACGTCCATTTCGTCTTCGTGATTCTTAACTTCACCTTCTGCCATAGCTTGTATTGAACATTCAATTCCTTGCTCTTTAGCAGCAGCTTGCATCTTAGTTACTAATAAGCTAGTTGACATACCAGCTGAACAACATAATAAAATTTTTAACATGGTTGATTCCCCCTCAAATTATATTGAAATTTTTTTAATTTTAAATTATTTACTTTTGCACTATATATTATAAGCAATTTGCATGCCAACTATTTGTCTTTTTTTTATTTTTTTAAAATGACGCTATATCTTACTTTCTATAGATAAAACAAAAGATAACTATGTATTTTTAAATACACAGTTATCTTACACACTATTTTACACACTATTTTTTTTACACACTTTGCTTAATTGTTACACAGATATATCATTTTCTGTTACCATTCTAACTATAAATGCAAGTTCATTATCAGATATATTAATATTATAAGTTAATTCAATTCTTCTTAAACTTTGCTTAACTAAAATAAATTCCTTACTATGCTTATCTCTATATTCATTAAGTTTATCAAAACTCTTTCCTTTACCACCACTAATAGTCTTCTCAATTAGGAAGCATAAATGTATTATTATTCCTACCTTAACTTCATGAGATATCATTATACTTAAATTCTCTTCTGTTCTTTGTATAGCTTCTCTTACAAGTTGAACTAATTCAATACCATCTATATTTTCAATTTGGGTATCTATAGATTTTGTAATTCTCTTAAAGTCTTCTTCCCTACTGATAAATTCATCAAGTCTATCTATACCATCCTCTGCCAATATATCTGGTGCTGGAATGAATGGAATTCCTTCTATATTTAATGATACTGTACCTACAACAGCTAATATCCCATACTCTAATTTTAAACTATCTATCTTATCAATAAAATCAGATTTATCTAATATATTTAGTGAAATAATTTTTACTTTATCTCTATTCGATAGTCTTTGTAATAGTATTTGTCTTAACTTTTCTGCAGATCCCTCTCCTGTAAAGCAGGCAGTAATGATTAGATTTTCTTTTAGTTCAGTATTATTCCTTACTCCTTGTATGCCGTATCTGCTTATTTCTAAACAAGATTTGTATATTTCATTTATCTCTCTTCCGTTAATGGCTTTCCTTCCGGCCTCTATTACTAATAATGTACTTACCATATCAATTGCTCTTACATCAATTCCTGTTTCCTCTTTAATCATACTTCCAAAGTTAGTTAATGATCCCATATCTACTAGTAATAGAACACCTTTACCACTATTCATTTCAATTACTTTTCGTTTAGCTATTTCATACATTTGCTCTGCTTTCATAGTTAAAGGCATATCTAATGCTCTAGAATAATCTTCTCCTATCAAAGAATTAGCTACTTCCACCATACTACTAGCAGTTGAATGCCCATGCATTATAACAAGTACACCAACCTTACCATCCTTCTTCTCATCTATTTCGTAAGGTCTAGCTGCTATAAACATAGTAAGATATCCTATTTCATCTAGTGGAACTTCAACATCAAATTTATTATCTATCTTCTGTGCAACTTCCATAGCTATAAGAAATTCTTTAGAATAATGTGAACGTACAAAATTTAATTTAGGATGATATATTTTATTCCCTTGCTTTATTCTCTCTAAACTGCCTTGAAGATGTAAAGCTAATCCAAAATATACTTTTTCATCATACTGTCTACCTAATTTAGATGAAGCTATATCTAAAATCTCCGCAACAATATCTACTATTTCACTATCTACTATTTTAGTTATTTCATCTCTTCTAAATTCTTTAGGTAAGTCTCTTATATATTTTTGAAAATATTTCTCTATATCTATATTTAAAATATCATTTATTTCTTTCTCTTCTAATCCTTTTCTTTTAAGATCTTCTAATTTATTTTCTATAATATCATAAAAATACTCACCTGTTACTTTACTTCTCTCATTATAATCTACCATATTAAATGTATTTTCATTATCTTTATAGGAGAATCTAAGGACATCACCCATATTTCTTAAAAGTTCATCTACTTCGCCTCTAAATTCTTGTAACTTCATTAATCCCTTATTAACTCTTTGATGTAAATCGCTTTGTTCTACAAGAATATAATCTCCTCCATTTGCCTTATAATTAAGAAATGCTTTAGCGCAAGCTAATTGTATATCACTTTTTAATTGACCTATATTATTAGGACAATCATATAATAAAAATGATATTAACGCATTTTTATTAAAATATATACTTTTTCCAAGTCTTACAGACTCTTCTTTTATAAATTCTTCTAATAAATAATACCTCTCTTGAACACTACGCTCTTTTAATGATGGTAATGTTATTGTCATAGGTATTCTTCTAGTAAATGTCTTTAACATAAATGATTGTGGTTCTTCAGTAGTAGCTGCAATTATTTGCGCTTCTACATTAATAGGATTTTCAGTATCACCTAATGGTCTAAAATAACCTTTATCTATATATGTAAATAACATTTCTTGGCCTTGAGGTGATAACCTATGTATTTCATCTAAAAATATAATTCCCCCATCAGCCTTTTTTAAAAGTCCATCTTTATCGCAGTCAGCACCAGTATATGCTCCTTTTTTTACTCCAAAAATTTGTGCCATGACTAATTGAGGGTTATCTACATAGTCAGCGCAATTAAATCTTATAAATGGAGCTTTTTCAGATATAACACCTGACTCTCTTGCAAATTCATACATTAATTCAGCAAACATTGATTTACCTACACCTGTTTCTCCTAATATTAAAGTATGTAAGCCTCTTGGAGGATAAAGCATAGCTGCTTTTGCCTGCTGTATAGGTATCTGAAGACTTTGATCTGCTCCAACCATTTTATCTAAGCTATTTTTATTATTTAAATCTATAGTTGAATCTTTACTTTTATAAAGACTATTCTTTTTTATAACAGAATATAATACAGGTCTACCTTCTATTTTTTCAAGTTTTCCCTCTTTATATAAAGTGTTTAAATATCTAGAAATATTAGCTCTATCTAAATCCATAAAATTACTTAATTCTATTGCTGATATACCCTTACGGCCTTTATTTTCTAGTTGTAATAATGAGTTATAAACTTCATCTAATTTACTCATATTTGCCCCCTAAAAAAATAGTTAGGTACTATCAAGTACCTAACTTTAATTATACTATATTAACAACTAACTTTCAGCTAATTGCATACTTAAAGATACATTTTTCCCATTTCTATATACAACTACTTCTACCTTATCTCCTGCATTTTTATTACTCTTTAATTTAGTTAACTCATCAAAAGTTTTTACTTCTTTCCCATCAAACTTTACAATTAAATCAGATGGTTGTATTCCAGCTTTTGCTGCTGGTGAATTTTCAGTAACTCCAACTACCCATAATCCTTCTTTAGGAAGATTATTTTGTTTTGCTAATTCTGAATTTACTTCTCTAACAGTTATTCCCAAATTTAGAATCGGCTTGGACAAACTTTCTATTCTATCTTTTGCATCATTAATTGGAATTGCAAATCCCATACCTTCTATAGTTGTTTCTGATTGACCTGATAATTTTGCTGTATTTATTCCAATTACTTCACCTTTAGTATTTATTAAAGGTCCTCCACTATTACCCGAATTTATTGCTGCATCAGTTTGAATATAGTCACCAGTGTTTCCACCTTCAGTTGTCAGATTTCTATTTACTCCACTAACAATTCCTTTTGTTAAAGTCTGTGCAAAATTCTTTCCAAGTGGTGTACCTATAGCAACAACCTCTTGACCTACATATAATCCATCAGAATCTCCTAACTCTGCTACAGCTGGTACCTTAGTTCCATCTGCTAGTTTAACCATTGCAATATCTCTATTTTGATCATAGTTAACAACCTTTGCTGCTACCTCTTCTCCATTACTTAATATTACTGTTACATCCTTTGTATTATTAGAAATAGCTAATTCAACGACATGATAATTTGTTAAAATATATCCATCCTCATTTATTATAAATCCAGATCCTATCCCCTCAACATTTTGAGCCAAAAAGCCCTTATACTCTGTTCCTTTAGTTGAAATAGTAACAACTGCTGGACTTACCTTTTGATATACTTCCTGTGCTGAAAGAGCCTTTTCATCACTTTGAGTAAAATTAACTGGAGCTAAATTCACTGTCTTACCTTCTAAATTCTTTGTTATTGTCTTATAGGTTACTAATCCACCTATTAACCCTCCAGATAATGCTAATACAAGTGCTACTGCTATTGTGCCAAATATTTTTACTCCTCTTTTATTCTTTGGTTTCTTATTATCTTCTAAATTATTATGTTCTTCAAATTTATCAGGCTCATGATAAAAAACAAATCCTTGTTCATTATTGTTTTCGTTATTCATGCTAAAACCTCCTATATCCACTTTTTTCTTTAACTTGAGTATATATTTTATTTGTGACAACTATATGACATAAAACTTCAAAAAAGCATAGGTTGATATTTATTTTGATTGTTCCGTCTCAAGCACCAAGTCACATCAAAATAAATATCCACTTTTCACACTATAGGTAAGAAAAAATTAGTGCAGAATATATTTATATTCTGCACCAATAAATCCCTATTTACTCTTGTTTGCTAGTTTTTCTATTTTTTTAGCTTCTTTTAGTACAATTGATATTCCAGATTGAATAGAACCCTTATCCGTACTTGAAATTATACCTGCTTCAGATTCTGTATGATATATAGTTGTCAATTCGCTTGTACCAATTTTTGCAACAGGGTCATTCTCATTACCACTTATTATGTATAAAGGCTTGTCTATAAGCATATTGTCTAATTGAGTTTGCCCATTATATTTATATAAATTTTCTAATTCATTGCTTACTGCTTTTCTATAGTTCTTTTTAGTTTTATGTACTGCAAATTCTTCATCTGCTCCTTTTGGAAGGTTTTCTTCAAACCCATCTATAGAATAAGTAAGACCTAACTTGTCCATTAAAGTAGTTAATCCAAAAGAGGCTCCCACTGCTTCGACTTTACTTTTATAATACTTCCATCTTATACTCTTCTTAAAATCTTTACTTTTTAAAGTTTCCTCTGATAATGGTCTTATTAATACCATACCTGATACCAATTCTGGATACTCTTTTGCAAAATTAGTCATAATTAAACTACCATACTCTTCGCCTACAAGAATCAAATTATCAGTTAACCCTAATTTTTTTATTAATTCTCTAAGTTCTTCCGTTTGAGATGCTATATCTTTTTTATCCCTAATAGTATTAAAGCCATATCCATCTCTATTATATACTAGTGTTCTAACACCTAATTCTTTCTCAATACTTTTACATACATCATTCCAAGCATAAAGATTAGTTCCTAAAGCTCCATCAAAAACAATTGTGTAATTTCCACTTCCACTACTTTTATACTCTATTTTGTTATCATCTATCTTTACATAATTTAACCTTTGTTTTACTTGTTCATTTCCTATAAAATTACTTAAGCTTTGAAATATAAACCCACATAATAAAACTATAGCTAAGACAATACTAACTTTTTTTACCCATTGAAATATAGACAATTTTTCTCTCATATTAACTCTATGAAGTCCATTTGATTCAGGTATAAGATTCAAACTTTTCACCTATCCTTCATTTAATTTTAAATTTGGTTTTGCATTTAAATCTAGGGAAGAGAATTCATTATCCATAAATCTAAAATATGCTGCTGAACCTATCATAGCTGCATTGTCTGTACATAACTTTAGTTCTGGAAATAGTATTTGAACTCCAACTTTATCACCTTCACTAATTAATGCATTTCTTAAGGCTGAGTTAGCTGCTACACCTCCAGCTATAGCAATTTTATCTAATCCTTTATTTTTAATTGTTAAAAATACATTATCTCTTAAAACTTCTACCACAGCTTTTTGAAAAGATGCTGCAACATCAGCTTTATTAACTTCAATATTTTGCATACTACATTTATTTAAGTAATTTAATACTGCAGATTTTAAACCACTAAAAGAAAAATCTAATGTTTCTTCATGGAACTTTGCTCTAGGAAACTCTATTGCATTTGGGTTACCTTCCTTTGCAAGCTTATCTATTTTTGGGCCACCTGGATATCCTAACCCTAAAGCTCTTGCTACTTTATCGTAAGCTTCTCCAGCAGCATCATCCCTTGTTTGACCTAATACTTCATATTTGCCATAATCTTTAACATGAACAATAAAAGTATGACCTCCTGATACTACTAAAGATACAAAAGGTGGCTTTAAATCTTTATGTTGAATAAAATTAGCAGATATATGTCCTTCTATATGATTTACTCCAATTAAAGGTTTATTAGCTGCATATGCTAATCCTTTAGCATACTGAAGCCCAACTAATAATGCTCCAACTAATCCTGGTCCATATGTAACGCCAATTGCATCAATATCTTCTAAAGTTACATTAGCTTCATCTAAAGCTTCCTTCACAACTTTATCTATTACTTCTATATGCATTCTTGATGCTACTTCTGGCACTACTCCACCAAATTTTTTATGTGTATCTATTTGTGTAGCTATTATATTTGATAATACTATTCTTCCATTTTCAATAACTGCAGCAGATGTCTCGTCACAGCTGGATTCAATAGATAATATTAATTTCTTTTCCATTTCGTTATCCCTCGTACTTTATATTTATTAAAACTATATTGTATAATACCTAATTAAGCATTATATATAAATTTTTATATCTTGTATTAATAAGAATAATACTGTAAATTTAAATTGAAATTCTATTTTAATTATAATCGTTAATGGTCAATATTTCAGCTATTTTGTTATAGAATTTATGGAAAATTAAGTTTTACTTAAAATAAAGGAGTAAATATTATGTCATCTTATGCAAAAGTTATAGTAAATGGATCTCCTATAACTAAATCCAACTTTAAACTACATAATGTTAATGGTCGTGCTATATTACCTTATAATTCTGGACAATATCACGATAGATATGCACTATACGAACAAGAAATAGCATATATTGCTCGTTCTCAAAATCCAGAAATTGTTTTAACTGAAGGTTTAATAGCAATCCTTAAGGTATACTATAAAAGCGAAAAAAGACATCCAGATACTATAAATATTTGTAAAAGTATTTTTGACGGTATAGAAAAAAGTGGATTAATAGTTAATGATGCTCAAGTAAGAAGGATAGTAATAGAAGAATTTTATGATAAAGAAAATCCTAGATTTGAACTTGAACTATTTGGAGAAAGTGAATACTCTCTTACATATTCAGTTTTACCTAAGAAAACTTCAACTCAAAAAACTGAATATAAACCTCTACGAAAGAACTTTCATGAAAAAAGTGTTTCTAACTTAAAGCAGAAAACTATTAAATCTGACAATGTATGTAGTATGTGTAAGAAATCAATTACTTCTAATGATTTTATTACTGCTGATAAAGGAAAAACATTGATTTGTAAAAACTGTTTTAAAAAACTTTTCTAGAGAGGATAATCTAATTATGATAAGCAAGATATTATGTATTGGTGATAGTCTTACATACGGATATGGATTAGCTAAGGATAAAGCTTGGGTTAATCTATTAGAAAACTATTTAGATATAGAGATTATTAATAAAGGAATAAATGGAGATACAACTCCATCAATGTTAAATAGGTTATATGAAAATCTTATAAAACATAAACCCGACATAACTTTTATAATGGGTGGAACAAATGATCTTCTATGTGGTAGAAAACTTTTTAATATAGTAGACAATATTGAAGAAATGATTTTAGAAACTTTATCTAATAACTCTAATGTAGTAATTGGAATTCCACCTATTATAATTAAAGAGATGGCAGAAGAATTATTTATGCCATCCCAACTATATAATTACTGTTTCTCATCACTTCCAAAATTACGTACTTCCTTAATAGAAGTGTGTAAAAAACACAATGTTAAATATGTAGATTTTTATAACCTATCACTTAAAAATATAGATAAAAATATTTTTATTGATGGTATTCATCTTAATTCTCTTGGTAATACACTTATGAAGGATGAGGCATTAAGAATATTTAGTAATAATAATTTCTAATATATTCTGCTGCCCTTTTTCCTGCTTCTCCACCATTAATATCCTTCTTAGTTAGTGCCTTTGTACCATATATTAAATTTCCACAAGCAAAAACACCTTTAATTCCTGTCTCATACTCATTGACAATTGGTGCAAGTGTTTCTTCGTCCATTTCAACTTTTATATTTTTTAATAGTCCATTCTCAGGAAAATATTCTACAGATAATAATAATGAGTCACACCCTAAAATAATCTCTTTGTTATCTATACTAGAACCTATTTTAACTCCTGTAACCCTTTCATCACCAAATATTTCTGTTACCTTTGAATTAAAGTATATAGGCATATTAAATCCTTCTATTATATCTTTGTTTTCATCATCAAATATGAAGTTTTCATTTTCCTTTATTAAAACACCTTTTATATTAGCACCTTCTATATATAATCTTCGTGCTACTATTAAAGCCCACTTACTACTTGCCACTATAACAGGTTCTTTTCCTAATAAATATCCCTCTAAATTTACTACTCTATGGGCATTTCCTATACTATTAATACCTGTATAAGTATTAGTTGCTATATTTATACTTCCAGTAAATTTCTCTCTACATCCTGTAGCAAAAATTATTGAGCTTCCTCTTATTTCTGTAACTCCCTCTAAGGAATTTACATATGTTATAACCTTATCTTTAGATAAATCTATTACTTCTGTTTCTAACTTAATATGAACTTTATAATTAAGTAATCTATTTCTAATAAAATTAACATATTCAGGACCTGTAACTTCAACATTTAAAATGCTGCTACCAAATCCACAATGAATACACTGATTCACTACTCCTCCTAATGAATCTTCTCTTTCTATAATAATTACATTTTTCACACCATTTTCTAAGGCACTTAGGGCAGCTGTCATGCCACTAATCCCGCCACCAACAACTATCAAATCATATTGAATCATAAAGAAACTTCCTCCTTAGACTGCCTTACATTACTCAATTTTCTTAATATAAGTTGATTATAACATATTAACTTTTACTATTAAATTTCGAAAATAAATAAGGTGATTTAATATGAATTCTTTTTTTATAATTTTATATATTTTAGGTTTATTAGGCATTAGCTCTTCCATAATTATTTTAGGACTTAAAATACATAAAAAACGAAAAATCTATAACTCTATAACTTTAATTTTAATATCAGTATCATTTGTACTTTTAAGTTCAGGAACAATATTAGGTCTTATAAACATAAAAAATAACAGTTTGAACTCTGTAAATAAAACTGAAACAGATACCTTAGAAGAATCAATAGCTTCTTTTCAAGATTTATCATTTATATATAGGTTCAGTAATTCCAACTCGTCTAATAATAAAAATGTATATATATCAATTGATAATAATTCATCTTTAGTATTTACAGGCATAGTACACTTAAAGTTTTTAGACCAAAATAATTCTACTGTTTCCACCTTAAATTTACCAGTTAAAAACTTGATACCAAATACCTCTACTAAATCAAATATTCAAATTGATACGAGTGTATCAAAGATTGAATACTCATTTAACGGAAAGTTTGAAAAAGTATCATCAAATAGTGAAAGTTTATATAAAATAAAAGACCTAGCCTATGGAGATAATTATTTAAGGATTGAAGTTATTGCAAATTCTTCAGATTTGAATACTCTAAATAATATTTGTAAGGAATTAAAAGAAACATATACTTATGAATACTGCAAAGGCTTTTTAGTATATTTTATAGATAATAAATCTAATAGTTTTAATGATGCCTATGCTGATTTCTTTAGTGATAATGAAAAGAACTTATATACTCTTACTCTCTTTGAAAATAATAAAAGATATAAAGTAGATTAAATAAAATCTACTTTATATCTTTATTAATTGATCTGCTTCATTCATAATATCAACAATTTCACTCATATCTATTTTTGTACCAACTAAAACTTTGCTTCTTAAGTCATAGTGATCTATACACATTGATGATGAGTATATTTTAACACCTTTTTCAATTAGTAGTCTTATTCCTTCAATAACTTTCGAATCTTCAGCTAGCAACTTTACACCACTATTTAAAAAGATAATCTTCTTAGGTAATCTAAACTCTTCACTTATTGTATCTAAATAAGAAATCATTAATTTCTTTCCTAATTCCTCATCACCTTTTCCTAACATATCAGTTGAAATTATAACAACATAATTTTTATCTTCTTCTAATACTTCTAAACATCCTCTTTTTTCAATAGTTAACTTAAACTCATCCCCAACCTCTTGTGAGTCAACGTGATATCCCTGAGTCATTGCATATTTTGTTATGTTACTATTTGCAATCTCATTATCTACACGTACAGTTGCTTCCCCTTCACCAATAGAATCAAAATATTTTTTTACTTTCTTTATCACTCTTGGACCTTCTATACCTCTACAGTCAATCCTCTTCATACCATCACCTCATACTGTAATTAAAGCTATTTATTTATAAAAATGGTTACATTTAAATTATATCATTTATTAAGATTTAATAAATACTCTTTCTTTAATTTGATTTGCCATATCATATTATACTATAATTGATTATGATTACTGTTGAGAGGTGAAGAAATGAGTAACTTATTAGAACAAATTAAGAACTATCTAAAAAATTTTGATAAAAATAAATTAATAAAAATAGGATTATTCCTTATTCCTCTTTTAGGAATAGTTTTAAAAGCTATATTTCTACAAGGATTTATACAAAATCAAAATCCATATGACTTTAACATATCTCTTGGATTTTCCAATGCATCTCCTTGTATAAATTATTATTTTGCTTATACCTTAGTATTCTTAAGTTTTAGCTTATTATTCAAAGGTAAAGGTAGAATAATATATCTATTTGTTATAGATGCCCTAATTACTGCATTAACATTATTAGATGTTATGTATTTTAGAGGATTCTTAACAGTACCTTCAATCCTTATATTAACTCAAACTGCTAATTTAGATAACCTTGGTGGCTCAGTAATGTCCATGCTTAGCTCATATGACTTCATATTCTTCTTAGACTTTATCATTTTAGGAGTTTACGTTTTCTTTACTAGAAAAACTTACTCAATTAATCCTAAAAGAGCTATAAAAACATTTTTAGCTACATTTATTATTCCTTTAGCATTTATATTATATGTTCCTTTTAATCTTTTTGTATTAAACAATGAGGATGTCAAGGATGCATATCTTTTTGATGGATATGACCCAACTAATACAGTAAAATATTTTACACCTGTTGGTTATCACATAATGGATATAATAAATGTATATAAGGATTCAAAACCTTATGAATTGACAGAAGAAGAAAATAAGCAAATTAATCAATATTATAATTGGAAAAATGAAAATCTACCTGATAACGAATATGCTGGAATTTCAAAAAATAAAAATTTAATTGTTATTCAAGTAGAATCTCTTGAATCATTTGTTTTAGGCAAAGAAATTAACGGTAAGAAGATTACCCCTGTAATGGATGAACTAATACAAAAAGGATTGTACTTTCCAAACATATATGAACAGGTTAATGAAGGTACAAGCTCCGATTCTGACTTAATGGTAAATACATCTATGTTGCCATTACGAAGAGGAAGCACATTCTTCAGATATCCAAATGCTACCTATAATTCATTACCTATAATTCTTAGGGACGCAGGATACACATCCTCTTCTATTCATCCTGATAAAGGTTCTTTCTGGAACTATGCAAATGCATTAAAGGGTGGTATTGATTTTGATAACTTTATAGACTACTTTTCATTTAATGCTGATGAGCAAATAGGTATGGGTATAAGTGATAGAAGTTACTTCGAACAAGTTGTACCAATGCTAAAGAATTTAAATTCACCATTCTTTGCTCATACTATAACTTTAACTAATCATGGTCCTTTCGATATTCCTCAAGAATATAGAAAGCTAGGATTAGATGAAGAGTTAGATAAAAGTGAGCTTGGCGGCTACTTTGAAAGTGTTCATTATACAGATGAACAAATTGGATATTTCTTAGAATTACTTGATAAAGAAGGAATTCTTGATAATTCTTTAGTAGTTATAGTTGGAGACCATACTGGAGTTCATAAATACTATAATCATGGAATAAACCAACTTTCTCAAAAACAAGCTTGGTATTTAGATGATGGTAATCCTATTGTTCCTTTAATAATCTATGATAAAGATATTAAAGAACCAAAGACATTGGAAACTATTGGTGGTCAAATTGATATAATGCCTACTATGTTGTATTTACTTGGAATAGATAAATCATTATATGAAAATACAGCACTAGGTAGAAATCTATTAAATACTAATAGAAGCTATGCTGTATTAACTAATGGAACAATTAAGGGAGAAAACTTATCAGCAAAAGATGAAGAAACAATAAAATCTTCCTTAGATCTTTCAGATAAAATGATACGAGCTAATTATTTCAAAAAAGATAAGTAAAAAGGTGAGATAGATATTTACTTTTCACGTTCCGTCACAAGCTCCAAGTCACAGAAAAATAAATATCTATTTCCTTCGTACTTAAGGTAAGGAAAATATAAAATTATTACCCTTGGTTTTATATTTTTTAATATTAAAATGTACTAATATCTTTGATTTATAACTAATTAAAATTTCATACTCTCCTAGACGTTAAAAATAATAAGACACGCTATTTACAGCGTGTCTTATTATTTTACTATTTTCCTGCAACAGATAATTCATTAATAATAACAGATGGTGATCCCACACTACTCATTGGGAACTTTAAGTCTTCTCCTACAACTTTAATTTCTTTCAATAAGTTAAAGAAGTTACCAGCTATAGTTATTTGTTCAACAGGAAATGACTTCTTTCCATTTTCTATATAGAATCCTTTCGCTGCTAATGAGAAATCTCCAGTAATAGAATTGGCTCCTGAATGCATTCCTGCAAGCTCAGTTATCATTAGCCCTTCCCATACTTCTTCATATAATTCATCTATAGATTTACTTCCCTTCTCTATATAGAAGTTAGTTGGAGATATTCCAACTGTAGATGCATATGAAGCTTTAAATCCATTACCTGTAGTTTTTATGCCTGCTTTATTTGCAGTCTTTAAATTGTGAAGTAAAGTTTCTAACTTTCCTTTAGATATAATTTCTTTTTTATATGTTGCTACACCTTCATCATCAAATGGAGTAGAAGCTAGACCCTCTTTTAATAGCGGATTATCAACTAATGTTACTATTGATGATGCAATTATTTCTCCTTCTTTATCCTTTAATAAAGAAAGACCTTTTTGTGCTGCATCGCCACTAAACACTCCAGCAAATGTTGATAATAATGAAACCATGGCTTCATTATATATTAATGTCTTATACTTACCTGACTTAATGCTTTTACCATTTATTCTTGATAACGCCTCTTCAATACCTTGTTTAGCTATCTTTGTTGGATTTACTTCTTTTAATGAGTTTGCTGTTACATAACCCATTCCATCATATTTTTCCCCTGCTTCTTCAACTATAGGTACTACATATGCTGTTAACAGGTTAGTCTTATTACTAAGCTCTAACCCCTTTGTATTATATATTCCATAACTAGATGTTCCATATCCTACACTACATCCCCCAAGATTAACTACTTTATCAGATAACTTCTTAGCTTCCTTTTCCATATCTAAAGCAATATCTATTAATTCGCTAGGTTTTACTGATTCTAGGTCTTCAGAATAAGTCTTAACATCCTCATATTCTTTATCCCCTTTATAAATAAACTGTATATCTTCGCTCTCAACAGTTTTAGCTCCATCCTTAGCATTCTTTACTAACATTTCAATTGCTTCTTCATCCATAATTTCTGTATATGAATATCCCATTTTCTCTTGAATTTTTCCTCTAAAAGATAATCCAAAAGTTTTATTTAAATTATATTTTTCAACCTCTTCTTCATAAACAGTTATATTTAAACTTTCTCTGTTTACAAAGTATATCTCACACTCTTGAAAACCTTCATTTTTAGCTCTATCAAATAATTTTTCTTTAAATTCTCTAAATTCCATGTTAACCTCCTATCTTCCACCTACAGTAATTTCTTTTACTCTAATCATAGGTTGCCCAACATTAACAGGAACGCTACCAGATGAAGAACCACACATTCCTTGAGCTTGTGCTAAATTAGTTCCAACCATATCAATATTCATTAATACTTCGCTACCCTTACCTATTAAACTTGCCCCTCTAACAGGCTCTTGAATTTCACCATTCTTAACAAGATATCCCTCTGCTACAGCAAAATTGAACTCACCAGTTACAGGATTAACAGAACCCCCACCAAGTTTTTTAGCATATAAACCTTCTGGAATTGATGCAATTATATCCTTTGGATCATCTTCTCCTGCTGCAATATAAGTATTAGTCATTCTAGATGTTGGAGCAAACTTATAGCTTTGTCTACGAGCATTTCCTGTTGGATTCATCCCCATCCTTCTACCATTTAACTTGTCTATCATATATGATTTCAATATTCCATTTTCTATAAGAACATTTTTTCTTCCAGGTGTCCCCTCATCATCAACATTAATTGAACCCCAATGGTTTGGTAATGTACCATCATCAATTGCAGTTACTTTTGAAGATGCTATTTGCTTACCTAAACAATCAGAGAATACAGAGTTACCTTTTGCTACTGATGTAGCTTCTAATGAATGTCCACACGCTTCATGGAATATAACTCCTCCAAATCCGTTATCAATAGCAGCCATCATTCTACCTGCCGGACAGTTACGCGCATTTAACATTACATATGCAGAACGTGCTGCTTCCTTACCGTAATATTCTGGATCAATCTCATTAAACATTTCAAAGCCTTTATATCTTCCTGGCCCCTCAAACCCTGTTTGATTTTCCCCATCCTTAGATGCTACAGCATTTATTGCTAATCTTGTTCTAATTCTTCTATCTTCAACGTAAAGCCCTTCTGTATTTGCAATAAGTACTTTTTGATCTTTATCTATATATGATACACTTACTTGAGCTATATCTGAATGGTATTCCTTGGCACTTTTATATGCTATTTTCATTACACCAACTTTTTTATTGTAATCAACAACATTAGGGAATATTTCAATGTTATGTCTATCATTTATTACAGTTCTATTATTTATTACAATAGTTCTTTCTTCCCTTAAATCCCCTAAGGCTAATGCTGCTTTATATGCAGTATCTAAAAGACCTTCCTTACTGCTATCATTTGTATATGCATAAACGCTTTTTAATCCTTTAAATATTCGAATACCAACGCCATAGCTTCTACCCCCTAAGGCGTTTTCAACTTTATTGTCTAAAATACCAATAGAATTATTTATACTATCTTCTTCAAATATTTCTGCAAAATCACCACCGGTAATTAGACACTTAGATAAAACCTTTGATGCTACCTCTCTTGAAATCATTTCAATCCTCCTATTTTATTGTTCTACTGTTTTCTTTAAAAGCACTTGCCCACTTATCAATATAATTCGAACTACACCATTCAGCCATTATAACAGTTTCTCCCTCTTCAAGCTGTATCCTTTTTAGCGGTTCGTCTGATAAGGTACCATCTACAATTCTGTAAATAAGCATCTCATCCTTAAGAATTATAACTGCTAGAGATTTATATGGTGATGTATACGCATCTACCATATATGGGTTAATTCCTTTTAAAAGTTTCCATGATATTAATAGTGTATCATAATTTAGTAATTTTTTAATAGGTTTTAATCTTGTTGGAAAATTAATATACTTATCATTTTTTAAAGATGACATTCTCCCCTGGATAACCCATTTTCCATTATCTCTTACTAAAGTAAAATTACTATAATCTATATATTGTGATAATGATGATTTAATTTCATTATTAAGTGTATTGTATGTTTCATTATAAGCCTCTGTATAATCAGAATATGAATCTTTCGTTGTATATAAATCATCTATAGCTACTCCAGTTGATGTATTCATATTATCTATTGGTAGTACTTCGTAATAATCAGATTCATATTTGCTATTATTACTTACTACTTCTGTTGCTATATAATCATTACCTATAAAATTTATATTCCTAAATAGGGTTGTTCCATCTTCAATGCTACCTTTTATTTCTTCAACCAGTTTTTCATTATACTCAACTGTTGATGTATCAATTGGAGCTGATTCAAAATACTCGTACCTTATCTTTCTTTCCTCATCCTCATACAACTTTGGCTCTAAATACCATATACCCTTAAGTCTTGGAAATATAATATTCTCTCTTTCTTTAACATCTTGAAGGCTTCCATCTTTTGTACTAATCCATAAGGTTCTATATGTTTCTGGCATCCCTTCTGTTGTAGAAGGCTTCTTCAAAGTTATATATAGTCCTTCTGAAATGCTTGATTCATCTTTAACAACTGAGCCTTCATAATCAGCATACTTTTGCTCTTCACTTATATCTATATCTTTATTTAACTTAACTTTAAAGATTATACCCTGGTAATATAAATAGGATTCCTCTTCTGTATTATAAAAAAATTCCGCTAATACTTTATTCTGATATATTATAGAATACACATCTATACTCTCTATCTCATTTCCTAATAAGTTTGACATATTATATTTATTCTCATAAGAAATTGTATAATTAGGCTTTACAACCTTTACTGTATATTTTATTTTATTAATATCTTCTCCAGATAGGCTAATTCCATTGCTTCTTATTTTTATGGGATTTGAGGTTATATTTTTTATATCCTCATCTGATAATACATTGGCTTCTAATATCTTATACACCTCTGCATTCCATGCTCCTTTTATTTTTAAGTTCATATTACGTGGAGGTACTATTACCGAGCTACTCTCTTGTTGAATAAAAGAACACCCCATTAGAAGAAAGATACATAAAAAAATACATATAACACTACTAAAAAGTCTTTTCATTAGCTTCTTCCTCCTTAATTACTGGTAAAATTACAGTTACTAATGTCCCTTTACCCTCTTCACTTTCAATAAAAATCTCTCCATCATGTAATTTAACTATTTCATCACATATAGACAAACCTATACCATTTTTAGATTTTGCATTCTTACCCTTATAAAATTTTTCCTTTACCCTTGGCAAATCCTCCTCAGATATTCCACACCCATTATCTTGGATAATTATCTTCAAAGAACCTTCAACAGTACTAAAACTTATACTTATAGTCCCTTCTGCTTCTGTAAACTTGAAAGCATTATCTAAAAGATTTATTAGCACTTGCTTTATTCTATCAACATCTACATATATTTTTTTACTCTGAGAATCTAAATTTATATTAAGTTTCTTATTTTCACGCCTAGCTCTAGCTGACATATATACATCAATATAATCAGAAATAGCCTTTATTGAAATTTCTTTTTTATTTAAAGTCATTTTACCACTTGATAACCTAGAAAAATCTAGAAGTTCCTCTACCATATTAACCAATCTATCAGTTTCTTTTTCAATTATATTCAATCCCATTTTTAAAGTATCTTTATCTGTTTGCGAATCATCTAATGTTATTACCCATCCCTTTATAGCTGTTAATGGAGTCCTTAATTCATGGGAAATAGATGAAATAAATTCATTTTTAAGCTGTTCTCTCTTTTGTATTTCTTCTGCCATATAATCTAATGTCTTAGCTAATTTACCTATCTCATCCCTTGAATTAGTATCACTTCTTACCCCTAAATCTCCTCCAGCCATTTCCTCTGCAACTATAGTAAGTTTCTTTATTGGTACTACTATGTTTTTTGCTAAAATTGTACTAACTAAAATTGAAAAAATAAGAACAGTTATAGATATGATTAAGAAAAATACTATTATATTATTTATTCCCTTATCTACAGCTTCAAGTGAAACAACTAATCTAATTACTCCTATAACTTTCCCATCAGACTCTATTGGAGTTGATAATGCCATAACTTTATAATCGTAATAGCTTACTTTTCCAATCCATCTATTATTTTTCTCCCCCTGTAGTGATTTTTCCACATCAATATATTTAACGTTATCTTCTATCACTCCTATAGAATCCATTAATAACGCCCCAGTATTATCATATATCTGTATTTGCGCATCAGTTTGTTCCCAAAATGAATCTAAATTATCATAAATATTTTCCTCTAAAGAATATAAATTAAAGTATTTTTTATAAAAGTTACTTGTTACCTGTAACTGATTTTTTAATAGGTCATTCATATTATCATAGTAGTACTTCTTTACAAAAGTAATAAGTAATATATCTAATACTAAAATAGTTATAAATATTACTATAGAGAAACTCTTAACTAACCTACTTTTTATTGTTCTCATAACTTATCCCTTCCATCTGTAACCTATTCCCCATACAGTTTCTATATACTGTGGATTTGATGAATCATCTTCTATCTTTGATCTTAACCTTCTTATATTTACATCTATTATTTTAGGGTCCCCAAAAAAGTTATATCCCCATATTAAATTTAATAATTCATCCCTAGTAAATGCCCTATTAGGATTTTCAATAAATAGCTTCATTAGCATATATTCCTTAGGAGTCACATCAATCTCTTTATTATCCTTTAATAATTTCTGAGAGTATAAGTCAATTATAAATGGACCACCCATTAACTTGTTTTTATCCTTATTACTTTCCTCTCCACTTACACCTATACGTCTTAAAATAGCTTTTACCCTTAGTACAACTTCTAAAGGATTGAATGGCTTTATTATATAATCATCAGCACCAAACTCTAATCCCATAATTTTATCCATGTCTTGCCCTTTTGCTGTTAACATAATTATCCCTGCATTTGGAAACTCTTTTCTTAGTCTACTACAAACTTGAAATCCATCAATTCCAGGAAGCATAACATCTAAAATTATTATTTCAGGTTTTTCTAATAAAGCTTTTTCAATTCCCTCTTCTCCAGTTCCTGCTTCTATAACCTCAAAAGAATTTCGTTCTAAATTTATCTTTAAAAAACCTCTTATACTCTCTTCATCTTCTACTAATAAAATCTTTGTCATCATAACACCTCAATACTATTTTCTCTTATTTTATTGATTCTTACCTCATTTTACATCATACTATTAATTTTTATTATAATATAAATATTATTCAAGGTAGTTACAATTTAATTAACATATTTGAATATACAAAAAGGTGGAGGGGATATTTATTTTGCTTGTTCCGTCACAAAGCTCCAAGTCACATCAAAACAAATATCCTCTCCACTCATACCAAAGGTAAGGAAATTATAAAATTATTATCCTTGATTTTATATTTTTTTAATATGGATATGTAATAATACCTTTGATTTATGGCAAATTAAAATTTTATACTTTCCTAGACATCAAAAAAAGCGATGGTAATCCATCGCTTAAAATTCTAAATGGCTCCGCGGAGAGGGCTCGAACCTCCAACCTATCGGTTAACAGCCGAGTGCTCCACCATTGAGCTACCGCGGAATATTAATCAGAGTTGTTCTCTGAAAATCGCACATAATTATTGAAATATCTTTAACTTGGTCAAGCCCTCGACCTATTAGTATCAGTCAGCT
>JAQEYV010000001.1:366696-857419 GCA_027692445.1 Clostridiaceae bacterium OF42-15pH9A | reverse complement strand
TCTACTATATCTTTTCTAATTTGTTTAGAAATTTGGATTAATTCATCTTTATTCTTTTTCATGATACACCTCTATTTATTTAATTACTTTTGTACATAAATAACACACTTTCAACTGCGTTATCCCAACCTTTACATAACTCTTTTCTATTTACTTCATCCATTTTAGGAAGGAATTCATCTTCCCCTCTATCTAAATTTTTTATTTCATCTATAGATTTCCAAAAGCCTGTTCCTAATCCTCCTAAGTAAACTGCACCCATAGCTGATAGTTCTTCAACTGAAGATCTTACCACCTTTATATCTAATAAATCGCATAAAAATTGCATTAAAAACTTATTAGTTGTAGCTCCACCATCGCCCTTTAGCTCTTTTATTTCAATCTGGCTTTCTTTGCTCATTCCTCTTACTACAGCATTAATTTGATAAGCTATACTTTCTAATGCTGCCCTCATTATATGTCTCTTATCTGAACTTCTTGATAATCCTACAACTGAAGCTTTTGCATTGTGACTCCAGTATGGGTATCCCAAACCTAAAAAGGCTGGTACTAAATATACTCCTTCATTACTATCTAAAGATTCTATCCCTTCTTGAAATTCATCAAAATTAGAAAACATGTTTAAATTATCCTTAAGCCAATTTAAAGTATCTCCATTACTATGAATTATTCCCTCTAAAGCATAGTTTGCTCCATCCCTTGTTTTCCATCCTAAAGCAGAAACCAATCCATTTTCAGATTTCATTAACTGACTTCCAGTATTCATAAGCACAGAACATCCTGTTCCAAAGGTTGCCTTAACCATTCCTTTTTCAAAGGCTCTTTGTCCAAATAGTGCCCCTTGAGAATCCCCTATAACACCACATATAGGAATTTCTATATCAACTACTCCCTCAATATTTGTATATCCAAAAATATCATCACAATTTTTAAGCTTAGGTAACATTTCCTGGGTAATGCTAAATATTTTCATAAGTTCTTTATCCCAAGATAAGCTATTTATATTTAATAACATTGTCCTACTTGCATTAGTGTAATCTGACACATGAGATTTTCCATAAGTAAGCTTCCATATTAACCAGCTTTCAATTGTTCCAAGTAATAGTTCTCCTTTTTCAGCCTTTTCTTTTGCACCTTCAACATTATCAAGAATCCATTTAACTTTTGTTGCTGAAAAGTAAGGATCTAATACAAGTCCTGTTTTTTCCTTTATCTTCTCTTCTAACCCTAAATCCTTTATCTCCTCACAAATCTTAGTAGTTCTTCTACACTGCCATACTATAGCATTATGAACTGGTTCCCCAGTTACTTTGTCCCATACAACTACCGTTTCTCTTTGATTTGTAATAGATAGGGAAGATATCTCTTCCCCCCTTAAACTGTTTTGCTCTATTAATTCCTTTAGTAAAGAAATTACATTTTCATATATCTCAATAGGGTTATGTTCAACATAATCTCTCTTAGGATATATTTGGTTATGCCTTTTACTACTTTTATAAAGAATTTTTCCTTCCTTATTTACTAAAAGAGCTTTAGAACCTGCTGTACTTTGATCTATTGCAATAATATACTTCTTCATAGCCTTGTACCTATCTAGTTTTTTCAATTAATTCTTTAGTTAACTTCACTAAGTTTTCTTTACTTAAGCCATAGTAATTAAATATTTCTTTACTTGTTCCTGTAATTGCTGCTTCGTCCTTAATACCAACAATTTTCATTGGAACTGGTGCATTTTGTACAACTACTTCTGATACAGCGGCTCCAAGTCCACCATAAATGCTATGTTCTTCCACAGTAATAATATGACCTGTTTCCTTAGCTGCTTTTATAATAGCTTCTTCATCAAGAGGCTTAATAGTATGCATATTTAATACTCTACATTTAATGCCTAATTCTTTAAGTTCATCTGATGCTTCTATTGCTGGTTTTACTGTTTCTCCTGTTGCAATAATTGTTATATCTTTTCCTTCTCTCATAACATTAGCTTTACCAATTTCAAAGTCAAAGTCAGTTGATTCATAAACATCATCTACAGGATTTCTTCCTATTCTTATATAAGCTGGTTTATCATATTTAACTAATTCTCTTATAAGTTTTTCTGTTTCAAACCTATCTGCTGGTAAGAATATATCCATATTAGGAATAGCTCTCATTACAGCAATATCTTGAAGTGAATGATGGGACATTCCTAGTGCACCATAGCTTACTCCACCACTTATTCCTATTAACTTTACATTAGTATTTGAATATGCAACGTCTACCTTAACTTGTTCTATGCTTCTCATTGTTAAGAAACAAGCAGGTGATGCTGCAAAGCACTTCTTCCCTGTAGTTGCAAGTCCTGCTGCTATTCCAACCAGGTTTTGTTCTGCTATTCCAACTTCAACAAATTGCTTAGGAAATTCATTTGCAAAGTTTGTCATTGATGCAGATCCTCTAGAGTCACTTGTTAAAACATATATATCTTTATCATCCTTTGCTAATTCCATTAATGTATCACAAATTACTTGACGATTAGCTATCTTATTCATTATTAATCCCTCCTATAAACTATTAAGTTCTTCCATTGCAATCTTATATTCTTCTTCAGTAGGTACTCCATGATGCCACTTTGCAACATTTTCCATGTATGATACACCTTTTCCCTTTACTGTATTAGCTATTATCATAGTAGGCTTGTCCTTTTGAATTGAATCTTTTGAAAATGCTTTTAATAATGCTTCTATATCATGACCATTTAAAACAATTACATTCCAACCAAAACTTCTCCACTTATCTTCAAGAGAATTTAAAGCCATAACATCTTCTGTTCTTCCCGATATTTGAAGTCCATTTCTATCTATAATTGCAGTTAAGTTGTCTAGCTTATAGTGAGTTGCTGCCATAGCTGCTTCCCATACAGAACCTTCTGCTAGTTCTCCATCTCCTAATAATGTAAACACTTTGTAATCTTTTTCATCTCTTTTTGCACCAAGTGCCATTCCTACAGATGCTGAAAGTCCATGACCTAGTGCTCCTGTATTAATTTCAACACCTGCATTTTTGTTATTTGGATGTCCAATTAAAGTTGAACCAAACTTACTATAACTCTCTAATTTCTCTTTTGGAAAATATCCTTTATCAGCAAGAACACAATATAATAACTCTGCTGCATGACCTTTGCTCATTATAAATCTATCTCTATCTTCATTTTTGGGATCTTCTGGATTAATATTCATGACTGAATAATAAAGTGTAGTTACTATATCTGCACTAGAAAGTGAACCTCCTACATGTCCAGCTTTTGCGCTGTAGACTAAACTAACTACATCTTTTCTAATTTCTCTAGCTTTTTCATTTAACTCTAATACTAAATTATTCATTACTTTACCTCCCATATTTTATCCTTTACCCTTATTATAAATATTTAGTATATATTTTTCAAGAAATTCAGTAAATATTTTAGTATTTTTATATAAATTTTTAGTTTAGACAAATAAAAAAGAGCTGACTTTTTTAAATCAACTCTTAAAACCTTTTATATAACACTTTTTCTTTCAACAATATCAGTAGATATTTGTACTTTTAGCTTCCCTTCATCCTCTTCTTCTATCTTTTCTATTAATCTGTTAATAGAAACCTTGCCTAATCTTTCAACATCTACTCTTACAGTAGTCATTGGAGGATTTATCATATCACTAAACGGAATATCATCAAATCCAACTATAGATACATCTTCAGGAATCTTAATTCCTTTTTCATTCATAGCTTTTATTGCTCCTAATGCAATAATATCATTAAATGCAAATAATGCTTTTGGAAGTTTTATATTTTCATTTGATAATATCTCTTTAAAATCTCTATAGGCTCCATCTGTAGTTGGTTCTACCTTATACATATTCTCTTCATAAACCTCTAGGTTATGCTCTTTCATTGATTGAAAGAATCCTTCCTTACGACACTTAAAGTTACTAATATCTACAGTACTACCTATATAACCAATATCCTTAATGCCTCTATCAATTAAATATTTAGTAGCTAAATATGCTCCTCTATCATTATTAATAAGAACAAAATCACAATCCTTAGCTTTAAAATAAGTATCTACAACTACCATTGGAATATTTAGATTTTCAAACTCACTAAAATCCTCTTCTTCCATCTCAGTTCCTAAAAGCAATATTCCATCTACTCTCTTTTGAGTAAATATTTTTTGTATATCTTCCTTAGTGTCTTTTCCAGCTTCAACTTGAGTAATTAAAAGTTCATACCCACTATTTCTACAAGTTCTTTCACAAGATTCGATTAACTTTGAAAAGAATGGAGTATCTGATAATATATATCCATGTTTTTTAAATTTTATCATTCTAATTATTTTATCTTCACTCTTTTTTTGAGTTTTGAAGTATCCTAATTCTTCTGCTATCTTCAGTATTCTCTCCTTCGTTTCTTTCCCTACTCCTTTTCTGTTATTAAGGGCATTAGAAACTGTTCCAGGAGATACTTGTGCTAATTTTGCAATATCTTGCATTATTGTCTTCATCTTTTTCTCCTTACCTACTTATGCTAATTTCTTTTTATTCACTATTATAAGTATATCCCATTTTTAAATAAAAACAAACATATTTACTAAATATTTATCACTTTTATGTATCTTTTTAGAGAAATAAAGAGATTTAACAAATGTTAAATCTCTTTTTTCAATATTATTAACCCATCCTGTTCAAAATTGTGCATGTGAATAGTTGTTTTTCCATCTACAACTTCATGGTTAGGTATACAAATATTCTTATCTTCTAAATCCATAATTTTAATATTGTAATCCGATAAGTCTAAATCAACTTTAACAGTTGTATTGACTGGAACATAGATAAATATTTTATCTTGTTCTAATGTACCAGCCATTCTAATATCTTTAACTTCGTTTAACACTTTATCCATAGGAATAAGCTCTTCTATATTATACATTTCAAAAATATACTTTATATAACCATAATCCCAAGCTCCTGGATACTTCACTGCATCATTCCAAGGATTAGGTGCATCAAAGCCTTCACCTATTCCAAGTCCAAAATTTTTATTTATTTTATGCCAGCTATAAATACCGTGAGCTCCATAAGTCACCCCTGCTGATGCACCAGAAAGTATACTCATCCAAGCTGCTCTTCTAACATCATATCTATAAAATCTACCATACATTCTTCTACTAAATCCCATTTGTTCATAACATGGTTCAGAATTTAGTAAAGGCTTTGCTGGATACTTTTTGTATAGAGTTTCCGCTAATAAATATGGCATAGCTAAGTTTTGCGCATTATGACCAGATTGGTACATATAAAAATCTATTTTATCAATAAACTCTTCTGGAATTTCATCTAACCTTCCTTTTATATGAAGTGTTTGCAACAAGTTTGGTGCAAGCTTTCTTAATAAATTTGATGCCTTCATATAATACTTTTTAGTATCATCTGTATCAAAATCAGTATCTCCACTAATTACATACATAGGTTCTAAATCTGAGAAAGTGCTATGTACCACTTCTACATATTTATCAATAAAATCATATGGCATTATATTTGAACTATTCATGTTGCTTGCCCATGTTCCAGGAACATAATTACACCATAAAACCACTAACGCTAATTCAAATCCTTTATCTTTAGCCATTTTGCACATAGTTTTTGCACGTTCAAAATATTCCATATTAAAATCAGTAAATTCAAAAGTCATTTTATCCTTTGTAGGAAGAGGATAATAATTAAGATCTGTACCACTAGCATCCCACTGAGGCATAATGTTTATTTGTAAAACGTTAAACCCTTGCATCTTTCTTAAGTTTAAGTAATATTCCCACTCTTCAATTGTTATATTGGTAAATGCACTCCAACATGTATCTGCTAAATAAAAAAACTTCTTTCCATCCTTTATAAAGGTTCTTTGGTTGTTACTTACCTTTACAGACATATTTTATTCACCTCTTAATTGCTCTTTTACTTTTTCTTCTATATTATCATAAAAATCAGGAGTTAAATATCCCAGATACTTACACGCTTCATATATTTGAGGAAGTATATCTGCATGAATTCCTACACAGTGATGAACATATGGACCACAAACTAACTTTTCTTCTAATCTCTTTAGGTTTTCCACTTCAATCCATACATAAGTTCCTTGGTTAAATGGTCCTTCTATGCCCTTAGCATGTCCCATTAATAATGAATATTCTCCATTATCACCATCAAATCTAATTATAGACATATCTCCACCAATAAGCTCTCCATGTAAAGCTCCTGGATGAGAGTGATTAAAGGCAAACGGAGATCCAAAACTTGGTTTTCCCTTCATTAATGAAACAGGCCATGGCCCACAATGTTGTAAAAGTTCTCCATTTGGATTTGTTGGATGAGGAACTGTCCAATCCGCAAAGAAAGGTTTAACTTTTCCCATAGTAGCTGCTTGAGCTATTACCGATGTAATAGCACCATGAATATCTGTTTCACAAGCTACAGGAATTCCATCATCACTTAAAAGAGAGTTTGCAACACAAGGGAATATTCCTAATGCATCTTGCATTGAGTTCCAACATTGAATAGCAACAGCTTTGCATCCATACTTATTAGCAAAGTTTTTCATAGCTATTTTTAAAGCAGCTGTTTTTCTCACTCCATCTTCACTTACATTAATTATCATTTTTTCTTTCATATAATTAACTACATCTTGTAATTCTTGTCCATTTTCTTCTACTAATCTGTTCATTTCTTTTTGAACATCTACCATAGTTACAGGATGAACCTTAATATTAAACTTTTCTAATAACTCACCTTCATTAACCATCATTGTCCAGAATCCAGCCGGTCTAGTTGAGATTTGTAATACTGTTAAGTTTCTAATTTCCTTTACAATATTACTAGTTGCAATAAATCTATTAATTCCCTCTTCAAATTGCTTATCTTCTACATCACACATTGTTAAATAAGAAAACTTTACTCTAAATCTTCTTAATATCTTTCCAGTTGCAAAAAGACCACATTGAGAATCTCTAAGTCTTGCTCCATTTTCTAAAGGGCTTTCATCTTTAGGGCCCCACAAAAGAACTGGAAGATTAAAGTTTTTAGCTACCTTTGCCACTAAATCTTCTGTTCCAAAGTTACAATGCGGGAAAAATAAAGCATCAACCTTTTCACTTGTTAGTTTATCAACTATAGGTTGAACATGACTTTCATCAAATAATAGTCCATCTTCATTTATATCTTTAATATCTACAATATCAATATTCATAGATTTTAATTTATCTAATATAATATCATTGTATTTTATAGCATCTTCCCTACTAAAAATATTTCTTCTTGTTCCTACAACACCTAATCTAATTTTATACTCCATAAATTACCTCTCCTCTATAATTAATAAGAGTTTTCAGCTAAAACAAGCCTCAAACTCTTATTTTCTATTATTTTATATTTTGAACACTATCGTGCTAATATTTCTTAAGATGACGCCTCTTCACTCTTTAAAGCTTGTTTATCTAATATTTTAAAGAATGGGAAGTATATTAATATACCTATAGCTATTAATACAACTTGAAGAACTGCTACTTTCCATCCCCCTGCTACAAAGCCATTAAATAATATTGGTGTTCCAAATGGCACTTGAACTCCAGATAATCTTGGAACAATATTTGAAGCTATAGCCAAATATGCCACAAAAACTTGAACTAATGGAACTAAAATAAATGGTATAGCCATAATTGGATTTAATATTAAAGGTAATCCAAATACTATTGGTTCATTTATTGTAAAGCATCCAGGACCAACAGCTAACTTAGCAATTGCTTTATGTTGCTTAGCTTTTGCAAATATAAGCATTACAATTATTAATGATAAAGTACCACCAGCTCCTCCTATTCCAGCAAATAATTCATAAAAGCTTTTACCCATTATATTAGGTAAATCTGAATTAGCAACTCCTGCCATAACAGCTTCCATGTTCATTGTATCCATTGGTAAATACAAAGCACTTATAAAACTTCCTACAACCAAAGAACCATGTAGACCAAAGAACCATAAAACCATTTGGACTAACACTATAAATAAAAGCGACCAAACTGAACCAGAAAGATTTTGTAATGGAGTGGATATAATTGCATAAACAAAATCAGCAAATGAACCATACCTAGTTAATGAGAATCCCAAAGCAACAAATACAAATAAGAATCCTACTATAATTGCTGGGAACAAACCTGCAAAAGTACTTGATACTACAGGTGGTACACTATCCGGCATTTTAATTGTTATTTTCTTATCAAGGAACAAGCAATATAATCTACCTGAAATTAAAGCTACTATCATAGCTCCAAATAATCCCTTTGCACCAAGCCAACTAATATCTAAATAGCTACCGGTTTCAAAATTAGCTAATGGAGTAATAATTAAAAAACAGAATGCTGATATACAACCAGCGCCTATAGCTTTTTGTCCTAAATTTTCAGCCAAACAATATGCTACAGTAAAAGATGCATATAAAGCTAACAAACTTGTTGTTAAAGTAGAAGCTGCCATAAGAAAAGGTGATAATCCAATTTTAGCTACAAAATTAGTCCACGCTTCAATCGGTAGTACAGCTAACAATAAAGCTATTGATCCAATCATTAATAAAGGCATTAGCATCATTAACCCATTTGATATTGCAGAAAGATAGTTATTAGTTTTTACTTTTTCAGCAAACAGCATAACCTTGTCCATAATTTGTTCTTTGTCTTTCATCTTAACCCCTCCAAATTTATAAATAAGTTCTTTTAATTATTTAATTGATCAATTATTACAATACTAATTATAAATGGTTTTTCTAAATTTGTAAACCTTTTTACAAATAAATATTTACTAAATTATAACTAAATTTTATTAAATTTATGCTTTTTTCTTTTATTATTCCCTTTCAACTAGAAAAAAACTACATTTCATTACTAATGTAACCATTTCTATTAACTTAATATTTAGTAAATATTGTATATCCCCCCTTATATGTATTTATATAAAAAAAGAGTGCTATTACCTTATGTAATAACACTTTTTTTCTATAAATGTTTATTAATCTATATAATCTGAAAGCCACTCCATACACAAATCAAACCAACGTATTACATGGTTATTAAAATGACTCTCCTTTCTAGCCGTTGTTCTATCACACAAAGCAAGTCCATGCTCACCCTTCTCAAAAATATGAAGCTCAAAAGGAACATTGTTTTCTCTTAAAGCTAGTGAATACTTAATTATTCCAGATACATCAACCAACACATCTTCACAGGTATGCCACATAAAAGTCGGTGGTACATCTTTACTTACTTTGTTTACTAAATTAAATTTATTTAATTCCTCTTCAGTTGGGTTATCAACCCCAAAAAATCTTTCATTTTGACTATATTTTAAATCAAGTATTTTGCTACCAAAGCCCTTATCTCCTGGTTCTATAGGGTTTGCTTCAATTGCTGTATAACATAAGATAGATGCACATAACCTTAAATCCTCTAGTGTAACACCAGCTTTATCTGCAAGTTCTTGATTTAACATATTTACACTTAAATTTGCAGCTAAATGCCCACCTGCAGAGAAACCACATACTATAACTTTTTCAGTATCTACGAGCCACTTATCTGCATTTTCCTTTACTATCTTCATACATTTCGCAATCTCTATTAAAGCGTGCTCTGGTGTATTTTTATTAACATCTCCAGTAGTATACCAAAGCACAACACTATGCAATCCAACGCTATTAAATTTTAACGCTATTGGCTCTGCTTCTCTATCACTTGTAAATGCGTATCCTCCGCCAGGACAAACAACTACTAACGGCCTTCTTTTACCAACATTATATTCTTGTGAGTTATGAAGAATATATGTATCTAAATAGGCAGTTTCATTAATTTTAATTCTCTCATTATTCATTTTATACTCCTCCTTAATTTCACTAAATATTTAGTAAAATGTTTTTCTCATCAAAAAAAGTTTAGCACAAATATGCTAAACTTTAGACGTTAAATTTTGACCTGTAATTATTAATAATTTGCACATAGGGAGTTTAAAATATATAACAAAGAATACATACCTTCCCCATAAAAGGAATTCTCCCCACATAAAAGTATTAAATCAAAATACTTAGTAAATTCATTTTCCGTATTTTCTGTAATAAGAATAGTTTTCCCCTTCATTTCAGATACCATTTTCTGATTATCTTCAATTGTAAAATAATTTCCCTTAAAAGAAATAAAAATTGCTAAATCTTTATTGGTTAACTTCGAAGCTTCCTCATCTACAGAACTTATAGGCAGTACTTCAACATATTTTCCCTTCATCATCATTCTACATTGAAATTCTAATGTTATAGCTAGGTTATTTTCAAAGCCAAAAATAATAACTCTTTTTGCATCCTTTATTAGCTTAATTGATCTTTCTATAATATCATCAGATAAATTGTTCCTTGTAACCATTAGTCCATTTATTATCTTTTCATAATAACCTTGCTGACTAAAATCCTCATATTTGTAAACTTCATTAGGCATTTCTAGAATTGCCTTTACATTTGTGAAATTCTTTAGCCCAATTTCTCTAAAAAATCTTGTTGCAGTTGAAGGTGAACAAGCACATAATTCCGAAAACTTCTCTAAATTCATATCCTTTACTTTATCTATATTATTAATAAGTTTCTTTGCAATAATGATATTAGTATCATTATCTGAATGTTCCCTAATATATTGAAATAAAACCATTAAAATATATTCCATAAAAAATAATCCTCCAATAAATTCTTTTGACATTATATCATCTAAACATCAAAAAAACAATTGAAGGACTATTGCAATATATATTCTAATCTAAATCTGTTCCATTAGATGCAATTACTTTCTTATACCAGTTAAAGGACTTCTTTTCCTTTCTGCTGTAATCACCAGTACCATCATCATATTTATCAACATAAATAAAACCATAACGCTTTGCCATTTCCCCAGTTGATGCGCTAACTAAATCTATACATCCCCATGGTGTGTATCCCATTAAATCAACTCCATCAATGTTTATAGCATCATCCATAGCCTTTATATGTTTTCTTAAATAATCTATTCTATAATCATCATTTATACTTCCATCTTCCTCAACCTTATCAAATGCACCAAGTCCATTTTCCACTATAAATAATGGAATTTGATACCTATCATATAGATAATTTAAAGCAACTCTCATTCCTGTTGGATCTATTGCCCATCCCCAATCAGACTCTTCTAAGTAAGGATTTTTAAGACCACCCATTAAGTTACCAGATGATTTTTTAGTTCCATCCTCTGGGTTAGCTGATACAGTTAAGGACATATAATAACTAAAGGCTAAGTAATCAACCTTTCCTTCCTTTAATATTTCCTTATCTCCATCTTCCATTTTTATATTTATACCTTCTCTTTCAAACTCTTTTAGCTTATAAGAAGGATAATATCCTCTACATTGAACATCTGTGTAGAAATAGTTACCACTTGATTTTTGCCAAGCTACTAAAACATCATCTGGATTACAGCTATATGGATAATTTAACATATATGCAAGCATACAGCCTATTTTAAATTCAGGATTAATTTTATGACCAAGAATTACGGCTTTTGCACTTGCAACAAATTGATGGTGAGCAGCTTGCATAGTAGTTTGCTTATCTCTAGCAATAACACCACCTGCCATATAACTTCCAAGTTCTATACAGTTTATTTCATTAAATGTCATCCAATACTTAACCTTATCTTTATATCTATTAAAGATAGTTTCACAATATCTTACATAACAATCTATAGTTCTTCTATCTGCCCAGGAATTCCACTTCTTAGTTAATCCAAGTGGTGTTTCATAGTGAGATATTGTTACCACAGGTTCTATTCCATATTTTAATAATTCATCAAATACATCATCATAGAATTTTAATCCCTCTTCATTTGGTGTTTCTTCATATCCAAGTGGGAATATTCTTGACCATGCTATTGATAATCTAAAACATTTAAATCCCATCTTTGCAAATAAAGCTATATCTTCTTTATAATTACTATAGAAGTCTATTCCATCATGATTTGGATATAATTTATCATCAAGACAACAAAGTTCTGCTCCTTCTGGAATATCCTTTATGTTAAACATGGGCACACCGCCTGTTGTTCCATCTTGTAATTTATAAGTTACTAATCTAGGTGATGTATGTGTTCCATTTGTAATAACATCATCAGTAGATAATCCTTTACCACCTTTGTTCCATCCACCTTCAAATTGGTTTGCTGCTGTAGCTCCCCCCCATAAAAAGTCTTTTGAAAAAGCCATAATATCTCCTCCTTTTATTTTATATTTTTAGTCTATCACTAAAAAGTACATATTTTACCGTCAAAAAATGACGTGTACTTTTTTATAATTTCATAAAAAATAAAAAACTCAAGCACATGCTTGAGTTTAATTAAAACTTATTTATATTGGAGAATCACAGTATTCACATCTTCCTACACTACCCTTAACTATATTTCTAGCACCACAGCACTTACAAATAACAACATTGGGTTTATAGTACTCATTATTAGGTTTTTGTGATGGAATTACTAATTCATTTTCCCTTTCATCAATATAAGCTCCTTGAAAATATCCTGAACTTATCATATCATCTATATCTTCTCTTACTTCTCTAACAGTTAAGTTTACTATTTCAGCAATTCTAACTAAATTGCATTCTCCTCCATTTACTACTATAGCAATATACTTTCTATATTTTTCTGCTTTTACTGAAAGTTTTTTTGACGTCATAAATAGAACTACTCCAGCTACTAAAAAGAATAGAGCTAAAACTATATCAGATAAGTCCCACCCACTATCAACAAAGGATACAAGCCCACAAAAAGTCATAAAAAAACATAGATATGAAACAATTCTTACTCCTTTTCCAGTAGTCAAAATTGCCTTTTTATTTGTCTGTGTACGTTTATAAATTAAGTAAATACCAATCGGCCAAAATAGTATAATTGCTATAATTATTACTGGCCATGTATATATTGGATTTATTCTATCACTATTATTAAATGTACTCATTCTATTATCCCCCTTCTGTATTTCCATAATATTACATTTCATGCTTAAATTATATATTCTTGTGAAAGTTCAGTCAATGAATTCATCTACTACTTATACTCTTCATTTTTATCATTATTGTATATATACTACATAACCAATAATGATATACTTAATATATACAGCTTTTTAAACAAGGGGGACTTTATGACACACGTATTTATTGTAAATCCATTTGCTGGTGGAGGAAAAAGTTTAAAAATACTTAATAAAGTAGAAGAAGTATGTAAGAAGGAAAACATAAACTACATTGTAAGATTTACCAAAGCTCCTAATGATGCTACAAAAATAGCACGAGAATATGAAAACTTAGGAGGGATAATCTATAGTGTTGGTGGAGATGGTACTATGAATGAAGTGTTAAATGGTATTGTTGGCTCTAAGAATCTTTTTGGAATTCTTCCAGCTGGTAGTGGAAATGATTTTCATAGAGTACTTATGGCTATGGATGAGATTTCTCCAACTATTGATATAGGAAAAATTAATGATAGATATTTTATAAATATAGCTTGTATTGGAATTGATGCTGATGTTGCTAACAATGTAAGCATAATGAAAAAAACTAAAATTCCACCATCACAAATTTATAACATTAGTATTCTTTATACTTTCTTTAAGTATAAATATAAGAATCTTGAATTTAACTTAAATAACTCTCAAATAAAGGACAAGTTCACTTTGCTAGCCATATGTAATGGAAAATACTATGGCGGAGGTTACAAAATTGCCCCAAATGCAGAACTTAGTGATGGTCTTTTTGATATTTATTTTGCTAAAAAAATTTCAAAATTAAAGATTCCTAGTCTTTTCTTAAAACTAATTAAAGGTAACCATGAAAAATCACCAATTATACATAAAGGAAAAAGTGATTCATTAATAATAAAAACTAATGAAGATATTGTATGTAATGTTGATGGTGAACAATTAGTAGCTAGAAAGTTTAATGTTCAAATTATACAAAATGCAATAACACTTTACAACAATAAGGAACTTACAAAACAATTTTTATCAGTAAATTAAAAAATGTGGAATAGATATTTATTCCATTTGTACTAAAGGTAAGAAAAAAGAGAAATTGCTTTGCAATTTCTCTATCTTTATACCTTATTACCCTAATTAATATCCTAAAGTATCCTCATATTCCTTTAATATAGTAGCTTGATCCTTTATCCCCTCATCTACTACTCCTTGACTTTGTAACCCTTCGTTTACTTCATCATTTAATACTTGTTCATTTAGCTTTTCATTTTTCTTCATATTATGTCCCTCCCATATTTATGATAACGTTTTCTCTTGCCCTCAATTTAATTTTATCATCATTTTAAAATCCTAGCAACAAGAGATTTTTTTCTTAATCATTTATTAATAGGATTAACTAATGAAGAATAAATTATTATTACTTATCTAAATAAAAAAATACTAGCCACATCAGTTTGGAATAAAGACGATAATTAAATATAATTTGATAACTCTTAAGGTGTTATTTTTTCAAAAGTATTAGAATCAACCTTATATTTAGAGTAAAGTGTAGCATTATCCATAGGACCTATAATTTTATCATTACATATAACCCAATAGTTTGTTTTAGTATCATCTCTGGGTGTTTGTTTTAAATAGATATTATATCCACTTATTTTATATGAATTAATATATTCAGAAATAACTACTTCTGAAGTTTCCTTTGTAATTACTTTATATTCTTTTGCAGAGGTATTAGTTAGTACATAATGGGAATTTAGTGTAATTGACTTGTCAAAGTTAGATGCACTATTCAGAGTAACTGATATCATATATTTAACTGCTAAAAAACCTAATATAAAAATGAAGACTATTACGAAAAATAAGTATTTTCTATTAAAGTGTTTCATATTTCCTCTCCTAATCTTTTTTAAACTCATCTGGATTTGTAAGTTTGACTTCATTACTTATTCCTAACTCTTCCCTCTTTTGTTTAAATTCTTCATAATTCATTTCTTCATACACTATATTATTTTCCATATCTATAATCCAGTAACTATTAATATTTTCTCTTTCTTGATTTACTATTATAAATCTTTTATCCCACCCAACACCAATAACATTTGGCTCAACTATATCGTTGCCAGACTTATTTGTTATACTAGTCCCTCCCACATGATATACTTGATAATTTTCTGATATGTTAAAACTATAGTCGTCTTTATTCGGGGAAATATACTCACACCCCATAAACTGTAAACCAGATAAAATACTTACTATTAATATAATCTTTTTTAACCTTCTCATTTTCCCTCCTATATATCTATCTCATTCAAATCCTTCCCTACATATACATAAGATAAAATTCCTATAATAAATATAATAATTGGAAAAATAGTATTTAAAGTGCTTGTTGTTCCAAGTCTATCAGCATAACTCTTTCCAGATATTAAAAGGATAACTAATACAGTTAACAATGTGGACTTGCTCTTATATGATATAAATGTAGCTAAAAGCACAAAGCCTATAGCTGATATTATTCCCATGAAATAAATAATTGGCCTGCTTACAATATAGTTGTATCCTAAGCCTACATAAAAACTAAATACCTTATTACTTACTAAGAATAAAATTAGTTGCAATCCTAAGGTAAATATTATACTTAAAACAACAAAGGCTATAACAGTACAAACCTTAGCTAATAATATTCTTCCTCTAGCTTGAGGATATAAAAATAGAGTTTTTACTGTGCCATCATTAAATTCATCCCCTACTAAGTTACCCACTAGTATTGCACCATAAACAGAAAATATAACTACTGTTACTTGTACAATTTGTTCTATATGATAATAGATCACATTTTCCTCAGAAACATCCTTAAAACCAACTAATATAGCAGTAATTGTTGATGCAATAAATATAGCAATATTGGCTAAAACCACTCCAAAAATATCACTCTTCATTTTGTTCTTCTTAAATTCTATCTTCATTAAATTAAACATCTCAAATCCCCCCTTACCTTTCTTATGAAATATTCCTCTAGGGAGATTTGGACCATATTAAAGGATAATACCTCTACATCATTTTTTACCAAAGTACTTAATATCTTTTTTCTTTCCTCTAAATCTTCATAAACTCTAATAGTATTCTTATTTATAAGCTTCATATTTCTTATATTTAATTCTTTTTCCAAAATAGCTAAAGCCTTTGAAGACTCCTCAACTTCAATTTCAATATAAACTGAACACTTTTCCTTTATCTCTTCTAGTAATCCATCTTCAACTATTTCTCCATTCTTTAAAAACATTACCTTATTTACTAGTGTTTCAAGTTCATTAATAGCATGACTTGATATTATTATTGTAGTATTAAACTCTCTATTAAGTTTTAATAAAATCTCTCTTAGTTCAACTATTGCAATAGGATCTAGTCCGTTGGTTGGCTCATCTAAGATTAAAAGCTCTGGTTCTGTTATAAGTGCATATGCAATAGCTAATCTTTGCTTTTCTCCAAAGGATAATTCTTTAATTTTCTTACTTTTCTTATTATAAAGACCTACCATTTTTAATACACTTTCTAACTTTTCCTCATCATAAAACCCTAAGTATTCACAATGTACCTTAAAGTTTTCATAAAGAGTTAACTTTCTATAAAATATAGGCTCATCTATTAAAGCTCCAATATTTCTTAAATAATCATAACTATCTTTCTTAATCTCTTTTCCTAGCACTTGTATATTTCCACTTGTTGGCTTTAGCAAATTAACTATAAGCTTTAAAAGAGTTGTTTTACCTGCTCCATTTTCTCCAATTAAACCATAGATATCTCCTGCTTCTATATTAAAAGAAACTCCCTTTAATACAGCTTTATTTTTAAATTCCTTTGTAACATTATTAAAAGAAACCCTATCCACAAAACTTCCTCCTTCCTATGGTTTAATTCTAAAATTAACTTTTAACTATTTTATATCTTATTTCTTACATAATTCTTAAGTTAAACAGTGAAGTTCTTAAGAGCAACTCTAAATACAGTTTCCTTCCCCTCTTCACTTTCCACTTCTATAGCCCCTTCCATATTTTCAACTAGCTTTTTACTTATAGCAAGACCTAGTCCACTTCCTGAGGCCTCTTTATTTCTTGATAACTCTCCTATATAACTTCTTTCAAATACTTTCTCCTGCTCTTCCTTTGAAATACCTTTACCTCTATCAATTACTTCTATAAATGTATTTTCTTCATCCTTAATTATGTTGAAACCTAAATACTTACCACTTCCCCCATACTTGTATGCATTGTTGATAAGATTATTAATTACCCTCTCAATCCCTTCTTTATTTCCTAAAACATAAGCTGGTTCCTCTGGCATATTAATATTAACCTGAAATTCTTCATTGGTTAAAATATCATAATAAGATAATATAATTTCCCTGGAAATCTCTCTTAAATCAATTTTTTCAAGGTCTATTTTCTTATCTCCACTTTCAAGTTTTGCAAGAGTAAAAAATTTATTTACTAATTCTAATACCTCCTTAGAACGAGTGTTTATCTTATCTAAAATCTCATTTCTTTCAACTTCTGAAATGGTAGAATCCTTAATTAAAATTTCTATATACCCTATAATTACTGTTAAAGGAGTCTTTAAATCATGAGATACATTAGAAAGCATATTATTTATAGTAATCTCTTTATTTATTCTTAAAGTTTTTTCTCTTCTATTAAAGTTGATTAAATCATTTATACCAACTAGTAACTTTCTTAGTTCTAATTTATCAGTAGGAAGCAATAAAGTTTTACACATCTCTTCTTCATTGAACTTATTAAGCTCATCTGAAATGAACTTAATATCCTTTGTTATTCTTCTTAACCTATATTTATCATAAATGATTATAGATAGGAGAATTATTATTACTACCCACAAAACTAATTTCATTACTCTTTCCTCTCATACTTGTACCCTATTCCCCATAGGGTTTTTATATATTTAGGTTTTGATGGATTTCCCTCTACCTTTTCCCTTAATCTTCTTATATGGACATTTATTATATTGTCATCTCCCATAAAGTCATCTTCCCATACTTGTCTATAAATCTGTTCCTTGGTAAAAACTATATTAGGATTAGTTAAGAAAAGCTTAAATATTTCAAACTCCTTATTTGTTAACTTTAAATCTTCTTCCCCTCTTTTTACTGAATAATTATTTATATCTATTGTTAAATCATCTACTTTGATTACCTTATTTTGCTTTACTTCTTCATTAGAATACTCAGTAGCTCTTCTTATTGCAGCCTTAACTCTCGCAGATAACTCAACCATTGAAAAAGGCTTGGCTACATAATCATCAGCGCCAAAACCTAGCCCTAAAGCCTTATCTATTTCTCCATCCTTTGCTGATAAAATAATTGCTGGCACATTACTCTTTTCTCTTATTCTTTTTATAAGCTCAATACCATCCATCTTTGGCATCATTATATCTAAGATAACTAAAGAATAATCCTTCTGCCTAAATTGAAATAGCCCCTCTTCACCATTAAAAGCAGTATCAACTATATATCCTTCCTTAGTTAAATAATTCTTTACCATTAAAGAAATCTCTTTTTCATCTTCAACTAACAAAATTCTCTTCATAAAATTCACCCCTCCTTTATATATTTTACCAAAAAATGTAGCAACTTCATATTTAAAGTCAAATTAAGAATACTAAACTCAATTCTTTTACTTCTCAAAAATTTGTTAAATTTAAAATAAAAAGATGGTACAATTTATACAAAGTTAATTATTCAATTTTTGGTAATTAGATAAAAAGGTTATAGAGAGGAAGTGGGTTTTATGGAGATAAATTATGAAGTATCAGAAAATGAATGTATGGAAGCAAAAAAAATATTAAGTGATAAAGTTGATATAATTTTGTTAAAAATAATTAATCCTATTATTTTTTTTGGTTTAATTTTATATAGTATATTTACTCAAAAAAATCTTACAGATATTGTTATAAGTGTAATATTAAATGTAATTATATTATTATTAGCAGAATTTATTGTGATAAAAACTTTGCTCAAACTTTTTGAAAGAAAGTTAATAGCTTTAGAGGTAAAGAAAAATTGGAAATTTGGAAAACAAAAAATTGTAATATTAGACGAAGTAATGGAATTTTCAAGCGATATGGAAGAGTATAAGTTTTATAAAAATGAAATTTTAGCAATATACAATATAAGAAAATATTTATGTATTATATTTAATGAAACAAGTAATGTAATAGTTGTCCCTAAAAATAAAGTTTCTGAGGAGAGTATAGATGCTATATTAAATTTAGGTGAAGTTAGGTCTTTTGAAAAAAATCTATCTTAAAAACTATCAAGATGGATTTTCTTATAACAAATAATATAATTATAGGGGCAACACCTTTAGATCATAAAAACATAGGAACCAACTAATTCAGGAGATATACCTACTTCATATTTCATACTTATTAATAGGTCTAAGTTTACAATTTAAAATAAAAAAATGGTACAATTTATATAAATTAAATTATTCAATTTTGGTAATCAGATAAAAAGGTTATAGAGAGGAAGTAGGTTTTATGGAGATAAATTATGAAATAACTGAAAAAGAATGTATAGAAGCAAGAAAAATACTAGATGTTAATAGATATAGAGTTTTTGCTAATATAATAAAGGGGCTTTTTCTTTTGTACTTAATTATAGATAATATATTATATGAACAAAGTATTTTTAATAAGTTTATAAATATAATATGGCCTATGGCTTTATTGTTAATACTAGAGTTTTTTATAGTAAATGCATTAGAAAACTTATCCAATAAATTGTTGGTTAAGAAAGCAAGAAGAGATTTGAAAATTGGAAAGCAAAAGTTAGTAATATTAGATAAAGAAATAAGGTATTCAAATGATTGGGAAGAGTGTACTTTTTATAAGGGGAAAGATTGGATATATATATATAATATATCCAAGTATTTATATGTAGTTATAATTAGTGATAAATATAATCAAATAATCATTCCTAAAGATAATTTATCTGAAGAAAGTATAAAATCTATATTAAATTCAGGTAAAGTTAAGTCTTTTGGAAAAAATCCATCTTGAAAACTATCAAGATGACAGACTGTAGCCAATGCAATATTGCATTGGCTTTTATTCAATAAATATACTTTTAGTGAAATATATTTTCATTATTCTAAATATGGTACCATCATTGAACAAACTTCCTCAAAACGTTTCTGAGTTGGTGTTCCTTCCACTGCCTCTTTAAATGGAAATAACTTATCAAATTCAGCAACTGCTTTCTCATCAACACCATATATACTATTTTCTATATATCTCCCCTTTGCTTCTGATAAAGCATTTTCATATAATTCACATACCTGAAGTGCAGCTGCATACATATTATCCCCTGTTCGTATTCCTAAACTTTCAGCAGGAACAAACCCCATTTTCCCATAAAATTTTGGATCTCCACATAATAATATAGCTGAAAAACCTAATGTTTTTGCAATCTCTCTTGTATAATCTATCAGTTGTCTCCCTATCCCCTGTTTCTGATATTCAGGTAATACAGAAATAGGTCCAAGACTCAACACATCATATTCTTTACCATTATCTCCACAAATAACTGATTTTAAATAAACAACGTTACCAACTATTTTATTACCAACAACTGCTACAACATCAAGTTCTGGAACAAATGAATCATCATTACGCATAATATGAATTAAATAATGTTCACTACAAGCAGGAGAATAGTAATTCCAAAATGCTTCTCTTGTAACATTTTCTGTTTCATAATAATCTTTTGGTTCCTCTTGTCTTAATTCTATATTCATTATATACCTCCATATAAATTTGATACGAAATAATTATAACATTTATGTATTATACAGTTAACATTAAAGAAACTTTAGAACTAGTAAAGTTTTTTTACTCATCCTTCTTATCCCTTTTATTACATCCTCCTTTGTATTACAATTATAATAGTATAAAACTACTAAGGAGGATTTTATGAAGAACAAAGTTAACTTTCACACACATACATATAGATGTAAACATGCAGTTGGAAATGAAGAAGATTATGTAATTGAAGCTATAAATCAAAACCTTACTACCTTAGGTATGAGTGACCATGGACCATATCCTGATGATAGACTAGGTTTTAGAATGGAATATAAAGAACTTCCTGAATATATTTCTACAGTAGAAAACCTAAAAGAAAAATATAAAGACAAAATCAAATTATATTGTGGTCTAGAAATTGAATATGACCCAAATTCTTATGATTACTATACATACTTACTAAATGAATTACATCTAGATTACTTAGCTTTAGGGCAACATGTATTTACTCATAAAGGTAATTTTTGTAACTCATTTGAATTAACTAGTACTGATGAATACATATCTTATGCTAATAGCATCGTTGAGGCATTTAGCACAGGATTCTTTAAATTTCTTTGCCATCCTGACTTAATATTTTTAAATGACTTTCCTTGGGATGATAATTGTGAAAAGGCTTGTGATATTATAGTTGAAGGTGCAAAGAAATATAACATGATTCTTGAGATTAACGGAAATGGTGTAAGACGTGGAATAAATGAATTCTGCGACGGGAAAAGATATCATTATCCTCATGAAAACTTTTGGAAAAAAGTTAGTAAAAATAATTTAAGAGTAATTATAAATTCTGATTGCCATAACCCTAAAGACTTATGGGATGAAAATATGGATAAAGCCTACGAATTTGCAAATAAGTTAGATTTAAATATAGTATATGATATATTCTAATTAGAATTTATATCACAAAAATCAATTCAACACCGCATTTTTACTATAACTTCTTAAGTTCTTAAGTTCTTAACTTCTTAAAAACGTAAGAAGTTATATTTTTGCTTTAATAAAAAGAAAGCGTCGCAATAGAAAAAATAAATTTTTTCTATTGCGGCAGCTCTATTGATTTTCTAATTTCTTTTAATTCGTTGAGTAACTCAAAAAATCTTTCTAAATATTCCTCATATTCATTATGATCTAATATTTCATAATCATCTGATGCATCTCTCTTTACCAAAGTTACCCAATACTTATCTCTATTAAATCCTTAGTAATTACTTTTTTAAATATATGGTATAATATAGTAAATAATTGAATTAGGGGGAAATCAATTGGATATTATAAATAATATTGTAAAATACATAGATTATTACTTTATCATTTTATTTCTCTATGCTATTGGAATGGTGGTATCATACTTCAGATCAGCCACTCATTATATTAAAAAGCATAAAACAGATCCTATCTATAAAGTTAAACTTAATTCTAATTTAACTACTTATTTCACAGTATCATTAACAATTATCACCTTAATTATTCTTATTAAAACTTCTATAGCTACTATTCTTTTTTTAATAATCATTTTAGATGGTATAAACGAAATTATTGAATACTATGTTAATAAATATCTATATTTCTTTGATAATGGTCTATTTATGCATGGTAAGTTCATTGAGTATTCATCAATAACAAAAGTTAAAATATTAGATACCAAAAGAAAAACATTATTTAAATTACAAATAGAATTTGATAATACTACCCTATCAGAAAACATTAATTACTTATATAAGGATGAAGTAGCTAATTATCTTTCAAGAAATTTACCTGAGGTATTTAATTGCTTAAATACCTGATAAAAAGACTAGAAAATGTTTTATATCCATTTTCTAGTCTTTTTTATTTGTAAATAACATTATTTAAGAATTTATATTTAATTATAATAGTACTTTAAATTCATATCCCTTTAATTTTATAGACTCCTTAAGGTCTATACTCTCTTCATTAAATACATCAAATGCTTTTCTATTTTTTAGTTCATCTATGAAAGGTATAACTATTTCGTCTTTTGAATTATTAATTATTACTGTTATATCTTCCTTTTTATATATCAAAACAGGAGTATTTTTTCCTGCCATAATCCACTTATTTTCTAGTGCTTTAAGCTGTGGATTTACTTTTCTCATATTTATTAATTTCTTAGTAAAATCTAACATATCCCTATCTTGTTTTTCTTTATCCCAAACCATACACCTTCTATGAAACTCTTGCCCATTACCTTGATTACCCTCCATGCCTATTTCTGTACCATAATAAATACAAGGAGAGCCAGCTTGAGTAAACATAAATAATAATGCTAACTTTACCTTCTCTTTACTACCTTTAGCTAATGTAAGAATTCTAGGAGTATCATGGCTATCTAAAAGATTAAACATCACTTCATTTACCTGCTTTGGATAGCTTACATTTACTTTATTAATCATGTATTTAAACTCCTCTCCATTAGCACAATCATAGCAAAAGAAGTCTTTAATCCCATCTCCTAATGGATAATTCATAACACCATTAAATTGATCCCCCATAAGCCAAGGTAAAGAATCATGCCATATCTCTCCTACTATATAACTGTTAGGATTTACTGCTAATATTCTTTCCTTAAACTTTCTCCAAAACACATGATCAATTTCATTACTTACATCTAATCTCCAACCATCAATATTCATTTCACCAGACCAGTACTCCCCAACCTTTAGTAAGTACTCAACAACCTCTGGATTTTCTGTATTTAATTTTGGCATTTTAGGTGTCCTTCCAAAGGTTTCATAATTTAGGTTTCTACCATCTAATTTTTCTAGTGGCCTATCCACTGCTGGAAACTTATTTATATGAAACCAATCCTTAAATTTAGATTTTTCACCATTTTTAATTACATCCTGCCATTGTGGTGAAAAATATCCCATATGGTTAAACACACCATCTAATAATATTTTCATATTTCTTTTATGCAACTCATCAACTAGCTCTTTGAAAGTTTCTTTATCTCCTAATGCTGGATCAATTTCAAAATAATCAATTGTTTCATATCTATGATTGGATGTTGCTTTAAAAATAGGACATAGATATAATCCTGTAATTCCTAAGTCCTCTAAATAATCAAGCTTCTCTATTATTCCTCTTAAGTCCCCTCCCATGAAGTTTTTACCTGTTGGCTCTGTTCCCCAAGGCTTCACTCCTTCAGGATTTATAGATGGATCTCCATTATTAAACCTATCAGGAAATATTTGATACCAAATCATATCTTTTGTCCATTCTGGTGATTTAGGAACATCTATATTATTCAAATAAGGGAAACAAAAGAAATCAGAGACTTTGCTTAATATATAGATATCATCATTTTTTCCTAACTCATATATCTTCTTTTCAGTAAAAAGGATTTTTTCCTCTTTCCCTTCTAATATAAATGCATATCTTGACCTCTTTTTTTCTGGCTTATATTCTCCTATCCAATAATCAAAATACTCTGTTTCTACCTCTTTTTTCATAGGAAGAGTTTCAGCTTTCCATCCTGTACCTCCAGCACCCAAGTTACCACCATCTGCTCCCCCAACTTCCCATATATAAGGATCTCCAATTCTTAAATAAGCTTTTTTCACTTCTCCTTTTTTTGTCCTAATCCTTAAATGTAAGGTTTCACTATCATATCCATAAGAATAATTACTCTTTGGAAGATGAAAAATTCCTTCTCTTGTTATTCTGCCACACATTTTATCCTCTCCTTTTCTATCTAACAAATGATTTATCTTCCCACTTTCTTGATTTCCATCTTAATGCCACTAAAACTCCTCTTATGATTTCATCTAATGCAAATCCTATCCAGACTCCAATTAACCCAAGTCCTAGCCCTATACCTAAAACATAAGAAATTCCAACAGCAAAAGTCCACATTGAAAATATAGCTATATATACAGGAAACTTCACGTCTCCAGTTGCTCTTAACCCATTAATACCTATAAGATTAGTTGTTCTTCCAAACTCAAGAAATATATTTACAAATAAAACCTGACTTCCCAGGACTAATATCTCTTCATTAGTTGTAAATATTGCTAATATATACTTTCCAACTATAGCAAGTAAAATACTCATACTAATTGTTACAATTAGAGATCTAGTAACACAGTATTTAAATAAATTAAATGCTTTATCTTTTTCACCTTCACCAATAAGCCTTCCTATTAAAATACTTCCCCCTTGGGCAACCCCTTGTGCAAAAAGATAGGCTAAAAAAGCAATATTCCCAACATAAGTTTTTGTAGCCATACTGGCTATACCTATGGTATTTATTATGCTTGTTATAACTAATTGGCTTAAATTATACGAAAGCTGTTCTCCTAATGTCGGAAGTCCTATTGAAACTATATTTTTTAAATGATTAACAGGAAATATTTTAAATAAATCCAATTTAAACTTATTCATAACCACCTTATAAACTCTATATCCTAAAAAAATACAAGCTATAACCTTACTTAATGTAGTTGATATAGCTGCGCCTGCAATCCCTAGCTTAGGAAATCCAAAATTACCAAATATCAATATATAATTACCTATTACATTTACTACATTCATTAATATAGTTATCTTCATACAGGTTTTTGTAAGTCCATATGCTCTTAATATTGCTGTAAATGTCATCATTATTGCTGCAACAAAACTTGCTCCACCAACAATCCCCATATAAGTATTACCCATAGAAATTAATTCACTTGGAGTGTTTAATAATTTAAACATAAACTCCCCACCAAGAATTATTACTATACTTAAAACTATCCCAAGAACTCCATTTACTCCTATTGACAAGCCACAAATTTCAACTATATTTTTTTCATCCTTCTTAGAGCCAAAATATTGAGTTAATAAAATGGTTGTCCCAGATGTAATTACTACAAACATAAGGTTTACCATCCATATTATTTGGTTAGATACTCCAACTATTGCTACTGCTTCATCTGAATATTTACCAAGCATGAATATATCAATACTCCCTAATAAATACATAAGTATAAGCTCTATCATTATTGGCCAAGTTATTGAAAGAAGCTTGCTTTTTATCTCTTTCATATAAATACCTCTCAAATTATTAAATTCACTTGAATTATAGCACCATACAACTTTATAGCTTTTATATTTTTTAGATTTTTTGTATAATTTTTATATAATATATTAGGAGTGATGATATGGATAAGTTTATTGGAGATGATGATTTCTTTTATACTGACTTCTTTATTTTGATAAAGACAAATAACTTTCCTCAAATTTTAGAGAGATTAAAAAAGAAACATGAATATGAAAATTCAATAGATAAGGATATCTTAGAAAAGAAACATGACCTTATTATTTGGAATGCTTTTTTATCAAAGGAAGTAATTAAAGATAGGATAATAAAAACAGCTCTTCACGATATTTATAATAAATTTTATTTAGAAATACTAAAATGTACTTCACTAAAAGATTTACAGGAGCTAGAAATAGATATTTTTAAACAATATATTACTAGAATTATATCTAATATGGAGGTTACAAATAGCTTAACTGTTAACCGTTCCTTAAGATATATACACATGCACATAGAAAACTATTTCTCTCTAAATGAAATGGCTAAGGAACTTAATATTTCCTCTTCATATATTAGTACATTATTCAAAAAAACTATGGGCATATCCATTAATGAATATGTACATGAAGTTAAGATAAATAGAGCTAAAATTCTCTTAAAAACCACCTCTAAAACTATGATTGAAATAGCTCAACAGCTTGGATATTCAGATTCAAGTCATTTTTCTAAGAAATTTAAAGAAAAGGCAGGGCTATCACCTATATCCTATAGAAATAATAATGGTTTTTAAGTTTCTATTTGTATCCCCCTTATCTTACAAATATTAAAATATTTTCTTAAGATTTCCTTATTTTTGGAAAAATATTGATAAAATAAGATATAATATTTCATGACATCTTATTTTATGGAGGATAAATTATGAGCTTTAACTCTTATGAATTTTTAATTTTCTTTTTACCAGTATCCTTAATTGGATATTATGGTTTACATAAGTTAAATAATAAGAAATCTCTTGTATTTTGGTTATGTCTAGCCTCCCTTTTCTTTTATGGAGCTAATAACCCAAAGGTTATTCTTATATTTTTCTTATCTATAATAACAAATTATATATTTACCAAAATAATTTTATCTAAAAATAATACAAGCCTCACCAAAAGCTTTTTAATTTTAGGAATTACTTTAAACATATTATTTTTATGTTTCTTTAAATACTTTAACTTTAAAAATATTGTATTCCCACTAGGAATAAGCTTTATTACATTCCAGCAAATATCATTGCTTTATGATAGCTATAAAGGAAATGTTAATGATTTTTCATTTTTAAATTACCTATTTTACATAACATTTTTCCCTAAGGTTATTTCAGGTCCTTTAGTTAACTATAATTCATTAACTGAAGAGCTAGATAAAAGTAGTAAAAGTGAAGTAAATTATGCTAGTATTTCAAAAGGAATATTCCTATTTTCCATTGGATTATTTAAAAAGGTAATTATTGCAGATACAATAGCACTAATAGTTACTAATGGATTTGATCTAAGTTCAAATTTAAATTTTCTTGAGGGATGGATTACAGCATTAAGCTATACTCTTCAAATATATTTTGACTTTAGTGGATATAGTGATATGGCAATAGGAATAGCTGCGATGTTCAATATAAATTTACCAATGAACTTTAATACTCCTTACAAATCTAGGTCTATAAAGGAATTTTGGCAACGTTGGCATATGACTTTAGGTACCTTCTTTACTAGATATCTTTATATTCCTTTAGGAGGAAATAGAAAAGGACAAGCACGAACATACTTAAACTTATTTATTATCTTCTTTATAAGTGGAATATGGCATGGTACAGGCTGGGGATTTATTATATGGGGTATCTTACATGGAGTTGCACGTGTAATTAATCAAATATTTATAGATAAAAAAATACATGTAAATAAATATTTATCTATCTTTATTACATTTAACTTTGTAAATATTGCTTGGGTATTTTTTAGAGCAACTGATTTAAAGTCTGCATTTAAAGTTTTAAAAGCAATGTTTGACTTCTCATTTATCCCAGAAATACTTCCTTTATTTATGGATAACTTTAAGGTTATAACTACAATATTAATAATTGCAGTTCTTCTAGTTACTTTAAGTAAGATAAATAAACTTAATAAGATTAACAATAAATTGATAATAAAAATATCTCTTTCCATATTAATTATATTATTTGGAGCAGATTTCTTTATAAATGGAAACTTTAATTTCTTAAAAGATGCTCTAGCAAACTTAGACTTTGGTTCTGATTTTGTTATGGCCCTAAAAGTAGCAATTATAGGTTTTATACTTATATGTGTAGACTTTAAAAATATTATTTCAACTGAGGACTTTAATCCTACTTTTGTAAATTTAGTACTAGCTTCATTACTTACTTTTATTTCAACATTAAACTTTGATAAAGTTAGTGACTTTATTTATAAGAGCTTTTAGGAGGTGCAAAATGAATAAGCATAAAAAATGGTGTATAGGTTTTTTAGGCATAATGCTAGTAAGCTTATTTACAATGGGATTTACAATATACTCTATAGACCCTTATCAAATATATAACTTTAACAATCCATCAAAAGAATTTATGGAATCCAGGTCTTTATATATTCAAAGATATCTAGCTGCTGGATTTGCAAAGAACTTGGATTATGAAACTATTTTAGTTGGAAGCTCTATGAGTGAAAACATGACTGTTAACAAAATGGATGAAGCTTTTGACACAAAATCAGCTAAGCTTTCTATCTCTGGAGGAACCCCTTATGAGATAAAAAATGTGTTAAAAAAAGCAATCTCTACTGGAAAAGTAAAAAATGCAATAGTTTGTGTAGATGGTTATATGTATAAGAATGAAATAGATTTTCATAGAACTCCATACCCTGAATACTTATATGATAACAATCCTTTTAATGACTTAAGATACCTTTTAAATCTTGTTATTTTTAAGGATGCAGTACAATTATATACTAATAATAAATCAACTCCTGAAGGGTTTGATATAAATAATCTTTATTTAGATAATTCTAATACAATCTATTCTTATGACAGAGTGTTAGATGGTTATGAGGTTCCAATTTATTCTGACATAAGAGATAATACTTTAGAGAATGATTTTAAGAGAATGTTAAGCTTCCCTGAAGACAATGAAAACTATATCCTTATGCAAAAAAACTTTGAAGCTAACCTTCTTTCAATAATAAAGGATAATCCTGATGTAAACTTTAAATTATACTACCCACCAAATTCAATCCTATATTGGAACAGAACAGTTGGTGGTGATCAACACTTAAGATTATTAAGATTTAAGCAATATATGTATGAAACCCTTAGAGAATACCCTAATGTTGAAATATATGATTTCCAAGATGTAAAGGAAATAACTTTTAACCTTGAATATTATAAAGATAGTTCTCACTACTCAAAGGAAGTATGTGACAAACTAATTGAAAGAATGGCAACAAAGACTGATTTACTTACAGATGATAACTATCTTCAAAAGATTGAAAATCTGTCAAATCAATTGCAAAATGCTACATTAAAAGAAATAAGAGAATACTCTAAAAAATAACTAAAGGTAAAAAAGAGAAATCCCATAGCGATTTCTCTTTTTTATCTTCTAAATAAAATTCACTAATAACTTCTTATTGTTTATTTAAGAAAAACATTAACCTCCCGACTCTAAGCATATGGTATAATTTTACTATAGTTGTATAGGGGGTGTTTATAATGAAACTTATCTTTGCCTTACTTTTTATTCTACTAATTTTAATTCTTACTTACTATATTTATAAAAACTCATCAATTTATTATGCTAAAACAAATAAAGAATCACTTATATGTAAAGTAAGATGCTCCTCAAGAACTTCAATATTTTTCTTAGTATTTTCAGCAATAATAATCTTACTTCTAATAAATGAAATAATGAATTTCAGCACATTTAATTTTTATTATTTATTTGCTTTTATGTATTTACCACAATACATCCTATTTTTGCTATCTGATACCACTATATATATTTTTAAGGATAGAATTATCTCAAGTAATAATCCTATAAAATTTAACGATATATCTAAGATAGAAATTAAACCTACAAAAAGACCTAATAAGTTTTCCTTACTTATTACTCAAAGAAAATCAACCTATGTAGAAACTATTTATAGTAACGGAAGAGAAAAACTTATTGAAAGCTTAAAGCCTTTATTAAATGAAAATATAGAATTTATATATTAAGAGGCTGTCTTAAGACAGCCTCTTAACTTTATGATTTGTTATATTTAAAAATCTAATGAATTAACGAACTTTTCTTTTCTAATAAAATATTTTTCATATATATCTGGTCTTTTTATAACCTCATTTATTTCTTCTGCTAAAGCAAATAATCCATGTATTTTTTCTTTTCCTTGCTTTGAACACAAGACTATTCCAGATGCAATTTCATTTACTGGTAATGTAATAGCCGAACATCTACATATATTAGCTGATTTTACTAATGCTTTTCCTCCATTTTTAGTTATTTCTTTTGCCCCATTACCCAAAAAGCTCTTTTGAATTGTTTCATCATATCCATATAAATCTATAGGCCCCTCAAAATTAATGATAATATCACCAATATCATTACTAAAAATATTATTAATATCTTTAATGGAACTTTCCCTATTATATATATTCTGAAATCTATATTCCACTATAATTAATTTATGATAGCTCTTTATTTTATTTAAAATATTAATAACTTTATTATAAATATCTTCCCCCTCTATTGTTTTACATGTATTCTTCTTAGATATAACAACCCTCACTTCTTCTAAAGAATATTCCTCTAGCGACATCAACTCATTAACTACACATTTAAGAGTAGGAAGATCTTTTGAAATCAATCCTATTCCTGGCTTAAAAGCAATGTTATCTGTTGAAACTCCTTTTTTACTTATTTCTAACCCTGCACCTTTTCCTAAGAATGAAAATAAGTTTAAACTTAGTGCTGGTGCTAAAACAGATCCTCCTCCATCTGTTCCTATGCCAAAATCATTTATCCCTTTAAAAACATTTATTGCAGTTCCTGAAGAAGATCCTGTCATTGCTCTATAAGTTAATGGATTTATTAACTCTGTATCTATACTTCTTCCTAAATGAGACATCCTATCTATAGTTGTCCATAAAAACTTTTTATTATTTCTAATGTTATCTATTAAACTTCTAGGAATATCCCCTGTGTTTTTAACTCCAAAAGTTAAATATTCTTTATCTTTCTCTTTAACTTCTTCTAAAATATTAGGATTAATTTTCATTACAGATTTATTTAAATTATCTTTAGCTAAAACGATAGTTTTATCAACCTTTCTCATAAGTCCTCCTATAAAATAATCTCAGTAAAAATATACTGAGATTATCTATTCTATATTATTTCATTTAAAAAACTAATTCCATTTTCAGGGGATGCAACATTAAAATATTCTGCAACAGTAGCACCTACATCGGAAAGAGTTTCTCTTTCTCCTATATTTACACCTTTTTTAATATTTTTCCCTGTTATCATTAATGGAACCATCTCTCTAGTATGCTTTGAATGTCCTATTGTAGGGTCATTTCCATGATCAGCCATAACTATAAGAATATCTTCTTCTTTTAAAGTATTAATAAGTTCTCCTATAAGACTATCTGCAATCTTTAGTTTTTCTGCATATCTATCTACATTTTCACTATGTCCAGCTAGATCTGTTTCTTGTACATTACAACAAATAAACCCATTATTTATCTCTTTAGATATCTCAATAGTTCTCTCTAGAACAGATTTAGTGTCTACCATTGGAATACTTGTTCCTTTTTCATTGATAACTACATCAGCAACTTTTCCAAGTAAATATACAGGTATATTATTTTCAGATAAAATAGTAGTTACTTGTGTTTGAGGATCTACACCATATCCCAAATGAATACACTCATATCCATTATCATATACACCTGACTTTGGCGCATTCACTCCAATAAATCCACCATCTTTTTCTTCAATAGCATTTAGTATATTATCTAAAGTAATTCCTTTGCCTCCAAAAGTAATAACCCTTGGAACTTTTACAACTTCTCTAACTAATTTTCCTATTTTTAAAACTTCTTTAAAAGGAATTATATCCAATGCTGATGTAATATTTATAGCTTGTCCTAAATCGCACTCTATATTATCTGCTACAGTTAATGCATCTTCTACAATTAGTAATTTCTCACTAAATCCTTCTGAGTATCTTACCCTGTATCCTGCTTTCATTAATACTTCATATATTTCATCAATCTTAACTTTTAAAGGTTCAGTAAATGGTTTTTTAGGTCTTGTACCCATTATTTCCTGATGTCCAAAGAATGTATCAGCACCAAAATGAGTTAACTTCCCTTTCCCCCATGTTGCAGTATTACTAAACTTCATACCATTTACTTCTTTGGATAATACATTCATTAATCCTATTTTTTCTAGATTGGTGAGTATTAAATCTTTTCTTTGTTCTAAAATATGTAAACATGTATTAGAACCAATGTCTGTAGGTCTACACTTACTAACATCATCCATTTCACCAATTCCAAATCCATCTAACACAACAACTATAAACTTTTTCATACTATCACTTCCAAAACTATTTAATTTCCATCCCTAGTGAATTGTATAATCCTACTACCTCAGGTTTATTAATTGAAATTCCTTTTACAACTGCTACCTTGCTCCTAGTAACAAATATTTGACTTCTAAAAGCCATAATAACTGTATCTCCAACTTTTGAATTTTCACTTAGTTCAAAATGATAATCTATGCTTTCATCTGTTGGTGGAATCACCTTAACCTTCTTAGAATCCTCTAATGACTTTCCTACTAAAGCTTTCTCTACATGTGATCTTCTATAATGTCCTCCACCATAACAATAAGACTTTTCTTTTAAATTATGCGATACTTCTGATACATAAATTAAAGATGGTATTTCTGCTGTATTATTATATTTATGAAAAGGAGTTGTACCAGTTAACCCATGTCCTGGCTCTCCATGAGTTCCTCCATTTTCACTTATTAACTTAACGCTTTCTGTGCATGTAGCTGAAGGCATATTTAATTGCTCAATTTTCAAATTAAATTTTCCTTCAAGTATTTCTTTTGCTTTTTTAATAGTTTTTATATTATTTGTTGCTTCAATTTTATTTACTGATTCTTTATATAAAAAGCATGGAAAAGATGCTATTCCAGCTATTTTTACATTTTTTAAACTAATTAGTTCACTAACCTTTTCCTCTAACTCACTTAAGAAAAACCCTCCATACTGTCCTGAATAAAGGCTATCATTTTCATCTAATACTCTTAGCATTATCTTCTGAATTATGCCTAGCTCCTTACAAACTAGGTCTATTTGTTTTGCTTTCTCTATAGAATAAACTGTTATATAATCTGGTTTACTTGAAACTACCTTTTTTAATAATGAAGTTGGAATTTGAACAAGATGTCCAACATGACCTATCTTTATTCCATTATTTATCATAACTTCTGCTTCTCTAAAATCTACTACAACTGCACCTTCATAACCTAATTTCATAAGTTCCTTACATACTAAAGGATTTCTACCAATTTGTTTAGACATGAAATATAGTTTAACATTATACTTATCAGCTTCTTCTTTAATTCTTTTTGCATTCTCAATAGTTCTATCTAAATCAATTACATAAGTATCAGGCTCAATTGCACCTTTTTCATGGAGTTCAAAGGCTACATTTATTAATTCTTTATTTTTTTCAACCGTCTTTTCTAGAAACACCTTACTCCCTCCTTTTATGCTTCATTCATTGCTTCTTTAATTGCACTATTTAATATTCTAATTATAGTATCTGCTCCACTTCTCATCGGATTAATTCTTATCATTCTCTTTTCCAATGTTGGATCAGCAGCTCTAAATGTTCCTGAAACTCTATACATCATTGGAGCAAACTCATACTTAGATTCAGATCCTACCGGATGAGACGCAGCACCATATTTAGGTGTTATCTCAAGAACCTTTTCTGCTATATTTTCTTTTAGTTCAACAATTAATACTTTTGATTGAGCATTAACTAAAAATGCATCCTTTATTTCAGGTATTTCACCTGCCTTCAATCTTTCAACTAATTCTTCATTAACTTGTGATTGTATTGCTAATGACACAGGTGCATACACTAAGCCTCTTAAAGCTTCCATAGCTTCAAATCCTTGAACTTGACTGCCACCAGAATAATTTAATGAATATACCTTATCAATAAGTTCTTTCTTCCCGATAAGTACACCAACACCTTCTGGTCCTAATATCTTGAAACATGAAAAACTTCCAAGATCTGCTCCACATTGATTTCCTATCTTCTTAATCTTTAATGCAGCATAATTATCATCAGTTATAATTCTTATATTTGGATTTTCATTTTTTATAGTATGAATTACCTCTTGTAATTCATAACAATCTTCTATCTGCTGCCTTGTATTTTGCACTAATGCCCCCTTTATGTCAGGATTATCATTTATAACTCTTTTTATATCATTAATGTTATTAAAGTTAGCTTTTACAACCTTAAGACCCATAGTTTCTATTGTTACTTTTGACGTAGGATATATTGGTGCTTCATGCACTAAGATCTTCTCTCCAGCTTTCATAAAACTTATAAGTCCCCATCTTATTGCACCTGTCCCTGCACCTCTTACCAAAATTGATGCTTCCGCATCAAATACATCTGCGAATACTTTTTCAACCTTTTGTGTATAAGTAGGCTTATTTAAACCTTTTACTACACCTAAATCTCCTAGGGCAAGAATTTCTCTTCCATCAAAATATTTTGTTACTGTATCTATAATTTTAAATTGTAATTCCATAGCTTCTTGTAATGAAATTGAGTTTAACGGAAATGTCTTCATACTTCTTCCCCCTACTATAATTGATAAATTCTTTTTATATTATTAACTAACATATTTTCAATATGTTTATCTTTGATTTCTGATTTAAGTAACATTGGTAGAAATGTATCTATCAAATATGAATAGCCTATTCCACCGTTTTCTTTAAAATGAGATTTTCTAGTTATATCAAGAGACATAACTATTTGATTTGAATAACCTGATAAACATAATTCTCTTAACCATTTAACTCTATTTTCATCTGGTTGATAATTCTTCTTACCAATAGTATCAAATGCTATATTTACACCTTTATCTAAAAGGGATTTCATATATTCTAAATCCCCACTTAAGTCTATATGACTTAAAATTACTTTATTTAAATTAACATTATATCTCTTAAATATATCGACTTGTTCATGTCCTAACTTTCCCAATGTTGTATGAGTTACTATTGGACATCCTGTTTCAATATGAGCCCTACATCCTGCATTTAAAACCTTATGCTCCATATCTTCAATTCTATTTAAACTTGTTCCTATCTCTCCAATAACTGAAGCCTTAATCCCTGTGTCTTCTATCCCATATACTATTTCATTAATCATAATTTTAGATAATTCTACTTCATCTAAATCATAAACCTCTTGTGGAAAAAATGGTTCTTTATAATATCCTGTTGCGCTTAATATCTTAATCCCACTTTCTTTACTTACTTCATTAACATATTGTACATCTCTACCCATACCTCTATTAGTCATGTCAATTATTGTAGATACTCCTCTAGAAACTAAATTTCTAAACTCTTCAATCGTTTGTTCCTTATTATCTAAATGACAGTCTTTGTCTTTTTTTATTCCTGACAAATCTATAGTAGTATGTTCATGAGCATAAATTATTTCTTTATTTATATTCATAAATATCCATCCTAACTAATAATAATTTGTTGATACTTATGGGTGAAATCCAACCATAGACTAGATCTCACCCAATTGCTTTATCAAAACATAATTTTTAACTATATAATTCTTAACTTTAAGCTGGTATTTGATATAATCCTACTAAATATAAAATATTAATTAATATACCTACTCCAATTGCTCCAACTGGTCCAACAGCCATATCTACTATTGGCTTCTTTGAAGTCTTATTTAAAACATATAATCCTACAACCATAAATAATCCAAATCCTGGAGCCATAGCTTGAGCAGCCATCATTCCTCCAACAAGTAATGCTACTTCTAACACCTTACTCATTGCTGTTCTTATATTATCACCACATTTTCTTACACCTGGGAACTTATCCATAAGCTTAGCTAATATATCTAATAATAAAATTTCAATAGCCATTACTGCTGCTCCAGCTATAAATGCAATTAAAGGATTAGATATTAACAATCCAACAACAAATACAAACGTCATACCTGCTGGTGCATATACACCTGTTGAAATAGCTGTTGTAGCTACTAATGGAATAAATCCTATACCTCTCGCAAATGCTGTCATAGCAGCTTCAACATTTTTACCTTCAGCTAAAAGATTTAAACTTATAGGATCTCCTGCTAACAAACAAAGACTTGTAGCTGCTGAAATTAATCCTCCCATTACTGCTAATATAGGTAAATTCTTCTTTATTCTCTTTACTCTTTCTGCAAATATTGCTGTTAAATCTACTTTAGTTGCGTTTTCATCTGGCCTTTCTTTCATTGCAAAAGCTATCATAATAATCATGCCTGCAAGTAATGCCATACCTTCTTGATCTAGCTTAATTGTGTTTTCTCCAATTTTAAATGTTCCATACACAACTGTAACTTGTCTAACTAATAATGCTATAATTCCTGTAATTAATCCTTTTTTATATCCAAATTGATATGCTACAACTAATGCTGGGAAAACAGCAAACGCTACTGTAATCGGAGTTCCAACCATTTTTAATGGTTCCAAGAAATTTACTGGTAATTTAGCAAATAAATCTACAACAAATTGAAGTCCATAAACAATTCCTATTCCATATATAGCCCCGACAGCTCCTGATAATACAATTCCCTTCTTTCCACTAGGACAGAAAGTTCCAATAATATCTGTACCAAGTAATATACTATGCACTAAAATAATTGATGCTGCTATTGATACAGGAATACCAAAACCTATAACTAGTCCAAAACTAATTGCAAAAGAAGTTGCTGCTAAAGCTTTTCTATTCATTCTGCCTTCTAAAAATTCTGGAACAATTGCTCTAAAACCATCGTTAAAAACTGCTATTCCTTGGTTAACTAAAATTGCTGATAATGCACCTAGAAGTGCTATTACTAAATATTGCATTAATATCTCTCCTTATCTAATTAGTTCTTAAATATTTCTATAAAATCCTATCTTTATTTAATAACATTAACTATTTTTTCAATAATTTAAATATAACCCCTAGAGAACTTATTGCTCCAACCACTAGCATTCCTATATTACCAGCGCTATCTCCAGTTTTTACAGGTTGGCTACTTTCAATCTTATCCTTATTATTTTCTGGTTCATTTTTATCAGTTTCATCTTTATTAGACGGATTGTTGGCAGAATTCTTTTCTATAACAAATTTAATTTCTTTTACAGTTTCCTTACCATATCTACCTTGAGCTTTAACCACTAGTGTATGCTCTCCAACTTCTGATATTTCTTCATTTTTATATTCTTTTCCATCAAGTAATACTTCTAATAAAGTATCATTTTCTCCAACTGTTATTTCTGCTTTTACTGATTCAGAATAAACTTTTCCATTCTCAACTCCAGTAATATTTACTTCTGGCATTATAGATTCATATACAATATTGCATAGCTCTCTACTAAATTTAAAAGTACTAGGATAACTACCCGACTCATTCACTCCATTATTTTGTTTGTTAGTTAATGAAATAATCTGTAAGTTATTTTCTTTATCGAATACTACTTGTGTCCCTGAAAATCCTGTATGACCAAACACATTGTCGTTAGCATATTTACCCATGTATCCACTATTTTCTCCACCTCTATTTATTTCCCAACCATATCCATGACCAAATTTACTTTGAATTGATGTAAATTCATCTACTGTTGCTTGATCATATAATGTTACTCCATTGTATGTACCACCATTTAATATAAGTTGTCCTAATTTAGATAAATCACTAGCTGTAGAAAAAACTCCTGCATGACCAGCTACACCTTTATTGGCATACCATGCATTCCCATCATTAACTTCACCAATTAATGTATAATCTCTCCATCCTTTGAAGTCTTCTGCTTCTTCTTCACATACATATCCAAAATTATCATCGTCAACCATCTTATATTCGTATGGATTTCCCCATGAAGTTGCTGCTATTCTATCCTTTAATGAAGCATTTTTATTTAAAGGTACATACATTGTGTCTTTCATTCCTAAAGGTCTATATATTTCATTTTCTACATATTGATCTAGTTTTTCGCCTGTTACTGCTTCAACAATAAAACCTAAAGTCATAAAACTAAAATCACTATATTTTCTATCTGTTCCAGTTTCGTATTCAAGTGGTAAATCACATATATATTTTAATTCTTCTTCTGGAGTAGATGCATAATAGAAAGTTGGTTTCCATGGTGTTAATCCAGATGTATGAGTAAGTAAATCTTTTATTTTTACATTTTCTTTACCATTCTTTCCAAACTCAGGAATATGCTTTATAACCTTATCATTGACATCTAACTTTCCCTCATATGATAGTTTCATTATTGCTTGTGTTGTAGCCATTACCTTTGTTACTGATGCTAAATCATACATAGTTTCTACAGTTGTCTTCTTTGGCTTTTCTAATTCTTTCCCCATATCATATTTTTGAGAATCTCCAAAAGCCTTTTCATATACTATCTCCCCATCTTTAGCAACTAAAACTACTCCCCCTGGAAAAGTTCCATTTTTAATATTCTCATTTACTAAATCGTCAATTTTACTTAAATCATTCTTATCGATATTAACTATGTTAGCGTTATCTTTTTGAATATAATTTACACTATAGGTGCCATTTACCTCTTTCGCATTTGCAATAACAGGACTAGCTATCGATATTGATTGACCAAATAAAACTGCTCCTACCAAGATTTTTACAACAAGCTTTCTTTTCATAACTACACATCCCCTTTTATAATTTAATACTAACTTATAGTAAGTATTTTAAAATTATTGGAACTACTTCCTCAGCATGTTGAGCTGTAAAACCATATGCTTTTTTACCAGCTTCAACTTCTGCCTTTATTTCTTCTTCACTTTTAATATGTCCAGGCATTGATATTGTTGCACATTCTCCCATTCCTAGTAGAGCTATTGCCATAGCTAATGCGCCACCTCCACCAGTGTTACATGCACCAAGATATATATCAGCCATACCTGTCTTTATTGCCATAGCTGCCTCTATATCACTCTTGATTTCAATTGTTGCTCTATCCCCTGCTACCTTTGCTGTTATGTCAGCCACTTTTTGCTTGTCTATTTGTCCACCAATAACTATTCTTTTCATAAAATTCTCCTCCTAAATCTTATTTATTTAATAGAGTGCAGATATGCATCTCAATAAAATCTCTTTCTTGCCTTGGTAACTCTCCTAATATTTCTTCTAAATAATTTGTAACTTCTACAGCTCTTTTATAATTAATATCAGACTTTACTTGTTCAAATATAAATTCATCTATATTTTCAACCAACTTGTTTTGCTCTATTCTAGTTAATGCTGACGATAAATGAGTTATAAACATTGCTCCATTTTCTTCTTTTAATTCAATTCCTACTTTTTCTTTAAAAAATGCTATTACCTTAAGTATTTGATTATAAGTTTTTTCTGTAATTTGACCTGCATCCCTAAGAATGTTTAATCTTACTGTTAAATCCATCTTTCCACCTCAATGTACAAAATTTTGTATATTAACTCAAAATCAAGCCTAATAGTTAGGCATGATTAAACCTTCTAATACTTCTCTTTGATATCTTAAAACTTCTTTTCTATCTAGATTTTTAGAAAATAACTTTGGTAATATTGCGTTCTTCTTTGATGTAATAATTACTGCTTCTGTATCTGATATTCCTAAATTTTCTCTTCCAAGCTTTAATACCTTTACTTCATCGCCATCAATATCATCTCTATTCCATATTGCAGCATCTACCTCTTTGTTCTTTATAGCATTTTTAAGAGAACTATACGACATATCAATGTACTCTACATCAAAATCATTAAAATATGATAAAGTTAATGATGATTGGTCTATTGAAGACCTATCTATACCAACCTTCATATTATTTCTTATAACACCATCATTATCATTTCTTACAACAAGGACATGCTCATTTACGTAAGAATAATCGCCAAATGCTGCCACTATTTCTATAGGTTCATTATTTTTTAAATAATAATCTGCTGTTAATCTTGAAGTAACTGCAAAATCATATCTTCCATCTAATAATGCTTTTAATCTATGATTTGCCCCCCTCATAAAGGCTAAATTTACTGATAGGTGTCTATCGTTTAATGTATTGAATATCCCTGTAGCTAACCCTTCATATCTTTTTGAGTATGGTAATGGCATAACTCCCACTAATGAATTTATTCCTGCTACTTCCAATAATTTTAGATAATCTATATAAGTAATGAATGTACCTAAATGTCCTCTTGATTCTAACTTTATTGCACCATAATCTTGTAATAACTTAAGAGAGCTTTGAACTGTACCTCTTGCAGTTTCATATTTTTCAGATAAAAATGCAACTGTTGGAATTCTATCATCTACATCCAGTTGAATAAATTCATTTGAAAGGTTTGCTGACATGATACCAATCTTCTGCATCAATTTACTTTTAATCTCCATATATCTCCCTTTCAATATACATTATTTTGTATATTCATAATATAGCACATCGTGTTTTCGTTTTCAACACTTTTTTTATATTTTTTCAAATTTTATTTCTACCACCATTTAGTACCAGTTTGCAGTTAAAATATTAAAAAGGGAAATTGTTATACAATCTCCCTTTTAATCTTCAATATTATAAACAACATTTATACCTAAAATTATAAGTTTATTTCTAACTCTATTTAAGTATGCTTGGCATTTAGGTGTAATTCCATTTTTGAAATTAATTAGTACTTCTATTCTCTTTCCTTCTGCATTTGGATAATTCTTATATAATTCTCCATTATCTATAAATTCTAAGTATGAATTTATTTTATCTTGAAGAATATTTAAATGCTCATACTCATTTCTCCATGATAAGTCATCATTAATTGTTAAAATAACATTTCCAAATCCACTATCTGTTCCTATACTATCAATTTTATCTTTATCACTTACAGCCATCTTACCCTTCCTTTAATTCTAGTAATATAGTAATAATATATTTAAAGAGCCTTAAGATGTGTATGATAATGAATTATCCTGATTCCTTGCTAAGCTCTAAATTTTCTAATTACTATTCTTAAAATTCCAAATACAACTATTGAAACAATCGCAGTAGTTAAGTATATTTGAATACCACTTATTTCTTTAACCATATTACTTAAAGCATCATATCCTTGACCTTTTAAGAATGCAGACATCTTTGTTGAAGCAACAATACCTATTGCCATAGGGAATGTCATTCCAGCAAATCCTGGATGAAAGTCAAAAGAGAAAAACTTTGGTAGCTTTACAATTATAAATAATAATGTACAGAAAACTAAAGCATATAATGCATATACTACAAATTTATTAGGTTCCTTTATAAAGTTTAAATAACTTACTAAACAAAGACTTGATGGTGCCAATAGTATTGCTTGAGTATGATGTACTGCATCTTTAACATCAGTTGTTGCTAACCTATATAACATAAATGGCATTATGATAATTAAGACTGCTATACCATAATAAACAACTATCTTTCCTATTGTTGGCTCATTCATCACACCACCAACTACAGTTGAAACCATTATTCCATTATAAGTAACAAACCAACTTGGAAGGAAGGTATCTATATTTACTCCCTTAATTACATTTCTGTATGTAAATATAACTATATGAATTGCATGTAGTATTAATCCAACAAACCACATTGTTTTACCAATTGTAGGACTAAAGTCAAATACATAACTTCCTAAAATCATAGTTATCATTGTAAATCCTGCATATAAACTTGCTGGAACTGTACTAGAATACTCATCTTTAAATACATTAAAATTAGTTACAATCTTTACTATATAAGATAATAAAATTATTGCTGATAAAATCATTGTTATATGTCTAATCCATGTATATCCTAATGTTAAATATACATTTGATAGTGTCGCAGCACCAACCATTGTTGGTAACAAGGCTACTGGTATGTTTTTAAATTTATCTATAAAACTATTTTTCTCCATTTGATGCACTCCTTAATTTTTGATACATCTATATTATTCTTAATTAATTGAGTAAGTATTCCCCAATATGATAAATCAACTTGTAAAATTCATTTTCCTTGTTAAAAACTTCTTATTAAGATATTTTTTTATATCTAAATAATACTCTTTAGCGAAAAAATCACTTTTTCCAGCCATACCACATGTGTTCTGTAGTTGCACTATAATAAAAAAAGGAATAATTCCAAAAGGAATTATTCCATATCTTAATTAACCTCTATATCTTTTGCTACTATTACTATATCATATATATCAATAATACCATCCTTATTTAAATCATATTTATCATCAAATTTAGGTTCTCCCTTTTTTAAATTATATCTCTCTGCTACCTTTGCTAAGTCAACCATTGTAACAGGAGGTTTGGTTATTTCTCCAATTTGAATTTTTTTTGTAATAGATTGTCCACTTTCATGACTAACCGTTAAGTTAAGTTCTCCAGAAAAACTAGTATTATAAATATTTATTACAACTCCAGCTTCTTCTAAATAAACACCTAAATCAGAATCCCAATAATTATTATCATCTAAAATGGTACCGTCAGGTTTTGTTAAACTAAATGTAAACTGATTCCAATCCTCTCCAAATGGTTTATATATTTTATCATTTTCATCTATAAACTCAATTGGATATATATAATCCTTATCTTCTTCTGGATTTATAATATTATCATTATCACTACCATTCCATCTAAACTCCTTAAAGATAGACTTATCTCTAATAGCTGTCCAAGTAGTTCGTGAATTATTCACGCTTTTTTCTAATCTATAATCTGATTGAATATAACCTGGATATATTTTAAAATCACCTTTTGCATTTTCTTTTGCCTTAATATATATATGATTATCTTTTAAAGGTACCTTATCAAACTCATAATTACTATAACTATTTAACCTTGTAGTTCCTATAACATCACCAATTACATCAAGAACCTGATTATCATGTAAGAATATAGCTCCACCTAAAATATCTTCATTAGAATCACTTGTAATATCTCCAATAAAATCACCATTTACTATGGCATTACCAGTAACTTTCCTTAAATCTAACAACCCATTCCTTTGCAAAGTAATATTATCTATATTAAATTCTTTACTATTACCAAGGCTCACTTTTGCCATACTTTCTATAGTTAAATTTCTTATTCCAGTAAAATCTGCATCTTCTAAGAAAACATTCTCTTTTATATTTACATCAGTATTACCATCATGGTTATCCATATCTATAATAGAGCTATTTGCTCCTTTATAAATATTCACCTCAACATCTCCATGAAATGGCTCTATTATTCCTCCAGTATGAATAGTTTTATCAAGAACTTTCCCCCTAATATTAAGTTCTACAGGATAGCTTCTTTCCTGCCAATAATCTCCTGCATATATTCCCGCAAACTCTGTACCACTATTAGGATTTACTACATTAAGCACAGACTTTGGACCTGTAGTCCCCTCATCCAAAAATGTTCCACCACTAATATATGGACGATACCTTTCTTGAAAACTAATAGTTTGAATACGTGTATCTACATTATCCATAGTTAATGTATTTCCTGCTAAATAAATTGATCTACCACTTCTAAAGTTTATACCTTCGTCTACTGGTTCTCCAGGTAAGCCTGAATCAGGTACACCTGGCATTAATTCATTAGAAGCCCAAAATTCCATTTTAATATTTCTAAAAGTAACATCTGAAGCTAATTGTATTGGAGCTCTTGTAAGAAATACAGAATTTTCATTTGCTCCTTCAAAAGTCACTTCTTTATTTATAACAAGTGGACGTGGTAACTTTGTATGATGTTCTTCATAACGCCAATATTTAAATGTTCCAACAATCTTAATAGTACCACCATCTTCTACATTACTAAGAGCTGTATTAATATTTCGATAAGGATTATTAATTGTTCCATCTCCTATATTAATATCCCCTTGTCCCTCCGTAAGAAAAACTACATTTTTTGATTTTAACTTTTTATAATTAAAATCACTTACAGCATCTGTACTAATTGCCGTATTAATACTCAATACTAATGCACACAAAAAAGCTATAAAAGCATTTTTTCTTTTCTTCATCGTCTGTATTCTCTCTTTCTATAAAATGAATATTTTATAAAAAAATTATATTTCAATTAGAATTAATTGAAAAGTATTTTGAAACAAAAAAAAGCTAAACTAATAGCTTCTCTCCTATTTTAATAGTATTCTACAAATATTTTCTGCTGATGGCATTTCCAGTTTATCTTCAAATCTTACTACAGTTGCACACATTCCTTGAAAGAACTTCCAAAACATTACAGACAGTAAGTATGAATCTCCTTCTACAAAAGTATTATCTCTTTGCCCTTCTTCAATTATCTTAGATAATACCATACAAGGAGTTGAAGAATAAGAACTAAATCTAGAACTCTCTCCTTCAGCCATTTCAATCATAAGCATGAAAGCAAATTCTTCTTTCAATCCATAATTTTTATTTATACCATCTATGGTCCCTTCAACTAATATCTTAAATTTAACTTTTGCTGGTACTCTAGCATTTAAAATTCCTATAGTACTTTCGTTACTAGTTGTTGTTGCCCTCTTTATAATATCATCAATAATTAAACTTATATCACTATAATATTTTTTTATTTCTTTTAAAGTATATTCACACTCTTCACTTATATTTTCTAAAGTTACATTTAAAAGTCCTTTTGTTACAAATAATCTTAATGCCTTATCCAATATAAAAGCTCTTTTTTTATCCGTTTTTATTATATCATTCCACAAATATTCCACACTCCCCACTTTTTTATAATATAAACTCCCCACTATATGAATTATATCATAATAACTAACAAAAAAAATTTTCCTTATTAATATTTCTATTCATTTATTAATTGTATCTCTTCCCCAATTCTTACACGACCACCTTTAAGAACTCTTGCAAATACGCCGTTCTTTGGCATTATACAATCTCCTACCATCTTAAATATATTACACTTAACATGACATTGTTTACCCTTTTGAGTTATTTCTAAAAGTGAATCTCCTATGGTAATCTTATCTCCAACTTGGATTTTCTCTAAATCTAATCCTTCTGTAACAAAGTTTTCACCAAAATCTCCATACTTAACCTTGCCACCTCTAGATATAAAATCCTCTATCTTTTCCTTTTCCAAAAAAGAAACTTGTCTGTGCCACTTTCCACCATGAGCATCATTTTCTAAACCAAATTCCTCTATTAAATTAACCTCTTCTATTTGGCTCTTACCTATACCCCTTGTCTCACTTATACATATTGCAACTACCTTAGCCATTTTATTACCCTCCTATTTGAAACATGAATCTATCATCTTCTATCTTTTTATCCTCTATAAACCTATGTCCTTGTGGCTTGTTATATATTGTTTCTTTTATTTTTGCTTTAATTTCTTCCTTTGAAACATCTCCTCTTAAAATGCTTTTAAGGTCTAAACCACTCTTAAAATGTAAGCATTGCTTAAGTACACCATCTGGTGTAATTCTTATTCTATTGCAGCTTTCACAAAAATGATTTGTTAAGGCAGATATAAATCCAACTCTTCCTTCTGCCCCATCAATACTATAATAAAAAGCTGGTCCATTATCCTTATCCCTTTTTGCTCCTTTTACATTAAAGTTTTCCTTTAATACTTTAAAGTTTTCCTTTAATACTTTCTCTAAATCTTTACCACTTACTCCAGTGTATTTAGTACCTTCCCCTATAGGCATTAATTCTATAAATCTAATATCTAGCTTATGATCTATGGTTAACTTGCATAAGTCTAAAAACTCATTATCATTAATTCCTTTAACTATTACTGCATTTATCTTTACCTTAATTCCTTTATTAACAGCCCTTTTTATAGAATCTACTACAGTAATTAAGTTGCCACCTCTAGTGATTTTTCTAAATACCTCTTCATTTAAAGAGTCTAAACTTATATTTATTTCGTTTAATCCGGCATTAATTAAGTCATCAAGGTACTTAGGTAATAGTACACCATTAGTTGTTAATGCAATTTTCCCTATTTCCTTTTCTTTAGCTTTTGAAACTAAATCTACTATATTCTTTCTAAGAAGAGGCTCCCCACCTGTAAACCTAATTTTCTTTAATCCAAAATCTCCAAAAATATCAATTAAGTACTTTATTTCCTTATCTGTTAGTCCATTACTATTTTTAAAACAAACCTCTCCCTCTGGCATACAGTATATACATCTTAAATTACATGCCTCTGTTAGAGAAATTCTTAAATAATCTATCTCTCTATTAAACTTATCTTTCAAGAAAAATTCACCTCTTATTTAAAAATGGAACTCTCCGCTTTTACCACCTGTCTTTGATACAAGATGTATATTTTCAATAACCATTCTCTTATCTACTGCTTTGCACATATCATATATAGTTAGTGCAGCAATTGAAACTGCTGTAAGTGCTTCCATCTCAACACCTGTCTTACCAGTTGTCTTAACACTGCCATATATTATAACTTTGCTGTTTTCTTCATCTAATTGAAAGTCTATATTAGCCCCATTTATCATTAAAGGATGACACATAGGTATTAAATTGCTAGTTTGTTTACTTGCCATAATACCAGCAACTCTTGAAACCCCAAGGACATCACCTTTTTTTATATTTCCTGTTTTTATAAGGTTCATTATTTCTTTGCTTACCTTTATGCTTCCTTTAGCTACAGCAACTCTCTTAGTTTCATTCTTTTCTGAAACATCCACCATTACTGCATTTCCTTTTTCATCAAAATGGTTTAAACCTAACATATCTTTTCCTCCTACTTACCAAATGAACAATGTGGGAATGTACAAACTTTGCAATCTAGACATAAGCCTCCTTCACCATATAAAGCAATATCTTTTTTTGTTAATTTTTCATCTATTAAAATTCTAGGTAAAACTAAATCAAATATAGTTCTTTTGGCATACATTACACATCCTGGAAGTCCCATTATAGGAGTATCTCCAAGGTAAGCAAGTAAAAACATTGCTCCTGGTAATACTGGAGAACCATAAGTTACTACTTCTCCTCCACAATCCTTTATAGCTGAAGGGGTAACATCATCTGGATCAACAGACATTCCTCCACTGCATACCACTATATCAGCACCTTTATCAATCCACATTTTTATTCCTTCTGTAATTTTTTCTTTATCATCAGGAAGTATTACTTGTCCTAGTATCTCTGATCCATAATGTTCAAACTTACTCTTAATAACTGGCCCAAAAGCATCCTTTATTCTGCCATAGAATACTTCATTTCCTGTAGTAACTATACCAACCTTTTTCTTTTTAAACTCTTTAACACTTATAAATGGCTTTTCTATTACTTTCTTAGCTTTATTAAGTTTTTCTTCTTCAACCATTAATGGAATTACCCTAGTTCCACCAAGCTTTTCACCTTTTTTAACTGGTGTATTATTATGTATTGTTGCCATCATAATATCATCTATCATGTTAAGCTCTAAAAGAGCATCCTTGTCAATCTTTAATAAACCATCATAAGAAGCAAAGAAATCTATTTTCCCTTCTTTTATTTCACCAAATTCTAAGCCCTCTCCACAGGAGATACATTTAAGAATTATAGCTGCATCATTTTCATGAACTAACCCTTCTGCCTCTTCCCAAACATATATATTATCCTTCCCTAAAGAAAGTAAAACCTCAATATCCTCTTCCTTTATTACATGTCCTTTTTTAAAGGCTCTTCCTTTAAATTCACCTGGAACAATTTTAGTAATATCATGTAAAAGTACTCTACCTACTGCATCAACAGTTTTTATTTTCTTCATATCAAAACTCACCTACTTATTTTCTTTTAGTAACCTGTTGTATATAAATATTAATGTTGTGCTTATAATTATCACTACCACAGCAAAAAAATTTGCATTTAATGAATCTCCTCTTTCTACAGCATAATAAATTGCCATAGGTATATTTTGTGTTTTCCCTGGTATATTCCCAGCTATCATCATCGTTGCACCAAATTCCCCAAAACATCTTGCATAGCTTAAAACCATTCCACTTAAAATTCCTTTGGAGGCTAATGGAAGTGTCACCTTATAAAAGGTTTGAAATTTAGTTGCTCCTAGATCAGCTGCTACCTCTTTATAAGTATCATCTATGGATAGCAAAGCACCTTTTGCACTTCCATACATTATTGGCAGGGAGGTAATAACTGCTGCTATTACTGCCCCATACCATGTAAATATAAATGTAAAATCAAAATATTCATATAAAAAGGAACCAATAAAACTTCTCTTTCCTATTATCATTAATAAAATATATCCTATTAATGATGGAGGCATAAATAAAGGAAGCATAATTGCACTTTCAAAAAAATTCTTTAGTTTCCCTGCTCTTTTTAATAGTAAATTAGCTAATACTATTCCTAAAATGCTTACTATTATAGTTGAAACTATTGAAGTTTTTAGTGAAATTATTATTGGTCCTTCATACATAAAGCCTATTTCCTCTCAAAATTATATTTTTCAAATATATCTATATTTTCATTTATAAAATCTTTAAAGTTTTGTACTTCCTTATCCTCTACATTCATATTGGCAAATGTATATATAGTTGGATCGTGAAGGCTTCCATCTATTTTTTCTATTAACTTTGCATCACCTAAATTATTTATTTCATTAGCATAAACTATAGCGTAATCAACGTCTCCACTTTTTACATAGTTTAATACTAGTTTTGCATCCTTACAAAAAACAATATTGTTTTGGATTTTATCCCATACTCCACTATTTTTTAGGGCTTCCCTTGAATAATCCCCTATAGGTACGCCTTCTGCACCTAATGCAATTTTTCCAGTTATAGATGGTAAGTCTTTTATTGAAGTTATCTCTTCCTTACTTCCATTGCTCTTTACAAGCATTAAGCCATTGGTTAAGAATTCTTTAACTTCATTCTCCTTAACACCTCCACTTGATATAAGTTCATCTGTTTCATCTTTACTAGCAGATAAAAATAAATCTACCTTTCCCCCCTCTTGGATTTGTTTTCTTAAACTTCTTGAACTACCGTAATTTGTATTTATCTTTATGTTAGAATTTTCAGCTTCATATTTTTTTATTATCTCATTCATTGGATCTTCCAAAGAAGCTGCTGCACTAATTGTAATTTCTTTAGCTTCCTTATTGTCACTTCCACATCCTACAAATGTGAAAAGTAGCCCTAATGAAAGAAATATACTTAAAATCTTCTTCATTTCTTATCAATCCTTTAACATATTATTTTCTACCACATTCCTTAACTGTTTCATTTAAAATATCAATTCCATGTTTTATATCTTCAATAACAAAATCTAATGATTCCCTGCAGGCCTTTGGACTTCCTGGTAAATTCACTATAAGTGTTTTCTTTCTTATACCAGATGTAGCTCTTGAAAGCATTGCTCTCTTAGTTATATTTAAACTAAACATTCTTATAGCTTCTGAAATACCTGGTGTTTCCCTTTCAACTATTTCTTTAGTAGCCTCTGGAGTTATATCTCTTGGAGAAAAACCTGTTCCCCCTGTGCTTAATACTAAATTAACTCCTAATTCATCAGCTAAATACTTAAACTCTTCCTTTAAAAGTTCTTTTTCATCTGGTAAAATAACATATCTTTTAACTTGAAATCCTGATTTTTCAACTATTTCTCTAATTACTGCTCCACTTTTATCTTCTCTTTCACCTTTCGAACCTTTATCACTGCTTGTCACTATTGCTACTGTATACATAAATGCACTTCCTTTATGAGTATCTTTCTTTTTCAACTATGTCTGCTAATTTCTCATAGTTATCTATATGAACCCACCCTACTCCATCAATTAATGGATTAAAATCACTTGCTACAGCTATAAGTTTATCCTTTGGGGTAATTATATTTCTTCCTTTTTCTTCTCTTGCCACTTCAATTTTTCTTAAATTGCTATTTTTATAACCCTCTACAATTATAAAATCAGTTTCACTTATATCATTAATAATCCTGTCTAGAGCTAATTCTTCTTCCACTTCTTTTATCATTGCAAATCTATTTTTTGAAGAAATACATACTTGTTCTGCTCCAGCTTTTCTATGTCTCCAAGTATCTTTTCCCTCTTTGTCCATATCAAATCCATGAACATCATGTTTAATGGTTGAAACAGAGTATCCCCTTTTTCTCAGTTCCTTTATAAGCCCTTCAATTAAGGTTGTTTTTCCTACATTTGAACAGCTTGCTACTATATTAATTATTGTACTTCCCTTTTTACTATCCCTTAGTATCTCCCTATATTCCTCAGGAGTATTTACATTTGTCATTGCACGCTCATCATTCATTAAAATGTAAGTTACATCTAAACTTTTTATTAAACTCTTTAGCTTATAATTTCTATTGTCTATGTTCTCTTTTATCTTATCTAAAGCTGACTTTCTATACACTCCACATAACGGCTGTTCTTTTCCATCTACTACAGGTATAAGTGCATCTCCTTTGAAATCAATATTTATTAATGAATTGATTACATATTCACTTATAAATGGCATATCTGCAGCAATAACTAATGCTTTATCATTTCTTATAGATTTTAAAGTAGAATATATCCCTCCAATTGGTCCAATATCTTTCACTTCATCTTCTACTAACCTGCATGTATCTAGAAACTCTTGGTACAAGGATAGATTATTGCAAGAGATAATAATATCATCTATTAAATTTAATCTTTTAATTATCCTTTCTATAAATCTTTCATTATCCAATGATAAAAAGGCCTTTGTATTGTAATTCATTCTAGAATTTTTACCACCACTTAAAATCACAGCACTTGCTTTTAATTTCATCTCTTTTTCATCCCTTAGTTTTATTATTTAATAATCCAAACTCTTTCCCCAATTTCTAAAGTTTTGTTTCCTTCAACTTCTAATAAAGCGTTACTTCTAATCATTGTGTTTATTTGTCCTGGACTTTGATAAATGTTATTTATATAAACCTTGTTTTCAAGGTCTTCACTAACTCTTACTCTTAAAAATCTTCTTTTAGGGGACTTTTTCATAAATTCATCTTGAAGAATTCCTTCTACTTTTCTTATATCGATATCTTTGCAGCTTAACATCTTTGCAATTACTCTTCTAGCTGTTAGTTCAAAGGTAGTTGCTGCTGCTACTGGTGTGCCAGAAAGGCCTATGTATATAACTCCATTCTTTACTGCACTAAACATAGGTGAACCTGGCTTAATAGAAATCTTCCAGAATAATCTTCTATATCCTATGGACTCTACTGCCCTTAAAACTAAATCTTTTTCTCCTACTGAAACTCCTCCAGTAGAAATAATTATTTGACATTCCTTTTCTGCTTTTTCTACTACACTTACTATTCCTTTAATAGAATCCTTAGCAATATCAAAAACTCTTGGTTCTGCTCCAAGCTCTAATAATCTTGTATAAAGAAATGCTTTATTGCTATTAAATATCTTTCCTTCTTTAAGATCTTCACCTGGTTCTTGCAGTTCATCACCTGTTGTAATTATTCCAACTATAGGCTTCTTATAAACCTTAACCTTATTGATACCTAAAGAAGCAATTGCAGTTATTATTGATGAAGTTAATAACTTATCTTTATTTATTATCTTAATTTCTTTTTTGAAATCTTCACCTTGATAAATGAAATTATCATAAGCTTTGTGTGATACAAAAATCCTAACTTCATTTTCTTTTAATTCCTCTGTATCTTCCTGCCTTACTATAGTATCTGCACCCTCTGGAATTTTAGCTCCTGTCATTATCCTAATAGCTTCACCATGGCCAACCTTCTTAAGAGACACCTCTCCTGCAAATACTTTATCTATTACCTTTAAAACTCTTGGATTTCCCTTTGATGCACCTTCTATGCTTTTAGCCATAACAGCATATCCATCAAGAGGTGATTTATTAAATGGAGGACTATCTATAGGTGATAAAATATCCTCTGCTAAAACTCTTCCAAGGCTATTAAAAATATCTACTTCTTCTATATCATTTGCCTTTGTTTCTTTTAATAAAAGCTCTTGAGCTTCCTCTAAGGTAATCATCCTCTCACTCCTCTTATACTTCCATATATCAAAAAAAGCTTATTACTTAATGCATTTTGGGCATAAGTAATAAGCTTTAAATATTTCTATTTAAAATCAAAAACTTATTTCCTTCCCAAAACGTGGAGATAATACCCTTTCGAATATTACCCTGCGAATTAACAATGTAATTCAGGCATAATTCCTTAGAACTTTTTCCTTAGGAGTGTTATGCTCTGGAAATCTTATATTCTTTATATTCTTTATATTCTTTATAATCTTATTAATACTCTCTATATAAATATTCCACTTAATAATATGTCTTAGTCATTTTATTAATTTTATTGTTTCAACATTATTTAACAAAAAAATATGGAGTAGATATTTATTTTGTAACCAAAACAAATATCTACTCCACTAATACTTCAGGTAACTAATTATCTGAATGGAATCTCACCATATCTACCATAACTAATAACCCAACTAAAAATACAGTATAATCTTCATCTAATACATTTAAAATATATCTATCTCTTCCAAATGTCCACTCTTTATCTATTTCCCCAATCTTAAATCCATCTTTTTCAACAACATAATTTCTACCAAAAATTGCAGAATCACAGCTCATTACAAATTTACCAAGTACCCCTGATATATTATATTTAGGCACCATAAATTCCTTTTCTATTGTTGCTATTTCCATACCATTTGAATCATACACCTTATATTTATGTGCTCCAATTCTTATCTGTTGCTTAAACCACATTAATTTTCTTGATTTATCTGGTGTATAGATATTTATATTCTTCCCTATATCAAATTTATCAGCCTCTACTAAAAATGCTTCATTTCTATTTTCATCATAAACATCGAATTTAGCCCCAAAAGCTAATAGTCTTTCCTTAATAAAGTAGTTTTTTGACATAATGATCTCCCCTTATATAATATTTTTTATCTGTATAAACAGTATATTGTACCATATAATATAAGTCAATATAACTCTTAACTTTTAAGTTTATTGTAAGAATAGATATTTATTCCCTTCTTACTTAAGGTAAGTAAAAAATAGTTATTGCAAAATAAAATTTACAATAACTATTTCTAATATTATCTATCTAATGGTTTTTTTAATACTCCTAATAGAACCATTCCTACTAAAGAACCAATTATAAGAGATACAACAAACATAAACGGATTTGTCATAACTAGTACTACAAATAAACCACCATGTGGTGCTAATGTTTGGCATCCAAAGAACATTGATAGTCCTCCAGCTATAGCTGACCCTATTACACATGAAGGTATTACTCTTAATGGATCTGCTGCTGCAAAAGGTATTGCACCTTCTGTAATAAAGGAAATTCCCATTATATAATTTGTTATACCTGATTGCCTTTCTCTTGATGTAAATTTATTCTTAAAGAAAGTTGTAGCTAAAGCTATTGCTAATGGTGGAACCATACCACCTATCATAACAGCAGCCATAATATCATTATTGCCAGTTGCTAATGAAGCTGTTCCAAATACATATGCAGCCTTATTAAATGGACCACCCATATCTATAGCCATCATACCACCTAAAACTAACCCTAAAAGAACCTTACTTGTAGATCCCATGCTATTTAATAAATTAGTTATACCATCATTAAGAGCAGCTACTGGTGGATTTACAATAAATATTAGTATAGCTCCAATAAGTAATATTCCAAAGAAAGGATATAATAAAACTGGTTTTAATCCCTCTAAGCTATCTGGTAACTTATCAAATAGTTTCTTTAATCCAACTACTAAATATCCTGCTATAAATCCTGCAAGTAATGCCCCTAAGAAACCAGAGCCACCATCCTTAGCTAAAACTCCTCCAACAAAACCTACTGCCAAAGCAGGTCTATCACCAATAGACATAGCAATATAACCAGCAAGTATAGGTAACATAAAGCTAAATGCTAAATTACCTACCACATTAAAGAAAGATGCAAATTCTGTACTTGTTCCAAATTGTGGAGTTCCTGCTGCTCCTGAGTCAACTAAGAATGATAATGCTATAAGAATACCTCCACCTATTACAAATGGTAACATATGAGAAACACCATTCATTAAGTGCTTATAAACTTTATGTCCTATTCCTTCTTTCTCTATATCAGCTTCTCCACCTTCAGACTTTTCACCTGATGCATGGTATATAGGCGCTTTCCCACTAACAGCTTCATTTATAAGTTCTTCTGCTTTGTGAATTCCATTTGCCACTTTAGTCTGAATTACTCTTTTTCCATCAAATCTATCCATATAAACATTTTTATCAGCAGCAATTATTATACAATCTGCATTTTTTATCTCTTCATCTGTTAGAACATTTTTAGCTCCACCAGAACCATTTGTTTCAACCTTTATAGAAATTCCCATATCATTAGCTTTATTTTCTAAGCTTTCTGCTGCCATATAAGTATGTGCTATTCCAGTAGGACACGCTGTTACTGCTAAAACTCTATAACCATCTTTTTCTTCCTTCTTATCTTCTACTGGTTCATCAAACTTTTCTGTTTCCTTTTGATCTATAAGATTTAAAAACTCTTCTTTACTTTCAGCATTTATAAGTTTTTTTCTAAATTCTTCATCCATTAAAATAGTGGATAATCTTGCTAACACCTCTAAATGAAGATTATTCTCTCCATCTGGAGCTGCAATCATAAAGAAAAGATGAGCTGGAGCACCATCTAAAGAGTCATAATCCACTCCATCTTTAACTACCATAGAACTTAATCCCGCATCTTTAACTGCTGTTGTTTTAGCATGAGGAATAGCTATTCCATCTCCTATTCCTGTTGTACTTAATTCTTCTCTTGATAAAACAGCCTTTTTATACTCTTCTTTGTCATTTAACTTGCCTGAATTATTCATTAATTCAACAAGCTTATCAATAGCCTCTTGCTTATTTGATACTTTTACGTCTAATTCTATTGAATTACTACTTAACAGATCAGTAATACGCATTTTAATTCCTCCTCAAAACTAAATTTCATTTAATAATTTTAGTATTTCATCTTTCGTTGCTAACCCTTCTGAAAAAGCAGTAGCACTGCCAGTTGCCACTCCCATTTTAAAGGCTTCTTTAAAATTATAGTTCTTTAAATATCCTGCTATAAATCCAGCCACCATAGAGTCTCCTGCACCAACAGAATTTTTAACTTCTCCCTTTGGCACCCCACTCTTTATAATATCTCCACTTTCTGATAAGAAAATTGCTCCATCTCCTGCCATGGATATAAGTACATTTCTTGCCCCTTTATCTTGTAGCTTTTTAGCATATTCAATTATTTCCTCATCAGTTCTTAACTCTACATTAAATATTTCTCCAAGCTCATGATTATTAGGCTTAATTAAGAAAGGTTTAAACTTTAGTACATTTACCAATAAATCTTTTGTAGCATCTACTATAATCTTAATTTCTTTCTTTTGTAGTCTTTCCATAATCTTTTCATATATATCTTCTGGAAGTGATTTAGGTATGCTTCCTGCTAAGACTAATATGTCACCATTTTTTAGGTTATCTAACTTCTTATATAAAGAATTTAATGCTTCCTCATTAATATGTGGCCCTCCACCATTAACTTCACTTTCTTCATTAGACTTAATCTTTACATTTATTCTAGATAATCCTTCATTTAATTTAATAAAATCAGATTTACAACCAAATTCTGATACTCTTCTTTCAATTTCATTCCCAGTAAACCCAGCAATAAAACCTAACGCAGAACTATCATATCCTAAGTTTTTTAATACAATAGAAACATTTATACCTTTGCCACCAGGATACACTTCTTCCTCTTCTGTTCTATTAACTCTACCTAGCTTCAAATTATTTACTTTAACTACATAATCAAGTGATGGATTAAAAGTCACTGTATATATCACTTCTTATACCTCCAATACCTCTGTATAATTTTTATATTTATTCTCTCCTATTTCCTTAGTTATTATTTTTGCTCTATTTATTTCTGCAAATGTTATTGGAAATATCTTGTCAAACTTACTGTTATCAACTAATACGTAAGGTGTCCTACTTCTATTCATAGCCTCTTCCTTAACAAGGGCTTCTTTAACATCTGGAGTAGTAAAGCCTGATTCTATACTTACTCCATTGGAACCAAAGAAAGCTTTTGTAAAATTATATTTTTTTAAACTCTTTATAGCTTCTACCCCTATAATAGCTTCCGTTGATAATTTTAATTCTCCCCCTAATATATAAACTGTACATCCTTTTTCAATAAGCTTTTTAGCATGAACAATACCATTTGTAACGTAAGTTGCTTCTTTCTCTTCAATATATTCAGCTAAAATTTCAGTTGTAGTTCCTGCATCAATATACACAAAATCTCCTTTTTCTACTAATGAAGCTGAAAATTTTGCAATACTTATTTTATCTTCTCTATTTAAATCATGCTTGGTTTTGACATCTTTTTCTTCAGTTGTTAATTTTTTATCAATAGCTACTGCTCCACCATGAACCTTATTTAACTTTCCTAAATTTGCCAAAGCATTTAAATCTCTTCTTATCGTTGATTCTGAGGTATTTAGCAAGGCTACTAGTTCATTTACAGTAACTGCTTTTTTCTCATTTAAAACACCTAATATCTTGTGAAATCTTTCTTCTGTCAACATTTACAACACTTCCTTTATCTAAATATTACCCCTTTAATTTTTCAAAGTCAATCATTTTCTTTCAAATTCTTTCACATTCTTTCACACCTAAAAAAATACCCCCTCATACTTAATTTCACTCTTTCAAATATTTAGAATATTTAAACTCTAGATTTTCCTATTGTCTTTCGACATACTTCTATGATATATTCAACTTGTTAAATAATTTGCAATCTAATTATTTAACGTTTACAAAAAGACAATGAGGTGGACTGAATGAACAAAGAACAATGGACAGGCTTCAACGAAGGTCGTTGGGCAAAACACATCGACGTTAGAAACTTCATCCAAACTAACTACACTGAATATACAGGTGATGCTAGTTTCCTTGAAGGTGCTACAGAAGAAACAACTAAATTATGGGATGTAGTTTGCGAATTAAGCAAACAAGAAAGAGAAAATGGTGGGATATTAGATGTTGATACAAAGACTATATCTAAAATCAACGCTTACAAACCAGGATATATAAGTGAAGCTTTAGAAAAAATAGTTGGTGTACAAACTGACGCACCACTTAAGAGAGCTGTTATGCCAGAAGGTGGTATAAGAATGGCTGAAAATGCAGCTAAAGCTTATGGATATGAAATAGACCCTTTAATATCTGAAATATTTACAAAGTATAGAAAAACTCATAACCAAGGTGTTTTCGATGCTTACACTACAGATATGAGATTAGCTAGAAAAGCTGGTATAGTTACAGGACTTCCAGATGCTTATGGTAGAGGAAGAATCATAGGTGACTATAGAAGAGTTGCTTTATACGGTGTTGATAGACTTATAGAAGATAAAAACGAACAAAAATTAAGCCTTGAAGTAGGAACAATTGATGAAGATATAATTAGATTAAGAGAAGAAATCTCTGATCAAATAGTTGCACTTAAAGAATTAAAAGAAATGGCTGCTTCATATGGATATGATATATCTAGACCAGCTGCTAACGCTCAAGAAGCTATCCAATGGTTATACTTTGGTTACCTTGCAGCTATAAAACAACAAAATGGTGCTGCAATGTCACTTGGTAGAACTTCTACTTTCTTAGATATATACATAGAAAGAGATTTAAAAAATGGCGTTATAACAGAAAAAGAAGCTCAAGAATTAATGGATCACTTCGTAATGAAGTTAAGATTAGTTAAGTTCTTAAGAACTCCAGAATATAATGATTTATTCTCAGGAGATCCAACTTGGGTAACTGAATCAATTGCTGGTATGGGATTAGACGGAAGATCTTTAGTTACTAAGAACTCATTCAGAGTACTTAATACACTTTACACTTTAGGACCTTCACCAGAACCAAACTTAACAGTTTTATGGTCAACAAGACTTCCTAAAGCATTTAAAGACTTCTGTTCAAAGGTTTCTATTGATACAAGCTCTGTTCAATACGAAAACGATGATTTAATGACTACTTACTGGGGAGATGACTATGCTATAGCTTGTTGCGTATCTGCAATGAAAGTTGGTAAGCAAATGCAATTCTTCGGTGCTAGAGTTAACTTAGCTAAGACTCTTCTTTACGCTATAAACGGTGGTAAGGATGAAAAGCTAGGAATGCAAGTTGGACCTAAATTAGCTCCAATAACTTCTGAATACTTAGACTATGATGAAGTAATGGATAGATTTGAACAAATGACAGATTGGTTAGCTAACCTTTATGTTAACACATTAAATGTTATCCACTACATGCATGATAAATACTCTTATGAAAGCTTACAAATGGCTTTACATGATAGAGATGTATTTAGAACAATGGCTTGTGGTATAGCAGGACTTTCAGTATGTGCTGACTCACTTTCTGCTATTAAATATGCTAAGGTTAAGCCTGTAAGAGATGAAAATGGAATTGCTGTAGACTTTGAAGTTGAAGGCGACTTCCCTAAATACGGAAACGATGATGATAGAGTTGATGATATAGCTGTATACCTTGTTGAAAACATGATGAACAAGATCAGACAAAACAAGACTTACAGAAATGCATACCACACTCAATCTATCTTAACTATAACTTCAAACGTTGTTTATGGTAAGAAGACAGGAACTACTCCATGTGGTAGAAAGAAGGGAGAACCATTTGCTCCAGGTGCTAACCCAATGCACGGAAGAGATAATTCAGGATCATTAGCATCTTTAAACTCAGTTGCTAAGCTTCCATATGAACATTCTCAAGATGGTATCTCTAACACATTCTCAATCGTGCCAGATGCTTTAGGAAAGACTCCTGAAGATAGAATTAACAACTTAAGCTGCATGATGGATGGATATTTTGGACAAGATGCTCACCATCTAAATGTTAATGTATTTAATAGAGAAACATTACTTGATGCTATGGAACATCCAGAATTATATCCTCAATTAACTATTAGAGTTTCAGGATATGCAGTTAACTTCATCAAGTTAACAAGAGAACAACAACTTGATGTAATAAACAGAACATTCCACGAAAAAATGTAGTTTTATTATAAGAAACAAAAAGCTAGTAAGTAGATTTATATCTACCTGCTAGCTTTTTATTTAGTCCATAATTTCATTAAAAAAGTGGAGTGGATATTTATTTTGCTTGTTCCGTCGCAAGCTCCAAGTCACATTAAAAAAGAAAATACAGCAAGTACACTTATACTAACTTGCTGTATTTTTACTTAATTAGCAATTTAAGACACTTTTATATTATACTATCTAACTAATATTTCTGTCTACAATATAGCTTTAATGATTTAATTTTTTAACAAAGATTCTTCATTGATTAAACTTCTTATCATCTATCCTATATTTATATATTGTTATATTCTTATATTTATATATTGTTATATTGTTCTATTTATACCTTTAATTTATAACCAATTAAAATTCTATATTTCCTAGAAGTTTAAAAAGACTCCTTGCAAAATTTGCAAAGAGTCTTTTCATTATTCCTACTTTAATACGAAAGATTCACAATCTGTACATTGAGGAACTGATGGGTTTTGTTCATGTGTTCCTACCTTTATTTCATTAAGTGTACAGTAACTATTCATATCATTATGTTTACATTGTTGTACTGAGCATTTAATACTCTTATTAGCTGGCATATTCATCCCTCCATATAATAAACTTCACAATTATATTAACCTTATATTATAAAAATATTCTTATTTTTTTATAATAAAAATTGGATTTGAAAAAGCAAATGGAGCAGTATTTCTAACTCCAACTTCTGTTGATAAAGATTGACCTTCTTCCTCTTTTCCTTCTACTTCCATCCTAATAAAATCTCCTGGTACTACCCTTACTCTTTCTACCATTTCAAAAGTAGTATCATTAATATTTTTTTCAGAAATCACTTCACCATTTCTTATTAATCTAACTTTGGAAATTCCATTATAATATTCACCTTTTAAATTAACCTTTATAACTTCTCCCATTGAATTTACTTTATAGTCATCACCCATCATAGTATTATTTACATTAATCTCTAATGAAGGTCCATTAGTACCATACATATGTCCCTTCTTTTGGGCTTCAATTATACCTTCTTCAGTAAAACTTTCTGAATATGTTTTTAAGTATACCTTCCCTATATCAGCTGGGTAATGAGCGTCTGTTTCTGCAACTCCATAAAGATGCTTTCCTTCTGTATTTAATTTATCCCATTGAATAAAGGCATCATTATTGTATTTATTTTTAGGACCTCTACATCCATTCCACACTTCAATTCCATTTAGCCCATTATAATCAGAAAACTTCCACCCTAAATTGCTGTCACAAGGATGAGCAGCATAAATTAAAGTATTATAATTTTCAAGCTCTTTAACCAAATTATCTTTAGATAACGAAGCATAATTCTTATTATCCTTCACGTTCATTAAAACTGCATGACCTGAAGATGTAGTATATTCATTTCCTTTTATAATTATTTCTCCATCCCCTTTAGCACTTTTAGACTCCTCATATCCATTGCTATTATTATGATCAGTCATTGTCATATAATTTAATCCAGCACTTCTCATGGCCCATATATTTTCTGCTACGCTTCCATTTCCATCTGAATAGTTAGAATGAGTATGATTATCTCCCATGAACCATCCCTTACCACTGACTGTAATGCCACCTAGCTTTATATTATTCACCCCTTTATTAGGCTCCTTAACTTGTACTATAAACCTTGTACCACCACTTTTACATTTTATTTTCCATTGAATATTTCCCTCTTCATGTGGCTTCAAGACTTCTATTGAAAAGTTACTTTTTCCTAAAGGTTTACTTTCACCATCACAAATTAGCTTACCCTCTATTTTTCCTTTTTTATTATTTGTTATATTTTTTACCTTTAAGCTAACAATTACTTCATCTCCTGAATTTAATAGCTCTCCAGCCTTATCTATGCTTCCTTCATACACCATATCTTCTTCTGTAGATGCTGTAACTACTCCTATATCCTTTGAAAAGTAAATATAAGCTCCCACTCCTATAAGCATTAGTATTAGAGGGAGAATTGCAATAAATAGTTTATAATGTTTTTTTCTTCTACTCATTTTATCCTTCCTTTCTCTAATACTATTTTCTTTATTTATTTATAAATTATTCTAATATCTTTATAATTTCCTAGACAATAAAAAAAGAAACCGCAAAGCGATTTCTTTTTTTACCCTTATAACTTCAATTTATCTTCTTCAAGTTCTATAAAATTATTTATAAACTGAATAAATTCATTTAAAATCTTATCATTTATATCTATTACTGTTACTCTCTTAATTAGAGAATCATATCTGCCTAATGAAATATACACCTTGTCCTCAATGTAATAAAATAAATATCCTATTTCTAAATCTTCATGGAATATAATTTCTTTACTATTAATCTTTGAGGACTCAAAAATGAAACTACTTTCCTTAGATAATACCTTATGGAATCCCTTACTTTCATTATTATATATGTATCTATTATTGTTTAAATCTAAATATAAGTCCTTTTCATATTTCTTCATACAAGGTATAAAAAGAAAGTTCTTACCATGTACAAAGGCTGCAATATAATCCCTTAATTTATATCTTTCCTTGTCCTCTTCAAACCTAAATCCAGTTTTATTAAATAATTTTATTATTTCTCCAAAATAACCATTCCACTGAAAATTGCAACTTTCCCACTCCATTAATTCTTCCATTAAACTTTTAAAATCTATGTTACTATATTTAATGTTTGCAAAAGAGTTATTAATGATTTCACTTTTAAATACATCTTTTTTTCTATTTTCATTTCCCTCTAATGAAGATTTATTTCCTAGTGCTTGTACAAATTCTGCAAGCTTATCTCCAAAACTTGTTGTTATTATTATTTTTAATGTAATCCTATCAAACTTAACAAACTCATTTTTATCTTTACATTTATCGACATAATTTTTTACACAATCTATGCTTTTAAAAATATATCTATTATTCACATAACTTCTATATAAAAAGTTTTTATTTATGTACTCTTCCTGTAACTTCATATTATATGTGTTACTTTCCTTGTCCTTAATACCAATTACTAATTCAAATTCATTTTCAAAGCACTCATCTAAAGCACACTCCACTGCCTTAATATAAGTTGAATCTTCTTCTAATATAGATTCGCCCACATCACCATAAATTTCATTAATAATATCTTCCTTACATAAGCTTCTTTCATATGATTTACTTACTATTATTATCTTATTTTTAGGAAAAACATAACACTTCCCATGTTCAACTATATACTCTCTACTATTCAAAAAATCCCCCCATTTAACAACCTTATAAGCAAATTATATAACCACTCCACACTACTAACAACAAGTAAATTATGTAATGGTATTTACTTGACTTTTTGTCAAAAAAAATGGATACTATATAGGGTTAATGGATAATTACACATGTTAATATATAGCAAAGGAGAATTTTAATGCATACTAAAAAGTACTACTACGATGAGCAACTAAGAAAATACTATTTTGAAAAATACTATCAAACTTTTACTAAATGTAAGAATAGTTTAAAGGAATCTAATACTTCAGAACTTTTATCTCTTCAAACTAAACCTACACTTACAGACATAGCTAAGAGGTTAGATATTAAAGGATATTCAAAATTAGGTAAAGATGGGTTAGTTAATCTAGTATCTGCTTATATTACTGATAATATAGATAATATACTTTGCGAACTATCTTATAAGGAACTTAATCTCTTAAAGGAATTAGCTAAAGAAGACTTAGTTGAATACTCTTTTTCAATAGATAAATTAAACTTAATTGGAGGATTATCTTCTCTTGGAGTACTATTTAAATTATCTATAAATGATAATTACTACCTTGTAGTACCAAGTGATATAAAAGAAGGAATAAATTCTCTAACATCTTCTAAAAAATATATTTCTAACATAAAAGAACGTTCAGAAGGAATTGATCTTATAGATGGATTAATGACTCATTACGGTCTTTTATTAGGTGGAGAGTTATATTCCATAATAACTAATAAGGAAAGTAAGGTATTTAAAGAAGAAAACTTAGATTTTTACTTAAACTATATCTTTAGAAGCTATGAAGCTTTTACAGATGGTAACGCATTAATTCACCCATTCCTTTTCTCTCCTGAAGATGTATACGAAGAATTAAGAGTAAGACAAACTATTCAATATAACTTCAACAATGAAGATTTCTTTGTTTCTTTAGGTAGAGATTTTAAAGATACTTGGGGTGAAGAAGTCTTAGAACTTAAAAACATTCTTTCTAAGACTAAGTTGAAAAAATCTGATATAGACTCATTAATTAGCGAATTAATATTCTATATTAAAAATGATATGGATACTCAAATAATAGTTGAATTACTAACTTCTTATAGCTTAAATTTAAGCGATAAGACCTTCGCTGATTCAATAGTTAACTCTTTCTCTAAGATCTTTAACAATACGCCTATATGGTCTTTAAAAGGCTTAACACCAGCAGAAACAACAGCTAGACAAAAGACTACTATAATAAAGGATAAAGAGCCTGGAAGAAACGAACCTTGCCCTTGTGGAAGCGGAAAGAAATACAAGAAGTGTTGTGGTAGATAACAAGTAATAATTATAATCTCCTAAATAATAAAGAGCTGTAGATTTTCTACAGTTCTTTTATTAAAACAAAAGACTTAGCTCAAGAAAGAGCTAAGTCTTTTTATTAAATTCCTAGTGGAATTCCAAATGTAAAGAATACTATTAATAAGATTGTCCAAGAAATTAAGAATGCTACTGAATATGGGAACATTAACTTAATCATATCTCCTAAAGTATATTCAGGCTTATACTTCTTCATGAACACAAGGATAATACCTGCATATGACATAAGTGGTGATATTACATTAGTTGATGAATCTGCAATTCTATATGCAGCTGATACCATATCAGGAGTTAATGATCCGTTAACTTGGTATAACATTGGTATAAATATTGGTCCAAGTAACATCCATTTTGAAGTTAATCCACCAACGAATAAGTTGATTATAGCAGTAACTATAATAAATCCTATTAATAATAAGATTGGTGAATTAGATAATCCTAATGATTGTAATCCTGTTGCACCTAAATAAGTAATATATGTACCTAAGTTTGAGTAGCTTAATAATGCTAAGAAGTTGTAACAGAAGAATGTTAGTACTAATATAGATCCCATTCCACTCATTTGCTTTGACATAGCTTGAACTACATCCATAGCATTATTGAATTTCTTTAATTTCTTTCCATATAATAAACCTGGAACAAAGAATACAAATGTAATTATAAGAATTATGTTATCCATAAACGGCTTAACTGTTACACCCTTATCATCTACATATGTAGCAAGTGGTCCAAAGTAAAGTACTGCTGAGATAGCTAAGGCAATTAATAATCCTAATCCTGCCCATTTTAAAGCTTTATTTTCTTCTTCTTTAACTGTAAAATCAGCCATATTCATATCTTCAGGAACAATGTATGTTTCTTTTTCTAATCTTGGCTTAATGAACTTAGCTGTAACAAAGTAACCAACAACTGATAATAGCACTGTTGAAGCAACTATAAATATGTAGTGCATTGTTGCAGGAGTAATAGCTTGTCCTGCTGCTGTAACAAAAGGTATACCTTGGCTTTCAGCAAACACCTTTGCGTTGTTACCAACAATAACATCTATAGGTGTACCTGGTATTAAGTTAGCACTAAATCCAGCTGATACCCCAGCAAAAGCTGCCGCCATACCTATAAGTGGATTTTTCTTTAATCCAACATATAACATACCTGCTAATGGTATTAATATTATATATCCTGCATCAGTAGCTATACTACTCATAATTCCTAAGAATACTAAAACTACTGGTAAAAATTTATCTGAAACTTTTAATCCTACTTTTTTAATTAAAACTGATAGTAGACCAGATTCTTCAGCTAGTCCAACTCCAAGCATAACGATTAATATTGTTCCAAGAACTCCTCCACCGTATGCTAACCAGTTATTTAATAATGCATTTTCAAAAATCCATCTAAAGTTTTCAGCTGCAAACATGTTCTTAATTTCATAAGATATTGTTCCCCCATCAGCTGCTAATGTTTCGAACTCCATTCCACCCATGAATATACTTGCTATCATAACAATTGCATATAATATCATAAATATAATTACCGGATCCGGTATTTTTTTACCTACTTTTTCTATAAAAGACATTTTTGTTTTATCTTTTTTGCTCATTGGTAGTCCCCCTTTTTCGTCATTTTTTATTTTTTCGATTTAACATGTTAAATTAATTATAAGTATTTTTATAATAATTATCAAGAAATATTAAAATCTTTATCATTTTATCATATATTTAAGCCTTTTTTATTAATTTTGTTACTTTTTATAATTTTATTCAACATTTAATTTATAAACTGTAAATTTGTTCCGTGGGTGTCTGTAGATAATTATTTTGATTGTTCCGTCGCAAGTTCCAAGTCACATCAAAATAACTATCTACTCCACTCCTACTTATTGAATGATATTTATTTTGACTGTTCCGTCCAAAAGCTCCAGGTCGCACCTTTCCTATGCATTAAAAAAGGAGCTACTTTAAATAACTCCTTTAAATACTAACTATGTTTTTCTAATAAATTTTCAAATTCTTCTCTATCTATGGGTTTACTTATAAAGTATCCTTGAATTTTATCACAATTTAAAGTCTTAAGCAGTTCTAGCTGATCCTGCATCTCTACTCCCTCTGCTATTACATCTAACTCAAGAGTATGTGCAAGCTTTATTAATGTTTCAATTATAGCTACTGTTTTTCTATCATTTTCAATCTTTGATAATAAACTTCTATCTATCTTTATAGTATCAATTGGAAGAATTTTTATATAGCTAAAGGATGAATATCCTACTCCAAAATCGTCTAAAGCAATCATTACTCCTAAAGCTTTAATTTCCTTTAATAGCTCTACAACTCGTTTTGCATCATCTAAAACTTCATCTTCTGTAATTTCAAGCTTTAATCCATCTGGCTCTAGCCCTACTTCCTCTAATACATTCTTTAATTTATCAATAAATTTATGTTGTTTTAAAAATCTATAAGATGCATTTACTGACACCTGAAAATCCTTAAATCCTTCTTTTCTTTTTTCCTTGCAGAAAATACAGGCTTCCCTTAACACATAATTGTCTATTTCATAAATATCTCCTGTTCTTTTGGCAATATGAATAAATTTATCAGGACATATTACTTTTCCATCCCTTATCCATCTTACTAGAGCTTCTGCTCCAATTATCTTTTTCTCACTTACACTATAAATAGGTTGGAAGTTAACTACAAATTCTTTATTATCTATAGACTTTTTTAATAACCCTTCTATTAATATGTCTTCTAACATCTCTTCATTAAATACTTCTATAGAATTTCCACCTGAATTTTTGCTCTTATACATAGCAATATCTGCATATCTAATTAATGTTTCTATATCTGTTGTATGATTAGGAAAAGTACTTGTTCCAATACTTGCTTTTAGCTCATAATTGAAGTTTTTATACTCAAAGGTCTTATTAAGCTTTCTTAAAATCTTATTTCCTAAATCTTCTGCACCTGTTTTAGAAAGCTCTCCTTTTTTAACCAACAGGAACTCATCTCCCCCAAGTCTTCCTACTTCAATATCTTGTTCTATATTTTGCAAAGTAAATGCAGCTTGGCATAACACTTCATCTCCACTATTATGTCCTAAGGAATCATTTAAAGACTTAAAGTTATCTAAATCTATAAAGAATATGCTAAACACTTCCCCATCTTCCTTAAGCTGTGCCATGTAATTGTACAAGCTATATCTATTTTGAAGACCAGTTAACACATCATAGTTTCCTAAATATCTCATTTCATCTTCATTTCTTCTATTTTCAGTTATATCTGTAAGCAACATAGCAAAATGATGATTTTCAATTGGATATACAGCTATTGATGCCCAACTGTTATTTCCAAGTGCTATACAATTTTTACTTAATGTCTCCCCATCTCTTTTACCTGATGATAATATCTCTCTTATAAATTCTTCATCATTAATTTTATCAAAGAAAATTTCTTTAAATGTCATTCTATATAGATTCTTTTTAGGAATATTTAAAATTCTTGACATGGATGCATTCACATCAAGAAGATTTGCATCAACAACATTTCCTTCTTCATCCATAATCTCTCCAAAATAAGCATATCCATTATCTAAGCCCTCTAAAAGCTTAATACTTTTTTCCTCATTCTCCATAAATAAATTATTTGACGTTTCTAAAGCATCAAACATTTCATTTATATCACTAGTTAATTTACTAATTTCATCACTACTATTATCTAACTCAAGTCTCTCTTTCAAATCTTTATGTTCTTTTATCCTGTTTACTCCCTCGCTTATTCTCTCCACTCTTTTTATAACTATATTCTTCATTAAAACTATTAAAATAAAGTTAATAATAAGATTAATAGATATGAAAATAACAGATATAATAATAATATTAAGTTTTTGACTCTCTTTTACTACTAATGGCTCTGAAACTTTAATATAATAATTTTCTCCATCTACACACTCTATCTTGTAATAAGCATTTACATCACTTTCATTGGTTACTAACTTAATACTTTCTCCACTACTTAGTTTAGAATCCTCCACCTCACCAGTAGTGTCTACCTCCTTAATTAAAGCAACATTTTTATTCATATCTTTAGAAATATTTCTCACAAAATCTTCATCAAAACTATCTATAATTACAACATAATCAGATGAATTGTACTTTTTATTATATGAAAAAATATATAATCCTTCTTTTCCTGTTATATATCCCTTTTTAATATCTTTTTTTTCTTTTATTATTGTTTTTATCTTATTTATTATAATTGAGTATTCATTTTTACTTCTATCACTTATATCTTTAGACTCAAACCTGCCTTTTTCATTAAGGTTTGAGTCTAATACAACTTTAAAATCAATATTGTCATTTTTAAATTTATTTGTAATCCCTAATGCCTCTAAAGCATTAGTTTCATTTAATTTCTTATTATATGTATCAGCTGATGATAACAAGCTGGTATAATCATTTCCTTTTCCTATTATTTTTGATACTTCTCCCTTTACTCTGCTTATACATCCAGATGTTATACCACTTATTCTAGTCACTTCACCACTATATAAATACTTTGATACAAAGCCCATTGATATCATATATAAAGTTACTGTAACCAGAGATGTAGTCATAAATAATATGACAATTTTTTTTGATAACTTCATATCCTACTCTCCCCTATATATTTTATAATTAACTTCTTAACATTTGTGCCTTATGTACAATTATATCGTATTGTAAAAAAAAGATAAATATATATATTATTTAGCAATAGAAAGAGGGAGTGGATATTTACTCCCTTCGTACCAAAGTTAAGTAAATTAAAAAAGGGAGATATGACTATCTCCCTTTTTAGCTACTGTTCTACTGGCGTAGTAGTTATATTCGTAAATCCGTTTACTATTATATATTTACTTGCACCTACATTTATATATTTTATTTCTACCTTATCTCCAACTTTAGTTAAAGCTATTTCTCTTGAAGTTTCTGTTGATACTGAATAAATTTTATCACTATCTTTTAACTTAATGTCATAGATGCTAGCCCCATCCTTAACCAAAAGCCCAATTCTCTCAACTTCACCTTGAATGACCTCTTCTTTGTTAGAACCTTCAAGTGAAATATTTGTATTAGTTAATCCTTCTAAATATTTATTTAATGTAGATTGAAGATTATCTCCAACCCCTACTGTATTATAATTCTTAACATTAACCATTGCATACTGTTTAACTAAACCATTAGAATCTTTTAATGTTGTAAAATAAGTTGGCTCCCCTTGAATATTAATTAAATATGGGAATGTAGCTTTATATCCATATTGTTGAACCTTACCTTCTGCAGATCTAATAGCAGCTTCTTCAGTGGCTCCAGCTGTCTTATACATTGTAGTTTTACCAGTTCTTGTATTTGTTAATGTAAATCCAACTAATCCTTCATCATTACCTACAGATGTTATTCCTGTGTAATAGAAACACTCATCTCTATTAAATATTAAGTTCATTCCTGTAGTTGTTTTTAATTTATCTTTGTCATTAAAGTTAAATACACCATGAACTAATTCTCCCCACTTATTAATATAGTTATTAATAAACTTTGAAGGTTGAATTCTATCTATCCATTTAGGCATGTTATCTATATCATATACTTCAGATTCTCCTGTTTGGGCATCAATAACTAAAGCTCCAATAGCCTTTGCTTCTGTAATTCCAATAGCATTGTCATATCTAGTAACAACCCAGTATGGTCTTCCATTATCATCTAATTCAAAAGTAAAATCTGTATGAGCTGATTTCATATCTCTTAAAAAGGCCGCTCTATGAAGATCACTTAAAAGATATGATGATTCTAAATACTTAATCTTTAAAGGCTTTCCATCTAATTCTGTAACTAATTGAACATCATTTTGATTTGTTGCACTTACTTTTACATAACCACTTGTACCTTCTCTATTTGTAATCCACTTAATTAGTGAAGAATGTTCAAGTGGAGCTACATAGTAAAGTTGTCCATTAATACTTTGTAAATGTAATTCTCCAATTGTTACCTGACTTCCTAAAGAAGGAATTTCTCCAAGCTTTTTATCTGCAAGCTTTGCAGCAAGTTCTGTATCTATTGTTGGCAATTGTTTTAAATCAATATGTTCAATTTCATTTGAAAATTCAATTTCATCAACAGTTCCTACTAAATCCCTATGAGCTTTGTAATTTAGTATAGGACTACATAAAAATAAAACTACTGCATACAATATTGCCACAACTATACCAGCTATAGGTAGCTTTTTCACAGAATGAGTTATACCATATAATACCGATACTACTACAAAAGGGGCAACTATATAAAATATACTTAAAGACACATCAAGTATTAAATCAGATGCAAAAAACTTCGTTATAGCAATTGCAACATAAGCTAATGCTAGCCACTTTAAAAATCCACCAAAAGATCCCTTCTTTTTAGGACCTCCACCATTATTAAATCCTTTAAATTGTTTCCCAAAACGAGAAAAAATTTGTCCAAAAATATCTCCGTTAAAATCTCCAAAATTACCTTGTTCCATCATTTCCTCCACAATTTATATTATTACTATCTTTTGTTGTGATAATTATAACATAATAAGTTATGAAATACCATATATTTTATAATTTTTTTGCATTTTTATAAATTAAATTTCTATCCTCATCATTTATAACTCTACTAATTATCTCTGCAACCAATATAATCCCTATGATCTCTACCACAAGCCTTACAATAGTAAACTTAGCTCCTAGTGAGGATACCTCTATAAGCAGCATTGGTACCTTACAAGCAGCCCAAGTTCCAGTAAATATCATTACATTTTTTATTGAAGCCCCCTTTCTAAGCAACATTGCTCCTACAGGAAAGGCTGCATATAATGGTCCTGCTGCAAATGCCCCCATAATAAATGCCAATAAAATTCCTATAAAATTAGAACTTTCCCCCATATATTTTATCATTTTTTCTTTAGGAATCCATACATCCATAAGACCTAACAAAACAAATACTGGCGGTACAAGCTTTACTAGCTCCCATATATTTTCTATAGTTCCCTCTATGGCTACTCTCCCAATGTCTCTATTTACTAAATACATTATTATTAAAATAATTAAACATATTATTGAACTTCTATATCTTTTTAATATCTTCATAATATCACCCCTAATGCTACTGCAACCATAAATGAAACCACTATTCCTAATACATTTCTTAATATAGTAGTTTTCAGTCCCCAATATTTCTTCTCAAGGGGAATTGTCAAAAAACCTACTAACATTAATGCAGATATAAACGCTCCAACCTGTGATACCCCAGCTCCCCTAGCTATTAAGGTAGCCCCTAAAGGAAAGGCTATAAAACCTGCCATCATAGTTATTGATCCGATAAGTATAGCTATTATTATCCCTAAAACTCCAGAACCTGGACCAATAACCTTAGCTATCATTTTTTCATCTATTACACTTAAAGAAATCCCCACCACTCCCATTACACAAAGAACTGTTGGTAGTATAGCTTCAAAAGAAGTCCATCCCTTCTTTAATGCTTCTTTTGTTTTATCTTTATTTTTATAAAAAGAAGCTATTGTTAAAATTATAGCTAGAATATAAAGTATTTTTTGCACCATTTTTTGCACCTCTAATAACTTTTATAGAATTATATTATGCTATAAAATTCATATGGTATAATTTTACTTGAGAAATTTTTTAGGGGGGCTTTTAAATGATTGAAACAATACATAATGAAAAGGAAGAAACTAAACTATCTAGAGATGATGTAATATATGGAGTAAAAATGGCTATCCCTATATGTATTGGATACATACCTCTTGGAATAGCATCAGGGATTTTATCTCAAAAAGCAGGATTATCCCCAATTGAAATTGGGCTTCTTTCTTTATGCGTATTTGCAGGAAGTGGACAATTTATAACATCATCAATGCTTATAGCTCAGTCTTCAATGTTTTCTATAATATTTACAACTTTTATAGTTAATTTAAGGCATATTTTAATGAGTTCAACCCTTTCACAGTACTTTAGTAAATGTAATAAAAAGTTTTTATTATTTTTTTCTCATGAAATAACAGATGAAACTTTTGCTATTAATTTAATGAAGTTTAAAGAAGGTGTCTGGAATCCACGTAGGGCTATTATACTTAATGTAGTTTCTCATTCTACATGGATATTATCTAATATATTAGGTGGGTTTACAGGTTCAATATTTAACTTTAATGACACTATAATTAACTTTGTCCTAACTTCTATGTTTATATGTCTTTTGTGTCTTCAACTTAAAGGAGGAATATACATTTTATGTGCTGTTATTTCTGGATTTACAGCTATTAATCTTTCTTTAATTATGGACAACAATTTATATGTAATTATAGCTACCTTACTATCAGCAACCCTTTGTTACTTTATAGAAAAATTCATTAAACTTAGAAAGGGTGTTAAGGATGGAAATTAATACAATTAATGTACTTTTACTTATACTAGGAATAGCGGTCTTTACCTATATTCCTCGTAGTTTACCTATGGTATATCTATCAGGAAAAGAGCTTCCAAAATGGCTTACTGAATGGATGAAGTTTATCCCTGCAGGAATTTTTGCTGCTTTAATATGCCCTGGAATTTTCACTGATAATGGTATTTTAAACTTAAGTTTTTCTAACATAGAACTTATGGCATCTATTATTGTTTTATTAATTTCACTCAAGAAAAAGTCTTTAGGACTTTCAATTGTAGTAGGTGTAATTACAATCACTATTCTAATGACAATGATATAAAAGGAGCTCAAAAGAGCTCCTTTTTAATTAAAATCTTCTATTCTTATCATATTATTAATTTCTTTTACAGACTCCATATCTTTCACTTCATTAATTGCACCTTGTAACTGTGCTTCCTTAGTGTAATGAGTTACTAAAACTAAGCCTACTTCTTCTTCATTTTTAACTCTTCCTCTTTGAATTACAGAACGTAAACTTACTCCATGTCTACCAAATATAGCTGTAATTTCACCAAGGACGCCTGGTCTGTCTGTTACTGTTGTCCTAATATAATATCTGCTAGTTATATCATTAATTTCCCCAATTTCTTTATGCCACAAATTATTCTTTTCTACTGGAAGTCTATTTTCAGTATCTACATCACTTCTTAAAATTGATACTATATCTGATACCACAGCACTTCCTGTAGGTAAATCACCAGCACCTCTTCCATAGAACATTAAATCATCTACTGCATTCCCTTTAATAAACACTGCATTAAAGGAATCATGTACATTTGCTAAAGGATGAGTCTCGGGTATCATTGTTGGATGTACCCTCAATTGAAGCTTTCCATCAATTTCTTTTGCTATAGCTAATAGCTTAATTACTAAACCAAAATCCTTAGCATATCTAATATCCTTTGAAGTTATTTTAGTAATTCCTTCTCTATAAACATCATCTATCTTAACTTTAGTTCCAAAAGCTAAAGAAGATAAAATTGCAAGCTTATATTGAGCATCAAATCCCTCAATATCAGATGTAGGATCTGCTTCTGCATACCCCTTTTCTTGTGCTTCTTTTAATACATCATCAAAGTCACTACCTTCAAGCTCCATCTTACTTAGAATGAAGTTTGTTGTACCATTAATTATTCCATATAGCTTTTCAATTTTGTTTGCTGTTAAGCTTTCATTAATAGCTTGAATTATAGGTATACCACCTGCTACACTTGCTTCATAGTTAAGCATAACTTCTTCTTCATCTGCTTTTTTAAATAACTCATCACCATATGTAGCTAAAAGCATTTTATTAGCTGTTACTATATGCTTCTTTTTATTTAATGACTTTAGAATAAACTCTTTAGCTGGCTCTATGCCACCCATTACTTCAACTATTATTTTAATAGAATCATCATTTAAAATTTCATCAAAGTTAGTTGTTATTAGCTCCTCTGGGACCTTAACTGCTCTAGCTTTACTAGGATCTCTTACAAGAATTTTTGCAACTTCAACTTGGCACCCTGAACGCTTCATGATTTCTTCACCATTCATTTGTAGAATATTCCACACTCCACGTCCAACATTACCTAAACCAAGCAATGCTATTTTTACTTTTTTCAATTGATTTTCCCCCTTTTTAGTGTATTTTTAATCCCCAAATTTACATGTTTAAATCCATTATATTATTATTTTACCAAAAATTCCATACTTTATGTTGTTTTGTTAGGGTTTATTATATCATACAGGATAAATGCTCCTAAGAAATAGAACATTCCTACAAATCCTACTGGAGTTATAATTAAGAATAATGCAATTATTATTACCAATGGATTTAACCCTAGGAAGGTAGACATCAATTGTTGTTGTAAGAACTGTCTTATTACAACACATCCAATATATCCCAAAACAATAATTAGTGTTCCCTTGTAGTTTTGTCCTAACAAAGTTGTTATTCCAACGATTCCATAAACTAAACCTGCACCAAATATAGGAAGTGCATCTAATATCCCTGTAATAATCGCTATTACTACTGCATACTTTACTCCTGCAAATTTGTATATTACAGATGTGTAAATTATTACTGCTATCATAATAAGTGCAAATGCCTTCAGATAACCACCAAATATCTCATTTTTCTTTTTTCTTAACCTTCTAATTAGCTCAATTCCCTTTTCAGAAAAAGCCTCTTTTAACTTTACTTGTATTACATCTATATCTTTAGTAAAGAAGAAAGTTGCTATAATTGTTATTATCACCATTACAAATGCAGCTGGAATTGATACTAATATGTTTAATAAGTTTTGAACAAATGTAGCTGCAACCGATGTTCCAATGGATATTAGTTTAGGTATTAACTCATTAACCTTTTCTAAAATACCTGAATCTATCTCATTCGCATTCTTTAGAATGTTATTTATTTCTAAAGAAGCAGTATTCATTATATTATTTAATGTGTTTTTATCAGTTATGTATGTATAAAAGTTATTTAATTGCTCAGCTATTTTAAAACCTATTATAAATAGTAAAAAAGCTGCTACTGCAACAATTGTTATTGTTAAAACCATAGAAACAAATCCATCTGTAAGCTTAAACTTTTTTAATCTTTTATTTACGCATAGGATTCTATTTTTTATTGGTCTTAAACTCATTGCAATAAGAAGTGCTATTACAAATGGAATTGCATATTTTAATCCCATTGCAAGTAATATAAAAAATACAGTGTATATTAGTAGAAACTTAGCTATTCTTTTGCAACTATTTATTAACTCTGGTGAAAAGTACTGAGTAATGCTATTCAAAAAGTTCTTCATTCTACTTTCCTTTCTTATGTTTTTCTATATTTTATAAAGCATTATAGTTTAATTTTTCTAAATTTACAATAGCGTGATATAAAGTTGGAATTTTTATAGATATTTCAAATAAATTTAATAATGTAGATGAGAAATTTTTAGGAGTTGTATTATGTTTGATAGTCAATCAATGATTTCATTATTATTATCATTACTAGCAGGATTATCTACAGTTATAGGTGCATTTATAGTTTTCTTTTCAAAGTCTTCAAACAAGAAGCTAATCACCTTTGCTCTTGCTTTTTCTGCTGGCGTTATGATTACAATATCTTTTACGGATTTATATCCTTCTGCTCAGGAAACCTTAGTTAAGCAAGAAGGGCACTTAATAGGAGTACTGTTATCCTTATTGTTTATGATTATAGGAGTTCTTATAGCATTCTTAATAGACCACTTCATTCCAGAAGGAGATAAAAAAGGTGGTGACCTTTATAGAGTAGGCTTTGTTTCTATGATTGCAATTATGCTACATAACTTCCCTGAAGGTATTGCAACCTTTGTATCAGGTTATCAAAGCACTACTTTGGGCATTTATATTGCAATGGCAATAGCACTTCATAATATTCCAGAGGGAATCTCTATCGCTATGCCAATATACTATTCTACAAATAGTAAAAGTAAAGCCTTTAAGTACACTTTTATATCAGGAATTGCTGAACCTGTAGGTGCTTTTTTAGCCTTCTTATTCTTAAAACCATTTATTAATGAAATAATTTTAGCTGTTATTTTTGCACTGGTTGCTGGAATTATGCTTTATATAGCATTCCAAGAACTTATTCCAGAAGCCAGAGTCTATGGCTATAATAAACTATATATTTTTTCATTAATTTTAGGAATTTGTATTATACCAATAAGTCATATCTTCCTTACATGATGATACTTTAGGCTGTATAAAATATCCTCTAAATCTTTTTAAGTAAATTGTTGTTACTTTTATACGGCCTTTAGATTTTTTATTTGATTTTCTTTTATATAAGAGTCATAGATATTCAATGAATATATAAGATTCAGAGATGATATTTCAAAAGTTATTACAAAAATATTTACTAAATATAAATAATGTACTAAATACTTTGTTGCCACTCCTCTAAAGCCTTTCAAAAAGTCTCTGAAGGTTTTATTATAGTTTTTCAACACTTCTGATAGCTCTATATTCATCCTATTTTTATCATTTCCATTATGATTCCTAGCTATTACACCTAAGTACCTATCTAGATAAGCATTAATATAGGCATCCTTATCAATTTTCTTATAAAATAATTCATTAAAATTTTCAATATTCCATATACCAATGGATATAGGCCTAGATATTATATTTTCTCCCGAATCCATTGCTATAACATTCCAAACATTCTTTCTTTCCTTATTCCTTATTTGCCTCTCACCTTTAAAATTCTCTTTAATTAATATCTTAGATATGTGTATATTATTTTCTAATTTTTCAGCTTCTTTAACTTTTGATAATGAAAATAATATTTTATGTCTCCAATAAAATGCTGTTGGCAAACTTATCCCAAGCTCTTTAGAGCATTCATTTAACGTTTTTCTTTGTAGCATAAGCTCAATATATTTTACCCAAGTTTCTGAATTTTTCTTAGAATAGTAAAACGATGTGTTTGTTTTATTAGAAAAAGTTTTTCCACATTCTTTACATCTATATCTCTGCACATTTTTATAGAAGCCAAACTTTATTGTATTTTTACACTTACAATGTGGACATTCTGTAATCTTTATATTTTTATATAAATCTATATCAAAAAGTTTATTTAAGTGGACCTCTAAATTTTTCAAGTTCATATCGTATTTTATCATTCTATATCACCCACTATAATTCTTAACACCTTTTACAATTTATAAACTTAACAACATTTATCTTTAAAAGAAGTACATGATTATATTTTATGGATAAACTCCAAATACTTTAGAATAAATAACTACCTCTCAGGGGAAAATAATTACGTATCAATCAACATAAGGAGGATTTTTCAAATGACTCAAAAAGAATTACTTTATCTCGAAGATTTACTGGGTGCCGAAGACCAAGCTAATAAAATATGTTCTGATTTTGCTCAAAAAGCTCAAGATCAACAATTTAAAGATCACTTTACTGCATTAGCTGCATATCACAAACAAAATGTAGCAAAATTATATGCAATGCTAAAATAGGAGGTGTCATTAATGAATGTATTAACTGATAAAGAACTTATTACTGAAGTTCTTACAACAGAAAAAAACTTGGCTAATCTATACAATACAGCTGTAGAAGAATCAGCTACAGAACCACTACACACAGATTTAAATGGCCAATTAAACCAAGCATTAACAAAACAAAATGAAACTTTTAAATTAATGCAACAAAAAGGCTTATATCAATTAGAACAAGTTCAACAACCTGCAATTGATAAAGTTAAGAATAAATTTGCTCAAGCTGCAGGACAATAATAGTATTAACCTTTAAATTTTTACTTTTGCCAAAAAAGAGGTATGCATCATCCTCTCGCATACCTCTTTTTTCTTATATTCTAACTAGTATTTCATTAATCTCTTCACTAATTTTAAGTCTTTCATCATAAATCCATTGAACATCAAACTCTAAGTTAAATCCCTTACAGAAAGAATAATACATATTTATTTTCTGATAATAAATCTCTAGCTCATCTAATGTTCCACCTAAAATAATTGGCCTTGATATAACATCATTTTCAGCTACAAATAATTCATCAACGTAAAATAAAAATTGTTCCATCAGTTCATCTGAGGTTACATCAAAAGGTACCTTTAAAAGACTCCACTCTATTGTTTCTCTAAGTCTATATTTCTTAAGTCTATCTAAAACAATAATATAATCACTAATATCCATCTTTCTATAATAAGGTAAAGCCTCTTTCCTTGTACTCCATAATGCTAACTTCTCAATTAAAGGTAACGTCTTTATCCTTAAAATAGCATCTGAAGGACCTATTACTGCTTCAGTAATAATTTTGTCTTCTCTTACAAGCTTATCCTTAATAACTTCAGCATTGTTACCAACTGAAGCCACATAACCAACGTCATAAATGCCTTGACGTCCTGCCCTACCTGCTATTTGCTTAACTTCTTGTGATGTTAAAAATCTAACTTCTTCTCCATCAAACTTTTTAACAGATAAAAATATTATTCTTCTAATTGGAAGATTAACTCCCATGCCTATAGCATCAGTTGTGATTAATATCTTTGTTTCCTTATATACAAATTGCTCGTACTGCTTCCTTCTAACCTCAGGTGGTAAATCACCATATATTAAACTAGCCTTTATTCCCTTTGATGAATATTCTTCAGCTAATTCTAAAACTCTCTTTTTGGAAAACACTACAATGGCATCTCCCTCTTCTACCTCATTATAATTAAAGGCCTTATCTTGAACTTCAAGAGGTATTCTTCTTTTATACTCTATAATTTCATATGGATCTCCACAATCATTTATGATTTCTTCTAAAATTTCTCTAGAATTTGATGCACCACACACATGAATTTCCTTAGCTCTCACACCAAGAAGTGCCCTACTCCATGCTGCTCCTCTTTGGGAATCATCAATCATTTGGATTTCATCAATTACTGCCACATCATATTGTCTTTTTAAATCAAGCTTTTCAATAGTACAAGATACATGAGTAGCCCCCTCTGTTATTAACTCTTCCTCTCCTGTTTGAAGGTCGCATAACACTCCCTCATTATTTAACCTTTCATAATTCTCAAGAGCAAGAATTCTAAGAGGAGATAAATAGACACCTTTATCACATTCCTTAAGCCTTTGAATGGCATTATAAGTTTTCCCTGTATTAGTGTCCCCAAGGTGAATTACAAACTTTCTTCTCATGCCACGTGCTTCTCTATATTCATCCTTAGGATTCTTAGGGAAGTTTTCTTCAAACTCTTCTGAAACCATCTTTGGAATATGCTGTTTAGTTAAAACAGTCATTATACCTGAGTTCAAAAGACTATTATAGTTTCCTCTCACAACTTGATAATAATCAAAATCGCAATTGTTTTTCTTATTGTAGTTTTCCAGTATTTTTTTAGCTATGTATTCTAATAATTCTTCATACCTTTCTAATAAATCCTTATACTCTTTAAATCCTTCATTCTTCATCCCAATAAGAAGAAGTATTTTCTTTCTAACTGTAGATTCATGTTCTATTAATGCTCCACCCTTTGAATGATGAGCTATTTCTTCTATTTGATTAATTTGACTTTTCAGCTTTTTAAATTCTCTTTGAGATGCATTCTTCTTCATGCCTTGCCTCCTACTTATTAACCTATTACATAATTATACAATACTATAATAGTATGTGTAAAAAAGGAAAATAAATTTCAACTACCAATAACCATATCACTAGTATTAACATAGATTAATCTTAGAATGATTATATAGGAGGTGTGGATTGTCCACTTTCAGAATTATCTCCTTTGATGGTGGTGGTATAAAGGGAGCTTTATCTACTAGAATACTGAAAAGACTTTATTTGGATAATCCTAATCTTTTAAAAAAGACAAATCTTTTTGCAGGAACATCTACTGGCGCCTTAATAGCCCTATCCTTAGCCTATGGACTTAATGGCAAGGAAATAGATGATATTTATTGCTATAAGAATATAAAAAAAATATTTTCTCCAAAAAGATTCAACTTATTTCATCCAAGATATAGAGATAAAATGCTGAAAATTTTTATAGAATCCACCATATCAAAAGAAGCTACTTTAAATGACCTCCAAAAATATGTATTTATTCCTGCCTTTCATTTAAAAGGAGTAAATCAAGATCACTGGCAGGGAGTATTCTTTAATAATTTAACAGAAAATATTACTTCACATGAAAGGTTAGTAGATGTAGCTCTAGCTAGTTCAGCTGCTCCAACTTACTTTCCTTCTCATAAAAATTATATAGATGGAGGTGTTTTAACTAATTCACCTGCTATTGCATCTTTAATAACTGTACTTCACAACATGAAAGGAAAATATACACTAGATGATTTTAAGGTATTATCAATTGGAACTGGAATAACTCCTAAAAAAATCAGTTCTAACACACATAATTGGGGAGTTCTTCAATGGGCAATAAAACCTTTTTCAAAGGTTAAACTACCTTTAATTTCAGTTCTACTAAATGATGATGCTGCATTGGAGGATTTATATTGTAGTGAATTGCTTGGAGATAACTATCTTAGAATAAACCCAATTTTGCTAGAAGATATAGAGATAGATGACTATACTAAAGTACCTTTATTAAAACTAACAGCTGATAACTATAGCTATGAGAAGGCTAATATGTTTATAAGAGAACAATTTCTAGAATGAGGGGGAGAAATGTTTGGTTATATCACACCTTTAATGAGTGAACTTAAATTAAAAGATTACGAAAAGTTTAGAAGTTATTATTGTGGCATGTGCTATTCTATAAAAAATAAATTTGGAAACATACCCAGACTTGGGTTAAACTATGACGCTACATTTTTTGCAGTATTAATGGATGGACTAAATTCTGAAGATACAAAATCCTTCAAAACCAAATGTCTTAAACATCCATTAGAAAATAGAGAGTGTATTGAAGCAAATAGTGCTTTAGACTATGCCACAGATTTAAATATGGCTTTAATATACTACAAACTTCTAGATGACTATTTAGATAATAATAGCTTAAAAAGCCTAGCATTAGTAAAATCACTTACTCCTTATTACAAAAAAATATCTAATAATAATTTAGATAATATCATTAAAGATAATTTAAATAAGCTTCACTCCTTAGAGCGTAGTGGAAATTTTAGTTCTCTTGATGAAATTAGTCATCCCTTCAGTCATATAGTTGGGGAGGTTCTTAAGGAATGTCCTTTTACGCTAAAAGATGATGGAAAGGAGGCACGAAATAACTTATATCTATTTGGCTATTACTTTGGAAAATGGATATATTTAATTGATGCTTTTGACGATTTAAAAGAAGATATGGAAGGAGGTAAGTTTAATCCTATCTCTAAAGTTTATAATAAAAAGAATTATTCTTATGAAGAACTTTTAGATATAGTTAAGGAAAAGGTAGATTTAATATTAATGACATTAGCTTCTAGCTGTAGTGAAAAGCTAAATGACTTACCTTTAATTAAAAATAAAGAAATAATCGAAAACGTCATTAATTTAGGATTAATGGATAAATATAATCATATTTTATTAAAGCTATGAGTATATTTATATCAAAGCAATAGAATGCAAGGAGTATACAAATTTATGGATCCTTATAAAGTACTTGGTGTATTACCTCACTCTTCTGAGGGTGAAGTAAATCAAGCTTATCAAAAAATAGTACAAACTTATAATACTGATGACCTTCAAGATGATTCCATTAAAACATTCTATACTGAAAAGCTTAATGAAGCAAATGAAGCTTATAGAATAATCTCTCATAACATTGCCTGCGAAGAAGTACGTGAAATGATAGAAGATGATGACTTCGTTGCTGCTGAAGCAAGACTTAATTTAGTTTCTGATATCTCATCTGCAGAATGGAATTACTTAAAAGGTGTATTGTTACTTAAGAAAGGATGGGTTGAATCTGGCGTTAACCATATAAAAAAGGCTGCAACTCTTAATCCTTATAATAACGAATATGTTTCTGCCATGAATACACTTAATCAAAAAGTTGGTTCATATAAACAAAACTTTTCAAATTCTAAAACTGGTGGCAGTGGAGGCGGTGGAAGTCTTTGTGGCGGTAACAACAACTCTAGTGGAGGCAAAGGCGGACTATGCTAAAAGGTGGAAGGTTTACCCTTCCACCTTTTATTTTTCTTCCTTACAAAGCTCCTCTACTAAATTATTTAAATTTAAATGACTTTGTATTTCCTCTTCTATAACTCTATCTAAAACATTATTCTTCTGCATTAATTTTCTTAGTGAAGATGATACAATAACACTGTCCTCTAGCTCTTCCCTCACCTGAACTATTTTTTCTTCCTTAGGACCATCCTTTTTTTGCTCTTTTAAAGCTTCTTTAAAACTTTTACTTTCCCCCTCTTCTCTGGCTCCATCATCTCTTACCTTTGATGGCCTTTTCCCTCCATATACCTTTTTCACCTCATACTTATTTACAATCTTATTAATATCAGTAGTTCTCCACATAATAGGCTTACCTCCTTCCTATTCTTATTTATATTATCGCCCCCATTTGTTATATATTTACAATAAACTTGTTGTAAATTAATGAAAAAAGATTTTGCTTTTTTGCAAAACCTTTTTACTTTAATATTCTATAAACTATTCTTTTATCCTTCCGTATCTCTTCCATCACTTGAATTAACTGGAATAGAATCTCCTAAGAATTTAGGCTCAGGCTTCAATACATTTACAAACAAGAAATCTTTTAACTGTGCAACCTTCTCTCTCTTCTTATAAGCATCCATATAGTAATATTCTCTCTTATCTGAAGTATATCCATAAGCATCTATGCCAAGCTTCTCTGCTAAGTATAAAGCTCTAGGTAGATGATATTCATTAGTCACAATTATGGCACTTTCAACCTTAAAAATATCTTTAGCCCTATAAATACTATCATAAGTTGAAAAACCTGCATGGTCTAAAAAAATATCCTTCTCCTCTATATCTGAATTCTTTAAAATGTAATCCTTCATAGTTCCAACTTCATTATATCCTTCTCTTCCATGATCCCCTGAAAGAAGTAGTTTTCCCTCTACTCCCATATTTAAAATATCTAATGATGTTGATAGCCTATCAGTTAAAATATCTGAAGGGGTACCATCTTCTCTAACCCCTGCCCCAAGAACTATAATGGCATCAACTTTTTCTGGAATTGTATCCTTTGTAACTATTCTCTTCTCACCTTTTGCTTGTACATTATTTATTATTACTAAGGCTCCACAAAGAATAATTACCAATATACATATAAATGTAACCATCATTTTTTTCAGAACCTTTATATATTTTTTTCCCTCCATATAATTTACCCCCCGAACTACCCTTTTGTTACATTATATCCTATAATTTTCTATTAACAATTACGAATTAGTTAAGATATTTTTGAAACAATAATACTATAAATACAATAATAGGAGGATTATTATATGGATAACAAAGAAATACTAGAAGCCTTAAATTTTAGACACGCTTGCAAGGAATTTGACACTTCAAAGAAAATAAGTGAAGATGAGCTTAATCTTATATTAGAAAGTGCACGTCTTTCTCCTAGCTCTATGGGAATTGAACCATGGAAGTTTTTAATTGTAGAAAATGAAGACTTAAAAAAAGAACTTGCCTCTGTTTCCTGGGGTGGACAAAAGCAAATCCCATCCTGTAGCCATTTAGTTATTGCTCTAAGTAGAACTCCTAACCAAATTAAATATAATTCAGATTTCATAAACTATATTTTAAATGATGTTCATCATATGCCAAATGAAGTTTCTGAAAAATATAAGGAAATAATGAAAAGTTTTGAGGATAACAAACTAAAAACAGAGGAACAGCTACTTGACTATTCAACAAAACAAACATATATAGCTTGCGCAAATATGATGACAATTGCTGCATTTGAAAAAATAGATTCATGCCCTATTGGAGGATTTGATTTAGATGCTGTAAATAAGATTTTAGTAGAAAGAAACTTACTTGATAAAGATAAATTTTATGTTACTTTAATGATTGCTTTAGGCTACAGAAAAAACCCTCAGCCTATAAAAACACGTCAACCATTTAAAGATATTTTTGTACTTGTAAAATAAAAAAGGTGGGGTGGATATTTATTTTGCTTGTTCTGTCGCAAGCTCCAAGTCACAGAAAAATAAATATATATTCCCTTCGTACTTAAGGTATTAAAAAAAGGAGCTATCGCATTATCAGAAAAAAATAGCGATAGCTCCTTTTATATATTCTACTGAAAGTTATTGTATATCTAAAAATAAATTATTCTAATTAGAATTCATTCCAGCATAATCCACTTAGCACTTGATTTTTACTATAAGTTCTTAAGTTCTTAAAAACATACGAAGTTAACAACTTATCTTTTTATATTTTTAATTAATTCCTTCTTCCTTAAGTTGCTTCTTTTCAAATATCTTAAAGAATGGATAGTATATTACCATTGATATTGGTATTAATAAGAATACGAAAACTACATTTCTCCAATCTAATGAGCTTAAATAAGCTTGTGCAAAGAAAGGAGTAAATGATGGATCAACTATGTATCCTGGTGTAATTAATCCTATACTTTGAACAAAATATGTAAGTGATACTGATACTATAGGTGTAATTAAAAACGGAATTGCAAGTATTGGATTAAACACGATTGGGCCTCCAAATATTACTGGTTCATTTATTCCGCACATTCCAGGTACTATTGATAATCTTCCTAATGTTTTAAGATGAGTTGATCTACTCTTCATCATAAGAATAATTAATCCTATTGTATTACCCGCTCCACCCATGATAGCTATTCTAAACATTTGTAAGTTCATAAGGTTTGTTGGTGCTTGTCCTGCTGCTACTAGTTCTGCATTTAATCCACTGTTAGTTACACCTAATGAAAATACTATAGGGAATATAATTGAAGTTCCGTTAACTCCAAATAGCCATAACAAGTTAGAAAAAGTTATTAGGAATATGAATCCCCATAAATTATCTACTACAGATAAAGCTGGTGTTAAAATACTCATTATAGCATCTGGTAAATTCTTATCTAAGCTTGAAACTAATATAATATTCAATCCATAAAGTATTGCTATATTAGCTACTACAGGTAATATTGAATTAATAAATGATGTTACAGCTGATGGTACTGAATCTGGTAACTTAAACTCAAGCCCCTTAACCTTTAGGAATCTTGATATTTCAACAGATAGTACAGATATAATAATTGCTACAAATAATCCATCTGCTCCTAGATATTGAGTAGAAATTCCACCTTCTACAGCTGGTGCACAAATCATTAAAAATACTGATAATGAAATTAATCCTGAAATAGAAGCTTTCATTTTATATTCATTAGCCAATGAGTATGCAATTGAGAATGCACTCATAAGTCCAAACATACCCATTGTCATATTAAATGGTGCTGTTAATATAGCATAATTTTCAACAGCGAATTCTTTCCAAGATAATAATCCCTTAACAAAGAAATTTGCAGTATCTGCATTAACTAAATCTGGATTTATAGGTGGGTTTGCTATAACTAAAAATAATGCTCCCACAACAATTAATGCTAAAGGCATCATCATACCAGCAGATATTGCCTTTAAATGTCTTTGATTTCCTAACTTACTTCCTATTGGTGATAAAACTCTATCTAATTTATCTAAAAACTTATTTCCTTCCATAGCCCACTTCCTCCTACCATGCTATTTTAGTACTGCCATCCATTGAATTTGAATGCTGATTCAACTGCTTCTTCTGGCTTATATGTTTCTAATATCTTTCCATAACGCTCTTTGTAATCATTGTCTACTTCCATTTGAGGTATAACTTTACTTGCTTCATTTAAGAAATGGAATGAGTCTCTTCCCATTTCAGCTCCTCTTACTGTATGCTTATCTAATGCATAGTCAGGTATTTCTGGGACTTCTCCCATAGCAAATCCTTTGATTACGATGTTCTTAAGAAGATCGCTTGATCTATCCTTTTCACATGCACAAAGATATCTTATAGCATGAATAAAGTATATTGGTCTATCTCCATCTGCATAATCAAATTGTAATCTCATTTGGTTAAGATTATTTACTAATATAGCTGCATTAGGATCTCCCATACCAATATCTTCAACAGTTATTGTTAATAGTCTTCTCCATAGCTTGTCTTCCATTTGAGGTGATGTAATATACATTTCATATGCAAACTTACATGCCTCCTCAACTAGTCCTCTTCTAATAGACTTTTGTAGAGCTGATATAACTTCATCTCCATTTAGTCCATTACGAGTTTTTGTTCTTGCCCATGGGTCTTGAATGAATTTGTTGCTCATAGTACATTCTCCTTTGTTAATTTTATATTTTAATTATTAATTAGCTTATTGTATAATACTTTAGAGGTGATTTAATGAATATTGAACTTTTATCTCATAAACATAACTTAGATACATTAGAAAGAAAATTACTTCAGTATCTTTATGATAATATTGATGAAATAAAATCTATAGGTATAAGAAAACTTGCATCAGATAACTATACCTCAACATCTATGGTATATAAACTAGTTAAAAAACTAGGTTTTGAAGGTTATTCTGATATGATTCATTACATATCCTACACTTATAATAAAAGTGAAAATAATAATGAAAATGCATACTCAAAGCTTTATGATACTGTAAAACCTTATAAGAAAGATTTTAATTCAATTCTTTCTGAATATAAGAATAAACAAATTGTTATAACTGGTATGGGTTTTTCAGATATAATATCTAATTTTATTAGTGAAGCTTTATTTCTAAAAGGATATAGCTGTGCACATACACTACATCTTCAGCTACTTTCGCCAGAAAACAAGGATAATCTATTAATAATAGCTATATCACGTTCTGGAAAAACCTCTAGGCTAGTAGAGCTAGTTGAAGAAGCTAATAATCATGGATTTAAAATTATTTCCTTTACAGCTAATAAAAACTCTAAATTAGCTAAAGCCTCTACCTTATCTGTTCCAATTGGAAGTTATGATAGCTTTAAAAGTATTTCAGAAGAATTCAACACATTTTTCGGTGAATTACTTCTTATTTTCGAATATCTTACGAATTAGCTATACAATTAACTTAATTTGTCTACACTATTTAAAATTATTATAATAACTTTTTTCTATATATTCATTAATTTATATACTTTAAAAACATGTTTCGAAATTAATAACATTTTACCTTGAGAATGTACGTGTTTATATCAATGTATTAAAAAAGAACTTTGCTTTCGCAAAGTTCTTTTAATTAAACAAAATATTATTCTTCTTCATTTTTAGCTGTTATAGCAATACCTAATTCTTCTAATTGTTTTTCATCTGCTATATTTGGTGCTTCACTTAAGTAGCAGTAAGCATTTTGATTCTTAGGGAATGCAATAACATCTTTAATATTATCTGTTCCAGCTAAGAACATTATCATTCTATCAAGACCAAATGCTAATCCTCCATGTGGTGGTGGACCAAACTTAAATGCTTCTAATAAGAATCCAAATCTTTCCCAAGCAGATTCTTCAGTAAAGCCTAAAGCTTTAAACATTCTTTGTTGAAGTTCCATATTATGAATTCTTATAGAACCTCCACCTAATTCTTCACCATTTAATACTAAGTCATATGCCTTAGATCTTACTGCACCTGGATTAGTTTCTATCATATCTAAATCTTCATCCATTGGTGCTGTAAATGGATGGTGACAAGCTGTATATCTATTTTCTTCTTCGTCATACTCGAATAATGGGAATTCAGTAATCCAACAGAAGTTAAATTCATTCTTATCCTTAATTAAATCATACTTCTTAGCAAGTTCTAATCTTAATGCTCCAAGACTTTGGAATACTACTGAGTTTTTATCCCCAACTATTAAGATTATATCTCCTGTTTCTGCTCCCATCTTTTCAATGATAGCATTCATTTCTTCTTCCTTTAAGAACTTAGCTATAGGAGATTTAATTCCTTCTTCCTTAAGTTGAATGTATGCTAATCCCTTAGCTTTATAAGTCTTAACAAATTCACCTAATCTATCAACATCTTTTCTTCCCATAGATGCTCCACCCTTTAGGCAAAGAGCTCTAACTGAACCGCCAATTTCTATAGCGCTTTGGAATACTTTGAAATCTACATCCTTAACAACCTCTGTTAAATCAGTAATTTCCATACCGAATCTTAAGTCTGGCTTATCAGAACCGTACTTTTCCATAGCATCCTTGAATGTCATTCTAGCTATTGGAAGCTTAACTTCATGACCTAAAACTTCTTTGAATACATGAGCTACAAGTCTTTCATTTAATTCCATAACATCATCTTGCTCAACGAAGCTTAATTCCATATCTATTTGAGTAAATTCTGGTTGTCTATTTGCTCTTAAATCTTCATCTCTGAAGCACTTAACTATTTGATAGTATCTATCAAACCCAGAAACCATTAATAATTGCTTAAATATTTGTGGTGATTGAGGTAATGCATAGAACATACCTGGATAATTTCTAGATGGTACTAAGTAGTCTCTTGCTCCTTCTGGAGTTGACTTAGTTAACATTGGAGTTTCTACATCTAAGAATCCGTTATTATCTAAGAAATCTCTTACTGCCTTAGTAGCTCTATTTCTTATCATAAAGATATTTTGCATATCTGGTCTTCTTAAATCTAAGTATCTATACTTTAATCTAATTTGTTCAGATGCATCTAATCCTTCTTTTATATATATTGGTGGAGTTTCAGATTCTGAAAGAACCTTTATTTCTTCACACATTAATTCAACCATACCTGTTGGCATGTTTTCATTAGGAGATTGTCTCTTAACAACTTCTCCTGTTACAGCTATACAGTATTCTGGCTTAACGCCCTTAGCTTTTTCAAAAGCTTCAGCATTTATTTCTTCACCAAAAACAACTTGCATTATTCCGCTTCTATCTCTTAAGTCTATAAATTCAAGACCTCCAAGCTTTCTATTTCTTTGAACCCATCCCATAAGAGTAATCTTCTTACCTATATGTTCTTCCCTAGGTTCACCACAGTACATAGTTCTCTTTAATCCGCCTAAAGATTCACCCATTTTAAAGTCATTCCTTTCTTACTTAAGTGTGTTTGCAATTTCATCTATATTTTCAAGTGATACTTCAAATATTTCACCATCACTCATTCTCTTAAGCTTTATTACATTATTAGCTAATTCATCATCACCTAAGATTGTAGTAAACTTAGCACCAATTTTATTAGCATATTTCATTTCTGCTTTAACACTTCTACCCATATGATTTATTTCAACAGCTACACCTTTGCTTCTTAAATCATTAGCAAGCTTAAATCCAGCTTTATATGCTTCATCCCCTCTTGATCCTATATATAAAGCATAACTCTCATTACTTGGAATTTCTATACCTTCCTTATCAAGAGCCATTATCAATCTTTCAATACCCATTGCAAATCCAACTGCTGGCATGCTAGGACCACCAAGTTCTTCTATCATATTATCATATCTTCCTCCACCTATAGCTGTGAAGTCATCATTTAAGATTTCAAATATAGTCTTAGTGTAATAATCTAATCCTCTAACTATTCCTGGATCAACTGCATATGGAATTCCTAATAAATCTAAGTACTCTTTTACCTTAGTAAAGTGAGTATCACATTCTTCGCACATAAAATCTAATATTATAGGTGCACTCTTAGTAATTTCCTTACACTTCTTTTCCTTACAATCTAGAATTCTCATAGGATTCTTTTCAAATCTTTCCTTACATGTAGGGCATAGATTATCATAGTTTTCCTTTAAGAAGTTCTTTAAAGCTTCATTATAGTTAGGTCTACACTTTGGACAACCTAAATTGTTTATATTAAGCTTTAATCCTTTTAGTCCAAGATTCTTTAAAACTTCCATAGCAAAAGCTATAACTTCTGCATCCATTGATGGTTCCTTAGAACCAAATACTTCAACACCACATTGGTGGAATTGTCTAAGTCTTCCCTTTTGAACATTTTCATATCTAAAACAAGGAATTACATAGTATAGCTTAGTAGGTTGAGCTTCATTAAATAGTCTATTTTCTATAAAAGCTCTTACTATAGGTGCTGTACCTTCTGGTTTTAATGTAACACTTCTCTTTCCTTTATCTTCAAAAGTATACATTTCCTTTTGTACTATATCAGTTGTATCTCCAACTCCTCTTAAGAAAAGCTCTGTATGTTCAAAAATAGGAGTTCTTATCTCTTTTAAGCCAAAGTTTTTTGCTGTATCTTTAAATGTATTTTCTACATAGTGCCACTTATATGCATCTTGAGGCAACATATCTTTAGTACCCTTAGGTGCTTGCATTTCTGCCATATTAATCCTCCTTATTTATATAAAGTATCTAGTAAAGCAATCTTACCATCTACCATTTCTTTTATTCTATTTACATATTCCTTAATATCCTTAACATTACCAAATCTCTCTATTCTATCATTCTCTAAGAAAACAACTTTAGTAACAGCATCTGCTCCTAAGGCTATAATTGTTTGCTTATCCTCTATCATTTGGATGTTATATATACACTCTTTACCCTTTTTAGAATAACCCAAATTCTCCATATTTCCAACCATATTTTTTTGTCTATACATATAATATGGAGTTAATTCTAATTCCTTGGCAAGATTTTTACTCTCTTCGTACATCTTCATTATCTCTTCTTGGCTTTTTAAACCTAAGCCTTTTTTTAGAATAAAGTTCTCATACATTATAGAACCTCTTTTAAGAGATAGTCCATGTATAGTTAAGCTATCAGGTGAAAGCTTTTTAATTTCTCTAGCTGTAATTTTAGCCTCCTGAAGGCCCTCTCCTGGTAGTCCTATTATCATATCCATATTTATATCTTCAAAACCAAGCTCCCTAGCCATTTTGAACTTATCTATTACATCTTGTGAAGTATGTCCCCTACCTATTAACTTTAGGGTTTCATCATTCATAGTCTGAGGATTTATACTAATTCTTGTTACATCATACTTCTTCATTGTTTGAAGCTTGTTTAATGTAATAGAATCTGGTCTTCCACACTCTACTGTAAATTCTTTTAATTCTCTATTTTCTACAAATGAATTATATATTTTATTCATTAAGTTTTCAAATTCCTCATCATTTACAGCTGTTGGAGTACCTCCCCCAAAATAAACAGATTCAATCCTTAATCCTTTCTCATCTACATATTTCTTAATTTCTTCAATTTCATATGTAAGTGCCTCTAGATATGGATTAACTAATTTTTTATTTCCACCGATTGGATTAGCCGCAAAGGAACAGTAAAGACATCTTGTAGGACAAAAGGCCATTCCAACATAAATAGCAATATTCTTAGGATCTTTATTTACATACTTATCCTCGAATTCAGCTACATCTATACAAAGTTGTGCTTTCTCTTCTGAAGTTATATGCTTTTCAAAGAATATTTCTTTTACCTCTTCTTCACTTTTTCCTTCTCTTAAATGTTTAAGAGCAATCTTAGATGGTCTAATACCAACTAAGGTTCCCCAAGGATATTCATCTCCAGTAATATCTCTTAAAGCTTTAAATATTACTTTCTTTATAGTTTCCTTATAATATTCATTATCATTTTTATAGTCTTCTCTATTTATATCATTATAAGAAAACTTAATTCTATCATCAGTTATCTCAACATGATAATGTCCCTCTAGCTCTGAAAAATTAATTTTGTCTAGAGGGAAATATATATTAAACATTTGATAAACATCATATCTATATTTTAGATCGTTTAATTTAATATTTATATCCATTTTTTCTCCTATATTAAACTATCATAGTCATTTAAATACATATTGTATCCTTTTTCATATCCTATAGATGACTTAGGTCCATGACCTGGATATACTTCTATTTCATCACCAAGAGGTAATAATTTAGTCTTTATACTATTTATAATCTCTGGAAAACTTCCTCCTATAAAGTCAGTTCTTCCTATAGATCCTTGGAACAAGGTATCCCCTGTAAATAGTTTATCCTCTATTAAGAAGCATAAGCCACCCTTTGTATGACCTGGAGTAGCTATTACTTTTATATTCAAGCTTCCAAAAGATAAATCATTGCCATCCTCTAAATATCCGTTAGCATTTCTAATTGATCCAAATACATAATTGTCTTTCTCCATGTATTCTTCATCTATTTTAGATATATAGAATGGAACATTTAGTCTATCTGATAAATACTCTACACCACCTACATGATCAATATGTCCATGAGTTAAAAGAATACTCTTAACATTGGCTCCCATATCTTTTATAGCTCTTTCTAGCATTTCTCCATCTCCACCTGGGTCTAACACTACTGCATCCTTTGTTTTTTCATCCATTACTATATAACAATTTGCATCATATATTCCAGCTGGTATTGCTTTTATTATCACTATAAATTCCTCCCTTTTAAAACTCTTTTTTGCTATCTAATAGAATTGTCACTGGCCCATCATTTTCAATTTCAACATTCATATGAGCGCCAAACTCTCCCGTTTCTACCTTTAAGTCAGATTCTTTTAGCATTTTTACGAATTCTTCATATAATGCTTTTGCCTCATCTCCACCCATAGCATTCATAAAATTAGGTCTTCTACCCTTTCTGCAATCACCATAAAGAGTAAATTGAGAAATTGCAAGAATATCCCCCTTTATGTCTAAAAGAGAAAGGTTCATTTTATCATTTTCATCTTCAAATACTCTTAAATTAATAATTTTATCTTTTATATATTTCAAATCCTCTATTGTATCATCTTTAGCAATTCCTAAAAGGACATTAAATCCTCTATTTATTTCTCCAACTAATCTACCTTCAACAATAACTCTTGATTCTTTAACTCTTTGTACAACAGCCCTCATTATATAGCTCTCCTAACTATTAACTCTAAATACATCTGTAACCCCTTTAAGTCTTCTTATCTTTTTCATAAGCTCCCTAAGTTGTTCTATAGAATCTATTTTCACCTTTATATTAATTAAAGCTTCATTTCCTTTAGCAGAATTAGCATTTAAAGCATTTAAATGCAACCCTGAATCTGTTATTACCTTCATAATATCAGATAATACTCCCATTCTATCGTCAGATTTAACTCTAACCTCTGCAACATATGAAGCACCCTTTGACATTCCCCAACTTACATCTACAACTTTATTAGGGTCATAGGCTATTAAAGATTTTAAGTTGCTACAATCAGTTCTATGTACAGATACCCCTCTACCCTTTGTAATATATCCTTGTATTTCATCACCTGGTACAGGATTACAACACCTTGCAAACCTGATCATAAGATTACTTTCACCTTTTACTGTAATTCCATAACTACTTTCATTCTTATTAACCCTATCACTTTTTGCAATGTGCTCCTCAATGTTTTTAACTATTTCATCGTCAGATTGCTTAATTTTATCACCTAGATTTTCTTCTTTTAATCTAGATACAAAGGTAGAAGCTGATATGCTTCCTACTCCAACTGCAGCATAAATATCATCAGAGTTATGTAGATTATATCTTTTTGCAAGTCTTTCGTATGAATCACCTTTAGTAATTTCTGATAATACAACTCCTTGCTTTCTTAATTCTTTTTCAAGAAGTTCTTTACCCTTATTTATATTTTCATCCTTTTTAGCTTTTTTAAGCCAAGATTTTATCTTACTTTTAGCTTGATTACTCTTTGCTATATTAAGCCAATCCATATTAGGGCCCTTAGCTGATTGAGAAGTAATTATTTCAACTATCTCTCCAGTCTTTAGCCTATAATCTAAAGGAACAATTTTTCCATTAACTTTTGCACCTATGCATCTATTTCCAACATCCGTATGTATTCTGTAAGCAAAATCTATTGGTGTAGAACCACTTGCTAAATTTATAACTACCCCTTTAGGAGTAAATACAAATATTTCATCAGAGAAAAGATCTATTTTAAATCCTTCCATAAATTCTTCAGCATCTGATGTTTCCTTTTGCCACTCAAGCATATCTCTAAGCCAAGCAAGCTTCTTCTCAAAACCCTTTTCTTTATCTTCACCTGCGTCACCTTCTTTGTACTTCCAGTGAGCAGCGATACCATATTCAGCAGTTTTATGCATGTCAAAAGTTCTTATTTGTATTTCAAATGTTTTTCCTTGTGGTCCAATTACAGTTGTATGTAAAGATTGATACATATTTGGTTTAGGCATAGCTATATAATCCTTAAATCTTCCTGGTATTGGCTTATATATAGTATGAACTATACCTAAAACACCATAACAGTCCTTTACTGAATTTACCAAAATTCTAATAGCTGTTAAGTCAAAAATTTGCTCTATAGTCTTATTCTTATTAACCATTTTTCTATAAATACTATAGAAATGCTTTGGTCTTCCTTCAATATCAGAATCTATTCCAGATTCCTCTAAATTCTTATATAAATCATCAATTATGCTAGAGATATACGCTTCTCTCTCTACCCTTTTTTCTGCAATTTGTCTTACTAAATCATAGTATTCTTCTTCATGTAAATATCTAAAGGAAAGGTCCTCTAATTCCCACTTAATCTTAGACATACCAAGTCTATGGGCAAGAGGTGCATATATATCTAAAGTTTCCTTTGCTTTAAGCTTTTGCTTTTCTTTAGGCATGAACTTTAAAGTTCTCATATTATGCAATCTATCTGCAAGTTTTATAATAATAACCCTTATATCTTTAGCCATTGCTAAAAGCATTTTTCTAACATTATCTGCTTGCTGTTCCTGTTTACTTTTATACTCTATTTTACCAAGCTTAGTTACTCCATTTACTAAACTTGCAATTTCCTCATTAAACATATCAGACATTTCTTTATAAGTACAATCAGTGTCTTCTAGCACATCATGTAATAGTCCTGCAGCAATAGTATTTGTATCCATACCAAGCTCTGCAAGAATTTCTGCAACATCAATAGGATGAATTATATAGGGTTCACCTGATTCTCTCTTTTGAGATTTATGAGCTTCACTAGCAAAGTTATAAGCTTTTTCTATTATATCTATATCAACGTTTATACAATTGTCATTAATCTTTTTTATTAAGCTCTCAATCATAAGGCTTACTCTCCCCTAGCTATTTATTTCTAAAATCAATGGCTGGTTTATACTAACCAGCCATTCTTAATAAATATTATTATATATTATTATCCTATCTTTTTCAACAAATTAAAACTCGTAATCAACTAGAGACATTACATCATATCCTTGTAATTTATCTCTTCCATTTAGACCTGTAAGTTCAATAGCAAAATCTAAAGCTACTACTTCAGCACCAACAGTTTCTACTAATTTAGCAACTGCTTCAATAGTTCCTCCTGTAGCTAGAAGATCATCTACTATTGCAACTCTTTGCCCTTTCTTTATTGCATCTTTATGAATTTCTAAAGTATCATTACCGTATTCTAAACCGTAATCAACAGATACTGTTTCACATGGTAGTTTTCCTGGCTTTCTTACAGGCACAAACCCAACACCTAGAGCATAGGCTACTGGAACACCAAAGATGAAGCCTCTAGCTTCTGGTCCTACTATTAAATCAACATTTTTGTCCTTTAAGTGTTCTACAATTTTATCAATTGAGCACTTTAAAGCTTCTCCATCACCAATTAAAGTAGTGATATCTTTAAAGCTTATACCTTCTTTTGGAAAACCCTCTACCACTCTAATACTATCTTTTAAATTCATACTGCTTCCTCCAAAAATATTATTTATATAAAAATCGCCTATTATACTTTATCAAAGCGTAAATTATTTACTACTCTTCAGGCTTTTTTAAGTTATATAAGTATTTAGAAATCTGTTCAGCTCTATCCTTATCATTTGTTATTAATAATTCAAGTATAATACGTGCATTATTAACCATTCCTACAGTGCTTCCTGTTGGAGTAATAAGCTCTATGATCTTAACGATACTATTATCATCCAACTCTACTATATTATTTAACTCCATAACAGCCCTTAAACCATAGTTATTAGTATTAACTAAAAACTTTTTGCCCTCTTTTATTATAACTCCATTTTCACCTTTAAGGGGAACCTTTGCCCAATGTGCACCTATTAGAATCAAATCTAAATATTTATTAATACTCTTTAGATTATAGTAGATTGCAATAGCTTGCATTAGCTTAAAAGTTAACGCACTTAAAGACAGGTTCTTATACCTGTACTGACACCCCTTTTGGTTAGGATTTATATAGACATAGTTTCTTTCCCTAACTGTCTTTTTATTTTCTAAAACAATTAGATCTATATCAAGCTCATTGCAAAGCTTTACTTCACTCTCCGACTTCAAATCAACTCCAAGTGTTATAAGTAAATCAGCTCCTAAAAAATCAATATCGTTTTTTATAATATTACAATCTATAGATTCTTTAGCATCTGCCTCTTCATATATAAGATATTCAACATCCGCATTTAAATACATTAAAATTAAACTTAAGGATGCAATAGAACATATTCCATCTACTGAAGACACACCATAAATAACAATCTTTTTTCTATTATTTACAGCGCAAACTAACTTTTCAATTGCTTTATTCATATGTCTAAGTAAAAAGGGATTATATCCAGTTATATAATTTGGACAATAAATACTCTCCCAAAACTTACGCATGACTTACTCCTCCATAAAATAAGAAAACATCTATATTATAGATGAAAACAGCCATAATATCAAACCATTTTTAAAAGTATTTACATACCCACTACAAATTGTGCTTTTTATTTTTTTTATTCTACATATAGTATGTATTTTTATGATTATTTAATTAAATATAAATCATAGTCTTCAAAAAGGTGGGGTGGATATTTATTTTTCGCGTTCCGTCGCAAGTTCCAAGTCACATAAAAATAAATATCTATCCCATTAATACTAACGGTAAAAAAATAATAAAAAAAGTTTCCAACCTAATTTAGGCTGAAAACTTTTATTATTATTTAGATTTTTTCTTTCTTTCTGTAACAAGTACCCATAAAGAAGGTGCTATACATACTGATGAGAATAATCCTGAAATTATACCAATTATTATTGGGAAAGAGAATCCTCTTACAGTAGGTACAAATATATACACAGCTACTATAGTAAATAAAGTAGTTAATGTAGTATTTATTGACCTTGCCATAGTTTGAGTTACACTCTTGTTAGCAACTTCTGCCGCAGAAACTCTTCCTGATAGTTTTAAATTTTCTCTTATTCTATCAAAAATTACTATTGTTGCATTTATAGAATAACCTACTATTGTTAATACTGCAGCTATAAATGGTGAATTAATAGAAATACCAAAGACTGCAAATACACTTATAGTTATTAATAAGTCATGTGCTAAGGCTATTAGTGCAATAACACCAAACTTAAATTCAAACCTTACTGCTATATATATAAGCATTGCTACAAATGCTATAGCTAACGCCTTTAAAGAATTAACTCTTAATTCTTTACCTACGGAAGCTCCAATCTCCTCTTGAGATACAATTGCATTTTCTGGCATCTTGTATTTTTTCTTTAATTCTTCTACTAACTTAGAAACCTCTTTGCTCTCAAAATTCTTTGATTTAATTTCATATTCATTATTTTCTGCAGTATTTGTTACTGCATCAGATGCAAATCCTTTAACTATAGAATCTACTTCCTCTTTATTGTACTCTTCATCAAACTTTAAAATTATATTAGTTCCACCTTCAAAATCTATTCCGAAGTTTAAACCTTTAGCAAACATAGCAATTAACCCAATTGCTATTATAATAGCTGAAATACTAAACCATATCTTCTTTTTTTCTACAACTTTAAGCATGACTCTCTACCCCCTCTTCACTCTGAACTGAGATAGTTTTGTTAGTAATCCCATTTCTACAGCCTTATGCATAAAGAATTTAGTAACAATCAACGCTGTAAATAAACTTACTACTATACCTACAAGTAAAGTTATAGCAAAACCTTTTACTGTTCCTGATCCTAGGAAGTAAAGTACTAACGCTGCTATGATAGTTGTAATGTTGGAATCCATTATTGATGATGTTGCATTTTCAAATCCCTTTTCTACAGCACTTCTAATTGACACACCTTTTTTAAGCTCTTCTCTTATTCTTTCAAAGATTAGCACATTAGCATCTACAGCCATACCTATTGTTAATAGAACTCCTGCAATTCCTGGCAAAGTTAAGGTAACACCTATTTCACCAAATAAGAATAATATTAATGCAATAAATAATGTTAGTGCTAAACAAGCTATAGCTCCTGGTACCCTATAATAAATAATCATAAATGCAAAAATTAGTCCTATACCAATTAAAGCTGCTTTTAAAGCATTTGGAAGTGCTTCTTCTCCAAGTTGTGCTCCTACAGTCTTTACTGAAGCTGCTTTTACAGTAACAGGTAAAGCCCCTGCATTAATTAATCCTGCAAGTCTTTTTGCATCATCTGCGCTTTTACTTCCTGTAATTACCGCAGAACCATTTGTTATTACACTATTTACTGTTGGATTTGTTAAAACTTCATCATCCATATTAACTGAAATTGATTGACCTAAGTACTCTTTAGTTGCATCAGCAAACTTTTTAGTTCCATCTTCATTTAATTCTAGTGCAACTTGTGGCAACCCATTTTCATCTGATGTTGCTGTAGCCTTACTTACGTCTTGACCAGTTAAGATAACATCCCCTTTTGGAGATTTAAAAGTTAACTCACCAGTTTTCCCTAAGCTTTCTACTATTTCCCCCGAATCAACTTGTGCTGGAATATCAATTCTTATTCTTCTATCCCCTTCAGTTGAAACTACTGTTTCTGCTACCCCTATTTTGTTTACTCTTAAAGATAATTGCTCTTTTGTTTTCTCTAAGTCTTCCTTGCTTACTTCTTCGTCTTGAATTTCCATAACAACAGAAACACCACCTTGAAGGTCAAGTCCCTTTGTTATAGTTTCCGAAAACGGTTTAATCCTCCACCCTGCAACTTCAGCTCCTTTATAACCTAAAAAAGCAAATAAGATTATAGCTAAAGTGCAAAGTATAAATAATGCTGAACTTTTGCCCTTTGTCTTCATTTTTATCCTCCTCAGTACTAGGTTCGAATTTCACATTGTATTTTTACATTATAGCATATTGGTAATATATATAAAAGATTTTTTACAGATTTATCCCTAGTATCCCTGCTATAGTACCAACTCCAAAACAGCCTATTAACTTATATATTTGTGTTATATCAAAAGCAAAACTTCCGTTTATAACAGAGCTAAACACAAATATAAATACAAAGAAAAGTAAACCTACTATACCACCAGTAAGCCATCCTCTTTCTCCATTGTTTCTTGCTGCAAGCACCGCCCCTATTACAAGAGAAACTACTGTTATTACTGTAAAAATAATACTATATATATTATCATTTAGCTCAAACTTAATCATAGCTAAAGATAATATTAACATAAGCATAAATGTTAATAGCACTGCACCAATCCAACCCTTTAAAACTGATTTTACAAAACTTCTATTTTCATCCATATAAAACACCCCCTGATACTAAATTTTATGAAGTATCAAGGGGTACTATTCTAGTCTTCTTTATATATTTTATTTGCTATTGCATTTTTAGTCATTTTTAATCTTGCTCTATCTGGACCTGATTCAAGAACCATATTGTCTCCATCAAGAGAAATTATTTTTCCTATTATTCCACCTCTAGTCATGATTTCATCATTAACTTGTAGGTTATCTAACATTTGCGTATATTGCTTTTTTCTCTTCTTTTCTGGTAATAGTAGTACTAAATAAAATACTACAAATACTATTAACATAGGTACTAATGATGCTATTATCTCCATTCTTATATTTCCTTCCTTCCCTTTTGTAAACTAACCTTATGAATGTTAATTCAACATCCTTTTAAAGTAGTTTACAATTCTTTATTATCTTTGTCAATATTAAGCTTTAACGTTCCAATCTTTTAGCTTTTGCTCTTTAAACTCTTTGTAATAGCCGCCATCAATAGCTGCTCTTATATCTTCCATAAGCTTATTATAGAAATATAAATTATGTAGAACGCATAATCTCATAGCAAGCATCTCTTTAGCTTTAAATAAGTGTCTAATATATCCTCTAGTATAGCTCTTACAAGCTGGGCATTGACAACCTTCATCTATAGGTCTCTTATCTAATTCAAACTTTGCATTCATTAAATTAATCTTACCATCTTTAGTGAATACATGACCATGTCTACCATTTCTAGCAGGAAGTACACAGTCAAAGAAGTCTACCCCTCTATCAACAGCCTCTAAGATATTAGCAGGAGTCCCTACTCCCATTAAATATATTGGCTTATCTTCTGGAAGGTATGGTACAACAGCATCTATAATTTCATACATCTCTTCATGAGTTTCTCCAACTGCTAAACCACCTATAGCATATCCATCTAAATCCATCTTAGCAATAGTTTTTGCATGCTCTATTCTTATATCCTTAAATGTTGCTCCTTGATTTATACCAAATAACATTTGTTCCTTATTAATCGTTTCTGGAAGTGAATTTAATCTATCCATTTCCACCTTACATCTTTCAAGCCATCTAGTTGTTCTTGCTACTGACTTTTCAACATATTCTCTTGTTGAAGGTATTGGAATACATTCATCAAAAGCCATCGCTATGGTTGATGCTAGATTGCTTTGAATTTGCATAGATTCTTCAGGTCCCATAAATATTTTCTTGCCATCTATATGTGAACTAAAGTAAACTCCTTCTTCCTTTATCTTTCTCATTCCTGATAATGAGAAAACTTGGAATCCACCTGAATCTGTAAGTATTGGTCTATCCCAATTCATAAATTCATGTAATCCACCCATTTTATATACAACCTTATCACTAGGTCTTAAATGAAGGTGATATGTATTTGAAAGCTCTACTTGGCATCCTATTTCCTTTAAATCCATTGATGATACAGCGCCCTTTATTGCAGCTAATGTACCAACATTCATAAATACTGGTGTTTCTACTGTTCCATGAGGTGTAACAAATCTACCTCTTCTTGCTTTTCCATCCTTCTTTAGTAAAGTATATCTCTTTGACAAAAAATTCACTCCTTATTTTATAAACATTGCATCTCCAAATGAGAAGAATCTATACTTTTCTTTAACTGCTTCATTATAAGCATTTAATACATGCTCTTTTCCAGCTAAAGCTGATACTAGCATAATAAGTGTTGATTCTGGCAAGTGGAAATTTGTAATTAGGTTATCTATAGTTTTAAACTTATATCCTGGATAAATAAAAATATTTGTCCATCCAGTTTGAGCTTTAACTAATCCATTATCATCTGCAATAGTTTCTATAGTTCTTGTAGATGTTGTCCCTACTGATATTACCCTATTTCCTCTCTTCTTTGTATCATTTATTATTTGTGCATTTTCTTCATCTAATACATAAAACTCAGAATGCATATCATGACTTTCTATATCTTCAACCTTTACTGGTCTAAAAGTACCTAAGCCAACATGTAAAGTTACATATGCAATATTTATACCCTTATCTTTTATCTTTTGTAATAATTCTTCTGTAAAATGAAGTCCAGCTGTTGGTGCTGCTGCTGATCCCTCTTCCTTAGAATATACAGTTTGATATCTTTCTTTATCTTCTAGTCTTTCATGAATATATGGCGGAAGTGGCATTTCTCCTAAGGAATCTAAAACCTCTTCAAATATTCCTTCATAGAAAAACTGAACTATTCTATTACCATTTTCTAAAACTTCAACAACTTCTGCTTTTAATTTACCATCACCAAAGGTAAATCTTCTTCCTTCTCTTGCGCTTTTTCCGGGCTTAGCTAAACATTCCCACTTATCTCCTTCTAATCTTTTTAAAAGTAAGAATTCTATTTTACCACCTGTATGTTCCTTTTCTCCTATTAGTCTAGCTGGTAAAACCCTAGTATTATTTAATACTAAAGTATCTCCCTTATCTAGATAATCAATAATATCATAAAATCTCTTATGTTCTATCTCTCCAGTTTCTTTATTTAAAACCATCAATCTAGATGTATCTCTCTTTTCTAGAGGATGTTGTGCAATTAACTCCTCTGGAAGATAAAAATCAAAATCAGATACCTTCATATCCTTCACTTCTCCTAACTATTGAAAAAACTTTTTTGTCCTTCATGTACATTTTTCTTATTCATTGCTCTTCCTAAGTGCTTATATGCTTTTTCTGTAGCAACTCTCCCTCTAGGTGTTCTAACTATAAAACCTCTTTGAAGAAGATATGGCTCATAAACATCTTCAAGGGTTCCAAGTTCCTCACCTACAAAGTAGGATAATGTTTCAATTCCAACAGGGCCTCCCCCAAAATTATCTATTATAGCCTCTAAAATTTTATTGTCAACCCTGTCAAAGCCCTCATTGTCTACCTCTAAAAGTCCTAAGGCTTCTCTAGCCTCTTTTAAGCTTATTAAGTTATCTGAATATACTTCTGAATAATCTCTAACTCTCTTTAATAGCCTATTTGCTATTCTTGGTGTACCTCTAGATCTTCTTGCTATTTCTATAGCCCCTTCTTCTGTTATATTACATCCAAAAACTAAAGCACTTCTAATTACTATCTCCTTTAATTGTTCCACTGTATAATATTCCATAGAACATAATACACCAAATCTATCTCTAAGTGGAGATGTAAGCATTCCTATTCTTGTAGTTGCTCCAATTAAGGTGAACTGTGGCAAATCCAATCTTATAGATTTTGCTGCTGCTCCCTTACCTATAACTATGTCAAGTGCATAGTCTTCCATTGCTGGATAAAGTATTTCTTCTACACTTCTATTTAGTCTATGTATTTCATCAATAAATAAAACATCATTATCTTTAAGAGATGTTAAAATAGCTGCCAAGTCCCCTGCTCTCTCAATTGCAGGTCCTGAGGTTATCTTTAAATCTCCCCCCATTTCCCTGGCAATAATATTAGCCAAAGTAGTTTTACCTAGTCCTGGAGGTCCATATAAAAGAACATGGTCTAAAGCTTCTCCTCTTTTTTGAGCTGCTTTTATAAATATATCTAGTCTCTCTTTAACCTTATCTTGACCGATATATTCACTTATTTTTTGAGGTCTAAGACTTAATTCTCCCTTTGAATCTTCCTCTAACTCGGCAGGAGTAATTATTCTTTCCATATTTCATCCTCCTATCCCATTAATACTTTTAAACATTCCTTAATAACATTTTCTACCGTATCATTCTTATTAACCTTCTTTAATGCTAACTCAGCTTCTTTTTCACTGTATCCAAGAGCTAATAAAGCTCCCATTACTTCGCTTAAAGTTGATGCATAGTTATTATCTTCATTAAAGTCATTATCCATATCAATTTGATCTTTATCAATAACCATATCTTCCTTCTTAAGCTTATCTTGAAGTTCTAATATGATTCTTCCCGCTGTCTTTTTACCTATTCCAGGTGCTCTACATATATGTTTTTCATCACCCATCATTATTGCATACTTTAAGTTAGTTACTCTACTTATTGATAATAAAGAAAGAGCCGCCTTAGCCCCAACCCCATTTATACTTAGTAATAACTTAAACATCTGTAATTCTTCTTTACCTATAAATCCATAAAGACCTATAAAATCTTCTCTAACTATTTGCTCTACATAAAGCATTACTTCTTCACCTGATTTTGGCAACTCCGCCATAGTAGCTCCTGAAGTAAATATTTTATATCCAATTCCATTGTTTTCAACTACTATATAATCTTTATTTATACCTATATACTTACCTTTTATATACTCGTACATTATTTATTCCTCCGAAATCATAGTGAAAGTATGTTCCCCTAATACTTTATCATTTAAGCTATAATCTTTCAAGGACTTAAAAGCATAATAAAGGTGTGAATCATTCAATTCACACCTTTATTTGTAATAGTTTCACTATATATAAAGAAGTATTAAGCTATTATTAACTTATGCCTGTCAAATCTAATTTTGCGTCTTCTTTTGTGTCATATACATATTGATACTTTTTAATAGCCTCTTGGTCTAATGGTTTTAAATCAGTGAATTTTGCTCCATTTCTATAGATATCAGCTTTTTCATCTTCAATCTCTAACTCACCCTTATCATTAGACTTATAAATTGCTAAGTATCCTTCATATTCTCCAATATAATATTTATTAGGCTCTAGCTCAGACTTCAAGTCCTTGTTATAGTATACTGTATCTGATGTACTTACATCAAAAGTATATCCATATTTACTTAAAACATCTGTTAACTCATCCTGAGTAATACTTCCTTCTAATCCGTATTCATCAATAACTTCATCTAAGGTCTTTTCAGCCTCTCTACTACCATTTTTCTGTAATACTACTTTAACATTCTCATTTAGATACTTATTACTTGAATTGGCATTTGTAGATGCTTGATTAGTATCTTCCCCTTTGTTTTTGCTTTTTACATATATATCAGTAGCCATATAACTAATTAAGAAAATACTTGTTAATGCTAGTATACCTAATATTATTTTTTTGCTTCCTTTTTTCATTATAATCAACTCCCTATAAGAAATTATTGCCTCCAACTCCATTTAGTATTCATAAAGTTAAATTTTTTTATACAATATTATAACTAATTTGGATAAACAAACCTTTTCTTAATAGCTGATTACGAAAAAGTGGGGTGGATATTTATTTTGCTTGCTCTGTCACTGCGTTCCAAGTCACATCAAAACAAATATCCACCCCACTCATACTAAAGGTAAGAAAAAAGCTAAGGGCATCTACCCCCAGCCTATTATTTCCTTTCCTTTATAAATCTCCTTATAGATAAAACTAAATAACCTATTGTGCAAGTCACCATAATATGCAGTCCTAGTGCTGCAAGGTTATAGGATTCATCATTTATGTACACTGTTTTATCGAACAAGAAAAATATAGTTAATAAGCACACTATACTAGATAGCACCAAATTAAATCCTCTACTATATAATTTCCCAGTTAACTTAGTAAATAGTATAAAGGCAAGTGGAATTAATATTATCCACCCTTGTTGTTGAAAGCCATTATAACTTATAGAACCTAACTTTACCCAATCCATAAATAAAGACATTATACCTGCTATAAAAAACACTATATATACTTTATTTTCCTTAGATATATTTTTGAAATTCATATCTTCCCCCATAATTTGTACTTTATGAGAATTATATTACATTTCAGTAATTCTATCAAACAAATTAGTATGTACCTTTTTCATATTCTTTATAAAAGTCTTCTGTTTCTTTATTTTCTTGAGATTTTTCATCTTCCAAAAAATAATCTTGCTTTTCTTCATCTTCTAAGAATTCTTCCTCTGGTGGAACACCAAATTTCATATATTCTGGCTCATCCATCTTATTAACAGCTTCTATAGTTGGTTTATTTATAAAAACTAAGGTGCCACAAAAAAATAATGAAAGTATAATTACCCCGTCAATCATTATTTTTATTTTATCTTTTTTCATAATCTAAACTCCTAAAAATAATATTTACTTTAGTGTGTCCAGATTTTATTTAGAAAATACCTCACTATAACCACATCTTTTACATAATTCTTCTACCCTTTTTCTAGAAGAAAAACCTTCAAATATATTTCTAGCCCTTTCTCCTTCAAGTATGGATTTTAAACTTTCACTATAAATATTGCCTAAAGGTATATTGCCTTCCCCATCTAAGCAACATGGAACCACTGTTCCATCTACCAATATCCCAAAATGATCTCTTAGTCCATGACAAAAACCACTATCCCCTAATGGTTCAATCTCCATAGTTGGCCATTGAAATTTTTCTGCTCCATTTAAATATATTCTATCCTTTATCTTTACTCTTCTCTTTTCCTCTAAGACCTTCATCACATCATCTTCATACCCAAACTTCATATTAATAAGCTTAGTTATTTTCTCATTTAGCTCATTTTCCCCCTTGGTCTTCTCACCATCAAAATTCCATAATCTCATTGAACATATTATATTTGTATTTTTATTTGCTTCATCTATAAAACTTAAAACATCATTAAAATATTCCTCAAAAGTTATTTTGCTATCATTAGCTTCAAAACTATGAAGTGAAATATTAACTTGTCTTAAAGACTTAGAATTTAGAAGTATTTCTTTATTCTTCTTTAAAAGGGTTCCATTTGTTGTTATGTTAACTTTTATCCCCTTCTTATATGCCTCTTCTAAAAAGACTTCTAAACAAGGATTTAATAAAGGCTCCCCCATGAGATGAAGATATATATAATCAGTATATGGACTTACTTCATTAAGTATATGTACAAACTTTTCCTCATCTAAAAAGCTTTTTGCCCTCTTGGTTAATGGGCAGAAACTACAACTTAAATTGCATACATTTGTTATTTCAATATAAACTCTTTTATACTTTTTCATTATTCTGTACCTACTTTTTAAAATTCTTAATTATACATTATTTTATAACACTAAGATATAAGAAATACAATTATAAAATTTCACTTGTATAATTTAAAATTCTGTGTTATTCTAATTGAGCAGTTGGTACAATAGTGCTAATTACTTGGGAGCTTAGTTTGTCTTTCGCCGGATTGCTAAGCTCCCTCTTATTTTATGAATTTTTTATTCTCTCTTGTGAAAAACTACAATGATAGTTTTTTTAGGAGGGATATTTTTGTTAGAGGAATTATTTAATAATTATTTACCAGTTTTGATACACCTTTTAGAACTAATGGGAGTAATAGTGGTTATTATAGGTGCTGTTTCTGCTTTTTATAAATATATAATGAGTATATTTTCTAAAAAGAAGTATCCAATTAAGTACACCTTTGCTAACAACCTCGCTATGGGGCTTGAATTTAAGCTAGCTGGAGAAATATTAAAGACTGTATTAATTAAGAATATAGATGAATTATGGATAATTGCTGCTGTAAGTTTACTTAGAGGATTTCTTGCCCTACTTATCTATTGGGAAATGAAGAATGAAAAAAATGAAACTTCCAAATAAAAGGAGCTGTACTATTGCTACAGCTCCTTTCTATACGCCTTTAATTGCCTTTCATTTCATCTATACATCGTTTACAAATTGCATTATGCTTGTCTCCTTGTTTTTTGTCAACATAATAATCCGATAAGCTCTTCATCTTATGACACATTTTACACCTTTTTATAACCTTAGATCTTGACATTCTTTAACACCTCCCACTTTAAATCTATTCTCCATTATGTATATTTAGAATATTAGTTAACTAACACTATATTATTTAAGTAAATATATACATAATAGGTAGTAAACGGTATAATATATACTAAAGAAAGGAGTGGTTTCATTGAAAAAAAGAATATTATCCATTATACTTATATCTTTTTCTATGCTTTTATTTACAAGCTGTTCTGAAAATAATGTTGATAAAAATAACGAACAGGATCATGTTGAGGCCTCTTCACCAGAAACAGATATAAAAAATGAAGATAAAAAAGAAGATTTATCAGATTCAAATACAAATAAAACTGAAGAAAAACAAGATACTAATGTTTCAACACCTCCACCAGAAAAAACTCCTACTAAGGTAGAAAAACCCCAAACACCTCCTAAGGTAGAGAAAAAAGAAACACCTACAAAACCTAAAACTGTTTCTAAAACTTTAAGATTATACTTTCACGACCCAATATCTGATAAAAAAATATATTTAAGTAAAAATGTTAATATAACTGACAATGCTATAGTAACAGCTATCATAAATGAATTTAAAAATCCCCCTAATTCTTCTTATACAGCCATAAACCCTAATGCAGGAGTTTCTAGTGCAAAGGTAAATAAGGAGGCCAGCCTTCTAACTGTAGATTTTAATAATTCAATTCTAACAAAAACTTTTGGCAGCGGAATAGAAGGATACTTTATTCAAGGGTTGGTTAATACTTTAGGCTATAATTTAGGTGTATCTAATGTTCGTATAACTATAAATGGAAAAGGATACTCTTCTGGTCATCTATATTTGGGAGATAATGATTCTTTTAATGTAGACTATAACGGTTGGACTCCACTTAAATAAATGTGGGGTGGATATTTATTTTGCTTGTTCCGTCGCACGCTCCAAGTCACAGAAAAATAAATATCTATTCCCTTAGTACTTAAGGTAAGGAAATTGTAATAATACCTTTGATTTATAGCTAATTAAAATTTTATAATTTCCTAGACGTCAAAAAAGATGTTGCAAAATAATTTATTTGCAACATCTTTTTTTATTATTCGTCCCAACCTTCTGGGAACTCTGCATTATGATAAACATCAGTTACATCATCATCATCATCTAATAGATCTAACATCTTTTGGAACTTCTTAGCATCATCTTCTTTGATTTCAGTATATGTATCTGGAACCATCTTTACAGCAGCTTCTAAGAATTCAATTCCTTCTGCTTCTAACGCTTCTCTAACTGTACCAAAATCTTCAGGTGTAGTAGTAACAATGAAAACTTCTTCTTCTGCTGCAAAATCTTCTGCACCAGCATCTAAAGCTAACATCATCATTTCATCTTCATCTCTATCTTCTTTTTCTATTACAATTTCACCTTTTTCTTGGAACATGAATCCTACACAACCTGTAGTTCCCATATTTCCACCACCTTTAGTGAATGCACTTCTAACATTACCTGCTGATCTATTTTTATTATCAGTAAGAGTTTCAACAATTACAGCAACTCCACTAGGGCCATAACCTTCATATACAATTTTTTCGTAGTTTACTGAATCAAGTTCTCCTTCTGCCTTCTTAATAGCTCTGTTTATATTGTCATTAGGCATATTAGCAGCCTTTGCCTTTGCAATAACATCTCTTAGCTTTGCATTTGTATCAGGGTTAGCGCCACCGTTCTTTATAGCTAATGCTAATTCTTTACCTATTTTAGTAAATATCTTTCCTCTTTTAGCGTCTGCTTTACCTTTTTTGTTTTGAATGTTATGCCATTTTGAGTGTCCTGACATGCTTATTCCTCCTATCTTTATTTTTTATAAAACCTATAAAATTATATCATATACTTTTAGGAAATAAAAGAAGTGGTTATTCTATTCCTTTGTACAACCTATTTCCTTCCTTAAAATATATACCTTCCTCACTTTTTGCAATAACTACTTTTCCATTTGTAGAATTAACAAATTCATTTTCTATAGTCTCTACAATACTTTTTTCAGTTAATATATGTACAGTAACTGAATCTGTATATTCCGTGTCTTCTATATGCCAATTATTTTGACCACATATATATTGTATCTTACCAAAAAGATCATAATCAATATTAGCAGATAACTTTAAGCCTTCTACTTTTTCTACAACACCTGCAGCTTTTACAGCAATAGATGCCCCTTTAGTATAAGCTCTAGTTAACCCTCCTGCTCCTAAAAGAATTCCTCCAAAATATCTAGTTACAACTACTGCACAATCAGTAATTCCACTCTTTTTCATTACCTCTAAAATAGGAATTCCTGCTGTTCCTTGAGGTTCACCATCATCTGAATATCTTTGAATCCCCATATTTTGACCAATTACATATGCCCAACAATTGTGCCTAGCTTGCTTATGCTTATTCTTTATTTCAGCAACAAAAGCTTTAGCCTCCTCTTCATTCTCAACTCTCTTTGCATACCCAATAAATTCTGATTTCTTTTCTTCAAAGGAATCTTCACCAAAATTTCTTATTGTTATATATGCCATGTTTCTAATTCCTCTCTTATTAATTTAAGTCCTTTTTTTATTTTCTCCTCATTAGTCTGGGAAAATCCTATTCTAAAGGTTCTATCTCCATCTCTCATATTTCTAAAAAACAATACTCCAGGTGTTATATAAACATTCTTCTTACTCAATCTTAAAAACAGCTCTCTAGATGTGATTTTTTCATCTGCTATTTTAAGATAAAACGTAAGTCCTCCCCCTGGTTTGTTACAAGTAACCATATCACCTAGTTCTTCATCTATAAGTTTAGACATTAATTCATATCTTTTCTTATACTCAACATTTAAATACAATATATTATCCTTCCATGCTCCATCTTTTATGTATAGCTCTAAAGCTCTTTGCATTAAACTTGATGTTGCAATATCTGTATTAAACTTAGAGTTTTGCATACTTTCCCTAAATATATTTGGAGTAACTATATATCCAATTCTTATACCTGGTAAGAATATTTTAGAAAAACTTTTTATATAAATAACCCTATCACTTCTATCAAGCCACTTAAATGGAATATACTCCACTGATTCTTCATAAATAAGCTCTGATAAATAATCATCCTCAATTATATAAAAATCATATTTTTCTGCTAGTTCAATAAGCTTTTTCTTCTTTTCTAAACTATAGCTTACACCTGTTGGATTTTGAAAATAACTCATAGTATAAAAACATCTTATTCTATTCTTTTTTAGTATTTCCTCAAAATCCTCTAGATTTACTCCGTCATTTTCCATCTCAACTTCAAATATGTTAGCTCTTCTCCACTTAAATACAGAAAGAGCTCCCCCATAAGTTGGTTTTTCCACTATAACATTGTCATTAATATTTAATATAGCCTTAGATGCAATATCAATTCCTTGTTGTGCACCTGAAACTATTAATATATTCTCGTTATCTATGCTTTTATCCCAAAACACTTCATTAATAGTATATCTTAAATTTACATACCCCAAAGCATTTTGTGAAATTAACGCTTCTGCTCCATCTCTATCAAGGACCTTATTAATAATACTTTTAAACTCTTCTATAGGAAATACAACTTCATTATTTGTTTCCCCTGCAAAATCTATGGCATCTTTAACATTTCCTGATGATAGTTTTCTAAATACTCTTGAATATTCCTTAGAAAAACTACGACGTACTTCTTTTACTTTTGCATATGTTCCACTTCCAACCTTTTGATATGCAAAGCCATCATTCTGAAGTTTATTGTATGCATTAATAATAGTTACCTTATTAACCCCTAAATACTTAGTATATTCTCTTATTGTAGGAAGTTTTTCTCCATCTTCTATGTTCTTACTTTCTATAAGCCTTTTTATATGATTAGAAATTTGAACATACTTAGGTATTTCTTCCTGAAAAATCACATTATAAATATCCCTCATAATATACCATCCAATTTTAAATTACTTTGTGCGCATATACATTTTCATCAAGTATTAAATTGCCTTCTTCATCATACAAAGCTCTACTTTTCTTAGAAATAATCTCTCTCTTTGCAAGCTCTTTTAATATATTTTCCATTTTTATATCAAATTCTTTAAATACATCACAAGATCTAATTTCATGAGAATTCATATATTCATATTCTTCACAAAGATAGTCTATTAAAGCGCTAGACGCCCTAACAATATTATCATCTAAAAAGTTCTCTATATAATTTATAGTATCTTTAATAATTTTTTCATTTATAGGCTCCATAAATAACTTGTCTACAACTTCTCTAAAATTATTACTTAAGTTTGTAGCCATAACTAAAGAATCCTTTGTTACTGTGTATCCGTTTAAATTAATTAATAACTTTGAAAAGCTATCTAAAGTTCTAATTAAAACTTCATATGAAGTTTTTAATCCTCCATTTTGTAAATACTTTTTACTTATTCCTATATCCTTAAGAAGCTTACCTAAATAAACTAAGTTCCACACCTCTGTATGGGATGTCATAGTATATCTCGAATTATTGTAAGCTGAACTTATTTCATTATCCCTTGAAAATACTAATTTAGAATTACATAACAACTTTTTAGCAAATCCCTTTTTTCCATCATTCTTATACAGTTCTAGGAAAGAGTTTTTATTTAATATCTTTGTATGCACTGGAACTCCCTTTGCCTCTGAATAAACATCTCTTATTTTTTCAAAGCCATCTTCATATATAAGAAACAAATCTATATCAGATTCTTCCCAAACATCTCCAGATACAATACTACCAAATGTAAATAGTGCTACAACCTTCTTATTTTTCTTAATTTGATTTACAACAGTTTGAAATGCATTCTGTAATTCTAATACAGTTTTAGCCATATTTTCTCTCCTTTCCTTAAAATTATTTATTTACATTATATATTAAAATTCTCCCTTAAAAAAGTACCGAAACAATTTTATACATTGAAAAAGGAGAAACCCTTATAGAATTTCCCCTTTATTACTATTATTCAATTACTTTAATTACATATTCTTCTGTTTTATTATAAACTTCCTCATCAACTTCCACCATCATATAGGTACCTTCATCCTTATAATCCTCTTCAAAAACTCTTCCATTTCTATGAAGGAATGATACTACATCACCTTTATGATATGGAATCATAAATTCAGCTTTAATTAAACTATAAGGCAACTTCTCTTCAATTAAATATAATAATTCTTCTAAATTTGTTCCTTCTTTTGCAGAAACTTCAATTATATCCTTATATAATGATTTTTCTCTCAGTTCATCAAGTTGCTCTTCTGAGGCCATATCAACTTTATTTAATACTAAGATAGTTTCTTTTCCTATAGCTCCTAACTCTGAAAGCACTTCTTCAACAGCTTTAATTTGCTCTAAAGCATAAGAAGATGAAGCATCTACAACATGACATAAAAGGTCTGAAAATACTACTTCTTCTAATGTAGATTTAAATGCTTCTACTAAATCATGAGGCAATTTTCTTACAAATCCAACTGTATCAGTTAGGGTTATAAGCCCTTTATTTTTTAAAGTTATTGCTCTTGTTGTTATATCAAGAGTTGCAAAAAGCATATTAGCTTCAAATACTTTTTCCTTACCCTTACCTTCTTGAACTGCTGCTATATCACACAAAGCATTTCTTAAAGTAGACTTTCCAGCATTGGTATATCCAACTAAAGATACCTTTGGAATACTTTCTTTATTTCTCTTTTCTCTTTGGACTTCTCTTGTTTTCTTTATTTTCTTTAATTCATTATTTAAATCATAGATAGTTTCATTTATATGTCTTCTATCTGTTTCAAGCTTCTTTTCTCCAGGACCTCTTGTACCTATACCACCACCTGTTCTTGATAGCACTGTTCCAAGTCCTTGCAGTCTACTCTTTCTATATTTTAATTGAGCAAGCTCTACTTGAATTTTAGCTTCTTTACTCTTTGCTCTTCTTGCAAATATCTCTAAAATAAGAGTGGTTCTATCTATTACCTTTGCACCAATTGCGTTTTCTAAGTTTCTAACTTGAGAACCTGATAATTCATCATCAAAAATAACTACATTAGCTCTTTCAGTTTGTCTTAATGATGCTATCTCAAGGACCTTTCCTCTTCCTATATAAAAAGCTGGATCTATCTTGCTTCTTCCTTGGAAAACACTTTCTAATACTGGAATATCACAAGCTTCTGCAAGTTCTCTTAATTCTTCTAAACTTTCTCTTGTATCTGAGCCAACAATTATAGCTTTTTCAGTATCATCCTCTATTACTTCATTTTCTTTTATTAATGATTCTACATATCTTACCTTATCTAAAATATTTATTGAAACAAGCTCCTCAAAGGAAAGATTCTTCTTTTCTTCATAAGCCAATATATCATTAAATACTGTTAAAGTACCTAAAGAAAAATCTATAATATTCCCTTCAAATATCCCAACTGCTACAATACAGTCAAGCTTTAATTTTAACAAAGCTGATAAATCTAATGCAGAAAGATTACTATATCCATTTGGATGTGTGTGAATTACTCTTATACCAGAAAGCTTACTTTCTCTAATATCTAATAAAGGTAACTCAACAGATGTAGAATCTCCTATTGCAACAGAAGTAACTGTACCTCTTCTATCAATCGCAACACTTACTTCTCTTTCAACTGCAGTAGAAACCCTAACCATAGTATCTATTATATCTCTACTACATACTTCATCCTTCAAACTCTTCATTTTATATATTGTATCTAATTCATCTAAAAAGGTCTTTTTAATTCCTTCCGTATTTCCATTTATCATACATCAATCACCTCATGCCTAAACGTTATATAATTTATATTGTAGAAATTCCAACAAAATCAGAATTTCTTTATTATCTTTATTTTTCTTATTACCTTGTACCTTCTTACCTCTATCTTGGCAACTTTCATCTAATTTTATACTATTGGTAAACATATGTAAACATCATAAAATGTTACTCATTATCTTATTTTATGCAAAATAGTTGAAAGAATTTAAAAATGTATGTAATATAAATTAATATAAGACTTTTTTAAGTATTAATTTGCACTTTAATTAGAGAGAATATAATTATAGTTAATTAAGTGGTACATAGTATTATTTTATGAGCGGAGGACAACCATGGAAAACAAAAAACGTAACATCCTTTTATCAAAGGAAACTATTGATAGTAGAATTCAAGAGCTTGGTAAAGAAATCACAAAAGATTATGAAGGAAAGAGCATATATGTACTTTCTCTATTAAGAGGAAGCTTTATTTTCACTGCTGATTTAGTTAGAGCTTTAGATACAAAAGTTAAGGTAGGCTTTATGACTACATCTAGCTATGGGCATAGTGAAAATAGTTCAGGAGAAGTTAAAATAGTTAGTGACATTCCTGATAACATTGAAGGATATGATGTTTTAATAGTTGATGATATTGTAGATACAGGATACACTATGGAATTTATCATAGAGCATGTAAAAAAACTTGGTGCTGCATCAGTTAAGAGCTGTGTACTTTTAGATAAGCCTTCAAGAAGAAAGGTAGATTTAAAACCAGATTACAGCTGTTTTGAAATTGATGATGTGTTTGTAGTAGGCTTTGGTTTAGATTACGAAAGTTATTATAGAAACGTTCCTTACGTATTTAACTGGGAAGAATAATTACATAGCGTAAATAATTATGGAATAGTATTTATACAAATTATAAATGCTATTCCATTTTTTTATTTCTATATAAGAAGGGCTCATTTTATTATAGAAATACTTTTTTTTGCAGGCTTCATCTAAGATTTCTTTTCACTTCTTACCCATATTTATATATTGTTATATTTATAAGTTTTTAATTTTTTTAAAATGGTCAAGTTTACTGTAAAGCCGTAGATTCTTCCCATCTGAACTTCCTATACAACAAAAAATTCTGTAGCACCGCCACAGAATTTCTTTATCCATATAGATATTTTATTTTTCATCCTTACTTATTGCCACCGCCTAAATCTATAGCAGTATTTGGTGTCTTTCCAACAATAATTGTTTCAGCAACTGGTATCTGACAAGTAATAACTTGCTCCTTACTATGTAGAGGTATTTTCATCCTTACTCTAGCTTCAACGTTCAAATAAATTTTATGTCTTGTCTGATTAATCCCTGCACTTTCAAATTTAGATTCATAAGATACCTTCATATTACCAATTGGATCAATTTTCACATTTAAGTCAGGACCAAACTCATAGAAAGCACTGTTGTCAGTCATCCATCCAAGAGGTACCTCAACCCCTACCTCTCCCATTTTCTGAAGTTCTTCATTGCATCTTATTGAAAGCCTTGAGGTTAAATAATTTAGTTTAACAGTATTAGCTCTAATCATATTGATATTACCTTCATTATCTTTATCTATTATGATCATCTCATCATAGTTAAATTCTTCATCAAACAGTTCCATACTTGTTTTACTTATACACTCTATTGTATCAGCTTTAATTGAACTTTCTGCTACCTGTAACACTGCAGGATAAATCCTCTTATCATATAAAAATATTGAAAGAATAAAAATCAGTAATATGGAAATAATAACCAGTATGATAGGCTTAAATTCCATTTTTTTAGGTTTAGTATAATAGTTCATATATCACCTTATTGTTGAGTTATTGATTTACTCATATTATAATTATGCTATAATAGCATTTATTATTATTAAATCAATTTAATTTAGGAGGAACTGATGGCAAATAAAAATAGTTCAAATAAAAATAAAAAAACCTCACAGGGACCATCTAAATCAAGTAGTACTTCTAAGAAAAAGACAGCTGACACTTCAAAAGTAAGTCAAGCTTCTCAAAAAAATACTACTTCAAAACCTTCTAAGAATAGTAAAGGTAAATTTGTTAGCAAAAAGAAAAAAATAATAAAAAGAGTATTTTTAGCTTTATTATTCTTATTCTTAGCCCTATTTGTTATAGGTTTAGGATATGTCTTCGCAATTATCAGTAGTGCCCCGCCACTAGATGTTGATGCTGTAAAAAATTTAAGCCAAGCTTCAGTATTATACGATCGAGATGGGGAATTTATGGATAATGTCCATTCTGATATCGATAGACAAATCGTAGATGGAGATAAAATACCTAAAAATTTAAAAAATGCCTTTGTGTCAATTGAAGACGAAAGATTTTATACACATCCTGGTATAGATGTTAGAAGAATATTAGGTTCTGCTGTAACTGATGTAGTTAAAATTTTTAAAGGCCAAAGAGGTCTTCATGGTGGTTCAACTATAACTCAACAATTGCTTAAAAACACCATATTAAGCAATGAAGACTTTATAGTTGAAAGAAAAATAAAAGAAATATACCTTGCATTACAATTAGAGAAACACCTAGATAAGGATGAGATATTAGTTCAATATTTAAACACAATTCCATTAGGTGGTGTAACTTATGGAGTTGAGGCTGCTTCAAATTTATATTTTGGTAAATCTGTAGATAAGCTTAACTTAATACAATGTGCTTATATTGCAGGTGTAACTCAAGCGCCTCACACTTATAGTGCATATAACCCAAATAATAAAGATAATCCTTCAATCTACTTAAATAGAACTAAAACTGTTTTAGGCAAAATGAAGGAACTTGGATATATTAGCGAGGAAGAATATAGTCAAGCAATTTCTGATATTGATAATGGTGGATTAGTTTTCACTCCAAAATCAATTTCATATAGACTTGATTATGAATGGTATATAAACCCTACTATAACTGAAGTAAAAAGAGATTTAAAAGAAAAATATAAATATTCTGATGAAGAAGTAAATAAACTTTTAGCTAATGGTGGATTAAAAATCTATACAAACATGGACAGAGATCTTCAAGACTATGCTCAAAAAGTATTAGATGAAACTACTGCTGCTACTGTTAGAAAAAAAGAAACTTACGTAGCTGGTACTAAAACTCCAGAATTCCAAGGTGCAGCTACTGTTGTAGATTATAAAACTGGTGAAGTTCTTGCTCTTATTGGAGGGAGAGGTGAACAAGGAGCTAACTCCTTAAATAGAGCATATAGCGATTTAAAATCTATTGGTTCATCAACTAAACCATTAACGGTTTATGGGCCTGCCATAGAAGAAAAATTAATTACAGCTGGAGATACAATTGATGATGCTCCTATACCATCTCTAGATGTAAATAATGTAGATTTTTCACATGTAGGTAATATAACTATACGTGATGCTTTAGCTCAATCTAAAAATATTGGAACAGTTAAAACTCAAATAAAAATAGGTGACTCACTTTCTAAACGTTATGGTGAAAAGTTTGGAATAACATATAGTAACGCCTCAAAAGGATATTCAGCCTTTGCTTTAGGGGAATTCCATAATGCATCTGATGATAGAGACGGTGCAACACCATATATTTTAGCTTCAGCTTTTGGTGTTTTTGGGAATGGCGGTGTTTATACTGAACCAAAGTTATACTCAAAAGTAACAGATGCTTCTGGAAATATATTATTAGAAAAAGAAACTGAAACAAAGAGAATATTCTCTGAACAAACAGCTTATATAATGTATGACATATTAAAAGATGCTCAAGTTAATTCAGCTTCGAATGCTGCAAAATTTGGTGCTATGCCAGTAGCTGGTAAAACAGGTACTACAACTGGACGTAAGGATTTATGGTTCTCAGGTTTAACACCTCATTTATCAGCTTCAGTATGGCTTGGATATGATAATCGTACATCTATGAATAATGGTTATTCTAGCGCTTCAGCTAAGGTATGGAGTAAAATTATGGCAAAGGCTAGTGAAGGAATGAGCTCTAAAGATATTACAATGCCAGATAACATTGTAAAGGTTGCTGTATGTAAAGATTCAGGACACCTTCCTACAGATTTATGTAAACAGGATCCAAGAGGAAACAGAGTGTATGAGGAATATTTCATAAAAGGAACTGAACCAACAGGATATTGTGAAAACCACGTTAAGGTTAAGGTTAATAGTTCTAATAACAAATTAGCAACACCAAATACACCTTCTCACCTTGTTGTGGAAAAAATATTTGTTAAGAAGGCTTCACCAAATCCTGTTACAGATGATTACAAATACGTATTACCTACTGAATATGACGACACTATGGGTGCTCCTGCATTACCTCCACCTGATGCTGGAAATGAAGATGAAAATGGTGACGAGGATGGTAAACTTCCAGAAGACGATACTGGTTCCGGTGGTATAGATGATACTACAGATAATCAAACTGAAAAACCAGATAAAACTTGAATATAAATTACAAAAATAAAGATAGCTTTAAAGTTATCTTTATTTTTTTGAATAATTTTAATTCTAATCCTTCATTTTGAGAATAATTTTAATTCATTCCCTTCATTTTTCTCTTTTAAACCTTACTTTTTTCATATTTTACGTTGATTTTAAATACTTTTTATTCTTTCCATGCAACTTTTATTTTTTTTCTTGCAAAAAGTATTTTTTTCATATATTATAAAATAGTATTTTGTCGTAATAAGCAACAAAAGATTACTAGAATGGGGGACAATAAATGGATTTATTAAACAATTTTATTCAATCATTTAATAATTTCCTATGGACTTATATCCTAATAGCTATGCTTTTAGTATTAGGTGTATACTTCACATGGAAAACAAAATTTGTACAATTCAGATACATAAAAGAAATGTTTAGGCTTCTTGGAGATGGAGCTACTCAAGAAAAGGTAAAAGGTAGCATTTCTTCATTTCAAGCTTTTTGTATAAGTACCGCTTCAAGAGTAGGTACTGGAAATCTTGCAGGTATAGCATTAGCTCTTACTGTAGGAGGACCTGGTGCAATATTCTGGATGTGGATAATAGCATTAATCGGTGCAGCCTCAAGCTTTGTAGAATCAACTTTAGCTCAAATCTATAAAACAAAGCAATCAAACGGTTCTTATGTAGGTGGACCTGCATATTACATGGAAAAAGCTCTTGGTAAAAGATGGCTTGGTATTATATTCTCTATATTAATAACAATCACTTTTGGATTAATCTTCAACTCAGTTCAATCTAACACTATTACTCTAGCAATGAACGAAGCTTTTGGTACTAATAACGTTATGATTGGAATTCTTCTAACTGTTCTAACACTTATTATAATATTCGGTGGTGTTCACAGAGTATCTAAAGTTTCAGAAGTTATAGTTCCTGTAATGGCATTAGCATACATCTTTGTAGCTTTAATTGTAGTTATTATGAATATAACACAACTTCCAGCTCTAATATCTCTTATAGTAAAAAGTGCTTTTGGTGCTGAACAGGTAGTTGGTGGAACAATGGGAGCTGCTTTATTAACCGGTATTAAGAGAGGTTTATTCTCTAACGAAGCTGGTATGGGAAGTGCTCCAAACGCTGCAGCTACTGCAACTGTAACTCACCCTGTTAAACAAGGTTTAATTCAAACACTTGGAGTTTTCACTGATACAATTATAATTTGTACATGTACAGCCTTCATAATTCTTTTATCAGGTGTAGACTTAAATAGTAATTTAGAAGGTATACAACTTACTCAAAATGCTTTAAGCTCACAAGTAGGTGCTTGGGGAAGCTACTTCATAGCTTTTTGTATACTACTATTTGCTTTCAGTTCTATTGTAGGAAACTACTATTATGGTGAAGCTAACATTGAGTTTTTAACAGATAAAAAAATATATCTAACTCTTTATAGATTATTTGTTGGTGCTATGGTGTTCTTTGGATCAATAGCTAACTTAAATATAGTTTGGAACTTAGCAGATGTATTTATGGGATTAATGGCAGTTTTAAACCTTATAGTTATTGCATTATTAGGAAAGTTTGCCTTTAAAGCCCTTGAAGATTACAGAGCTCAAAAGAAGGCAGGTATTAAAGAACCAGTATTTAAAGCTAGCTCAATTCCAGAACTAAAAAATGTAGATGAATGGAACTAGTGGGCTGTGTTCGTTTCGATTGTTCCATGGCAAATTCCAAGTAACATCAAAACAAATAGCCACTGAAGGTAACAAAAAAGAACTCAACTTAAAAAGTTGAGTTCTTTCTTATTTTGATGATTTTGTTTCAGTAACAGTGTCTTTCATTCTATTAATAACTTCTCCACTTTCAGTGGAAACAAAGTATTTCAATCTTGTTTCTTTTCCATCAATTCCTAAACCTTTTATAGATATAACATAACAAAGTTCAGTTTCCTTCTTACCACTATCTTCATAAAAGGCTTTAAATGTTTCCCCTACTATCTCACTCTTTTCCACAAGGCTTAATGCTTCATTTAATGCTATCTCTTCAGCTTTTTCTTGAGTCACCTTAATCTTAACTCTATTAGGTTCTTTTAAAGTTGAAATATTTGAATATCCGTCTAAAGTTCCTTTTTCCTTATCTATATTTACTATTATTTGATCCTTATAAAAAGGATATCCATCCTCTAACTTAGTAAATATCAATGAGTAATACGGCACTTCTTGTCCTTCACTTTTTATAAACTCTTTAAACTCCACATCACCTTTATATATTTTGTCCAAATAATCTTCTGCCTTTTTAATAGCTTGTTCTTCACTTACTTTCGTCTCACTAAGAATACATATTTTATTCTTAAAACCAATGACTTTAAACTCATTATCAACATCTATACCAAAGTCCCTAGTATTTACAATATAATATTCACTTCCATTATTCATATCATATTTCTTTGAACTTTCATAAGATATACTGCCTAAATTTTCAGTTTCAGTCACTATATCCTCTGAGTATAACAAACTAACAAACCTTTTAGCTGCTCTTATTTCTTTTGATCCTCCACCAATGTAGGAATAAACAATACACAAAAGGCTAACCAAAAGACAAATAATAGTTATAAAAAAGATTATACTCCTCTTCTTATAATTCATAAGATACCTCCACTTTACGAACAAACTATTCCTATATATTTATATTACAATAATATGTGAATTTTATAAAGTACTATTGTACCCTAAATTTTTAGCTATGTTATTCGAAAGCCTTCTTCCATAAACCTTTGTAATCATTCCCAATAACATTTCTATTTCACCAAGCAAATTATAACTTATCATTATTTTGCCATTATCAACAAAGTTTTTACTAACACTTTCATAACCTTTTCTATCTCTAAAAAACTTTCTCTCCTCATGGCACTCATTTAATTTAAAGTTATCTGTTTTTATACATACATAATCGCAACAATGGAATTTTGTATACAAATCCTCTAAAGTACTATTATCTAAATTATTGCCACCTGGAATGAATAATATATCAATTTTCTCTTCTACTTCTTTATTACCACTTATAAATGAAGCTTCTATTTCATGTAACTTAAAAAGTTCTTTCTTTTCTATTTTATTAGATAACATAAAAATTTCTTTTGCTAATGTAAAATCTAAAACATTCATTTCATCATACATTATAAAGCCTACATTTTTAATTGATTCTTCTTTTTTCTCTAAGAATTCATCTTTACTAATTCTTACACTTGCATTTCCCTTTTGGTTATATACAATTGTAAACTTAGTTTTTTCAGCAAGCCTTACACCTGCTTCTGTAGAGATATTGTCCATTATTATCTCCCCACCAAATTCAATAAAGAAATACTCTAATAGTAGCTTTACTGCCTCTTCTCCAAAGCCATTATTTCTATATTTAGATAATATCTTAATATTAAACCTTGCTACTTTAGTAGCTGAATCATATCCATGAAAACTCACCTCTCCTATAGGCGAACCATCATTTAAATACACTAAACAATAAAAGTTTTTACCATCAGATGGATAAACCATCTTTTTATAAAAACCTTCCCACTTACTTCTAGGAAATGAAAAAATCCCACCAATATCCTTCATAGTATCTTCATCTGACCAAAGACTAGCGACAAACTCTAACTCCTCTAATATTGGCTGTTTTATATAAATCCTCTTTCCCTCTCTCATATACAAACCATCAGAATGTAACATAATCCATCACCTATAATATTTCCAACTATTTTTATAATAAATATCTCATATTTATACACCATTATCAATACAAATAATTTTTATATCAAATTCTTATTCTAAATAAACGCAAAAAAGCTTTTTATTTATTTTTCTTAGCTATACTAAACTTTTCCTTATGTTTTACTAAACTATTTTTTTCATATTTCTCTACACTTCAAGCATACTCTATCTTAGGAGCAAATATTTTTCCAAATATTTTTTATAAAAATATTGATTTTTCCCTCTATTCTATATATAATATTTTTGTTTGTTTAGTAATTTTAAACTATTAGTTTAGTAAAAGTTATTTTTATAAATTAAAGATGGTAGGTGTAAATGTGCAAATAGGAGACAAAATTCGAAGATTAAGAGTTGAAAAACAATTAACACAAGAAGAACTTGCAAATAGGTGTGAATTATCAAAAGGATTTATTTCTCAATTAGAAAATGATCTAACTTCACCATCTATTGCAACTTTAATGGATATACTAGAGATATTAGGTACAAACTTAAAAGAGTTCTTCAGTGAAACTTCTGAAGAAAGAATCACTTTCACTAATGAAGATATGTTTGAAACTGAAAACGAAGAGTTAAAATATCAACTTATGTGGTTAGTTCCAAACGCTCAAAAAAATGAAATGGAACCTATAATGATTACTATTGAACCAGGTGGAAGATATATAGAAGAAGAACCTCACGAAGGTGAAGAATTTGGATATGTACTTGCAGGAATTATATTTTTACATCTTGGAGAAAAAACTTATAAAGTGAAAAAGGGCGAAAGTTTCTACTACCAAGCACGTGAAAATCATTATATCTCAAATGCCGGAAAAACTCCTGCAAAAGTTATTTGGATTAGTACTCCACCATCATTTTAATTTAGTTTTTTAGAAAGAGGTGTTTATATTGAGCGAAAATATAATTGAATTAAAAAACATTAGTAAACAATATGAAGATAATAAAGTCTTAGATAATCTATCTTTAAACATTAGAAAAAATGAGTTTGTTACCTTACTTGGACCTTCTGGGTGTGGTAAGACAACTACCCTTAAAATAATAGCTGGTTTTGAAACTGCAGATTCTGGAAGTATAATGTTTAAAAATAAGGATATCTCAGATATTCCCCCTTATAAGAGGCAATTAAACACCGTATTCCAAAAGTATGCACTATTCCCTCATATGAATGTTTATGAAAACATTGCATTTGGGTTAAAAATAAAAAAGCTTCCAAAAGATGAAATAGATAAAAAGGTAAAAGAAATGCTTAGAATGGTTTCTTTATCTGGATTTGAAAGAAGAAGTATAGAATCCCTAAGCGGAGGACAACAACAAAGAGTTGCAATAGCAAGAGCTTTAGTTAATGAGCCCGAAGTACTTCTATTAGATGAACCTCTTGGTGCATTAGATTTAAAACTTAGAAAAGAAATGCAATTAGAGTTAAAGAAAATCCAACAAGAACTTGGTATCACTTTTATATTTGTAACACATGACCAAGAAGAAGCACTAACAATGTCAGATACTATTGTAGTTATGAACAAAGGTCTTATACAACAAAAAGGTACACCTGAAGATATCTACAACGAACCTGCTAATGCTTTTGTAGCTGACTTTATTGGAGAAAGTAACATTCTTGATGGTATTATGGTAGAAGATTTTAAAGTTATTTTTGCAGATAGAGAATTTGAATGCGTAGATAAAGGTTTTGAACCAAATGAAGAAATCGATGTTGTAATAAGACCTGAAGACTTTAAAATAGTAAAAGCAGAAGAAGGCATGTTAAAGGGTACAGTAAAATCTGTAATCTTTAAAGGTGTTCATTATGAAATGGTTGTAGAAGAAAATAATAGAACTTGGATTTTACATAATACTAAATTTGCTGAAGTTGATAGTGAAGTAGGATTAGATATATATCCTGAAGATATTCACATCATGAAAAAGGTGAGATAAAATGAAGAAAATTAACAGCAGTAAATCTGCTGCTTACCCATATATAGTATGGAGTTCATTATTTATATTAATACCTTTATTAATAGTTCTATTTTTTAGTTTTACAGTAGAAACTCCTGATGGATACAGTTTTTCTCTTGAAAACTATACAAGATTAATGAATTCTCAATATGCACATATTTTTTATAAATCAATACAGTTGGCTGGACTAACTACAGTTGCCTGTTTAATTCTAGGATACCCTGTTGCATATATTATTTCTAAAATTTCTCCATCTAGAAGAAATTTAGTTATTATGCTTTTTATAGTTCCTATGTGGATGAACTTCCTACTTAGAACTTATGCTTGGTTACCAATCCTAGGTAAGAATGGTTTTGTAAATAACTTTTTAGCTAACTTCGGTATTGGACCAATACAGTTTTTATATAATGATGGTGCAGTATTACTTGGTATGATATACAACTTCTTACCTTTTATGGTATTACCAATATTCACTATACTATCAAAAATGGATCAAAGCTTAATTGATGCTGCAAGTGATCTTGGAGCAACTAGAAAACAAATATTTACCAAAGTAGTATTTCCTCTAAGCCTTCCTGGTGTTATATCTGGAATAACTATGGTATTTATGCCTGCTGTATCTACCTTTGTTATTTCTAGTCTTCTAGGTGGTGGACAATACATGCTTCTTGGTAACTTAATAGAACAACAATTTACTACTATGGGTAACCGTAACTTTGGTTCAGCAATCTCTATAATAATGATGATTGTTATCCTTATATCTATGGCAGTAATGAATAGATTTGACTCAGAAGACAAGGAAGGGAGTGCAGGACTTTGGTAAATAAGTTTGAACAGTTTTTAAAAAGATTTTATCTTGTTATAATATTTGCATTTTTATATGCACCTATAATAACACTTATGATTTACTCTTTTAATGATTCAAAAACTATGGCTAAATGGAATGGATTCACCTTCAAGTGGTATGGAGAATTACTTCATAACGAAAATATAATGAGTGCTCTTTACTATACTATAGTTATTGCACTTTTAGCTTCAACCATTGCTACAATAATAGGAACTGTTACAGCTATAGGTATACACAATATGAAAAAAGGATTTGGTAAGAACTTCCTACTAAATATTAATTATCTACCTGTATTAAATCCAGATATAGTTACAGGTATAGCTTTAATGTCACTATTTATATTTGTAAAATTAGATTTTGGATTTACAACAATGCTTTTAGCACATATTACTTTTAATATACCTTATGTAATACTTTCAGTACTTCCAAAACTAAAACAACTTCCTGCAAACACAACAGAGGCTGCTTTAGATTTAGGTGCTACTCCTTTTTATGCTTTAAGAAAAATCATAATTCCTCAAATAAAACCTGGAATAATGGCTGGATTCTTAATGGCATTTACAATGTCTATAGATGATTTTGTAATTTCATTCTTTACTACAGGTCCTGGAGTTTCAAATTTATCTATAGAAATTTACTCTATGGCAAGAAGAGGTATTAAACCAGAAATTAATGCTTTATCTACATTAATGTTTATTACTGTTTTAGCTTTATTGCTTATAGTTAACAAAAAATCTTCTAGAGGTGATAGTATTGAAAATGCATAAAAAATTAATTTCCCTAATATCAGCTACTATTCTTATATCTAGTTCATTAATAGGTTGTGTAAGTAATAAAAGTGAATCTAATAAAGTTATTAATGTATTTAACTGTGGTGACTATATAGATGAAGAATTAATCTCAAAATTTGAAGAAGAAACTGGATACAAGGTTGAATATTCTACATACGATACTAACGAAATCATGTACTCCAAGATTAAATCAGGAAGCAATAAGTACGATTTAGTTTTCCCTTCTGATTATATGGTTGAAAAAATGATTAATGAAGGTATGGCAGAAAAGATTAACTTTGATAATATACCAAATTATAAATATATAGATGAAAAATTTAAGAACTTATCATATGACCCTAACAATGAATATTCTGTTCCTTATATGTGGGGAACTATAGGAATCATATATAATCCTGAAGTTGTAAAAGAAGAAGTTAAGAGCTGGGATATATTATGGAATAAAAAATATGATAAAGAAATAATAATGTTTAACTCTGTTAGAGATACTATGGCTATTGCATTAAGTAAACTTGGTTATTCAATGAATTCAACTAATCCAGAAGAAATAAAGCAAGCTGCAGATATACTTATTGAACAAAAGCCAATAGTTAAGGCATGGTTTGTTGATCAAGTTAAAGATGCTATGATTAATGACGAAGCAGCACTTGCAACTGTATGGTCAGGTGATGCTAATTACATAATAAGTGAAAATCCAAAACTTGAATATGTTGTACCAGAAGAAGGTTCTAATAAGTGGTTTGATGCTATGGTAATTCCTAAAGATGCTCCTAATAAAGAAGGTGCTGAAGCATTTATAAACTTCTTAACTGACCCAGAAAACTCATTACAAAATGTTGATTATATTCAATACTATACTCCTAACTGGAAAACATATGAAATGTTAGATGATGAAGTTAAAGAATCTTATCCTACTGATGAAATCCTTGATAAATGTGAAGTATTTAAAGATTTAGATAGAGATTCTCTAAAGATATATGATGATGAATGGATAAGAATAGGTAGTACATCTACTAATAGCTCTTCTCCTTCCATATTAGGCTTTTTAGGTATGGGATTAGTTCTAGGAATATTTATATTACTTATACTTTATCTATTAAAAAAATTTAAAAAATAAAGGTGGGGAGATATTTATTCCCTTCGTACCTAAAATAAGCTGTGTAACATTACAATATTACACAGCTTATTTTTTATATTAACCCACTAATACACTTTCTGTAACCTCTGGAAACCATATTGACAATTCCCTATTTGCACTTTCTACAGAATCAGATGCATGTACACAATTTTCTGATTTACTTGTAGCAAATGCCTTTCTAATAGTTCCATCTTCTGCTTCATTAGGATTTGTTGCTCCATTAATTTTTCTAACGCTTTCTATAGCATTATCTCCTTCAACAATAAGAGCACATAAAGGACTTCTAGTTATAACCTTTATTAATCCTTCATAAAAAGGCTTTCCTTTATGTTCAGCATAATGCTTTTCTGCTATTTCTTCGGTTGCTCTTTCCATTTTTAAAGCAACTACCTTTAGCCCTGCTTTTTCATAATAACTAATTACTTCACCAATTATGTCTTTCTCCACTGCATCTGGCTTAATTAAAACCAAACTCTTTTCCAACATTTTGAATTACCTCCTCATTTTCACAATACCCAAAGAAATTATATCTTGTTTTCTGAAAATTTGCAATATTTTTTGTATTTCGTTAATTGGGTATTATATGATATAATTTTCCTAAATTAGTAATTAAGATTTGGAGGATAACTTGATGATTAGATGCTTAATTATAGTTGAAGGAAGAGTACAAGGGGTAGGCTTTAGATACTTTGCTCAAAGTAATGCTATAAAATACGCCCTAACTGGATTTGCAAGAAATTTAAATAATGGAATGGTTGAAATACAAGTTCAAGGCTTGGAAGAAAATATAGCTAAATTTCTATCTATCATAAAAGAAGGGAATAGATTTATTCGTGTTGATGATTACTCCCTTAAGAAAATAAGTTTGGTAGAAGATGAAAATAAATTCAAAGTAAGTTATTAAATATCCACTTTTACTTTTATTACCTTTTCCTAGGTGCTATAATAATATTATGGTAATCATAGAAAGGGGAATGCATATGAAAGAAGTTGTAGCTTTAACAAAGCTAGCTGAGGATGCTATAAAAAAGAATGAGTTAAAATTGGCTAAAGTTGCCCTCGTAAAGGCAATAAAACTTAACCCAACTTCATCTCCATCTTATATGCTTTTAGGTAATGCCTACTATTTATTAGGGGACAAACTTAATTCTATTAGATGTTATCTAGCAGCTATACATATACAAATAAGCACTTTTACAAAAATGCAAACTGCTACCTTTTCTACTATGTTAAATATTAAGTTTGATAATGCCCCAGAAGAAATAAGAGAATTGCTACCTTGCAAAGAAGGTATGATTATATATGAGGATTCAAGTGTTCCTAGTCATATAGCACATTCATTTTTTGATATAGATCCTGTTGATAAATTAGACCCTATAGTAAAAGAGTGTTCAAAGATATACAAAAAACATTTACTAACTAGGAAATCTATTAAAGAGATAACCTCGACTAGCAATATATGCTATGAAGATTATTTAAATTTTGACGAGAGTCATTATATAGTTTTAGGAAGAGAATTCTTAATAGATCACTTAGACTGGGATAATATTAATTCAAAAGAAGTTTTAAAATTATACTTTTCTAGTAAAAATAAACTAAGTTTATAATTACCTTTTGTTTCTTTTAAAAAACCCCATGTATTAAATACTGGGGTTTTTTTCATACTCTTCTTTTATTCATTTTTTACTGCTTCACTATCAATAATCATTAAATTATTATCCTTAATCAACTCTATTAATAAATCTGCGTAAATAGCCTCTCCTTTAGCGTTCTTTTTAGTACTATATCCTGCATCCTCTAAAGCTTGTGCTTGCTCAATATAGTTCTTCCCATCAAATAATCCATGATTTCTATATCTACCATTTACATTCAAAAAGTTTCCAAAATCATTAACAGACTCTTCTAAGGAATCATATGCTCTAAAATTAGCTTTTATAGTATCATTGTAATTTTCTTTAGTTGAGAAAGTGGCTATTTTCCCATTCCACCCTGCACTTGCTTTTATCCCAAAATAATTATTATACTTAGCAGATAATTCAGATTTACCCCAGTTTGATTCTAAGATAGCTTGGCTAATAGTTACTGAAGGTAAAACTCCATTTTTCTTATAATTCTCTATACTTATCGCTTTCATATTCTCTATTAACTTGTCCTTTTCTTTATCAGAGTCTCCCCTAATATTTCTCAAACTAACTTCACTTAAATTTTTCAGGTTTTTTTCAGCCTTTTTTTTCTCTTTATCTGTAAAGTCTTGTCCTTCTAAAACCTGCTCAAAGTCCTTTATGTTATTATCCTCATCATAAAACCACTTACAAATTTCCTCTATCTTATTTTTATTTATATTATTAAAATCTACATTTTTAATGCCATCTATAGCAGCTACTTCTTTCCAGTTTAATTGCTTTCTCCAACCACTAAAACTATCTACATACTCTATATAATTATTTATACTTTCTGAAGATATAAATTCTTTCTTATTAGTAAATATATATTTTAATCCTATAAAGAATGTAACTAGCAAAATAAAAGCCAACACTCTTCTTATTAAAAACTTAAACTTATTTCTATTTGTTTTTCTTCTTTTGTATACTTTCCTTCTTTTTTTAACCATCTTACCACCTATTTATATATGTACTATTATTATACTAACATAGGTTTCTTATTTATTTCTTTATTATTTATTAATTTTACTATAATACAAAAAGGTAGGGTGGATATTTATTTTGCTTGTTCCGTCGCTGCGCTCCAAGTCACATCAAAACAAATATCCCCTCCACTCCTACTAAAAGTAAGGAAATTATAAAATTATTATCCTTGATTTTATATTTTATAATAATAAAACCTAATAATACCTTTCATTTATAACTAATTAAAATTTTATACTTTTCTAGACTTTCGTTATGCTGGCAATGCCACTTCTTCTTTTAACTGTTGAAAATAATCTTCAGTTTCTTTTATAACCACTTTTCTTAGTCCAATTAATCCTATTAAATTAGGAAAAGCCATAATTCCATTAACTATATCTGCTATTATAAATATTAAATCTAATGATAAAAATGGTCCTACTGCTACAAGTGCTATGAATATCATTCTATATGGTAATATAGATTTAACACCTAATAAGTATTCAGCACATCTTTCACCATAGTAATTCCACCCTAAAATTGTTGTAAAAGCAAAGAATATTAATCCTATATTTACAATATACTTGCCTATCACAGCAAAAGGTAATCCCGCTTCAAAAGCCGCTGTTGTTAAAGCTGCCCCTTCTAAAGGACTTGAATATGCTCCAGTTAAAACTATTGCAAGACCAGTCATAGTACATATAACTATAGTGTCAAAGAAAGTACCTGTCATTGATATTAACCCTTGTCTAACTGGGGACTTAGTTTTAGCCGCTGCCGCTGCAATAGGTGCACTTCCAAGACCTGCTTCATTTGAAAATACTCCTCTACCTACCCCTCTTTGTAATGCTATTTGTACTGTTATACCTGCTGCTCCCCCTAAAGCTGCTTGAGGATTAAATGCACTTCTTATAATAATTGATAATGCTCCTGGTATAGCGCTATAATTACAAATTAATACTAATACTGCTCCTAATATATATATTCCAGCCATAAAAGGAACAACCTTTTCTGATACCCTAGATATTCTTTTTATTCCACCTAAAGTAACCAATGCTACTAATACTGTAACTATTATAGCTGTAAGTATTAAAGGAACTTTAAATGTTATTGATGCTGCGTCAGAAATTGATTTTACTTGTCCAAATGTTCCAATACCAAAAAAAGCAACACCAATCCCTAAAACTGCAAATATCTTTGCTAACCATTTTAGCCCTAGTCCATTTTGTATATAATACATTGGACCTCCTGCCATATTACCATTTTCATCTACTTCTCTATATTTAATAGCCAATACTCCTTCAGCATACTTAGTTGCCATACCAAAGAAAGCTGCTATCCACATCCAAAATAAAGCCCCTGGACCTCCTGCTTTTACAGCTGTAGCTACACCTACAATATTACCTGTACCTATTGTAGCTGATAAAGCTGTACATAAAGCACCAAAGCTTGATACATCTCCTTCTGCCCCTTCATCATTTTCTTCTTCATCTTTTCCAAATACGTATTTTAAAGCTAGTGGTAATTTGAATATTTGAAGTAACTTTAACCTTAAAGTTAAATATACCCCTGTACCTACTAGTAAAATTAATAATGGTGGCCCCCATATGAAGTCACTAATGTTTTGTAATAAGTCTTTTAATTGCATAAAAAAATCCTCCCTAAATTATAATTTACCGGAGGAGAGTATGATAAATTGCATCACAAAAAAACATGATACAATCTCATATCCCCTGTCCTTTTACCTGAGAGTTTCAGCTATTTTAGCCTTGCTCCTTCGGTGCTCTTCTAGAGTCTCTCCAGAGGCTCGTCCAATAGCGGTCCTATAACCTGAAAGATTTTCCCTCTTCGGTGGACAAAATAAATTTGTCGCTCTCCCACTATCTTCATCCGAACTTTAATATTTTATTTTATGAAATTATTATATATTAATTTGCCACATGTTGCAAGTATATAAAATACATTTGTCCTTTCACTATAGACTTCCACACAATAAATAAAACGCTACTAAAAAAAGTAGCGTTTTATTTATTACTTATAAAGTCTATTTATAGCACTAAATACAGCTTTCATTGAAGCAGTTGTAATATTAGAATCTACACCAACACCAAAGGTTTCTTCTCCATTATCAATTCTTTTCATATTTACATAAGCAGCAGCCTTTGCTTCTGATCCTTCTCCCATTGAATGCTCTGCATAATCTAAAATGCTTGTGTTTATTAATTCTGATTTAATTAATGCCTTTTTCAATGAATCTATTGGTCCATTTCCCAATGAAGTAAACTCTTTTTCCATTCCCTTATATAAGAATCTAACAGTTACATTTGACTTAGAATCTTCTTCTGACACAGAACATTTAATTAATTTGAAAGGCTCCTCCCTATTTAAGTATTCCTCTTCAAACTTTTGCATTATTACTTGTGGAGCTACTTCTCCTCTTTCTTCTGATATTTTTTGAATTACATCAGCAAATTCTTTATGCATCTTCTTTGGCATCTTATACCCAAAGTATCTATCCATAACAAATGCTATTCCACCCTTACCTGATTGACTATTAATCCTTACAAGAGCTTCATATTCTCTTCCTAAATCACTTGGATCAATTGGAAGATAAGGTACTTCCCAATATTGTCCCTCTCTTTCCCTATACTTTGCCATTCCTTTATTTATAGCATCTTGATGGGATCCTGAGAAAGCTGTGAAAACTAATTCCCCTGCATATGGATGTCTTATATGAACTGGTATTTTACAACATCTTTCATATATATCTATAACTTCTTGAATATTGTTTAATTCTAGGTTAGGATCTACTCCTTGAGAATACATGTTAAGTGCAATATTAACTATATCAACGTTACCTGTTCTTTCTCCATTACCAAATAGAGTACCTTCAACCCTATCAGCCCCTGCTAACAAAGCTAATTCAGCAGCAGCTACACCAGTTCCCCTATCATTATGAGGATGTACACTTACTATTACACGTTCCCTATCTTTAAAATGAGTACACATCCACTCTATTTGATCTGCAAAAACATTTGGAGTATCCATTTCAACTGTAGATGGTAAATTAATTATAACTTTTTTATCTTTTGATGCTTCCCATACATCACAAACAGCTTCACAAACCTCTAATGCATATTCTACCTCTGTTCCTGTAAAACTTTCTGGAGAATATTCTAGAATCACTTCCCCATTAAACTCTTTAACATATTCTTTTACTAACTTTGTTCCTTCTACAGCTATATTTTTTATCTCCTCTTTACTCATATTAAACACAACATCTCTTTGAAGTATAGAAGTTGAATTATAAATATGAACAACAGCCTTTTTTACCCCTTCTAAGGCTTCAAAAGTTCTTTTAATTAAGTGAGGTCTTGCTTGCGTTAATACTTGTACAACAACATCATCTGGAATTAAATTATTATTAACAAGTGTTCTCAAAAAATCAAATTCTATTTGTGATGCAGAAGGAAAACCTATTTCAATTTCCTTAAACCCCAATTTAGTTAAAAGGTTAAACATTTCAACCTTTTCATCTACTGTCATAGGACTTATCAAAGCCTGATTACCATCTCTTAAATCTACAGAACACCATATAGGTGCCTTTGTAACCTCTTTATTTGGCCAAGTTCTTTCCTTAAAATTAATAGTTTTAAATCTCTTATATTTGTTTACATTTAACATGTTTTAAGCCCCCTTTATTAATACTTATTGCTATTATAAAACCTATATGAAATCACAGCGATTCTATTACCCCTTTAAGTTTTAAAATCACAATAATTGTTTTTTCTACTGAACTAACCCCATCTAAAATTTCACCTCTCATATAATATTAAAACCGCGTAAATCACTCCTTATTGGAGCGATTTACGCGGTACCATCCAAAATTATACTTACTTAAAATAACGGCAAATATACCGATAAGGTTTAAATTAAACCTTACAACTCATGAGCAAGTTCAAAAGTTATTCCTACGAGTTTCCCAGCAAAGCACTCGCTCTCTAAAAAGAATCTTTTCTTTCTACTACTCTCAATCAACGTTTTTCTAATTATTAACTTATTTGTAATATTACTATATTATTGATTATATGTCAATATTTCTATTTGTTTCTTGTTAATGTATTTATTTTTCTAACTCTTTTACTATGGTATAATAGCTTATGAAGTACTAATGAAAATTATTCAACGAAAAGGGTGGACTATATGATAAAGTTAATTGTAACAGATATGGATGGAACATTATTAGATGAAAATGGGAAGCTACCATCTAACTTTTTTGAAGTATTAGAAAAACTAAATGATAAAAATGTTAAATTTGTAGTAGCTAGTGGAAGACCTTACCCTACATTATACGAAAACTTCAAGCCTTATTCAGATCACATTTATTATATTTGTGACAATGGTGCTTATGTAGTCGAAGATGAAGGTAAGTCTTGCATAGATATCATAAAGAAAGACTTTGTAACAGCCATTATAAAAGCTTGTGAAGATATAGAAAACATAGAGTTAATTTTATGTGGTACAAAAGGTGCATATCATAAACCATGTAGTGATGATTTCTTAAAAGAAATTGATAAATACTATATAAAGAAGCATGTAGTAGAAGACTTATATTCTATTGATGATGATATTTTTAAAATTACACTTTGTGACCTTTCAGGAGCTTCAAATAATTCAAATAAAGTTTTAAATCCTCTATTTGGAGATGAATTTATGGTTGTAGTTGCCGGTGAAATATGGCTTGATATTATGAATAAGAATGTTAATAAGGGAGCTGCCTTAGAAAAAATTCAAAAGGATGAAAACATTTCTTATGAAGAAACTATGGTTTTTGGCGACTTCTACAATGATATAGAAATGCTTGGTAAGGCTAAATTTAGTTTTGTTATGGAAAATGCAAATGAAGATATGAAACAATACGGTAACTACATAGCAAAAAGTAATAGAGATTACGGAGTAATAAAAGCAATTGAAGAATATGTATTAAAATAAGCCTAGAGTTACTAGGCTTATTTTTTTAAACTATTCTATTTCTAGCTTCTCCTCTATAAAAAGCATGTATGTTCTCTATTAAATCCTTAAATAATCTTTCTCTAGCTTCAATACTAGCCCACGCAATATGTGGAGTTAATACTAATCTATCCTTATTTTTAACCTTTAAAAATGGATTATCTGCTGGCATAGGTTCTACCATAAATACATCTAAAGCTGCACCAGCTATAAGTTCTTCATCAATAGCTTTAGCTAAGTCTTCATCAACTACTATAGGTCCTCTTCCCATATTAATTAATACAGCATCCTTTTTCATTTTGCTTATATTTTCATAATTAAATAAGCCTTGAGTATTCTCATTTAAAGGAGCATGAATTGATATAATATCACATTCTTTTAATAACTCATCTAATTCTACTCTTCTATAATCTGAACTGTTGTTTTTTCCTGATGTTGAATAGTATACCACTTCACAACCAAAGGCATCTGCAATATGAGCCACCTTTCTTCCTATAGCTCCTAACCCTACTATTCCCCATCTCTTACCTTCTATATCATTGTAAGGCTTATCTAAATTAGTGAATAATCCTGATGATGAGTACGCTCCACTCTTAACGAAATTATCATAATAAGAAATCTTGTCATATAAATGCAATAATGTTGCAAATGTATGCTGAGCTACAGTTGGTGTAGAATATCCTGCAACATTAGTTACTGCAATATTTCTCTCCTTAGCATACTCTATATCAATATTATTAAATCCTGTAGCCATTTCACAAATTAATTCTAATTTACTTGCATCCTTTAAATTATCTCTATTTAATACAACTTTATTTGTTAATACTATTGCTGCATCCTTTACTCTGTCAGATACTTCATCAGCATTTGTTTTATCAAAGTATACCAATTCCCCAAATTCTTTTAGCTTATCAAAATCAACATTTCCTAAAGTGATTCCATCTAAAACAACTATTTTTTTCATGACTATCCCTCCTTAAATCCTAATCATAATTTTATCACATTCCCCCATACTTTACATAATCGATTTCTTGTAATAATATGATATTAGCTTAAAAGAGAGGAGATTTTCTATGTTTATTATTTGTTATAATATGCCTTTAAATAAAGTAGATGAAAAAATAGAAGTACTACAAATAAACGAAATCTATAACGCATTTTATGAAAGTCCATTAGAAATAACTACTGATGAAAATGGGTATGGATATATAGAAAAAGAGAATGAATTAACCACATTAAAAGTTGCCTTTGACGGACCAGAGGAAGACTTAGAAAGTTTTAAAAACAAGGTTTCTAGTTTGATTAATGAAATACCTGTTAATGTATATGAAGAGAACTATGACTATGATGATTTTTCTTTACCTGCTATAGATATAGATGAGAACTGGGTCCTTGCTTCTCCTGATGAAGAAATAGAAGGTAAAAACAAAATAAATTTTATTTCTCAAGGAGCTTTTGGTACTGGTCTACATGAAACTACTCAAGATCTTCTTAGAGTAATTCTTTCAAAGGACTTTTCTAATAAAAGAGTATTAGATATAGGAACTGGATCAGGCATACTATCCATTGCAACAGCAATTAAAGGAGCTAGTGAAGTAGTTGCTTTAGATATTAGGGATGTACAGGATGAAGTGGAACTAAATGCTTCTTTAAACGGCCTAAATAATATAAAGGTTTTTGTTGGAGATGCTCTTTCTAATGAAGTTAACATTGAGGGAAAATTCGACTGGATATATATAAACATTGGTGGAGAAGAAACTCATATGTTTATGGACTTTATTAAATATCATTTAAAGGACAATGGAACCCTTCTTGTTTCTGGCTTAGTTGAATGGAGTTTTGATAACATCAAATCTATGGTAGAGTCTAATGGATTTAATATGATAGAAAAGCATCAAAGCAACGAATGGGTAACAGCTATTTTCAACTAAAGAAAATCGTCAAGACGAGCTTGTTGAGTCGTCAATTTTTTCAGAACACTCTCAAAAAACTAATGGTGAAGGATAAATTTTATCCTTCACCATTTTCACTATTCATTATCAGCTTGTCTATTTTTCTTTTTCTTCTTATTATTAACTTTTTTTCCGCTTCTTTCTTCAAGCCTTCTTCTTCTTTCTTCTAATTCCCTTTGCTTCTCAGCTTCAATTCTTGCATCTTGTTTATCCATTTGCTTTACAATTGCAAAACACATAAAATAAAGAGCTACAAATAATATTGCTGCACTAATACCAGATATTATTATTGCATCTTTTACTGGAGTCCCCATTAAATTTTTATAAGTAACTGAAGTCGCAAAAATTAAAAAGGCTACAATACCACTATATTTTACTGCATTAAGTTTACTTAACCTAATATCTGTAACAAATTTCCTAACTAATTTAACCATTCCCCCACCTCATTAATTAAAAGTATAGTTATTAAATCATTATATCATATTATGTATACAATTTCATTAATAACAAATAAAAAAAGACAATAGAGGTTAACCTAGCATATTTCATTGTAGATTAAACCTTTTTTATGATTACAAAAATAAAGACTATAATACTAACTATATTCTATCCATTAACATAATAGATTATTTTCTTCACTTAACAATTCAGCTCTTACTCTAAGTAATTCTCTTAACTCTTCTATGTCTTCTAATGTAGCTTTATTCCTTATAAAACACCTTGCACTAGTTCTGTTTTTTAAATAATTTGCATGTTCCCTATTTTTTTCTCTCCATCTTTTATCTGCCTTCCTTTGAGCTTCACTTGTTTTTCTATTGTTTCTCATTTAACGCCTCCTAAGTTTAGCATATTAGAACCAAAGACATAGTTATTGTTACTTTTTTATAAAATATATTATTATATATATTCAAAATTTGGTCAATACTCTTTGTATGTTTTTTATAAATTTTCACAGCCTAAATACCATAATAATATCTATAAATGAATAGAGATGCAACCCATAGGATTACATCTCTATTACAAAGCTTATAAATATAATAAGGGAAACTACAAGGGAAAAGTTTAACATATTCCCTTCAACCCCTTGAAATCTCTTTTTGCGAGATAAGCCATAAGCGGGGTTCTGTCTTAAGCAATCATCTATCTAGGCTTGCTGTTGCCAACAAGCTCAAGCGACACACCCAGAGGCGGGACGGGCAACCCCTTAAATGCCTCTCTATTCGGTCTTGCTCCAGGTGGGGTTTACATAGCCGTGATGTCTCCACCACGCTGGTGAGCTCTTACCTCGCCTTTCCACCCTTACCTATAAAATAGGCGGTATCTCTCTGTTGCACTTTCCTTCAAGTCACCTTGACTGGACGTTATCCAGCACCCTGCCCTACGGAGCCCCGACTTTCCTCTCCTAGTTCAAAGACTAGCAGCGATTGCACGTCTCACTCGCAATGACTATAATATCATACTCCTTACACTTTTACAAGCTGAACTTTTTTACAATTAGGGAACAAATATAAACAATAGCACTAAAAGAATTATTACGATTAGACCATATAATCCAACTCCAGAAAGAAGTAATGTAGCCAAAAGTCCACATAATATAATAAACTTAAAAGGGCTACAAAAATAAAATATTGGCCAGCCTCTCCATCCTCTAGAACTTCTATTCATTCCACTTTGAAAATTTTCCCTAATATTTTTAAAAGCCTTTTTAAAATCTTTCTGTGTACTAATAATAGTTCCTCCTCAAAATTGATGAGTTCTACTATTTATATATGTTTATAACTTTAAAAAATACTTATTTTATACATATTCATAAGGGTCTTTACTGCATTTAGAGTGAATGAATTCAATAGTACTAAATTTCTCTTCTATCTTTTTCATTACCTTTAAAAATACTATCCATTCTGTAGGGAAATGTCCTGGATCTATAATTGAAACTCCCATTTCTTTATAATCAGAAGCAAAATGATATGAAGTATCACCAGTTATTATACAGTCTGCTCCCATCCCTATAGCCTTTCCAAAGAAGTCTTGACCACTTCCATTTATTATAGCTATATTTTTCACATTTTCTTTTCCTACTACAACTCTTAAACTACTTATTCCAAGCTTCTCTTTAACTATATTTATAAGATTGTTTAATTCTATTTCACTATCTAAATAAACAACTCTACCTAAGCCACATTCCTCAAATCCCCTAACTTTGGAGGATTCAATAAGTTTCCCATCAGAAAAACCTAATACCTTAACTATTTCATCATTTATCCCATCCTTAGTTGAATCTAAATTAGTATGACTTGAATATAAAGATATATTGTTCTTTATAAGTTCTATTATCTTCCATCCTTGAAGATCATCAGTTACAATTCTGCTTGGTTTTCTAAATATTAACGGATGATGAGTTATAATAAGGTCTACCCCTTCTCTTTTTCCCTCTTCAATAACATCTTTAGTACAATCTAACGCTAATAGTACTTTTTTCACTTCCTTATCTTTAGATCCAACCATAAGTCCCACATTATCAAAGTCTTCTTTTAAGAATATTGGTGCTAACTTCTCCATTTCTTTTGATATATCTTTTACTTTTATGGTCATTTATTTCACCTCTTCAATAAATCTTTTTATTTCATTCAATTTATCTTTGACTTCTTTTTTTCTTCTTATCGCACTTTCACTATCTTCTTTTATAAAGCTTAATATTCTATTATATTTTTCTTCTTTTTCTTTTAAATACCCTATCATTAAAGGGTGATTATCTTTTAATAGTATAGGTGAAAACTCATAATATATAGGGTCTAACTTCATATTTCCCTTACTATTTTTCCTTACTTTAAATAGTTCATAGTAAATTCCCTCATCAAAACATAAATCCTCTTCTAAAATCTCATATCCGTTATTATACAAGTATTCTCTAAGAACTTCTGGGTTTTGAGCTGGTTGTAATATTAAAAATTTATAAAAAGGTAACTTCCTTTTATCATGCTCTAGTATATCTCTAATTAGGTTTCCCCCCATACCTGCAATTACAACACCTTCTACCTCTTTTATATCAACTGTTTGTAAACCTCCGCCTAGCCTAACATCTATTTTTTTCGATAACCCTTCTAGAGCTACATTTAATTGTGCTTTTTTAACAGGATCCTTATTTATATCAGATGCTATAGCCTTATTACAAAGCTCTTTTTTCACTGCATATATGGGGATATATCCATGATCTGTACCAACATCTATAATACTTTCACATTTATCTATATGATTTGCTATAAACTCTAATCTTTTACTAATGTCCATGTTAAACCTCTTTCTAATAGAATGTAAATATATTTTACACTAGGTATTAAAAAACATCTGTTTTTCAACAGATGTTTTTTAGTATATATTAATCTAAATAATCCTTAAGCTTCTTGCTTCTTGATGGATGTCTAAGCTTTCTTAAAGCCTTAGCTTCTATCTGTCTTATTCTTTCTCTTGTTACATTAAACTCTTTACCCACTTCTTCAAGAGTTCTTGCTCTACCATCATCAAGACCAAATCTTAACCTTAATACTTTTTCTTCTCTTGGAGTTAAAGTATCTAGAACATTTATTAATTGTTCTTTTAGCATAGTAAATGCTGCAGCTTCTGCTGGTGCTGGAGCCTCATCATCAGGAATGAAATCACCTAAATGGCTATCTTCTTCTTCACCGATTGGAGTTTCTAAAGAAACTGGCTCTTGTGCTATTTTTTGGATTTCTCTTACCTTTTCAACTGGTAAATCCATAACCTTTGAAATTTCTTCTGGGAATGGATCTCTTCCTAACTCTTGAAGTAATTGTCTTTGTACTCTTATAAGCTTATTTATAGTTTCAACCATATGAACTGGTATTCTAATTGTTCTTGCTTGGTCTGCTATAGCTCTTGTAATCGCCTGTCTTATCCACCATGTAGCATATGTAGAGAATTTGAACCCTTTTCTATAATCAAACTTTTCAACAGCTTTAATAAGTCCTAAGTTACCTTCTTGGATAAGATCTAAGAATAACATACCTCTACCAACATATCTCTTAGCTATACTTACAACAAGTCTTAAGTTAGCTTCAGCTAGCTTCTTCTTAGCATATTGATCCCCTTGTTCAATTCTTAAAGCAAGTTCTATTTCTTCTTCTGAAGATAATAGTGGCACCTTACCTATTTCTTTTAAGTACATTCTAACAGGGTCATCAATAGCAATACCTTCTGGTATTGAAAGATCTACTTCTTCTTCAACCTCTTCAGCACCATTAATATCACCTATTACTTCTATTCCCATAGATTCAAGAACCTCATAAATCTTTTCTATTTGTTCTGGTCCTAAATCTATGTTCTCTATGTCATCCATAATTTCTTTATAAGTTAACGAACCATTCTTCTTACCTTTTTCTATTAAATTCTTAACAATGGCCATCTTGTTATTTCTGTCTTTTTTATCATTACCAGTCTTTTTGCTTTTTGCTTTAGTTTCTTCTGCCATTTCTTTCTTACCTCCTTTCGCCATGACCAATAACCCCTTTCTCCCTCTTAAGCTCTTCATTTAATTTGTTGAGCTCTATTGCGAGTTTTATTGATTCTTCAATCTTTCCCTTTTGTTCCAAGTCTTTTTGCTCCTTTTTTAAACATTCAATTTTTGAAGTTAATTTAAATGTTTTTATCCTATTTATATAATCTCTAATTAGCTTTCTCTCATCACTAGCTTCTAATACCCTAAGTTCCTTAATTTTCACAAATTCTTTAGATGACTCAACATCATCACAACCACTTTCTACATATGCTAATAAATTTTCAGCACCTTCTTCTTTCCCTTTAGAAATTAAAGAGAAGATTTTTTTATGAGCCCCTAAGTTAAAATCATCACTAGAAATTTGTTTTGCAATTTCTTCATAATAACCTTCCTTAAACATAAGTTTTATAAGACTTCTCTCAGCTTTTAAATAAGCAGGCTCTACATATAATTTTGTTCCAATTTCTTCCTTTTTATTCATAAAAGGCTCTTCTTTTCTGTTTTGTGCCATAGATAGTAAATCATAAAGCGATTGTTCCTTCAATCCAGTGTCCTCAGATATCTTTTTTATATAAACATCCTTTTCAACTGGATTCAAATCTGCTAATATTTCTGTAACTCTCTCCCCATATTTAATTAAAGATTGTTCATTTTTAAAATCAATTCCCTCTTCTGCCCTTTTTAGGCGATAGCCTATTAACGGTGTTGCAGAATTAATTAATTTTAAGAAAGCCTCTTTCCCATTTGATCTAATAAATTCGTCAGGATCCTTACCTTGTGGTATTGTAAGTACTCTAACATCAAATCCTGCATCTCTTAAAATTTCTAACCCTCTAAGAGTCGCTGTTTGACCTGCAACATCAGCATCATATGAAATAATTACTTTATCCGCATACCTCTTTAATAGCCTTGCCTGATTAGTAGTCAATGCTGTTCCAAGTGATGCAACTACGTTAGTAATTCCATACTGATGTAGTGAAATACAATCCATATACCCTTCTACTATGATGAAGTATCTATCCTCCATCTTCTCTTTAATAGCAAAATTTAATCCATATAGATTAGTACCCTTTTGGAAAACTAAAGTTTCTGGTGAGTTTAAATACTTTGGTTTAGAATCATCTAACACTCTACCACCAAAGCCAATTACCCTTCCCTTGATATCAAAAACTGGGAACATAACTCTATTTCTAAACCTATCATAGAAGGTCCCTTTCTTTTCGCTTTTAAGAACTAATCCAGCTTCTTGCAAAGCATCTTCTTTTAAGCCCATTCTCCTTAAATGATAAATCAAGCTATTCCAGCTATCTTTAGAATACCCTAACCCAAATTTTCTTATAGTGGATTCTTTTATTCCTCTATTTAAGAAATATTCTTTTGCTTTCTTATCTTGAGATAAGTTTTTAAAAAAGAATCTCCCTGCTTCAACATTTGCTTTGTAAAGCACTTCCTTCTTTTTTGTTATTTTGCTAGGCTCTCCATCACCTAAATCTAAAGGTATATTTACCTTTTCAGCCAAATACTTTGCTGCTTCTAAAAAGTTTAGGTTTTTTTGTTTCATGACAAAAGTAAAAACATTTCCTGCCTCTCCACATGAAAAACATTTATATATTTGCTTATCTTGCGAAACTGAAAAAGATGGAGAATGGTCATTGTGAAATGGGCAAAGCCCCATATAGTTACGTCCTGACCTCTTTAACCTAACAGTTTCTGAAACTATATCTACTATGTCATTTTCTTGTTTGATTCTTTCAATTAATTCTTCTGATATACGCAAGGAAGCTTTCCCCCTCCTTACAAAATTTTTTTCAACAATTTATATATTATTCGACACATTGCTTACTATTCCTTCTGATTTTAAAATTATTTTCTAACTTTTTGACTTACTTATCTTTCCTTAAATCTCAAAAAATATACTTCACTTTAATATATTACCAATTTAGGGACAAATATTTTATTAAACTGACTAAGACAATAATCATCACTCATCCCAGCAATATAATCTGCTACCCCTCTTTTTGCACCTTCACATTCTGCAATATTTCTATACAACTCTGGCATTTCTTCTATATGTTCCATATAATGATTTATTAATTCATTTAGTATAAACTTCGCCTTATTTCTTTCTCCTTTAAGTTCCTCAGATAAATATATATTCTTAAACATAAATGCCCTAAGCTCTCTCATAGCTTCTTCAATTTCTTTACTTAGTCCAACTGAGTTAATTCCTTCTTCCAAATTTTTATTTGACGTATTAATAAAATCTAATACCAAGGTTTCAATTCTTTCAGAATGAGTTTTTCCAAGAGTCTTAAGCAATTCTTTTGGAATATCATTTTCTGATAACAAACCCGCTCTTATAGAGTCATCTATATCGTGATTTATGTATGCTATCTTATCACTTACCTGAACAACTCTTCCTTCAAAGGTTGATGCCCCTTTATCATCAGATGCACTTCTTAAGCCACTATGATGCAGTATACCATCTATAACCTCTTTAGTAAGATTTAATCCTCTACCTTCATTCTCTAACTTTGTTACTACTCTTACACTTTGCTCATTGTGTCTAAATCCATTTGGCAGAAACTCATTTAAAACTTCTTCCCCATTATGAGCAAATGCTACATGACCTAAATCATGACCTAACGCAATAGCTTCTATTAGGGTTTCATTCAATCTAATTCCAACCCCTATAGTTCTAGCAATCTGAGCAACTTCTAATGTATGGGTCAACCTTGTTCTATAATGATCTCCGAAGGTTTTTATATAAACTTGAGTCTTATGCTTCAAACGTCTAAATGATTTACAATGAATAATTCTATCACGATCCACCATAAAACAAGTTCTAACAACATCATTACTCTCATATTTTTCGCGACCTAATGATTTATCAGAAAAAGTTGCTTTTTCAATAAATGTCAACCTTTCAAAAGTCTCGATTTTTTCCCTTATGTCCATATAAAATCACCTCCTATATATCATTCTATATTTATCTCTTAAATCCTTTATTTATTACCTGTAAATATTATTTCTTATAAGTTTTAATAATATCCAGTATTTTTATATTTTAAAAAAATATCATTAGTATATTTATAAAATCCAATTAATATGATAATAATGAGTAATTTTTAAAGGAGTGTCTCAATGAGTGATTTTGCAACCAACTTAGATGAATCTATTTTTTCAAATAATAATATAGCTCAAAATATACTTCCATATTATGATCTTGGATATGCTGATGTAAATATGGTGAAGTTTAAAGATACAGAAAAACAAAGAGCAGTTTATAAAGTAGACGGAAAGCATGATAGTTATTGTTTAAAGAAGGTATATTTTTCAGAAGACGAACTACTTTATGTATATTCCGCTTTAGAATGGTTACATAGGCATAACATTAATGTTCCTAATCTTTTACCTACAGTTAATAAGGGAAGATTTGTAAGATATGATGGTATGCTATTTATCCTAACTCCTTGGATTAATGGTGTGAAATGTGATTTTGATAATTTGAATCATGTTATTTCTTCCGCCGTTAAACTTGCTGAAATGCACAAGTCATCATTTGATTTTACACCAATTAAGGGAAGTGCTAACAGAATAGGATTTGATAACATTTATGTATCTACCGCTAAACATTTTGAACAATTATTACAAACATCTAATTTAGCATTTCAATATAAAGACAAGTTTTCTAGAGAGTTCTTAGAAAAGTTTGATAAAAATTTAGAACTTGCAAAACTCTCCTTAGAGGTTTCATCTTTAATAGATGAAAAAGAACTAAGCAGATCACTATGTCATGGTGATTATGTTAATAAGAATATAATATTTGAAGAAGATGATTCTATTTGGATTATTGATTTTGATAAATGTAAGTATGATTATTGTGCTCATGATTTATCATACTTTTTAAGAAGGCTCTTAAAAAGAGATAATACAAAATGGGATTTAGAGCTAGCAACCTCTATTATAAAGGCCTATAATTCCCACAATCACCTATCTCAATCGGATTTAAAGTATATTGTTTCATATATATGTTTTCCACAAAAATACTGGAAAATCTCTAGAGATTATTATAAAAATATAAAAAAATGCAATAAAAACTCATTCTTCACATTATTACTTAAATCAAGTTCTAAAATTGATCATCATCTTAAATTCACCATGTCTATTATAAATAAAATGCAAGAAGCAGATTGGAATGCAGATAAATTAATATAATTTCATAAATAATAAATAAGAGGATGATTAAATCATCCTCTTATATTTTTAATACTTATTATCTTGGATTTTTAACTTGTGCCTGAGCTGCAGCTAATCTAGCTAATGGTACTCTAAATGGTGAACATGAAACATAGTTCAATCCAACATTATGGCAGAATTCTACTGATGATGGATCTCCACCATGCTCTCCGCAGATTCCTAGCTTAATATCAGGTCTTGTTGCTCTACCCTTTTCAGCAGCTATCTTAACTAATTGACCTACACCTGTTTGGTCTAACTTAGCAAATGGATCTTGTTCATAGATCTTCTTATCATAGTAAGAACCTAAGAACTTAGCAGCATCATCTCTTGAGAATCCAAATGTCATTTGAGTTAAATCATTTGTACCAAATGAGAAGAAATCTGCTTCCTTAGCTATTTCATCAGCTGTTAAAGCTGCTCTTGGAATTTCTATCATTGTACCAACATGGTAATCGATCTTAGTTCCTCTTTCCTTCATAACAGCTTCTGCAGTCTTAACAACTACATCCTTAACATATTTTAATTCCTTAATTTCTCCAACTAATGGAATCATTATTTCTGGAACTATATCATAACCTTTATTTGCCTTAACATCTAAAGCTGCTTCAATTACAGCTCTTGTTTGCATTTCAGCAATTTCAGGATAAGATACTGCTAATCTACATCCTCTATGACCCATCATTGGGTTGAATTCGTGTAAATCTTCAACAGTAGCCTTTAACTCTTCAAAAGTTAATCCCATTTCCTTTGCTAATTCAGCAATTTCTTCATCACTGTGAGGAACGAATTCATGTAGTGGTGGATCTAAGAATCTAATTGTTGCTGGCATTCCTTCTAATGCTTCATAGATTTCTGTGAAATCTTGTCTTTGCATTGGAAGAATCTTATCTAATGCCTTTCTTCTTTGTTCTTCGTTCTTTGCAACTATCATTTCTCTAACAGCCATAATTCTATCTTCAGCGAAGAACATATGCTCTGTTCTACATAAACCAATACCTTCTGCTCCAAATTCAACAGCTTGTATAGTATCTCTTGGAGTATCTGCATTAGTTCTAACCTTTAACTTTCTAATTTCATCTGCCCATCCCATAAATGTAGCAAAATGTCCAGTTATTTCAGGTGAAACAGTCTTAACAGCTTCTGCATATATATTACCAGTAGAACCATCTATTGAAATATAATCGTCTACTCCGTAAGTCTTATCTCCTATTGTAACAATCTTAGCTTTTTCATCAACTTTAATTTCTCCACATCCTGCTACACAGCAAGTTCCCATACCTCTAGCAACAACTGCAGCATGAGAAGTCATACCACCTCTTACTGTTAATATACCTTCTGCAGCAATCATACCTTCAATATCTTCTGGAGAAGTTTCAAGTCTAACTAAAACAACCTTTTCTCCCTTTTCAGCTCTTTCCTTAGATTCATCTGCAGTAAATGCTATCTTACCACAAGCTGCTCCTGGAGAAGCTGGAAGTCCTTTAGCAACTACATCTGCCTTCTTCAATTCTTCAACATCAAATGCTGGGTGAAGTAATGTATCTAATTGTTTTGGTTCAACTTTTAATATAGCTTCTTCCTTAGTTAAAGTACCATCTTCAACTAAATCAACAGCTATCTTTAAAGCAGCTTGAGCTGTTCTCTTACCATTTCTAGTTTGTAAGAAATATAATTTTCCTTCTTCAATAGTTATTTCCATATCTTGCATATCTTTATAGTGAGCTTCTAGTGTAGCAATTATATCTGTTAATTGCTTATAAATCACTGGATCTTGCTCTTCTAATTGAGATATTGGTTGAGGTGTTCTAATTCCTGCAACAACGTCTTCACCTTGTGCATTCATTAAATACTCACCATATATTTTATTTTCACCAGTAGCAGGGTTTCTTGAGAATATAACACCTGTTCCTGAAGTTTCTCCCTTATTACCAAATACCATTTGTTGAACGTTAACTGCTGTTCCCCAATCACCAGGTATATCATTTAATCTTCTATATACTATAGCTCTTGGATTGTCCCATGACCTAAATACAGCAGTAATTGATTCAATTAATTGAACCTTTGGATCTTGTGGGAATTCTTCTCCCTTTTCTTTCTTATATAACTCTTTAAATTGACCAACTAATTCCTTTAGATCATCTGCATTTAAGTCTGTATCTAATTTTACCCCTCTTGCTTCCTTCATAGCGTCTAACTTATCTTCAAATAGTCTCTTTTCAATACCCATAACAACATCAGAGAACATTTGAATAAATCTTCTGTATGAATCATAAGCAAATCTTGGATTATTAGTTTTATTAGCTACAACCTCTACAGCTGAGTCATTTAATCCTAAGTTTAATATTGTATCCATCATACCTGGCATAGACACTCTTGCACCAGATCTAACTGATACTAATAGCGGATCCTCTTCACTACCGAATTCTTTTCCGGCTACCTTCTCTAATTCCTTAATACTTGCATAAATTTGTTCCATTACCTCTGATGAAATAACCTTTCCATCTTCATAATATTTGTTACAAGCTTCAGTTGTAACAGTAAATCCTGTTGGAACTGGAATTCCTAGTGTAGTCATTTCTGCTAAATTAGCTCCCTTACCCCCTAGTAAGTTCTTCATTGATGCATTTCCTTCACTAAAAAGGTAAACGTACTTTTTCTCCATCTCAATACTCCTCCGTTCAATACAATTTATCTATATACTAACGTAACCTTAAATGGCCCGATAGTTGCTTATTTATTTATTCGCTCTTACCCATCTGAACGAATAATCTGGTAATATTAGTTTTTGATACTTTACCTATAATTTTGTATTGTTCTTTACCCTGCTCTACTCTAACCTTTTCAACTATTGGTATGCTGTCTATTTCATGTTCTATTATTTTTTTTGCCATATCATATGCGCTATCTTCTGATGCTCCACAAACGATATTAGGCATTCTTGTCATAATTACACCTACAGGTACCTTATGTATATCAGTACCTCCAATTGCAATCTTTAAAAAGTCTTTTCTCGACACTGCACCTACAAGGTATCCATTATTTTCTACAAATACTGTACCTATATCATTCAAAAATAGGTATACGATTGCATCATACACCATCATAGCCTCATTAACTGTAGATGGTTTTGACATAATCTGACCTGCTTTTATATTACTTATGTAATCTAATAGCAGACTACTCTTAGGCTTATCTGAGTAAATATATCCTACCTTTGGTCTAGCGTCTAATATTCCTATCATAGTTAAAATTGCAAGATCTGCTCTTAATGCTGCTCTTGTAACTCCTAACTTTTCAGCTAAAGCTTCACTTGTAATAGGCTGTCCTTCTTTTACAAGCTTGATTATTTCCTCTTGCCTATCTGACAACTTCATTACAATCCCTCTTTCTGATTTAAAGGAATATATAGAGTCTTTTATGTCGACTTTTTATTTACAGTATAATTATACCACGTAATTATAGTTTGACTATACTTAATTTTCAGAAAAATCACATAAATTATTCTAATATTCCTTATTTATCACTTATTTTTTTTTAATACGTCCTATTTTCTATATTTTTCTAATTATTTTCTTCCTTTTCCTCGTCAAAATTAACTGTATAACTATAAACAGTTTCATCATCTTTATATACATTTTCCTTATAACGAGCATTGTCGGAAGCCTCTTCTTTAACTTCTTTTATCTTAGTTTTGATTTGATCTGCAAACACTGAAGCCTTACCCTTAACTTCATTTGCAGCCTTTGCTACATATTTATTTACAACCTCTACAGAGCCATCAACCTTAGTAATTTCTATAGTTAACTTAGTTGCTACTGCTGCAATTACTCCAAAAGCAAGAATCGGAGGAATTATTACTGCTATAACTGTTGCTGCTATACCTGCATTTACTGGAACATCAACTAATATAGTTTCATCCTTTTTCACTTTAATTCTTGAAACATTTCCCTTTTTTATAATTTCCTTTAACCATACCTTAAGGTCTTCTATTGTCTCATCATTATTTTCTTTGTTGATATTGTCTTCTGTATTTTCCATATTTGAATTTTCATTTTGACCTTCTATATAAATTATAGCTTCTAATACATCACCACCACAAATTTCCAAAGCTTCCTTTGCTTCTTTGTAAGTACTTCCGGTTCTCTCTTTTACTTGATCAACCTTTTCTAATGAAATTTCCATATTATTCTCACTCCTTAATATAATTTAACATCTCTAAACTTTTAGGTTTCTTAGCATAACTAGAAGAAATAATAAAAGTGGTCACCTTTTCCATTTCCTTTTTTATATCATCTGTAAGATTTAGTCTATAAACTTTATCTGACGAAACATTGGATAAATATTTAAGAGCATTATACGCCCCTTTAGATATGTACAACCCATGTGTTTTATTACACTCTTCACAAACCCCTCCAAAATAGGAAAGACTTATATAATTAGATACTGCTAACTTCTTCTTACATATGCTACAACTTTCTAGATTTAACCCATATCCAGTAGCCTTTAAAAGTTTTAATTCAAAAGCTCTTATTAGAAGTTCATAATCTAAAGCATCTGTATTTAATAAATACAAAGTAGTTATAAACTCTTTAAATAGAAATTTGTTTACTTCTCCTTCTAATACAGCAATATCTATTAGTTCACATATATATGATGAATATGTCAATTTATCTAGATTATTCATTAAACCTTGAAAAGAATTGATTATTTTCCCCTCTTGTAAATTATACAGTGTTTTACCCTTAAATACCATATATTCACAGTAACATAAAGGTAGGGTTACAGAAAAAAGTTTGTTCTTACTTTTTTTTGCACCTCTAGCCACTGTTGTAATCTTCCCATAGTTATCAGTATATAACCAAACTAGTTTATCATTTTCTTTATAATCTAGGGCCTTTATTACTACCCCATTACACTTAACAAGTGACAGAATAACCATCCCCTAATAATCTATTTTACTTTTTTATATCCTAATTCCTTTAACAAGTTTTGATTGTCTCTCCACTCTTTTCTTACTTTAACCCATATTTTTATATTCACCTTGGCATGTAAGAACCTTTCTAACTCATATCTAGCCGTTTCTCCAATTCTCTTTAAGGACTGACCATTTTTTCCTATTATTATTCCTTTGTGAGAATCCTTTTCACATATTAAATCTACTTCTATATGATAAGTACCATTTTCACTTTGTTTCATTTGAATAACATCTACAGCTATACCATGGGGAACTTCATCCCTTAAACACCTTAAAGCTTTTTCTCTTACAATTTCAGATACTACAAATCTTTCTTGAACATCTGTTATCATATCCTCTGGATAATACATAGGTCCTTCTGGTAACTCATTAACCATAAGGTTTAATAATGTATCAACATTTTTTCCTTTAAGGGCTGATATAGGTACTATCTCTTTAAAGTTAAATTCCTTTGATAAATCCATCAGTGATTTAGCTACTCTATCTTGAGTAGATTCATCCACCTTATTTAACACAAGAAAAACAGGTGCTTTACTATTTTTTAGAGACTCTAGTATAAACTTATCACCTCTACCTATTTCATCATCAGGATTAGTTAAAAATAGTACTAAATCTACATCCTTCATTGAATCCTTTGCTGAATTTACCATATATTCACCTAACTTATGCTTAGGCTTATGTATCCCTGGTGTATCAACGAATACGATTTGATACTCCTTAGTTGTTAATATTGTTTGAATATTATTTCTTGTTGTTTGTGGCTTGTTAGAAACTATTGATAACTTTTCCCCCATTAAATAATTCATTAGAGTTGACTTTCCAACATTGGGTCTCCCTACAATAGTTACAAATCCTGATTTAAACATTCTTCCTCCTATTTCTCCAAGTCCTTCTTAGTAAAAGTACCTGGCATAACTTCATCTAAAGTTGTTTCTAAAACTTCATTTTCATTTTTTATTATATAAATTTTCATATCTCCACTTTCTGCAAACTCGGATATTACTTGCCTACAGATTCCACAAGGATATGTAAATGCTTTAACATCTCCTATTAATGCTAATTCTTTTAACTTTCTATTTCCATTTGCAACCCCACTAAATATAGCTGTTCTTTCAGCACAGTTAGTTGCTCCAAAAGATGCATTTTCAACATTGCATCCTACATATATATTTCCATCTTCAAATAAAGCTGCTGCTCCCACCTTAAAATTAGAATATGGACAGTATGCATTTTCTCTTGCTTCTATAGCTTTTAATATTAACTCTTTATTCACTTTATTTCCTCCAAGATACACAATAATTTTATACTTATATACTCATATTATGTGTATTTTTCATTATATCATTATAATTATAATTTGAATATGGTAAAAATCAATAAGGTTATAAGCATACCAAATATAGCTCCCACAATAACTTCAGATAATGTATGAACCTCAGAGTCCACCCTGCTTTGCGCTGTAATAAAGGCCATTAAATAGCTTAACATTATACATGTTGGTTCTTCAGTGATTAAAGCTATTGCTGTAGCTATAGAAAAGGCTAACGCACTATGTCCACTAGGCATTCCTCCTTTAAGAGGAGTTCCTTCTCCAAATATAGCTTTCACTATTATAGTTGCAAAACTAACTATAACTAAGACTATCAATATAGTATATGGCTCATTGTTTTTAACTTTATGTATCACTTCATAAGATATATTAGATAGTTTATCCCAAAAGATAACATAGCCTACCACTATAGCATTTATAGCAGTTATTAAAACAGCCCCTGCTGCTGCATTTTTAGCTATCTTTGCCAATGGATGATAATAATTAGTAGTCATATCAATAGCTGCTTCTATAGCGGTATTTATTAGTTCAGCAGCAATTACTATAGCCACAGTTATTGCAATTATCAAAAATTCTATCTTAGATATATCAAAACAAAAACAAGCTATTAAAACCCCTATAGCAGCTACAAGATGTATTTTCATATTTCTTTGAGTTCTCACTGTATCAATAATACCATTTATGGCATGATTGAAGCTATCTACTACTTTTTTTAACTTCACTTTTCATCATCACCCACTTATATTTTATCTTTTAATATCTAATTGCCCTAAGATCTCTTCTTCTCTTTTTCTCATAACTTTTTTCTCATCCTCTTCCATATGGTCATACCCTAATAAATGTAGCACCGAATGAACCACTAAATATGAAGCTTCTCTTTTAAATGAATGATTATATTCTTTGCTCTGTTCTAAAGCTTTTTCTAAAGATAATACTATATCTCCTAAAACTAGCTCTTCTCCATCCATATAAGTTTCATCAAATTCATAATTCTTATACACATCTTTGAAAACCTTATCTTTTGGGTAATCTAGCATAGGAAAAGATAGCACATCTGTTTCTTTATCTATATTTCTAGTTTCATTGTTTATTTCTCTAATTTCATCATTGTCTACAAATAATAAAGAAATTTCAAATGGTATATTTACTTCTTCTTCCTTTAAAGCAAATTCTATAGTATGTTCTAATTCCTTTACTAATTCTTCTGTTACCTCTATTTTTTCTTGTCTGTTATCTGTATATATCATTTAGTTTCTCCCCTTTTCATATTTTTTAAAGGGGTGAGTTAAAAACTCATCCCCTTTATTTTAAGCTTTTGCTTTTTTCTGTTGGATATTCTATCCTTTGATGATATATTCCATTTAAAGTCTTTAAGAAACACTTTCTAATTGTTTCTAAATCCTTTAATGTTAAATCACAATCATTAAGCTGACCAGAATGAAGTTTATCTTTAATAATATTGTTGACCATTTCTTCTATTTTACCCTTAGTAGGCTCATTTATCGATCTTACTGCAGCTTCAACAGAATCTGCTAACATTATTATTCCAGCTTCCTTAGTACTTGGTATAGGGCCTGGATATCTAAAATCTTCTTCTCTAACTTCATCAGGATTTTCAGAATTATTTTTTACAGTGTAATAGAAATATTTAACTAAAGTTGTACCATGGTGCTGTGCTATTATATCTTGTATTACTTCTGGTATATTGTATTCCTTAGCTAATTCTAGCCCTTCCTTAACATGAGATATTATTATTAAAGTACTTAAATTAGCAGTTATCTTATCATGCGGATTTTCTTTACTAATTTGATTTTCCTTAAAGAAATATGGTCTAGTGGTTTTACCAACATCATGATAATAAGCTCCTATTCTTGCTATTACTGGATTAGCTTTAACCTCTTCTGCTGCAAGTTCTGCTAAATTGGCAACTAGCATACTGTGATGGTATGTCCCAGGAGCTTCCATTAGCAATTTCTTTAAAAGAGGGCTATTAGGATTACTTAACTCTAACAATTTTAATGTAGTTACTATATTAAATGTAGACTCTAAAAAAGGTAATAACCCTGTAGCTAAAACTCCTGCAAACACAGTCCCTATTATAGAAAAAGCACTATTTAAAAATATATCCTTTAAATTGCTTGATAAAATCACACCTGTTGCAAATGTTATAACTCCAGATAAAACTGCAATATATAATGTTGAATAAAGTATATCATTTCTTTGTTGCATTTTCCTTAGTATTGTAGCACCTACTAATGCATTTACAATTGCAATTATTATCACCTGAGAGTTAAACCCTGTTAATGCAGCAACTATAATAACATTCATGGAGTTAACAAATAGTGATATCTTGTAATTAATAAGCATAGTCATAAGTAATGGCGCTAACGCTAATGGTATCATAAAAGGAGATGCAAAGCTTACACATCTAACTAATATTAAAGAAAATACATTTATTAAATTAATTAAGACCAACTTTTTAAAATCTAAATAAACACTTCTGTAGTTCTTGTAAATGTAGAAGAATTGAATCCCCATAACAGAACTTAAAAGTATTGCTAAAACAATATATAGAAGTATTACTCCTTCTCCAGCAGAATCTCCTATTAACCCTAATTCAGTCAAGATTTCTATTTGTCTTGACGTAACAGGTTCACCTTTTTGCACTATTATTTGGTTCTTCTTTATTACTACCTTTTCTGTATTTTTTTGAACTTCTTTAATCTTTTCTTCTGTTTTTTCTTTATCATAATAAAAGTTTGGTTTTATTTGTTCTAATATAATGTTATTTAATACATTACTTATATTTGAATTTAAGTTAAGAGCCTTTACCTTTTCAGTGGCCAAGCTTCTAGCATCAGATAAGCTTTCACTATCCTCATCTTCAATATTTTTTACATATACAGAATCTATTATTTCTAAAGCTTCAGATTTCAATTTAACCAATGTGTCTTTTGGTATTGATAACAAGAACTTACAGGCACTTTCATCTAAGGTAATACCCTCAATTTTTCTTAGTTCTACTATCTTTTCCTTCTCATCTAATTCTGTAGTGCTTAAACTTATTAACTTTTCAAACAATGTATTTACATTATTCTCTGCAGCAATTTTTACTTCTGCTTTTAATGTATATTGTTTATCTACTTTAGATAAAGCTTCTTTTAACTTTTCTTCTGAAGCTTGTTCATCTACAGTTTCTCTTTGGGCTACTATATCTTCTCTTGCTATATCTCCTTCCTGTAAATCATACTTAGTTGGAGCAACAGCTGTTATCAATAAAAAATAAGTTACCACAAAGCTTATGGTAAATAATAAAATTCTCTTAGGTTTATAATTTCCTTTTTTCGTTTCTCTTCTTTTTAAACTCATGTTCATCACCTTCTTACTCGTACATCACTTATATTATGATACACTGGCTATATCCTGTTCAACTACAAACGTCACCTTAACACGCAACTTACCTTCACCTATGTCTTCTGTATACACGTCTTTATTAGCAATCTTGTAATCATTACTCAAAGTTCTTGCAAATGATTCTGTTAATTGTTCAGTTGCAGTTTTAACTGCTTCTTCTTTATCTAAATTTACTTCTTTCTCTGCTCTCTCGAAATAAGTTGTAGTTTTAATAAAACCTTTTTCATCTTCTATTTTATCATAATACTTAAAGTTATTTATAGCTTTTTTCAAGTAAATTTTCCTACCAAAGAAAGATAAGTAAATATCTCTCCCTCTTTCACCTGTCTTCTCAAGCTTAGAACCACTCACTTGTACTTCCATTTCTTTCTCATAAAATGTATTAGCTATAACTATCCCCTTTGCAGGGACTTCATATTCCTCTCCTTCTTTTCCTTGCACTCCTTTTATTAAAACATCTCCCTCATTAACAAAATCACCTGGGCTTACATTGCTAGTACCAGAGGATACAAAAACTCTTTTTATCTCTCCACCGATTTTAGCCACACAATCTCCAGATGTATCGTTAACTGGTTTTGGAGGATTAACCTTCTCTTCAATAACTATTTTCAATGTAGACCCTTCCACTCTTGCTCTTATCCATAATATATCACTATTTATATCTTCAGCTTTATTTTCTATATCATAAACATCAATCTTACTTTTCTTTATACCTGGAGCAATACCAATTTTCTTTAATTCTTTTCTAACTTGATAAGGTGATAAGTTATTTCCTGTTTGTATATCTATAGCCCATACATAAGTTGAGAGGTAAAATATCCCTATTATAAATATCAATAAACCTAGCACCAATGATATTTGTCTCTTTAGTCTAGATATTAGAAAAACCCAGCCATTTTTACTTATTATCTTTACTTTACCGCCACATCTTTTAACGGCACTCACTACTTCATTATAGTCATTATATTCAATTTCTAATCTAATTGTAGTTATATCAATCTTAACAATGTTCTTAGATTTTATCCCACTGTTCCATAGAAGGTTAAGTATTCTTTCAGGTGATTTTGCACTTATTTCAACTATTATATTTCCAACTTTTAATTTATCTAATATCATTTTTGTTTATCCTCATATATAATTGCTTTAAATTTTCCAGTTATACTTATAGTCGATCCCCCTATGTACAAAATTTCAAAATCACTTCCCTCTATATTTATATTGCCAATTTTAGAATTTACTTTAATTAGATTCTTCTCAAAGTTAGATATCCCCTTATGATTTTCTATAGTTATTTCTTTATTCCCTGTAATAATTATCTTAGGAATATCCATTACTATTTCTGCTGGCAAATCAAATTTATCTACTAACATTTCTCTGCCTTTATTTATTTTTTCCTCCACCTCTAATCCCCCGTTTTTATATTTCTATCATTGTAATTTATGATTAAAATATAAAAAAAAGAACAATTAGAATATGTTAATCCATATAGTAAAAATAAAAAAGTGAAGTAGATATTTATTTTGCTTGTTCCGTCGCATAGTCAATAGATATTTACTTTTCGCGTTCCGTCGCAAGCTTCAAGCCACAGAAAAATAAACATATATTCCCTTCGTATTAAAGGTAAGGAAATTATAAAATTATCATCTTTGACCTTATATTTTTTTATTTCCAAATGCAATTGTAACATGTGAGAATTTTATTTTTTCCTATACATAAAAAAATAGAGTTTAAAGCTAATATTAGCCTTAAACTCTATTTTAATGACTCATACAAAATAATAAAAAGAACTCGAAGAGTTCTTCTTATTATTTATTAGTTAAATATTCTTTTACTATTTGACTAACAAGCTTGCCATCTGCTCTACCTAATGTCTTAGGTCTAACAATTGCCATAACTTTTCCCATGTCTTTAATGCTACTAGCGCCCGCTTCAATAGCTGATTCTTCAATAATTTGCCTTATTTCCCCTTCACTTAACTGCTGAGGAAGGTAATTTAACAAAATTTCTATCTCAGCTTTTGACTGATCAACCAAATCCTGTCTATTTCCCTTTTCAAACTCAAGCATTGCTTCTCTTCTTTGCTTGACTTCTTTAGCTAATATTTCTATAGCTAGCGCATCATCCGCTGTTATTCCATCAGTCTTTTCAACTAATAAAATCGCAGACTTTGCTGTACTTATAACGTTAGCTTTAAATTTATCTTTAGCCTTTAAAGCAGTTTTCCAATCTTCTTGAAGTCTTTCTTTTACTGTTGGCATATACACATACCTTCTTTCAAAAAGAACGTTCTATTTGAACTTTCTCTTTCTAGCAGCTTCTGATTTCTTCTTTTTCTTAACGCTTGGCTTTTCGTAGTGTTCTCTCTTTCTTACTTCTGAAAGAACTCCAGCTCTTGCACATTTTCTCTTAAATCTTCTTAACGCATTTTCAAGAGTTTCGTTTTCTCCAACTTTGATTTCTGACATTAATTATCCCTCCCTCCGCTAGCTAAAATTCTAAATTCAACTCAGCTACGGGCTTAATAACACATGCTATATTATACAATAGTAAGGCAGCTCGTGTCAATAATTCTTAAAAATTTAACTATTAGCCCGGAGGCCAATTTAAACTTCTTCCTCCAAGAACATGAAAATGCATATGATGTACAGTTTGACCTCCATCATTACCTGTATTGTTTACAATTCTGTAGCCTTTTTCAGCAATACCTAGCTCACTAACTAGTTTATTAATTACTAAGAAAATATGTGCGACCACAGATGCATTTTCTTCATTTAAGGCATTAGCACTTTCTATATGCTCCTTAGGTATTACTAAAAAGTGTATAGGTGCTTCCGGACTTATATCATAAAAAGCATATACCTTCTCATCTTCATATACTTTTTTACTTGGTATTTCACCCTTTATGATTTTACAAAAAATACAATCTTCCATAAATTCACCCCCTTCTAATAGTAACTTTTTTATTTCACAAAAGTAGCTAAAGCATAATCTCCTAAAGCTTCTTCTATCTTGCAATTTACTATTTGACCTTTTAAGTCTTCTTCTATACCTTTAACTTCAACCTTAACATAATTTCTAGTATATCCTTCGTATACATCATCTTTCCCTTTTACTGGCTGTTCTATAAGTACATCCATAACTCTACCAACAATAGATTTAGTAAAATCACCTTCATTTTTATTATTTAATTCTATAAGTGCTTTACTTCTTTTATCCTTAACTGTTCCATCTAATTGATTTGGCATAGTTGCAGCCTTTGTACCTTCTCTTGGGCTATACTTAAACACATGAGTTTTCGTAAGCTTTATTCTCTTTAAGAACTCATAAGTTTCATTAAATTCTTCTTCTGTTTCTCCAGGGAATCCAACTATAACATCAGTTGTAATAGAAACATCCTTAATATTTTCTCTTAAAATATTAACTATTCTTTCATACTCTTCAGCTGTGTACCTTCTATTCATTCTCTTTAATGTAGCATTACATCCACTTTGAAGAGAAAGGTGGAACTGAGGGCATAGCTTCTTCATATTCTTAATTTTTTCGATTACTTCTGGAGTAAAGAAAGCTGGCTCTATAGATCCTATCCTTACTCTTTCAATACCATCTAATTTTTCTATTTCTTCTAACAAATCAACTAAAGTAATTTCACCATCTAAATCTAATCCATATGATGCAGTATGAATTCCTGATAATATTATTTCCTTAAATCCATGTTCTGATAACTTATTTATTTCGTCAAGAACTTGTCTTGGTTCCTTTGAACATACTGATCCCCTAGAATAAGGTATTATACAGTATGTACAGAATCTATTACATCCATCTTGGATTTTTAAGAATGCTCTTGTCTTATCTTGGTATTCTTCTATGTTTAATGCCTCAAACTTCTTATTTCTTAATACACTCTCAACATATATTTGTGCTGCTTGTTCATCTCTAGCTTTATTTACATAATAAACTACATCACCCTTATTTCTAGTTCCAAGAACAACATCAACACCTTCTATTGCTGAAACTTCCTTTGGTGCTATTTGTGAATAACACCCTACAACAGCTATTATAGCATCTGGATTAAGTCTTCTAGCTCTGCTTATAATTTGTCTAGATTTCTTATCTCCCATATTTGTTACTGTACATGTATTTATAACATAGACATCAGCAACTTCTGTAAATTCTGTCACCTCATATCCTTCTCTTATAAACTTTTCTGCCATAGCTTCTGATTCATAATGATTAACTCTACATCCTAATGTAGAAAATGCAACCTTCATTAAACATTTCCTCCTAAATCACCTAACTCATATTGCACTAGAGCAGTTGCTGTAAATCCAGCTGTTTCCGTTCTTAGAATTCTACTTCCTAGCGTAATAATATAGGCACCTTTTTCTTTTAGTCTTTCAATTTCTTCTTCCTCAAAACCGCCTTCTGGTCCAACCATTATACCGATCTTTTTAACATTATCTAATCTTCCACTATCCCTTAAATCCTTTATTACACCTTTAATTCCAAAGTTTTCAGCATTTTCATAAGGAACTAAGAATAAATCTAATTTCTCTAATTCCTCTAAAACATCATCAAATGATATTGGCTCATCTACCGTTGGAATAAGGCTTCTTTTACTTTGCTTTGCAGCCTCAAGAGCTATTCTATTAAGTCTATCAAGCTTCTTAAACTCTCCCTTAAGTTTAACATCTACTCTATCAGTAATAGTTGGTACAAACTTTGATATTCCAAGTTCAGTACCCTTTTGAACTATAAGATCCATCTTTTGTGACTTAGGAAGACCTTGATATAAATAGATTTCTATTGGACTTTCATTGTTTACATCTAACTTTTCTAGTATATCTATAATAACTTCAGTCTTTGAAATACTTTTTATTTTTCCAAGGAATTCATCACCTATGCAGTTATTTAAAACTACTTCTTCCCCCTCACTTAATCTTAAAACCTTATATATATGTTTAACATCATCACCTAATATTTTTCCTTCATTAGAATTAATATTTTCAGCAGGTGTGAAAAACTTATGCATATACTTCTCTCCTTAACTACTTAAGTTTTGCTATTATGCAGTTCCATTCTCCATCCTTGTTAACTTTAACAACTTCAAAACCGCATTCTTCTAACTTATTAGTAACCATTTCTACTCTATCATGGATAATTCCTGATGTTATAAAGTATCCATTTGGTTTGATTACTCTACTTACATCTTCAGTTAAGATACAAATAATTTCTGCTATAATGTTAGCTACTACTATATCAGCTTTACCATCAATAACTTCAATTAAGTTTCCATGTAAAATTTCTATATTGTCTATGTTGTTGAAACCTACATTTTCTTTCGCTGATTCTACTGCTACCGGATCTAAATCAACCCCTACTGCAAGCTTTGCACCAAGCTTAGCTGCTGCAATTGCAAGTATTCCAGAACCACAACCAACATCAAATACAGTACTGTCCTTTTGAACATACTTTTCTAAAGCTTGAATACACATTCTTGTAGTTTCATGTTCACCTGTTCCAAATGCCATCCCTGGATCTAATTCAACTACTAGTTCTTCATCTTTTGGCTCATATTCTTCCCATATTGGCTTAACAACTATCTTCTCTCCTACCTTTGAAGGCTTATAATACTTCTTCCAGTTGTTTGCCCAATCTTCTTCATACATTTTTTCAAACTCTACTTTACCTTCACCAACATCAATGCCTAATGCTTTAATTTCTTCAACCTTTTCATTGATATAAGCTATTATTTCATCTATATTATCTTCTTCTGAAAAATACCCCTTAACAACTGCAAATTTTCCCTTATGTTCTAATACGTTTATATCTGCAAAGTCCCATGTTAATGGTCCTTGTTCTCTACCTAATATATCTTCTGGATCCTCTATAGCAACACCCTTACAATCTAGTCCGTAGAATATACCAGAAATCGGCTCTAAAGCCTCACTTTTGGTAATTACTCTAACCTCTATCCAAGTTCCTTCCAAAAAAATCAATCCTTTCACTTATACTTCGACTAATATAATATTTTACACTTTACATTTCAGTTATGTCAAGGAATGCCTTATATTAACAAAGGGTTGTATCAACTTGGATACAACCCTCATATTTTATACTGAATATTTATTTACTAAGTTCATAAATTCATCTTCTTTTATGTAATCTTCAAACTTAATATTACCCTCTTCAAGTTTCATAGCTAATTCATATAAGAACTCTGGTATTCTTTCAGGTAACATATCACCCTTAAATTCACCTAACCTTACATTTTCCACTGTAAAATCTCCGTTTATAAACAATCCAAAAACATCTTTTACAGCATCATCTACTCTCTTCTTCTTACCTGTAAAACCTATCTTTCCTATTTCATGTACTCCACATGAATTTGTACATCCTGAAATATGTACTCTTGGCATTAAATCTGAAGAATAATCTTTTCCTTTGAAGTAGTCCATTATATCAAACAATACCCCTTGGCTATTACCAATTCCTATTTGACATGTTGGAACACCTATACAAGCAACACTATGATATATTTCAGCTTCTCCACCCATCTTCTTAGTAATATTCAATAAAGTTTCTGCTTCTTTCCCATTTAAGTTTCTAAAGTACACTCCCTCAGTCATTGCAAGTCTTACTTCTACATCCTCAAAATTACCTATAGTATCTAAAATCTCTTTAAGATACTCTAATTTTAATTGTCCTCCTGCTGGATGTAAATATACTGTATAAAGCCCCTCTTGCTTTTGTTCTATTAATCTTTTATCCTTAACTTCTGTCTTTATACCTTCTTTTTTTATTTCAGTAGGATGAAGATTTAATTCTAATCCACCTTTTTCTTTTTCAGCTTTTGTATAAAGCTTAAATTGATTAACAAACTCTTCATCTCCCATTCTATCAGCTATATATCTAATTCTAGCTTTAGCTCTATTTTTATAGTCACCCTCCGCTATAAAAAGATTAGTCATTCCTTCAATATAATAAAGAACATCCTTAGCTTCTACCAATTCATCTACTTCTATAGCTTTTCTTGGATTATTTCCAAGACCTCCACCTATATAAACTTTAAAGTATTCCTTTCCATCCTTCTTTACAGCAACAAAACCTAAATCTTGTACAGTACAATGAGCTGTATCTTTATTAGAATTAGAAAAAGATACTTTTAACTTTCTAGGCAACTTATATGTATAAATCTTCTTTAAAAAGTGATTACCCACAGCTAATGCATATGGAGTTGGATCAAACTCTTCTTCCTTATCAACACCTGCTAAGGGTGAAAGAGCTACATTTCTTGGAAAGTTACCTCCAGCTCCTCTAGTAAATAAATTCACTTCTAATCCTTCCCTCATTAAATCACAAGCACCGTCTAATGTTAATCCATGTAACTGTATTGCTTGACGTGTTGTAAAGTGAATCCCACCAAGATTATGTTTTTTAGCATATTCATAAATTAACTTTAATTCATCTGAATGAGTTACCCCTGAAGGTATTCTAAACCTTATCATAAACTCTTTTCCACCACGGTGTGCATACATCCCCATACCACCTGATTCATGCTTAAATTGCATAAGATTCAATTCCCCATTTAAAAATTTATGTCCAACCTTTCTAAAGTCTTCAATTTCATCTAAAAGTATTTCCTTTAAACTGTTCACTTCTCCACCTCATATCATATTTTTTTCTTAATATTTCTATATAACCTATTCTATATTCATAGTTTTTCCAAGTCCAATAGGAATTATTTATACTATATATAAGAAAATCGTTATAAGAAAAAAAGACTGTGAAAAAATATTGTTTTTTCACAGTCTTTTCTTTATTTATTAAATAAATTAAATCCTTTTTTGTGAGACTTATGTTCACCTTCAACAGCTTCACCAGTTGCTTCCATAAATGCAACTAAAGCTTCTTTTGCTTTATCACTTAAATTCTTAGGAATATCAACTACAACCTTAACGTATTGATCTCCTCTACCTGATGAATTAACTCTAGGAACACCTTTTCCTTTAAGTCTAAATAGAGTTCCTGATTGTGTTCCTGACGGAACTGTGTACTTAACGTCTCCATCAACAGTTGGAACCTTTATTTCTGTTCCAAGTGCAGCTTTAGCCATAGATATGTGAGTATCTACATATATATCATTACCCTTTCTAGTAAATTGCTTAGAAGGAGCAACTCTTATCTTAATATATAAATCTCCTGGTGAACCACCATTTTCACCATGCTCACCTTGCCCTCTAAGTGGCATTACATTGCCTGTATCTACACCTGCTGGTATCTTAACAGTAATCTTTCTATTCTTTCTAACATGACCTTTTCCATGACATGTATGACATGGAGTATCTATAACTTTACCTTTTCCTCCACACTTATCACATGTAGTAGTACTTACAAAACTTCCTAGTGGAGTTTGTCTTTGTACTCTTACTTGACCTGAACCGCCACAAGTTGGACATGTATTAGCACTTGTTCCAGGTTCAGCACCTGATCCATGGCATTCCTCACAGTTTTCATTTCTTGTTATAGATATCTCTTTTTCTGTACCAAATACAGCTTCTTCAAACGTTAAGCTTAAAGTATATTCAATATCATTTCCTCTTACTGGACCATTTCTTCTTCTACCTGATCCACCACCACCAAAGAATGTATCAAATATATCTCCAAAGCCTCCCATATCAGAGAAATCAAAGCCACCAAATCCACCTGCACCGAATCCTGCTCCTGGGTCAACTGTTCCAAATTGATCATATTGAGCTTTCTTTTCAGGATCTGAAAGCACTTGATAAGCTTCGTTTATTTCTTTAAACTTTTGTTCAGCTTCCTTATCCCCTTGATTTTTGTCAGGATGGTATTTTATAGCTAGCTTTCTAAAGGCTCTTTTTATTTCATCATCACTAGCGCCTTTTTGAATCCCTAGGACTTCGTAGTAGTCTCTGCTTGCCATCTATTTTTTCACCCACCTAATTTTTATTAACTTTAGAAAAGGGAAGACGACTTTTGCCTTCCCTCTCCTATTATATAAGATTCATATTAATTGTGACAACTATTTATCTTCATCAACTTTAAAATCTGCATCTACAACATTGTCATCATGTGGAGCTGACCCTGCACCTGGGTTTCCTCCCATGTTGTTTGGATCAAAACCTGCACCTTGTGCTCCATTTGCATTAGCATCTGCATAAATCTTAGAAGATACAGCATAGAATTCTTGAGTTAATTCATCTATTGCCTTCTTGATAGCTTCTAAATCTTCACCATCTTTAATCTTCTTAACTTCTTCTAATTTAGCTTCAACCTTAGCCTTATCTTCAGCTGATACCTTATCACCAAGTTCATTTAATGTCTTTTCAGTTTGGTAAACAACTTGATCTGCATTATTATGAACTTCTATCTTTTCTTTTCTCTTCTTATCTTCTTCAGCGAATTTTTCAGCTTCCTTAACAGCTCTATCTACTTCATCATCACTTAAGTTAGTTGAAGCAGTGATTGTAATGTTAGCTTCCTTACCAGTTCCCTTATCTACAGCTGATACCTTAACAATACCATTTGCATCTATATCAAAAGTAACTTCGATTTGAGGGATTCCTCTTGGAGCTGGAGCAATTCCTGATAGAGTAAATCTACCTAAAGTCTTGTTATCAGCTGCCATTTGTCTTTCACCTTGAACTATGTGAATTTCAACTGAAGTTTGACCATCTGCTGCTGTTGAGAACACTTGGCTCTTTCTTGCAGGGATAGTTGTATTTCTTTCTATTAATGGAGTAGCAACTCCTCCTAAAGTTTCAATACCTAAAGTTAATGGAGTAACGTCTAATAATAATACGTCCTTAACTTCACCAGTTAAAACACCAGCTTGAATTGCTGCACCTATTGCAACACATTCATCTGGGTTAACACCCTTTGAAGGATCTTTTCCTGTAAAGTTCTTAACTGCTTCTTGAACAGCTGGAATTCTTGTAGAACCACCAACTAAAATTACCTTATCAACTTGGTTCATTGAAAGACCTGCATCAGATAATGCTTTCTTCATTGGCTCAATTGATCTTTGAACTAAGTCATGAGTTAATTCATTGAATTTTGCTCTAGTTAAGTTCATATCTACGTGCTTTGGACCAGTTGCATCAGCAGTTATGAATGGTAAGTTAATGTTTGTTTGAGTTGAAGATGATAATTCAATCTTAGCCTTTTCAGCTGCTTCTTTTAATCTTTGAAGAGCCATCTTGTCATTTCTTAAATCTATACCATTTTCAGCCTTGAATGTTTCAGCAATGTAGTCCATAACCTTGTTATCAAAGTCATCTCCACCTAGCTTAGTATCACCATTTGTTGATAATACTTCGAATACACCATCACCAAGTTCTAGGATAGATACATCGAAAGTACCTCCACCTAGGTCATAAACTAATATTTTTTCACTCTTATCAGTCTTATCTAAACCATATGCTAATGATGCAGCAGTTGGTTCGTTTATGATTCTTAATACTTCAAGACCTGCTATCTTACCAGCATCCTTTGTCGCTTGTCTTTCAGCATCATTGAAGTAAGCTGGTACTGTAATAACTGCTTGTGTTACAGTTTCTCCTAAATAAGCTTCAGCATCAGCCTTAATTTTTTGAAGAACCATAGCTGAAATTTCTTGTGGTGAATAATCTTTACCATCTATATTAGTCTTATGATTAGTTCCCATTTCTCTCTTAATTGATATTATTGTTTTATCTGGGTTTGTAATCGCTTGTCTTTTAGCTACTTGCCCAACTAATCTTTCTCCATTTGCTTGGAACGAAACTACTGATGGAGTAGTTCTAGCTCCTTCTGAGTTAGCGATAACGACTGGTTCTCCACCTTCCATTACTGCTACACATGAATTTGTAGTACCTAAGTCAATACCTATAATTTTTCCCATAATTTATTCCTCCTCAAACATAGATAAAATCTAGTTTTTATTTCTTATATATTAAAATTTTTAATTAGTTAGCTACTTTAACTACAGTGTGTCTAATTACCTTGTCGCCTCTTTTGTATCCTTTCATGAATACTTCAGCAACTACATTTTTTTCTAAAGATTCATCTTCAATATGCATTACTGCTTGATGCATATTAGGATCAAATTCTCCCGAGGCATCTATTTCTTCTACACCTAATTTATCAAATGAACTTTGAAGACCTTTTATTGTCATTTCAATACCTTTTTTAAGATCTTCTACACTTCCATCAGCTGCTAATGCTCTTTCTAAGTTATCAACAACTGGTAGTATTTCTTTTATTACATCTGCACAAGAGTCTGTATAAATCCCTTCTTTTTCTTTAGTAGTTCTTTTTCTATAGTTTTCATATTCAGCAGTAACTCTAAGAAGTCTATCTTTTAAAGCTTCTACTTCATTATTAAGTTTTTTAACTTCATCCTTATTTTTTCTAAGCATAGCTAATTCATCCTCTTCACTTTCTCCATTAGTGCTTTCTTCTTGAGCTACTTCATCATTTTCTATTTTTTCTTCAACAACATCTTCTTGAACTACTTCTTCATTTATTTCCTCTGTAGTTTCTTTTAAATCTTCTTGAATATTCTTATTTGTTTCTTCCATTATAAACTCTACACCTCTTCTCGTTATTTTTAATCTAAACTTTGGCCTTTTAACATTTCATTAAGTTCTTTCATTACTTGAGCCATTATTGAAATCACTCTTGAATAGTTAATCCTTTGTGGTCCTATAAGTCCTATTGTACCAATTGGTCTATCTCCTAAAGAGTATTCTGCTGATATTACACTGCAATTTTGGGCTCCTGGTATATAGTTTTCATCACCAATTTTTATTGTAATATCTCCTTTTGGTTCAATAAGCTCAATTACATAATCTTTATTATAAAGAAGATTTAATATCTCCTTAGCGTTTTCTATATCATTGTATTCTTGATAGTTAAATATATTTGTTGTTCCTTCCATGAATATTTCAGATGAACTTTCTTCTTTTAAACTATCATATAACGCTGTTACTATTGCATTAAACAAATCATCATATCCAACAAAATCTCTTTTTAAGTTATTTATTACCTCTAAGTTAATTTCATCTATTGTAAGATTTTGCAATCTTGAATTTATGACTTTATTTATGGTTTGTAACTCTTCAACTGAAGGAACTTTAGCCACTTTTATTCTATGGTTTTTAATTACTCCACTATCAGTTACAATAACAGAAACTAAATTAAACTCATCTACCATTAATAATTGAACTGACTTAATATAGCTTTGTCTAACGGATGGTGTTTGTACTACACAGGTAAGATTAGTTAATTCAGAAAGTAAAGTACTTGCTTGTTTTACAATTTTGTCTACTTCTAGCATTGCACAATCAATAAGATATTTTTTAATCCTTACTTCTTCATCAATGGAAAGCTTTGACCTTTGCATTAAGTTATCAACATATAATCTATAACCTTTGCTAGATGGCACTCTCCCTGCTGATGTATGAGGTTGCTCTAAATATCCCATATCCTCTAAATCTGACATTTCATTTCTTATTGTTGCTGAACCTACACCTAAATCATACCTTTTTGCTATTGTTCTAGATCCCACTGGTTCACCAGTATTAATATAATCATTTATAATGGCTTCTAAAATTCTAATCTTTCTATCATCAATAGCCATAACCTCACCTCGTATTGTTAGCACTCACTAAGTTCGAGTGCTAATGACTATATTTAAAATATATTATTTCTTTATTCCTTTGTCAATTTTAAATACTTCTCACCTTTTTGTATTTTCTTGAAAAAAACATGATTATTTCACTTTATTTCTATTTTTCTTTAGTTTTCTAAATATTACAATATCATATCACTCATAACCATATTAGAAAATTCTATACCTTTATCAGTCAAATATATTCTTCCTCTTTTTCTTTCTAATAATCCCTTGTTTATATTCCCTTCAATAACATCTTTATAAACATTATCTACATCAGTATGAAATCTTCTTTTAAACTCTTCCTCTTCAATACCACAATTCATCCTTAATCCCATAAACATAAATTCTTCTATGTCATCATTTTTAGTATTTATAATCTCCTCATCTACTATACTTTCACCACTGCCTATTCTTTTTATATATTCTCGTAAATCATCTATATTCTTTATTCTCTTTCTATCTATATATGAACTAGAAGATGCTCCCACTCCAATATATTCATCACACATCCAATACACTTCATTATGTAAACATTCCTTACCTTCCTTTGCATAATTAGAAATTTCATATTGGTGATACCCATTTTCTATAAGGATATCTTTACATTTCTTGTACATCTCTCTCTCTTCTTCCTCTGATGGAAGCTTCAATTTATCTTCATTATATAATTTATAAAAAGGTGTTCCCTCTTCAATAATTAAGCTGTAGGCGGATATATGTTCTGGATTCAACTTTGCTACTTCTTCTAAACTATCAGTCCAATCCTTAACACTTTGATTTGGCAATCCAAACATCATATCTATATTTATATTATTAAAACCTACACTTCTTGCTAAATTATAATTATCTTTAAAAGCTTCAAAAGTATGTATTCTTCCAATTCCTTTTAACAAATTATTTTTTGTAGTTTGTAGCCCAAAGCTTAATCTGTTGATTCCTCCATCCTTCATAATATTAAATTTTTCTTCTGATACAGTACCTGGATTACATTCTATTGTTTTTTCTGCATCTTCACTAAAATTTATATTTTTTATTACCTTCATTAGCTTACTTAAATTTTCTTCATTTAAATATGAAGGTGTTCCTCCTCCAATAAATAAACTTCTTACTCTATAACTCTTTATTTTCTCTTTTAATTCAATTAATAAGGCCTCTATATAATCACTCATTAAATCATCTTTTCTTGCATATGATGGAAAATCACAATAAAAGCACTTTTGCTTACAAAAAGGTATATGAATATATAATGCTACTTCCTTCATAAATTAATTCCTCCCAAAACAAAAAGAGGCACTTTAATAGCACCCCTTAAATTTATTATAGTAACGCTTCTGCTTCCTCTTTTAACAATTCTATTTTACTTTCAGCTTCTACAACCGAAAAATCATAAATTTCTTTAAAGTTAAAGAAATAATTTGCAAAGGCTATTTTTTTATCTCTTCTAATATCTAAACTAATAGCTATCTTATCAAGAAAGTCTATTTCCTTATCTCCATATTCCCCATCAACTAAAGCTAGCCCAACTAATTCAAAATAAACTATAGACTTAATTCTATTTTTAGATTTTTTTAATACATCGATAATCTCTTCATAAGATAAATCTTTAATATCTTCTTCCTTTAAACTTAGTTCATCTAAGTAATCAGCTATTAATCTTTTTTCTTCCTTAGCAAATGTTTCATCCACTTTAGCAAATTGAGTTACTAAACTTAAAAAAGCACTAGCTTCTTCTGTGTTTAATTCAGTTAAAAACATAATAATCCTCCTATTAACTTCTCATTTTTATCTTAAATCTATTTTATAGGATAATTACTTTATTTGCAAAAATAATTATAGTCTTATTTTTCCTTTAGGTCTATATCAATAGTATTGTGCATTAAAACATCTCTATAAACATTTATTATTTCTGTATTTATTTCTTCATTGCCTAACTTGATATCCATCCATGAATGATCACCATGAATTGCTAAATAACTATCAACCACTCTACCAGTTAAAATTACAGGTATCACATCTCCATTTTTTCTTCTTACAGTTCCTGTAGTATAGCCTTCTCTTCTTAACTTCTTTGGTTTTATCTTAGTGTCTCTCATTAAAGCATCTAACATTATCATCCCTCCAATAAATTTTATTTCTTTAAATTATATTGAGAAAATAATATTTTAATTACAAAAGCAATCCAGCCATAATGAAATTATTTTTTTCTAACATCTCACTATATTTTTTATATTATTTATATTATTTATATTATTTTTATTTTAAAAGAATATATATTCTTTTAAAAAATATATTCTTTTTAAAAATATATTTTGGGTAAATAAAAAAGCTCAAGCTTAAATCGCTTGAGCTTTCATTATTAATCAACTTTTAATACAGCCATGAATGCTTCTTGTGGAACTTCAACAGATCCAACCTGTCTCATTCTCTTCTTACCTTCTTTTTGCTTTTCAAGAAGCTTCTTCTTTCTTGAGATATCTCCACCATAGCACTTAGCTAATACGTCTTTTCTCATTGCTTTTACAGTTTCTCTAGCAATAATCTTAGAACCTACAGCTGCTTGTATTGGAACCTCAAACATTTGTCTTGGAATTATTTCTTTAAGCTTTTCTGCAATTCCTCTTCCCTTATGATAAGCTCTTTCCTTTGGAACTATCATTGATAAAGCATCAACAACATCTCCATTTAATAATATATCAAGCTTAACAAGTTCTGTTTGGACATATCCCTTAAATTCATAATCAAGAGAAGCATAACCTCTTGTTCTTGATTTTAATGTATCAAAGAAATCATACACTATTTCATTTAGAGGCATGTCATAAGTTATTACTGCTCTTGTTTCCTCCATATATTGCATATCAATATATGTTCCTCTTCTTTCTTGGCAAAGTTCCATAACTGCACCTACATAATCTGTTGGTGTAATAATAGAAGCCTTTACTACTGGTTCTTCCATATAATCAATTTCAGTTGGTTCAGGAAGATTTGTAGGGTTTGTAATATCTAAAACTTCTCCATCAGTCTTTGCTACCTTATAAATAACTGATGGTGCTGTTGTGATAATATCTAAATTAAATTCTCTTTCTATTCTTTCTTGAATTATTTCCATGTGTAGTAATCCAAGGAAGCCACATCTAAAACCAAATCCAAGTGCTATAGAAGTTTCTGGCTCAAAATTTAAAGCAGCATCATTTATTTGAAGCTTTTCTAATGCTTCCTTCAATTCATCATACTTAGCTCCATCAACAGGGTATATTCCCGAGTAAACCATTGGTACAGCAGGTTTATATCCTGGTAATGCTTCAGCTGTTGGTCTATCTGCATAAGTTATAGTGTCACCAACTCTAGCGTCTCTAACATTTTTAATAGAAGCCGTAACATATCCAACATCACCAGCTCTTAATTCTCCAATTGGGAATAGTCTTGGAGTGAATACACCTACCTCAACTACATCATACACCTTATCAGTAGCCATTAACTTAATTTTAGTTCCAGGCTTAACAACTCCATCAAGAATTCTTACATAACAAACAACACCTTTATAGCTATCATAGTAAGAATCAAATATAAGGGCTTTTAAAGGAGCATCTTCATCTCCTTCTGGTGCTGGTAACCTTTCAACAATCTCTTCTAAAACCTGATCTATATTTAATCCAGTTTTAGCTGATATCATTGGAGCATTTTCTGCTTCAATTCCTATTACATCTTCAATTTCTTGTTTAACTTCATCAGCTCTTGATGAAGGTAAATCTATCTTATTAATTACTGGTGCTATTTCTAAATCATTATCTAATGCTAAATAACAGTTAGCTAATGTTTGTGCTTGTATCCCTTGCGTTGCATCTACTACTAACAAAGCACCTTCACAAGCTGCTAAGCTTCTAGATACTTCATATGTAAAGTCTACGTGACCTGGAGTATCTATAAGATTTAGGATATACTCATGTCCATCATTTCTTCTATAAACAAGTCTAGCTGCTTGTGATTTAATTGTAATTCCTCTTTCTCTTTCAAGTTCCATATTATCAAGAACCTGAGCTTCCATCTCCCTTTGTGTAAGAGTTCCTGTAGCTTCTAAAAGTCTATCTGCTAAAGTAGACTTACCGTGGTCTATATGGGCTACTATTGAAAAGTTTCTTATATATTGTTTTCTATCATTATTCATATATTAAAACTGTCTTATATAGACAGTCACTTCACCCCCATTATAAGAATCAGCTAAATTATAACATACACCACTTACTGTGTGTCAATAAAAATAGAATTTATGGGGTTTATCCATTATTTGCTTACTAATTAAACAAATCTTCTACTTTAGAAAAAACTCCTTTAGCAAAGTTTATTAAATTTGATTCTGATTTTATAACAAAATCCTTTTCTCCTAATCTAATCATTGTTTCTTCATCTTCTTCAACATATATTTTTACAGGCGATTTATCTTGAATGAAATTAGAAAAATCCTCACCAAATTCTTCACTAACTAATTTATAGTTATCGTTTGTGTTTCCTAAAGGAGATAAAGCTTTTGTGTTTAATATATTAACCTTTATTAAACATATTAAAGTAACACAAAATAGTACTATTATAAAAATTGTTTTAAACACCTTCTTTTTACGCAAAAAAGAGCACCCCCAAAGATAATTTTATATCTTTAATGATGCTCATTAAGAATATTTTTATACATCTATTTCCTATTTAAATGTTCAGCTATTAATCTTGCAATATATTTAGCCGTATTCATTGCTTCTTGCGTAGTATTAACGTTACCTCCACATTCTATTAACAAAGATCCATCTGACAAACCAAGATTCGGACCACATTTTGCTTTTTTATAATCTGTCCTTTGTCTTATCAATCCTGGAAATAACTCATTAGCCTTTCCTTCGAACTCGTCTACTAACGCTTTATTAGCAGCATATCTTCCACTATTTTGCCCTAGTACAAACATTATCTTAGCAACATCTTCATTATTAATATTTGCAGTTATTGTCTTTTTCTGAGGGCCACCATCTCTATGCAAATCTATAATTAAATCAAAATCTCCATACTTTTTCAAATATGATTTAACCGTATTTCCTGATACCTCATAGCAAGTTGTAAAAGATAAATAATGATTAGTTTTATCATGTATTACTGAAATACCATAATCATTTTCTAAAATCCTAGTTAACTCCTCTCCAACACCTACTACATTCTTACTATTATCCACTGTATCACTAGGTCCATCTGAATAACCTTCTGTAGTATGGGTATGGTATATTAAAACCCGAGGTTTTGAATGATCTATATTTGTTTTTAAACTTTTATCATAAACCCCACTTACCTTTGATTCAGTGGGCTCTACCTTTGAAACTGATTCATCATTTAAGAAAAATGGATTTACTGTTATAGATGCAATACTTGCATCTTGTTCACTAAAGCCTTGCTTAAAAAAGCTTATTTCATTATTAATTATTCCAAAATGACTTAAATTATTGAGCCCTAATGCTTCCAAGCATACATTTTTTAAAGTCATACTACTTTCATGATAATCCGATTCGTCATAAGCCTGTTCTTCAAATAGGGGTAATCCAAAATTCAGCATTTGCACATATGCATAGCCCCCTCTTTCACTACTAGATATTAGAACCTTATATACTCTAAATGCAAATAAGGTAATACAAGCTAATAAAACTACTATACCAATATTTATTTTAGGCCCTATCCCTGGTTTATTTATTCCTTTTTTATACATATCTTTCTAACCCCCTAGCCTTAAATATTATTACTTTAATATTTATATGAGGGTTTTACATAATTATTATTGTTTTATTCTAATTTAAAAATTTATTTATATCTTCCATTGTCATATTAGGTTGCAGTGCTATATTAATTCCATTAGATATAATTTTTGATAAAGACTCTATCATTAAATCAATCTCTTTTGGTGTAACAACTAAATCTCCCACAAAAGGTTCTAATACTTCTCTTATTAATGCCCCTTTTTCATTTCTGTCAATATTTTTAAGCATATTAAAGAACTCTTTTCCCTCTTCTGCTTGATTTATAAAGTTATCTAATACCAAATCTATAGTATCATTAGCTATAGTTGATGCATGCACCACTGTAGGAACACCTATTGCTATCACCTTAACTCCTAGTGTTTCTTCATTTATTTTCATTCTATTATTTCCAACTCCAGCACCTGGAGATATTCCTGCATCACTTATTTGTATGGTCTTATTTACTCTTTCTACCTTTCTAGAAGCTAGTGCATCAATACAAATGACTAAATCTGGCTTTATCTTTTCCACCAAAGACTTAATTATTTCTCCTGTTTCAATACCTGTCACTCCTAAAACACCAGGTGCTATAGCTGCTACAGGAACAACACTATCATCAATAGCATCTGGCATAACTGCTTTTAAATGTCTTGTTACCATAATTCCTTCTACAACCTTTGGTCCTAAAGCATCAGGTGTTACCTGCCAATTTCCAAGACCTACAACTAATGCTGTTTCATTCTCCTTTATTCCTGCTAAATTTTTCAAAGTTACTCCAAGCACCTTTGAAACACCATCCATAAGCTCTCCATCATAAGCTGTATACTCTGGAATATCTAAAGTTATATAGGTTCCCACAGGTTTTCCCATCTTATTTGCTCCATCTTCATTTGTAATTTCCACCGTAGTCACTATAGTTCCTTCTATATCCTCTTCTGTTACAATAACACCATCAATATCCGATTTATTCTTCTCTTTATAAAAATCTCTAGATTCAATAGCTAAGTCTGTTCTTACATTTATCATTACTCCACCTCATCACAATAATAGTCTCATTTGTATTTTTCCGTTTTACATAAATTTAATACTTGAATATAGAAACTTTCAATGCTATAATATGGTGTGTTGAATATGACTCGTACGCAGATTTCCCCAAAAACTGCAGAGGCCCTATAAAATTTAGAGGGGGTGAATTAAGAATGGCAAACATAAAATCAGCAAAGAAGAGAATTAAAGTTACTCAAACTAAGACTTTACAAAACAGAATGGTTAAGTCAGCGTTAAAGACTACTATAAAGAAGTTCGAAGCTGCTGTTCAAGCTAACAACGCTGAAGAAGCTAAAACTTCATTTGTAGGTGTTACTAAGGCTATAGATATGGCTGCTCAAAAGGGAGTTATCCATAAGAACATGGCTGCTAGAAAGAAGTCAAGATTAGCTGCAAAGTTAAACGCTATGGCGTAATTGTATAAACCGACCTAATTTAGGTCGGTTATTTACTTTTTATAAGAAAAAAGTATTGTATAAATCCATACAATACTTTTATTTTTTTACCATTAATGTATTTAATAATAATAGTTCAAGTTCCATAGTCTTATCTATTCCACTACTTTTCAATCTATTTTCAGTTTCTATACACAATTTAAGTAGTCCTTCTAACTGTCTTATTGAGAACTTAGAACTCAAATTAATAAGCTTTTCACATACAAATGCAGGAACCCTTAGCTCAGACATAAAATCTTCAACTCTTTTTCCTTGAGATAATCCAACTTTTATTCCATATAGTTTTTTAAACTGTAATTCAATAGAGGTTATAATGAGCATATGTTGATCTGCCTTAAATAAAAGCTCATCCATAATATCTATGGCCTTTTCTATTTTTCTTTGGGATATTAAATCTACAAGATCAAATATATCTTCTTCACTTTTTGAAGGAAGTAGCTTATCTATATCTTCTTTTTTTATATCTCTTCCATTTGCATAATTAACTAACTTATCTACTTCTCTTTTTATTATATCAAAGTTATTTTGCACCTTTTCAGCAAAGTATCTTACTTCAATCTTACCAATCTTTGCTCCAGACTCTATAAATATATCTTCTATTTTTTTATAGTATCTATCCTTTTTCAACTTATCAAATTGAACTATTGTAGTTATTTTATCTAAAGCCATTAACTTTTTATTTTTTTTAGCAGTTTCTCTCTTATCTCCAAAAACATAGTACATTACTAATAAAGTATGAGGAGGAACATCCTTTAAATAATTTTTAATGGCATTATACATCTTTGTACCACTACTATCTGTCTTATCCTTTAAAAAATTAGCTCTATACACTAATACAACTTTCTTTTCACTCATGAAAGGCATTGTTTCACAGGCATTTAAAATATCATCCATTGTGGTTGTTAAACCATCTAACTTTATATAATTAAGATCTCCAAATCCATCCTCTAAAAAAGGTTTAGTTAATAAATTCACCCCATCTTTTATTAATTCTTCATCTAAGCCACAAAATACATAAGAATTTTTAATGGAGTTTTGCTTAACTTCCTTTTCAAATATATCATAAGTAATCAAAAGTAATCCGCCTTTCCGACCTATATATTAATATGTAAATATTTTATTATCCAAAATAATAAACCCTCGTACATTTCCTTCTACGAAATCTATTATATCACAATTTTCTTCTATCTTTGACCTATTATTAATCCTAAGCAAATACTCATCCCCATTAAGTTTAAGAATAAAATTCTTGTTATTGCTTTTTAACTTTATATTATCAGATATTCTTATATTCTTTCCTTCTAAAATACTACTTTGAGCCAAATTTTCTTTTTTAAGCTTTCCTATATCTATGTTTCTTTTATTAGTTACTATTGTCCTCTCTCCTCTATAGGACAACAATAAACCACCCTCTCTTAAATAATCAAACTTTAAAAATGGACTATATATGAAAATTGAAACACAGAAAAAAGAAATAATAGGAAATGCAATAAACTTTTTATGCCCTTTACATATAAAATAAAAGCTTATTAACATTGACATGTAAACAATGGCCAAACTTTTATGGGAAATAAAACTTGTATTGCTGAAAGCATATAACTCTTCTATAAGATAATCTAATAAATCTATACTCTTTAATAGTAGAAAACTAAAGAAATCAAATATAGATGGAATAAAAGAAATAACCATGCCTAAATTCCCTAATATTATTATGAAGTTTAATATAGGTATAACTAAAATATTTCCTATTAAAAACCACATGGAAAATTCTCTAAAAGCTATAATCATTACAGGTAAAGTAAAGGCTTGTGCCCCAATTGACAAAGCTATAGTGCTAGCAATGTATTTAGGTAACTTATATAAATATCTACTTATTTTATTAGAAAATAATATTATCCCTAAAGTTGCTCCAAATGATAAAATAAATCCTAACTGAAATATTGAATAAGGTTTTAATAGAATTATAATTAATGCACTTAATGATAATCCACCTAAAGGATTATAGCTTTTCCTTAAAGATATTGCTGAAGATGAACAAACTATCATTATTAATGCTCTTAAAGAAGAAAATGGGATACCAGTTAAAATAACATAAAGACAACTTAAAACTATAGCAAATTTATTGCCAAAAAGCTTTTTTAGAGACAAGAATATAATACTAACATGAAGACCAGAAACGCTTATTGCATGGATTATTCCTAAGTTCCTCATACCTTCCTTATCCTCACTATCTAAAAACTCAGAATATCCAAAGGATAAAGATGATACCAAAGCAGCTTTTCTTTGCCCTAAATTTTCTTTAAGTTTGTTGTAAACTATTTTTCTTATAGAATAGATATTCCCTAAAATATCTTTATTCAATACTTTTTGATTTTCTATTTCTAAAGTTCCAACTGTACCATATTCTTTATTTATATCCTTCTTAAAAATTCCAAAAACCTTAGCTCTATCTCCTAATTCTAAATTTTCTTTACTGTTTACTTTAACTCTCTTCCCCCTGTATTCCACAATGTTATAGTAGCTTTTTTCCTCTACAACCCTTATGGTTCCTATAAACTTCTCTTCTAAATGTACCCTATAAAAATTAGAATTAATAACTATACCAATTAGAAATAAAACAAATATTACTATAAAAAATTCTTTATTAGTATTTAAAAAAATGAATATAAAAAAGAGGCTAGCAGAAAAAAATGCTAACCATCTATATTCATCAAAAATTCCATAGAAAACAGAACTCACCATAAAAGATAGAGTTATATAAACAATGGGGCTTTTCACTTTTTCTATATTTTCAATAAACATAGACTTTTCACCTCATTAATTTATACTTGCCACCTTTTTTACAATTAATTCAATTATTAAGTATATAACTAATATAATTACTAAGCTTATCATTTCATATAAGGTAAATGAAACACCATTAAATATTCCAAATATACCAATTGATAAAATCCATATAAAAATAGCTGAATAAAGTAAAATACTACTTATATTAATATCAAATAATTTTGTTTTTAAATTTACAATAATATTTATTAATAAACTACCTGTAAAGACTATTAAAAATACAATCTCACATTGCCCTTTTATAATATAGGATGCCAAAAATGTTAGAACACTACATGCTAATATTTTAACTATACTAAGACCTATCCCCTCACTCTTAAGGCCAGATTTTAAAACTCCAACTGTTAAAATCGAAAAAACAACCAAGTTAACAATAAGTACAGGAATGAAAGTTCTATCAACTTTATAATCAATTAATGATATAAGATTTAATGATACTAGCTGAGACAACAAAAACATTAACGTTATTTTTTTACATGAATATAGGTTCTTCATAAAACTTTGTGATACATCAAAAAGATTTAAAAATTTATTCAAGTAATTATCTTTTATAAATAAGTCCGAAACTTTTTTTACTATCTCTGGTGCTTTACCCTTACTTATTCCTACTTTAGCTATACCTAAAGAAGATAAATCCCCTAAAGTTTCACCTGCAACTCCTACCTTATAACCATCCTGATTAAATAGCCCTACTATTTTACTTTTTATTTCAGGATTTACCCTTGAAAATATTTTAGCTTTAGATAGAACTCCAATTAGCTCATCTTTAGATAAGGAGTCTAATTCTATTCCTGAAATAACCAATGATGGGTCTGATATTAGTTTAGTTTTTTGTCCTATAGCAGTTGCTGCTATTTTATTGTCATCTGTAAACAGTATAGGTATTATTCCTCTTTGTTTTATATTAAGAATTTGTTTGTCAACATCATCAATAATAGGATTTTCTAATGCAACTATTCCAACAAACACTAAATTACTTTCAACATTTTCTGAAATTGATGGTTGATAATTAAAACTTCTATAGGCAACTCCCTGTGTTTTAAGACCTTCTACAGAATAATTAAAATCCAAGGCTTTTATCATCTTAATATCTTCATTTGTAATTTCTTTCTCTAAACCATCTATCATTATATGTGTACATCTCTCAAGTACCTTGTCTACATCTCCCTTTATATTTGCTCTATACCCCTTTTTAGATTTATTTAATGTTGTTAACATTCTTTTATCAGAATCCATAGGTACTTCAAATATTCTTTTATGCTTACTATCTAATAAAGATTTATATATTCTATTATTAGAAGCAAAGCGTATGTATGCAATTTCACTTAAATCGCCACTACCATCATCTGTTTCAATGTTATAAGTAGAGTTATTACATAATAAAAGAATATCCATAAGTCTATTAATATTAATATCTTTTTTATAATCTATTTTATCAATATCATATAACTTATTATTTGATACTATTCCCTTAACAACCATCTTATTTAAAGTTATTGAACCAACCTTATCTAAAAATAATATCTCTAAATCTTTTACCATCTCTAAGGTAGATGTATTAATAAGTTCAACGCCATCATTATTAAGATCTTTTTTCAAGACATAAATATATGTATTTAATATTAATTCTACAGGTATAATTCCTAATAAGAATAATGAAACAGATATAAGTTCTTTATTTAATAGATAAATTATAATAGTTACAACTGAAATTAATATATATAATTTATTAATATTCTTATCCAACATAGATCTAAGAGTGTTCTTATTACTATTAGCATAATTCATTACAGTTAAAAGTTTACCAAGCTGAGTACTATTCCCTGTAGATATTACTATACCTGCACCTTCACCTTCTTTTATAACTGTTCCCTTAAACAAGATATTTTTCATCTCACTAATAGATGATACTTCTCCACCTATCTTGCTCTCATACTTGTCCTTTAGAAAGTGCTCTCCAGTTACATTCTTCTCATCAACTTTAATATCATGAGCCCTAATGACTCTCATATCAGCTGCTATAAGTGATCCTTTTCTTACATAAACTATATCTCCAACAACCAAATCTTCTGCTTTAACAATTTTCTCAACACCATCTCTAAGTACAGAAACAGTTGTGTAATTTATATTTTGTAAAAACTCCATTTGCTTCTTCTTCTGGTAAATATTTAACCACCTTAATAGAATATTTGAGAAGAATATAATAATAACAAATAATGCTAGTACATATTTTTTATTCACAAAAAGGAATACATCTATAAATAAACAAATTAATAAATATATACTTATTAGTTCTTTTATGTATGAAAAAACTCCACTGCTTCCAAGTGGTAACTTTATTTTATTATCTCCATATGCTTCTCTTCTTTTAGGAACTGATTCCTCTGACAATCCTTTATGTATATCACTACTTAATTTTTCAATAATAAATTTCCATGTATTGTTATAATAAAAATTCAAGTTTACTCCCCCACTCCCTAGAGAATTAATTTCTTTAATAATCTATAATATAACTATACACATAAATAAAAGACGAGGATAGTCTTTTTTCCTCATCTTTTGTCATTTTATTTTTTAGTTTTAGGGTTAAATATAACAGCCATTATATAGCCAAAGAAGATTGCAGCTGTTATCCCTCCTGCAGTACCTGTTATTCCTCCAATAAATGCTCCTAATAATCCTGATTCATCTACTGCTTTCATAGCAGACTTTGCTAATGTATTTCCAAACCCAGGTAATGGAATAGTTGCCCCTGCTCCTCCAAAATCAACTATTTTATCATATATTCCAAAGGCACCAAGTATAGTACCTAAAGTTACAAATATAACTAAAATTCTAGCTGGAGTAAGCTTTGTAGTGTCCATTAATATTTGAGCTACAACGCATATTAATCCTCCAACAACAAACGCTTTGATAAATTCCAAAGAAAATCATCTCCTTAATGATTCATTTCAATAGCAACAGCATGAGCAATTCCTGGAATACTCTCTCCTTGAAGAGAAGAAGTTGTGCTCATTAACGCTCCTGTTGATACTAACAAAACACTCTTTATTTCTTTTCTCATTAATTTCTTATATAAATATCCTGAAGCAACTACAGCCGAACATCCACATCCGCTTCCACCTGCATCAGTATTTTGTGCTTCACTATTAAATATAATATCTCCACAATCAATATGGTTATCTCTCATATCATATCCATATTCTAACAAAAGTTTATCAGTCATTTGTTTTCCTACCCTGCCAAGGTCACCAGTTGCAATGACATCATAATCCTTCGGTGTTTTCCCCGTATCTTTAAAGTGCTTATAAATTGTATCTACTGCTGCTGGTGTCATTGCAGCTCCCATATTGTTAGCATCCATAACACCATAATCTTTTACAAGACCAGTTGTAACATATCTTACCTCTGGAAAATCCCCTTCTTTTCCTAGAACCATAGCTCCTGCACCTGTCACAGTCCACTGAGCTGTTTGAGATCTCTGAGCTCCATACTCTAAAGGAAACCTAAATTGTCTTTCAGCTGCACTAAAATGGGAAGATGTTGCTGCTATAACATAATTAGCAAAACCTCCATCCATAATTAATGATGCCAAGCTTAAAGATTCTGACATTGTTGAACAGGCTCCATAAAGTCCAAAGAAAGGTATTTCAAATTCTCTTGCAGCAAAACTTGAAGATATTATTTGATTTAATAAATCTCCTGCAAATAAATAATTTATATCACTCTGCTGTAATTCTGCCCTCTTTATAGATTCCTTTATTGCATTAAACATCATATCGCTTTCTGCCTTTTCATAACTATCTTTTCCACATGTATCATCATTTAATACTTCATCAAAGTATGTCTTTAATGGTCCTTGCCCTTCTTTAGGTCCTACCACAGAATAAGTTGATATTATTTTAGGAGGATGAGCTAACTCTATAGTTTGTGTCCCTCTTCTTTTAAGTGATTGCATACCCATGTCCATACCTCCTCTTTAAAGTTTAGTAAATATATAATAAACAATTCCTACAATAACTGACGATCCAATTCCATAAACCAGAACTGGTCCAGCGATAGTAAACATTTTTGCAGCAACTCCAAAAACAAAACCTTCCTTTTTGAATTCAATGGCCGGTGCTACTATAGCATTAGAAAATCCAGTTATAGGCACTACTGTTCCAGCACCAGCATAAGCTGCAATTTTATCGTATATTCCAACACCTGTTAATAACGCTCCTAAGAAAACCATGCTAATTGATGTTATAGCTCCTATCTCATCCTTTGAAAAATCATAATTCTTTAAAACAGTCATTATAACTTGACCTAAATCACAGATTAATCCTCCAACTAAAAATGCTCTTATACAATTTTTTACTATCTGTGGTTTAGGTTCTACTTCTTTCTCTAAGGTCTGAAACCTTTGAATAATACTTCTTTCTCTGACCATAAATTGTCACACTCCTTTTAGAATTGCTACTCATAGTATTTGTAAAAAATCCATTCTAAATCAGAAAGTTTATGGTAAAATAACCACTGTTACTAACCTTTGTCCTTTTTTTGTGAATATGTTATCATAAAAATAATAAAATAAGCTTATTTGCTTTAATATTGAAAATCTAAATTTTAAAGGAGGTCGTTATGAAGAAAAAAGTCTTCACTTTATTTTTGAGTATATTTTTTGTATTTAATATATCCTCAAGAGCTTTTGCTACAAAAGAATTAGATCAAAACAGAAGTGATTTTAATGAAATTTCATCCTCTCTAAAAGATATAGATAATGAAATTTCAAAGCTAAATGATGAAATATATAGTATTGAAAAAGATATAAAGAATAACGAACTTGAAATACAAAAAACAAAAAAAGAAATACAAACTATTGAAGATAAAATAGAGGGTTTAAAAATAGAAATATCAGAAAACGAGGAGGTTCTTTCTCATAGAATAAGAGAAATGTATAAGAGCGGTAGTACTGCAAGTATTACAGTTTTACTATCATTACTAGAATCTAATAGTTTTTCTGAAATGTCAGACAGACTTTACGCTTACCAATCTATAATTAAAATGGATAAAAAACTTATAGAAGATAATAAAACAAGAATGTCAGAGCTAGAAAAGTCTTCAGAAGCTATTAAACATAAACAAGAAAATCTTCAAGCTATAAATGATGATATTAATGAAAAGCTTTCTTTAACAAAAGAAAAGAAAGCTGAAGTTGATAAAAAGAAAACAGACTTATTAAATGAAAAAGAGAAGATTGCTAATAAGATAAAAGAAAATGAAGAAAAATTAATCTCTCATCAATTATCTATAGTTTATTCAGATAATCCTACTTATAGACAACTTAATGATGCAATTGTTAATTTAAAAGGATTATTACCACAGATATCTACCGCTTCTGTAAAATCAAAAATAAATTCTGCTATATCAGAAGCACAATATAAATTATCATTAATGAATAATAATTCCAATTCATCAAACGATGATAATAATACTTCTTATAAAGCAACTTATAAAATGGAAGCAACTGCTTATTATGGTCACGGAATTACTGCTATGGGTACAAAACCTGTTAGAGACCCTAATGGACTAAGTACAGTAGCTGTAGATAAGACTGTTATTCCTTTAGGTAGTAAATTATATATTCCTGGGTATGGATATGCTATAGCAGCAGATACTGGTGGAGCAATTAAACAAATGAAAATAGACTTATTTATGAATTCAAGAGAAGAATGTTATGCCTTTGGAAGAAGAAATGTCACAGTTCATGTAATTGCTTATCCAGGAGAATGGTAAAAAAGGTGGAGTGGATATTTATTTTGCTTGTTCCGTCGCAAGCTCCAAGTCACAGAAAAATAAATATCTATTCCCTCAGTATTAAAGGTAAGAAAAAAAGGTTGTCGCTTTTAGCAACAACCTTTTTTAATCCTGTAATTTATCTCTCATTACATTTAAAACTTTCTTTTCAATTCTAGATACCTGAACTTGGCTTATTCCTAGCATCTTTGCTACTTGCACTTGTGTTTTATCTTTAAAATATCTAAGCATAATTATTTGTCTAGACTTCTCATCTAAAGACCTTAATGCTTCCTTAAGTGCAATTTTATCAATCATATCGTTATCTTCTACACCTTTTTCACTTAACTTATCTATAAGCAATACAGGTGCTCCATCGTCCTGGTGTATAGTATCATATAAGTATTGTAAACTAGATGCTGATTCAACAGCAAAAACTAAATCTTCTTTTTCTATACCTGAATACTCAGATAATTCCTCAATCGTTGGTTCTCTGTCTAGCTGTTTTGTTAATTCTTCCTTATCGAAATGAATCTTTCTTGCAAGACTTTTAATATTTCTACTTACTTTTATCATCCCGTCATCTCTTAGAAATCTTTTAATTTCTCCTACAATCATTGGAACTGCATAAGTAGAAAATTTCACATTAAATGATGCATCAAAGTTTTTTATTGCTTTGACTAACCCTATAGAGCCAATTTGAAATATATCCTCATAATCATATCCTCTATTTAAAAACTTTTTACTTAATGAAGATACAAGCGGAAGGTTCATTTCTATAAGTCTATTCATAGCTACTTCATCGCCAGCTTTAGCTAATGGAAGTAGCTGAGAGTTATCATCATAATTGTATTCCTCTCGTTTAAAATTCCCTTTCTCCATCTTTTTTTCACCTAACTTACTGAATCAAATTTCTTCTTTAATACCACCCTTGTACCTCTTCCTTCTTGGCTTTCAACTTGAAGGCTATCCATAAATGTTTCCATTACGGTGAAACCCATCCCTGATCTTTCTAAATCTGGTCTAGATGTAAATAATGGTTCTCTAGCTTGACTTACATCTTTAATTCCTTTACCATTATCTGAAATAATTATAGTTATGTCATTACCAGACAACATTGCTTCTATAACAACTATTCCATCCTTTTTATTTTCATATCCATGAATTATAGAGTTTGTAACAGCTTCTGACACTGCTGTTTTTACATCTGTAATTTCTTCTATTGTTGGATCTAGTTGAGAAACAAATGCTGCTATTGCAACTCTTGCAAAGCCCTCATTTTGGGACTTACTTTCAAATTCAATTTTTATCTTATTATCATACATGAAAACCCCTCCATCAAATGCACTTCAATGCTTCATCAACATCTCTATAGTGATTGATAATTTTAAATAACCCAGACAATTCAAATACTCTGTTAACTCCTCTACTTACATCAACAACGCACAGAGCACCACCTCTAGACGTCATCTTTTTAAATCTTCCAACAACTACTCCTATACCGGAACTATCCATGAATGTTACTCCACCAAAGTTTAAAATTAATCTTTGAGCATTTTCTCTCTCTATTCTATCATCTATCTTTGCTCTTACTTCTTCTGCACTATGATGATCTAATTCGCCAATTAAGTTTGCTATTAACGTATTATTACTTTTTTCAAACTTTAGATACATATATAATCTACTCTAAAGATTTCCTTAGAGTATTTCACCTCCTCCTCAGGCCCTTTTTCCATATTTTAGCATATATAATTATGTTAAGTCAATATTTAGCTGTAATTTTATTCCTATTTTCTGTAATATAATATATTTTAATAATAAAATCTTTATTTTTCACATTGTTACACCATTATATCCCTACAGATGTTTCGACTTTCCACTTTCTATTGTCACATTGATTAATTAGGTTGATATTTATTTCGTACTAAAGGCAAAGAAATTATAAGTTAAAAAGGATCGTATCAAAAACAACATTTTTGATACAATCCCTTTAAATATTTCTACTTAGATTTCCCCTTATACTTCTCAACTTCTTTTTCTATTATCTTAAACAAATCTTTATATGATATTTTATTGTCTAACATCATAACTTCTATAGCATCCTGTAAATTCTCCATTGTATAAATGTGGAACTCACCCTTTTCTATAGCTTCTTCAACTTCCTTATTAAGAACTAAATCTTCACTATTAGTTACAGGAATTAATACTCCCTTATCTTTGGTATCATCTAATAGTTTGCAAACCTTGTAGAATCCTTCTATCTTTTCGTTTACTCCACCTATAGCTTGAACCTCTCCAAATTGATTTATAGACCCTGTAACTGCAATATTTTGCTTTATTCCTACCTTACTTAAAGATGAAAGTATACAAAGTATTTCTGCAACTGAGGCACTATCACCATCTATTTGTCCATAAGTTTGTTCAAAGCTTAAATGAAAATCTACAGGCAACTTTTCATAAGGAATTATTAAATTACTTAGTAAGCCACTTAAGATATTTATAGATTTTTCATGGATACTTCCTGACATGTTACTTTCCTTTTGAATATCTAATATCTTACCTTCACCTTTACATGCTACACAGGTAAGTCTCATAGGTTTTCCAAAAGTAAAATATCCAGAACTTAATACAGCGAGTCCATTTATAGCTCCAACTTTCTCGCCACTTAGCGTTAAAATTATCTTACTATCTTCATACATCTCTAGTATTTCATCTTCAATTAAGGACTTTTCATATGCAACATTTCTTATGTCCTTATCAGATATAATTTCTCTACCATCTAGTTCAACAATATTATTGGCTAATATAAGAAGTCTATCTATATTTTTATCTTCAATACATATCTTTCCTCTACATTCTGCCACCCTAGATAAATATTTTATTATTTCTTTTATTGCATCATCACTTACTTTGTTTATATAATGCTTTTTTCCTCTATCCAAAATATAATCTTTTAAAACTTTTCCTTTTATAGGTTGGTTCTTCACGTAATTGGCAAACTCAACTCTTATTGGGAATAGTGATTTAAAATCTTCATCCGCATTATATAAAATATCATAGCTCTCATAGTCGCCAATTAAAATTACCTTTACATCTATAGGCACAGCTTTAGGTTTAACTCCATTAATGGATATAATATCTAGATATCCTCTAGATGAATCTATACTTACCTTTCCAGACATTAAGGTCTTCTTCAAATAATAATAACTATAATTATTCATTGCCAATTGATTTAATCTAATTATGATACAGCCTTCGTTAGCTTGAAGCATTGAGCCAGGATTTATTAAGGATAAATCAGTTGAGTAAAGTCCATTATGATTCTCATATTCTATATTTCCAAATAAGTTAGTCACATTAGGATCTTCTTCATAGATAACTCTAGGATTTTTATTATTTGTGTTATCTACCAATACTGATATATCATACTTATCTAATACTTCATTAATATCCGACTCATCATCCTCTACATTCATAGTATAGCAATCAACTAGTTCTTTCTCTATACTATAAAATACTTTTTCAAGGTATTCATAAGCATCATCATCATCTATAAAATTTAATAAGCAATCCTCTTTTTCATCCTCCATTTCTACATCCATAAATTCAGCATATATACCTTTTAGCCTATTCATAGAGGTAAGCTCTATATCCTTAAGTTTCTCCAAAACAACTTCCGCTTTTTTCTTTAAATTAGATGCCTTTAAAACTATAGAATCCTTATTTTCTTCTGATAATTCATCATATTCCTTTTCTGTCATTGCTTCTCCCTCTTTTAAAGGAATAAACGCAAATCCTCCATTAGTGGCCTTAACATCGAATCCTTCTATTTTGGCCATCTCCATTAATTCACCAATATACTTTGTTCTTTTACTATGAACATCATCTATAATACTATCTTTTTCTGATTCAGAAGATGTATTATAAAACTCCATAGCCACTTCATAATAGCTATTCTTAATACTCTCTATAGTTTCTTTTAATTTAGCACCCTTTCCATTAGTTAAAAAAATAGGCTCTGGTCTCTTAGGATCATTTATAGTAGCGTAACAAATATCCTTTGGTGCTTCTGCATTTTTATACAAATTTTCTATAAACTTAGTTAAATTTTCTAACTTATCCTTAGAGAAGGAGTCTATTATATATAAGTTATAACCTTCTTCATCAATACTGATAGCTCTCTTTATCTTTTCATAAGCAGAGGTTATTTCGGGAATATCCTTGAGTCTAATTTTATTATCATCACCCTCATTTAAGTCTACATTAAATAGTACCTCATTTGGAGTTAACTCTCTCTTCATTTTAATTGCCCACTTTAGAAACTGCTATATTCTACAGTATTACTCAAGTAGTTCCCTCCTTTATTTAGTAGTCTACTATATTAGTATTCTTAATGAGGTGATTTAGATATCAATTTATCAAATATTTTTATATCATTTTATTTTACTCATCAATTCTTGAACGTCTTTATCTCCTCTTCCTGATAAGTTCACTATTATATAATCCTCTTTATTTTTACTCTTAGCATACTTTAAGGCATATGATACTGCATGTGAACTTTCAATTGCAGGTATGATTCCCTCAAGTCTTGATAGTATTTTAAATGCTTCTAAAGCTTCTTCATCTGTACATGGTACATATTTTGCTCTTCCAATATCTTTAAGATATGCATGTTCTGGCCCTACCCCTGGGTAATCTAGTCCAGCAGATATAGAATATACTTCTCTTGCCTCACCTTTTTCGTCAACTATACATTTTGTTTTCATTCCATGCACTACTGCATCTTTTCCATTTCTCATAGTTGCTGCATTCAAATCAGTATCTACGCCTTTACCAGCTGCTTCAACTCCTATTAATTCTACATTTTCCTCTTCAATAAATTCTGCAAAGGCTCCTATAGCATTACTTCCTCCACCAACACAAGCTATAACAGCTACTGGTAACTTTCCTTCTGCCTCAAATCCTTGCCTTTTAGCTTCAATACTTATAATCTTTTGAAATTCTTTTACCATTGCTGGATATGGATGTGGCCCAACAGCTGATCCTAAAACATAAAATGTATTATCTACATCTTTAACCCATTCCTCTATTGCTAAGTCAACAGCTTCCTTTAAGGTTCTTGTACCTTTTGTAGCCGCTACTACTTTTGCTCCTAAAAGCTCCATTCTAAATACATTAAGGGCCTGTCTTCTCATATCTTCTTCACCCATGTAAATAGTACAATCCATCCCCATTAATGCTGCAACTGTAGCTGTTGCAACACCATGTTGACCTGCCCCAGTTTCCGCTATTACTTTTTTCTTTCCCATTCTCTTTGCTAATAACATTTGCCCCAAAACATTATTTATTTTATGAGCTCCTGTATGGTTTAAATCTTCTCTTTTCAAATAAATTTTACAGCCCCCAACATAATCCGTAAGCCTTTGTGCAAAATATAAAGGATTTTCTCTACCAACATATTGTTTTAAATAATAATTATATTCTTCTAAAAAATTAAGATCATCCTTATATTTTATAAATGACTCTTCTAAAGAATTTAATGCCTTTAATGCATTTTCTGGGACATATTGTCCGCCATACTTTCCATAATATTTTTCCATTTTTCTTTCCTCCCCAATTTTTTTGCATATAAAAAGAGCCTATCATCCTGTTGGGACGATAGACTCGTGGTGCCACCCATATTTAGAAACAATTTCATTGTTTCCCTCTTTTTAGATACAACTTAACATTTTATATCCTATCAATGTAACGTTTGAAAACGGCTAAGCTACTCTTATAAAATAATTTCACATCGCATCTACCAAAGCCCATTCCTTAAAAGCTCCTGTTCCGTACCTTTCACCAAACGACGGCTCGCTTAACCATTTACCTATAAGTACTTTCTTCGGTTACTGATTTTACTTTATTTCCTATTATTATATTAATTTAACAAAAGATTTGCAACTACTTTTTTTAAAATAATGATAATTGTTCTATTTCTGTCTCTTTAAATGAAGATATACTTACCCCAATTAATCTTAGTTCATCTTTTAAATCTTCTAGTTCCAAAAGCTCCCTACATACAGAATAAATATCCTCACTTTTATATATATATTTATTTAAAGTTTTACTTCTTGTATGATTTTCAAATTCTCCAGTTTTATATTTTAAAGTTATAGTCTTTCCCATCATATTTTTACTAGCTAATATTATACTAATTTCTTCTGAAAAGTCTTTTAAGTAAACTAATAATTCATCTTTATCTGATGTATTAAACTTTAAAGTTCTTTCTTTTCCTACAGATTTTCTTTCCCTAGTTACTTGTACTTCTCTGTTATCTATCCCTCTAATTCTATTATAAATATCTATACCTGACTTTCCTAAATAACTATAAAAAAACTCCCTAGGAAGTAAATATAAATCCTTAACAGTAAATATTCCCATATTATTTAGCTTTCCAACTGATTTTTTTCCTAAGCCATGTATTTTAGAAATAGATAAAGGTAGTAAAATATCTGGAATCATATCTTTCTTTATTTCCATAATTCCGTTTGGTTTATTCCAATCAGATGCAAGCTTTGCTAAAAACTTGTTATATGAAATACCTATAGACAGATTTAATCCTATTTCCTTTTTCACCTTATCCTTTATGTATAACGCCACTCTTTTTCCATCCTTAAAATTAGTGTCTGTTATATCTAGAAAAGCCTCATCTATAGATAAAGGTTCTATAACTGGTGTTATCTCTTTAAAAATATCAAAAATTTTATTAGAAATCTCTTTATATCTACCATATCTTACAGGTAAAAAGATTCCCATTGGACATTTACTTCTAGCCATAAATCCAGGCATAGCTGAATGTACACCATATTTTCTTGCCTCATAAGAGCATGTAGAAACTACACCTCTCTCGCTTACTCCTCCTACAATTACAGGCTTTCCTCTTAGGCTTGGATTATCTAATTGTTCTACTGATGCAAAAAATGCATCCATATCAACATGCAAAATTATTCTATCCATAAGTTAAGCTTAGGCTAATACCTCGGAAAATACTCCTTGATTCTTACTTACCAAAAAAGAATATACTCCCATAGATAATAGTTCCTCTAGATATCTCTCCTCTTCTACTTCTTTTGAGAATTCTATAAGCATAATAGCTATAAAGGCTCTAAAGCTTCTATCCATATAAAACTCATACTGTGATTCTACCTCACATAAATAATCTATAACCATTTCTACTTTGTCCACATATCTTTGGACACCATCTTCTACATTAATCATACCTACTATAGATAAAAATTGATGACTAATTTTTATATCCCTATTTTCAAATTCTTTCAATAAGTTATATATAATATTCAGTTCTTCTATGTTTTTATTTAACAAAACTGTCATGGCAAGTCCTTGTACACTATTTCTTGAAAACATATCAAAGTCTGAAATCAGTTCAAAAACGCCTTTCATTTTTAAATATAAATCACCAGTATTAATATCATTTAATGCTAATAAGGCACATTGAAGATGATCCTCCTCATTGGTAACGTTATCATATTTTTGCTTCATATCCTCATATATATAATGTGTTTTATTAATTATATAGTTAAGGTCTTTTCCTTTAGAATACTTTACTATTGCATACGATGTTAACACCAAATAATGACTTTCTTTAAACCCTTTTTCTATTAATTCTTCATATACTAAAATTATTTTTTCAGCAATGCTTTTCCAATTTTCTTCGTTGCCTATTAAAAATGATAATATATATAAAATATCTCCTCTAAAATAAGACATTCTCGATGTATTATTTTTTATAAATGATCTTATTTCTTTTATTCTTTTTGTAGGTACTTCTTGATTTCTGTTTCCATAAATTAATGATGCAAAATGATTTATATATTCCCCATCATATCTAAAATCTTCTTTTGATTTCTTATAATTCTTTATTACTCTATTACATAACTCTATAAGTGATTCTTTCATAGCATTTCCTCTCTTTACAAGTTAAATTTCATATTAACCCACTACTATTATACTATATTTATCTAGTTAAATTTATAAGAAAATCTTAATTTCCTTTATATTTATTCTAACTACTAAATATTTCAACTTCATGACATATATACTTTTGTTTAAAAAAACTTTTTCTTCACATACTAATACAGAATAAGATTAAGAGGTGATTATTTTGGATAATAACAATAACAGAGATTATGATAAAAAAGATTATTTAAGAAATGGAGTTAAATCTCAAGGTCAATATGGAAAAAGTAGTTTTAATACCACTGTAGAAAAACCAGGAATAAATGAAAGTGGAGCTGAAGCAAAAAAGAGAGGGTTTTAACTAATCCTCTCTTTACTGTATCCCTTTATATAATCATCAAATGTTAAAGAATATAAATTTTCAACTTTTAATGTATCCTCCATTGTAAATCCAACTTTTTTAAATATTTTTTTTGATCTAATATTATTATGATGAATTTTAGCTACTATCTCCTTTGCCCTATAACTTAAAAAAGCTTCTGAAATGCCTTTCTTTAAAGCAAGTGTACCTATTCCTTGCCCCCACTTTTCTTTATTTCCTATAGCTATAACTATTTCTACTATCTTACCTTTTGGAACCAATTTAAGATATCCAACAGAATCTTTCTTATATTCTATTATATAAAAAGGACCTCCTTGACTAAAATATTGTGTTAGTACAGGAACTGTTGAAGCTCTTAATAAATAATCTAATGAATTTATTATTCCTTTTTCTTCATTTAAATAACGACTTACTTCATCATCTCTTAACCAGTCCATTAATTTGTATACATCTTGTCTATAAATCTCCTGCTGAAGATTTATATCCTTATACATCATTTTATCCCTCCATGACTTCATAATCATATAGGATTATACTTAGAATTTAACTTTTAGTAAAATATTGTATCTTATTGAAATCATATCCACAGTAATTTATCTCATTTTATCTCTCTTTTTGTGTATTTATATACTTTTTACTATGTGATGTTATTAAATTACTTTTATTAACTTTTAATTCAATTTAATTACTTTTAATTCCAAAAAAGAAGAGTGCCAAATGGAACTCTTCTTTTTTACTGCCTAGGAAAGTATAAAATTTTAATTAGCTATAAATCAAAGGTATTATTATATTTTCATATTATAAAATATAAAATCAAGCATAATAATTTTATAATTTCCTTACCTTTAGTACGAGTGGGGTGGATATTTGTTTTAATGTAACTTTGAGCTCAGCGACGAAACAAGTAAAATAAATATCCCCCCACATTCTTTAACTTGTAACTTTATTTTCTAAAGCTTTCTTTTCTGCAGCTGCTTTTTTAGCTTCTGCTATTTTCTTTAATTGCTCTGGTGTTGGTTTCGGTGGAGCTTTCTTAATAAAAGAGCCACTAACTTTAAAATTATTCTTATCTAGTTCCACCATTTGAGAATCTCCAGTAAGTGTAATTGTCTTTTTAGGACAAAAATCACTACACATACCACAAAAAGTACAGGAACTTAAATCAAACTCCATTGTTATTTCTTGGCCACCTTCCACTGGCTTTTGAGTTTTAGTTATAGCACCTGGTGAGCAAACTCTTATACACATTCCACATCCAATACACTGATCTGCATTAAAACTTATTCTTCCTCTATAATTCTTAGGAGTTTCTACTGGTTTCTCTGGAAACTTAGATGTTACTGAAGGTTTAAATAAATTTCCTATTGCTTCCTTTAAATAAGGTATCATTATTTATCCCCTCCCCTTTTATCTTTTAATATTTTAACAGCTTCAACTAACCCCTGAATAATTGCTTCTGGTTTTGGTGCACACCCACCTACAGCCACATCTACTTTTGTCCATTTATCTAAAGGGCCATCTACTGAGTAACTTCCCTTAAACACATTGCAAGACATTGGACAAGATCCTATAGACATAACCACCTTAGGCTCTGGAACCTGTGATAAAACTCTTAGCATTCTTTCTCTAGACTGTGTTGTAACTGGTCCTGTTACTATAACGATATCTGCATGCTTTGGGCTTCCTGTAAGCTTTACTCCAAACCTTTCCACATCATATCTTGGCCCTAAAAGTGCTACTAACTCTATATCACACCCATTACATGAACCTGTGTTTAAATGATATATCCAAGGAGACTTCTCTTTACTTAAACTCATTAACCCCATTTAAATCCCTCCAATCACATAGCTAATGTAATAGCCAAGAAGCTTATTAAAGATAAAACAGCTGGTACTGTCCAAAAGAACTTTAATCCTTGATTTATTTTAAATCTTCCAGCTATAGCTCTAACTAAAGTTATAGATATAAACATAACAACAAGTGTTAAAATCAAAAATAATATTATATTCAGTATTATATTTAAAGTAGCATTTCCAGTGACTCCTATACCTTTTCCACCTAAGAATAGTGCTACAAATAATCCTGACATAATAAATGCTTTAATATGACTTGTTAGTTTATATAAAGCTAGGTATAATCCACTATACTCTACTAAAGGTCCTTCACAAATTTCTGTTTCAGCTTCAGCCATATCAAATGGTACTACACCTACTTCTGCTGGAATAACCATTAAAAATGCTATGGCTGCTGGTATTAGTGTTATATGAAATAATCCCATTCCATCAGCTACCTGAAATCCTTGTATACCTAATAGTGAAAAACTTACGTTAGTTCCCATAAATGCTCCTGCCTTTTTGCAAACTGCAAGTATAGACATAACCATAGGCAATTCATAAGCAAGCATCGTTACAACTTCTCTTGAAGCTCCTATTCCAGCTAATGGAGAAGATGAAGAACTTCCACCTACTACTAACATTACTGCTGGTATTGTTAAAAGATATATTATAACTATAATATCAGCTGTACTATTTATAAAAGCCTCTTGATACATAGGAATAAATATAGGTATTATTAACACACTAGCTAGTCCAATTATAGGAGCCAAAAGAAAAGCTTTCCTAGCTGCATTTCTTGGAACTATTACATCCTTACCTAATAGCTTTATAAAATCATAAAATGGTTGAAGTAGTGGAGGTCCTTGTCTTAATTGCATTTTAGCAACAAGCTTTCTGTCTATTCCAGACATAAGTAATGCTATAGCTATTGCAAATAATCCTCCTGGAAAAATTAATACATGAAAAATAAATTTAGCTATTTCCATATCTACTCACCCCCTATAATGTTATAAAGCAATAGATTATTATAACTGCCATCGTTACAACTACCCAAAGTGCATAATCATTAACAATTCCTGAATGGGCATTACTTAATCTATTGAAATATCCTTTAAAATCATGTTTCATACCCCAGAATAAATCATGAGGTCCAACCTTTGAGAATTCTTCTTTTTCTCCCCCTGTAAAAACTTCATATTTGGTATCCATTGCTCCTTCTAAAGAGCTACTTTCAACTCTACATTTACCAAGCTTATGAATTCCAAAAGTCATAGCTACGATTATAGCTATTACTCCTATAAAGAAAAGTATTAAAAATGACTCTGGATTATATTCTCCTCTAAAGGCAAACTCCAAATCACTCTTTGTATAATTCTCAAGATGTAATAATGACAAATCTCCTAATAGCATATTATCTATATATTTAGGAACATTTCTTATAGCCTCAACTATAGGCACTAATATTCCTTTAATAACATAATTAGAACATATACCAAAAACAAAGCATATTAATGCTAATATTCCCATTGGTAACTTCATAGTAAATGGAACTTCTTTTACTTCTTTTAGTTCCTCTTTTTCAGCTCCAAAGAAAACAGAATGCCCAACTTTAATAAATGAAGCTAATGTAAGAACAGAAACTATAAGTTCTACAATTGTTATTATTGGTATTTGAGTTTCTGAAGTGGATTGATACAATATCCACTTAGAGGCAAAGCCATTAAATGGAGGTATCCCACTAATTGCTGCTGCTCCTATAAAAAACATCACTGCTGTAAAAGGCATTTTTTTGCCAAGTCCTGAAACCTTATTTAAATCTGTAGTTCCCACACGGTAAAGCACTGCCCCTGCACACAGGAACAATAAACACTTAAAGGAGGCATGATTAACCATATGATATAAGCCACCCATAAGCCCTAGATTCGCAATACCATCTGCTGCAGTTAAGCCTACACCTATACCAGTAATTACATAACCTAATTGAGATACTGAGTGGAATGCAAGAAGTCTCTTAAAGTCTGTTTGTAAAAGTGCCATAGAAACTCCTACTACCATGGTTATAGCTCCCCATATCATTACTAGATATGCTAATGCCTTATTGCCACTTACCATAAATATCATAAATAATATTCTTATTAACCCATAAACACCAGTCTTACTCATCACTCCTGAAAGTAACATAGAAATTGAAGATGGTGCTGACATATGAGCATCAGGTGGCCATGTATGACATGGAACCATAAATGATTTAACTGCATATCCAACTAATAATAATGCTAAAGCTAGAATTGTTACTGGAGTAAATTTCTCTCCTCCACTATTTAGCTCTAGAGCTATTTGTGCAATATTTAAAGTATGAGTTTGAGCATATATTAATGCTGTCCCCATAAGAATTAGAGAAGAACCTAGTCCCCCAATTACTAAATATTTAAATCCAGCTTCTAAGGCCTTATCCTTCTGAGTTCTAAATGCTGTTAATGCAATTGCTGCAAATGTCATTATTTCAAGCATTACATACATATTAAATAAATCACCAGTAAATACAAAGCCAATCATACTACCTGCTAAAAGTAAAAATAGTGTATAGTACTTACCAAGCCCATCGTCCTTGCTCATATATTTAATTGAATATATAGAACTTAATGTGCAAGCTGCTGTTATTATTAAACCTACAAATAGAGATAGCGCATCTACCTCCATTCCTATACCTATAGCAATATTATCTACAGGCTTCCAATTTCCTAGCCAATAAGTTATTATTTTTCCATCTAAAAATACAGGTTTTATTAATAGCACTGTTATAATAAATGATGCCATGCATCCCAATATAGCAATAGCTTTCTTTATCTTTATATATTTTTCCTTAAATAGACCTATTATAAATGCTAATACAAAAGGTGTAAGTATAGCTATTAAAGGATATCCTGAATAATCATTACTCATCCTTTAAGCCTCCTTACCTTGTCAGATTCTATGCTTCCATACCTCTCCTTTATCTTTATTACTAAAGATAATGCTAAGGCTGTAACACAAGCTCCAATTACTATAGAAGTAAGTGTTAATGCTTGAGGAATAGGATCAACAAAGAAAGCACCATCTTTTAAATCACTTATAAATATAGGTGCAGTCCCACCAGCTCTAAATCCAATTGTAATTAGCAATAGATTTATTCCTGAATCCATAACTCCCATACCTATAACTATTTTTATAAGATTCTTCTTAAAAATAATCAAAGCTAGTCCAATTACAATAAGGAGAAAAGCTCCTATATAATTAATTATCATCCTCTAGTCCCTCCTCCTCATCATCTCTTAAAGTACCTATCATTATAAGAAGAAGAACTCCAATTCCTGCAAGAACTTTATATCCTACAGCAAAATTCATTAAGAATATTGTTCCTGAAGAAAATAATTTTCCTAAAGTTCCTTTCCAAATTACGTTACCAAAGAAGGCAGCTCCATATATAACACCTAAGGTTGCTACTAAAACAAATGCTAAGGCACCTAAATCTTCTGATGTCTTTAGCCTATTTAAATGAAATGTTTTTAATACTTTATCTCTTCCATATGCTATAAAGAATATGGCAATAGCACCAGTAAGTAAAACTCCTCCTTGGAATCCACCTCCTGGACTTAAATGCCCATGAAGTATGATATATGCTCCAAGAACAAGAGTTATAGGTATAACTAAATCTGCACAAGAAGGAACTATTATATCTTTTTGCTTTCTATTCTTCTTCATGATTTCCTACCCCCTTAGCTCTTCTTTTTCTTAGAACAGCTGTTGCTCCACAAACTGCTGTAAATAAAACAAATGATTCTCCAAGGGTATCATATCCTCTGAAATCAAATACTATTGATGTAACAGAGTTTATAGCTCCTGTTTTTTCTTGAGTTTCATTTACTATAATTTCTGCTGCTCCATTATAAGTGGAAGGCATATCCACCATCTTAAATCCTACAAAAATGAATGCAGCTGCTATTACTAAAAGAGAAAGAATTCCTATTGATTTCTTCATTTTTCTTCCTCCTTATCATCTTTCTTATCTTTTACCTTCTTCAAGGTAACTATAAAGATTATTGGAGTAAGTATTGCTCCTACTGCTGCCTCTGCCAAAGCTACGTCTGGCGCCTTTAATAGTAAAAACTCTAAGGCTAAAAAGCTTCCCATAATGGACATAGCTATTATTGATGGCAATAAATCCTCAATAAATAAAAGGGATGCAGCTGCAATAATCATTCCAAGGATAATAATTGTATTTAATATAGTAAAACTATTCATCCTCTTCATCCCTCCCATAGTGATCACACTTATTCTTCTCAAATAATTTGGCCTTTGTTTTATATGCAGCTCTTGTCATAGCATGTGATGCCACTGGGTTAGTTATAATTAAAAAGAACATAATAACTAAAGCCTTTATTCCTAAAGAAGAATTTCCAATAGCAAACCCATATATAGCACATCCAAGAGCAATTGGTAAGGCTCCCATAGTTGCAATATTAGTTGATGATTGTAGTCTACAATAGGTATCTGGCATTCTAATCATTCCTACGATTCCAGCTATGGTAAAGAATATTCCAACTGCAAATAGTAAATCTATTAAAATTCTTACCACTATCATATTTTCCCCTCCAAATATTTAGAAATAAGCACAGTGCCAATAAAGCCAAGTAATGTCATTATAAGACCAAGGTCCACAAACAAACTTCTCTCTTCAATACAACCAAATAGTATTAATACAACACCTAAGATTATATCTATACAGTCTGCTGCCACTACTCTATCTATAATGTGAGGGCCCTTAAATACTCTATATAAAAGTACTAATGATAAGAGAGAGAGGATTATTGCAACTATCATTAAATCATTACTCATATCCATTATTTAAAAATCCCCCTTATTCTATTCTCAAAGTCTCCCTTGATTATTTCTCCTGCTTTATCTTCTTCTTCACTTTCAACGTCTATCCAATGAACATATAAATAATTTTTTCCGTCCTCTTCTATAATGTCCATAACAATTGTTCCAGGTGTTAAAGTTATAGAATTTGCTAGCATTGATAACCCATAATCTGATACTAACTCTGTTGGAATTTTAACTATACCTGGATTTATCTTTACGTTTTTAGATAAAGCTCTTTTTGCCACATCAATATTTGCTTTCATTAAAGCTACTGTATAAAAAGGTATATAAGCTATTAATTTAAAGAATCTATTTTCTTTGAATAGCCAAGTTCCATCTTCCTTGATAAAAAGTGGACATGTAAAATACCCAATTATTACAGATACTATTAATCCAACAATTACTTCTTGGATATCAATCTTGAATATATTTATATCTTGTAACACAAATAAAATCCAAAATACAAAAGCAAAAAGGGAAGTTGCAAAAATACCCTTTTTATTTCTCATATCCTTTCCCCCTATTCCTCAATTTTAGAAATAAGCCAATTTTTAAATTCCTTTATATCATCTTCATTCTTAGAATTTACCTTAAATAACTTAAGCTCATCATTTCTCATTAATGCATTCTTCTCTACTCTTTCCTCATTAAATTCAAAATAATTTATTAAGTCATACTTTGTTAATACTAAAGCATCTGCTCTTGTAAACATCAGTGGATACTTTTCAACCTTGTCGTCACCTTCTGGAATACTAAGTAAAGCTACCTTAAGGCTTTCCCCTATATCAAACTCTGCTGGGCAAACAAGATTTCCTATATTTTCAATAATGATAAGATCTAAATCATCTAAATCAAATTGTGGAAGTATGTTTTTTATAGACATAGCTTCTATATGACAAGCTCCATCTGTATTTAATTGAACTACTGGTATGCCTCTTTCAGCCATTTTTTCTGCATCTATTTTACCTGCAATATCACCCTCAATAACCCCTACTTTAATTTCTGACTTTTTAAGTTCATCTATTAAACCTAATATAAATGTTGTTTTTCCTGCTCCTGGAGAACCCATTATGTTAATCATAAATACCTTCTTTTCTTTCAATTCATCTTGAAGTTCTTTATGACAATTTTCATTCCACTCCATAATTTGTTTAACAACCTTAATCTCCATATTACTCAACCTCCAAACTGTCTACATAAAATTCCTTGCCATTCTTTATTTTTATCTTATATGAATTACATTTAGGACAAGTATAATTTCCCTTAGGTATTTCCCCTTCATATAAGCATTCTCTACACTCAATTTTTATTGGAAGCTTTTCTACAATTAACTTTGCACCTTCTGCTACTGTATCCTTACTTATTACATTAAAATAGTAATCTATACAGCTAGGTACTAACCCTGTTAATTCTCCAACCTTTATTCTTATTTCTTTTATACTTTTAAAATTATTCTTTTTTTCTTCATCTTTGCATATTTTTAAGATACCTTCAGTAACTGACAATTCATGCATCTATCTATCCAAACAAGAGAAACAAGGGTCTATACTTGCAACTATTAAACCTGCATCTGCTATAGTATTATCCTTAAGCATAACTGGTACAGTAGCTGCATTTTTAAAGGTTGGTACATGTATATTTACTCTTCCATTAGTTTGTCCACCATTAGAAACAACATAGTATGATACCTCACCTCTAGGTGCTTCTATTCTTGAGAAATACTCTCCCTTTGGAACCTTTGGCATTTTCATACCTAAGTTAATTGGTGTATCAGGCATATTATCTAAGGCTTGTTCAATTATTTTTATACTCTCTTCTATTTCTAGTAATCTAACAACAGCTCTTGAGAATACATCTCCTTCTGCTTGAACTATAGCTTTAAAATCAAAATCATCATAAGAACAATATGGATCAACCTTTCTAACATCATCCTTCATTCCCGATGCTCTTCCGTGTGGTCCACAGGCTCCATATATAAAGGCATCTTCATTTGTTAAAACTCCAACTCCTTTAGTTCTTAGTGCTACAGTTTTATCGTTAGCATAAATATCGAATATAGCTTTAAAATCTTCTTTTAAAATGTTAAGCTTCTCTCTTAAATCCTTTTCAATCTCATCATTAATATCTCTTCTTGCACCACCTATAATATTCATTGCATAGTTAACTCTATTTCCTGATAGTGTTTCTAACATGTCCATTATCTTCTCTCTCTTTTCAAAACACATCATAAACAATGAATCAAACCCTATTATATGGGCTGCTAAACCTAACCATAAGAAATGAGAATGTAGTCTTTCAAGCTCACAGGTAATTACCCTTAAGTAATCTCCTCTTTTAGGGACTTCCATTCCTACTATCTTTTCTACAGCTAAACAATAAGCTAAAGTATGAGAATGAGAACATATACCACATACTCTTTCAACAAGTGTAATTGTTTGAATATGGTTTCTTTCTTCACATAACTTTTCAATTCCTCTATGGTTATATCCTATATAAACCTTTGCATCCCTAATTTCTTCTCCCTCAGTAAAAAGCTTTACATGAACAGGCTCTTCTAGTGCTGGATGATAAGGTCCTAAAGGTACAACATAACTCATTTACCTCACCCCTTTTATTTATCCTTATATTTCTTTAATTCACTTAATGGCATAACCAATATTTGTCCCTCACCATCTTTAAATTCTTCTGGTAAGAATAATCTACCAGACCTATCTAACCCCTCAAACTTCATATTCATCATTTCCTCTATTTCCTCTTCTGCCCACCTTGCTGATGCTGAATAAATGGGCGTTATAGATGGAAGTACCTCTTCCCCTTTTACTAAGTAAGTTGTTATATCGCCATTAATATCAAAGTTATACGCAATTACATTTTCCTTATTTTCATTAATGTAACCATTAATCATAACCAACCTTCGTTTTTCCTTATACATAGCTTTAACACTATCTAGTAGGTCTTCTTTTTTAATTTCAATTCCATTAAAGTCATGCATTCTTCTCACCTCTTTCTTAACATATTCTTGGAAATAAATCTGAAGCCAATTTGTTTAAAATTCTCCTACCACCTAAAGGTCCTTTAAGTAATACCTTTTCCTTTTCATAAGAGACAACCTCTCCTATAATAGAAGCATCCTTACCTAAATCCACCTTTCTTAGCTTTTCTACAAGTTCCTCTGCAATGCTTTCATCTACAACTATTAAAGCCTTCCCCTCATTTGCCGCGTACAATAAATCTATACCTAATATTTCACTAGCTCCTAAAGCTCCCTCACTAAAAGGTAAGCTTTCTTCTTGAATTTCAATAGAATAATTAGTTCCATCTACAAATTCATTTAATGTCGTTGCCACTCCTCCCCTTGTTGGATCTCTTAAAATCTTAATTTTGTCACCATATTCAAATATTATAGAAGCTAATGGATATAAATAAGCACAATCTGATTTTACTGCCCCTTGAAAAAAGTTATTTCTTTCACACATAATGGATATGCCATGATCCCCTATGTTTCCTGTTACTATCACCTTATCTCCAGGCTCAATTCTTTCTTTTCCTAATCTTAAGTTTTCCACTTTAATACCTATTCCAGAAGTATTAATAAATATTCCATCTCCATGTCCCTTCTCAACCACCTTTGTATCTCCAGTTACTATTTCCACTCCTGCTATCTTTGCTGTTTCACTTAAAGATTCAATTATCCTATTTAAAATTTCTATACTTAAACCCTCTTCAATTATTAATCCTAAGCTTAGATATTTAGGAATGCTTCCACACATTAATAAATCATTACAAGTTCCGCATACTGCAAGCTTTCCTATATCTCCACCCACGAAAAAAAGGGGATTAATAACAAAACTATCTGTTGAAAAGGCAATTTCTCCCCCCAAACTCAAGCTTGCACCATCCCCTAGTATATTCAATTTACTATTACCAACCTTAGGTAATATTACATTCTTTATTAAATTTTCACTTTGCTCTCCACCACTACCATGAGAAAGAGTAATTACATCTTCCATAAATCTCACCCCTATTATCCTTCATACTTGTAATATGCTGCGCAAGTTCCCTCACTTGATACCATACATGGTCCTATGGGGAATGCTGGAGTACACACTCTTTTAAAAGAACTACATTCACAAGGTAATATTTTTCCCTTTAGTACTTCTCCACATCTACATACATACTTTTCTTTACTCCTAGTAATTAGCTTTAATTCTTCATCTAACGGAAATTTATTTAGTATATCTTTTTCTTTATACTCATCCTTTAAAACTAATCCACTTTTATCTATATTTCCAAGTCCTCTCCATAATGATTGTGATTCTTTAAAATATTTATTAATTAACTCTTTTGCTACAATATTTCCATCTCTACTTACAAATCTTTTATAACAATTAATTATTTTTTTACTACCTTTATTCCTTATAAGCTGTATAATAGCTTCTATAATTTCATCCTCTTTAAAGCCTGCTATTACACCTAATTGTCCATATTCTTTAATAAATTCAAAATCTCTTTCTCCTAATATAACTGCAACATTACCTGGACAAAGGAATCCATCTAATTTAATCTCTTTATCCTCCATAAGTTTCTCCATTACAGGTTCAACTCTCTTATGCATTGACAAAATAAATAGATTACTAATACCTTTATTTATTATCTCCTCTAATAACACGCAGGTAGAAGGTATTGTAGTTTCAAAACCAATACCTAAAAACACAAAATTCTTATTTTTTTCCTCTTTAGCTATTTCTATTGCATCTATTGATGAATATACTATTCTTATGTCTCCACCTAAAGCTCGCGCCCTTTCTAGTGATATTAAAGGACTTGTCCCAGGAACCCTTAGCATATCTCCATAAGTTATTACTGATATATTCTTATTTAAAGCTAAGGAATATATATAATCTATATACAAACTTGGAGTTACACATACTGGACAGCCTGGACCAGAAATTAATTTAACCTTATTTCCCAGGAAATTTCTTAAAGACATTTTCCCAATTTCCATAGTGTGGGTGCCACATACCTCCATAAATGTCATAGTACCTTCTATCTTATCTAACTCCTCCTTAAGTTCCATAATTAACTTCTTATTCATTTGCTTATTTCTCCAATCTTTTCTTCAAGCTCCCTAAAAATATCTAAACGTTCTTCTCCTTCTTCTTTACTTAACTTACTTATTGCAAAACCAGCATGAACTAGCAAGTAATCTCCTAAACTTACATCTTTTATTACATCGATTCTTATCTTTCTTCTATTTCCTAAATAATCACATAAAGCTTCCTTATCATCTATACTTATTACTTTCATAACTAAACCTAAGCACATTTCCATATTCCACCTTGTATATTTTTACATATTTTCATAATATCACATTTTTCACCTTTCTAAAAGTTTTTGTGTGAATTTTTATAATATTCTCTATTTACTACACAATTACTGTTTTAAATTTTATTAAAACGATTACTGATTTATTATTTTACAAAAAATAAATGTATGGTATAATACAGATATATTTATAGGAATTATTCACATTATTTATAAAAGGAGATTAGTCATGGGTTTTAAAGATAAGTTCAATAAGTATTTTCAAGATTCATATTTTGAAAAATATGGAGATAGAATATCAAGTGCGAGTGGTACAGTTGTATCTGTAAAAGTTGAAGAAAAAAACTTTATTTTAATTCATAAATTAGTTTGTGATTTAGTTGTAAAGCCAGAAGTAGGAAAATCAATTATAAAAGCTAGATATAAAAAATGGCGTTGGTTTAAAAAGGTTGATTTCATTCCTTTAGCTATGGGACATAAGATTATGCTTATGGGACTTAAGGGAGTTAAAGGTAAGAAGGATGCTGACATACTTCAAATTCAAAACATCATTAACTTAACAGCTAAAAGGGATCTAATTCCAATAGACCACTCTCAAATAAAAAAGTCTAGACAACAAGTTAACAAAATGAGATATAAGTAAAAGAGCACTTAATTGTGCTCTTTTTTACTCGAAAAATCAATATAAATAGTAAAACGAGGGGTTTTTAGATGAGAAAAAAAGATATACTTGAATTAAAAAAACGTTTAAAGAAGGATTATTGCACTTTTACTAAAATGTGTGGTTGCTATGTTAATGGAGAAAAAAATGTAATTCTAAAATTTAGAGAAACATTTTTAAATTTAGAAGAAGATGATTACTTCAAATTTTTAGAAATAGCTAGAAAAGTTCTATCTGGAACTATTGGCAATAACATTTTAGAATTAAATTTTCCGCTTAATGAAGATCTTATAAATGAAAAACAAGTTTCTCTTATGCAGCTTAAGAATAGCAAATTAAAAGATGACTCTATTCTTGATGATTTTTATAACTCTATCATAGATAGTTATGATTACACTGGTAACTTTTTAATACTTGTTTTCCATGATGCTTATGATGTTATAACTAAAACGAAAGATAATTTGAAGTTAGATGAATCTGAAGAAGTATATGAATATGTACTTTGTGCAATCTGCCCAGTTTCACTTTCTGAACCAGGCCTTAGATACTATGAGGATGAACATAAAATTAAGGCACGTATTAGAGATTGGGTTGTTAACCCTCCAACTAATGGGTTTGTCTTCCCTGCTTTCATTGATCGTAGTACAGATGTTAACTCTGTAATGTACTACACAAAAAATGCTAAAGATCCACATCCTGAATTAATGGAGAATGCTTTAGGTTGCTCCTCAAAGCAAACTGCTACTATACAAAAAGAAACTTTCCAATCAATTATTAAAGATTCACTTGATGCTGATGAAGAAAAAGCAGATAAAATTTTTATGGAAGTACAAGATAATCTAAGCGTTATGATTGAAGAACATAATGCCATATATGAGGATACGGATAGTGAACCAAAAACTCTAACCAATAAAGACATTCAAAACCTTTTAATAGAAAGTGGCATTCCTGAGGAAGTAACCACAAAAATAGAAGAATCTTATGTTGAAAGCTTTGGTGATGACCTTCCTTTAGCAGAAAATTTAATTGATGCAAAAGTACTTAAAGCAAATGAACAAAGAAAAAAGGAAGAACATCTTGAAAAACAAGTAGCAATTCTTCAAACTAGACTTGAAGAAGTTAAACAAGAAGTTGCTGCTGATAATGATGAGGAGAATGTTAACTTAGAAGAAAGTAATCCAGAGTATGATGTTATACTTCAAGTAAAGCCTGAAAAAGTACCTCAAATAAAATCTGAAATAATAGATGGACAAAAGTGTATAATTATTCCTATCAATGAAAATGAACAAGCAAAAGTTAATGGAGTGGATGATTTAATTTAAATAATCCAAATAAAAAAAGCAAATCTTAAAAATAAGATTTGCTTTTTAAGCTTCATTAAAACTTTCTTCTCATTCTATTCCTTACAAATATATATTTCTATATTTATAAGTTCTTAATTATCTTCAACATAATTGCAATTATTTTGTTTTTATAAACAAATAAATGCTATTAATAAATGCTATTATTCCAGAGAAGAATAATACAATCATCCATTGGTTAAGCATTAAAGGTACTGTATGGAATATGCCTTGTAGGAAAGGTATATATAATATTGCTGCTAGCATTACTATTGATACAGATACTGCACCTACTAAATATAAATTAGTGAATAACTTTATTTCAAAAATAGAATGCCTTTCTGATCTACATTCAAATACGTGGAACAATTGAGACATAACTAATGTAGCTAAAGTTAGAGTTCTACAAGTATCTAAGTTCATTCCATAATATCTTCCAACCATGAAAGATAATAACGTACAAACACCAATTAATGAACCACGAACTAAAATTTTTTCAGTTAACCCTCTAGCAAATATTCCTTCTTTCCTATCTCTAGGAACTTGCCTCATTATATCCTTATCTGCTGGATCTACCCCTAAAGCTATTGCAGGCAAACCATCAGTTGCTAAGTTTACAAATAAAATTTGAATTGGTGAAAGAGGATTAGGTAATGTAAGCAAAGATGCTAAGAACATTGTCAACACTTCACCTAAGTTACATGATAATAGATACCTTATGAACTTTCTAATATTATCATATATAACTCTTCCCTCTTCTACTGCTGATACAATAGTTGCAAAATTATCATCCATAAGTATCATAGATGATGCTTCCTTAGTTACATCTGTTCCTGAAATCCCCATGGATATTCCAATATCAGCTTCCTTAATAGCTGGAGCATCATTAACACCATCACCAGTCATTGCTACAACATTATTATTTCTTTTAAATGCCCTAACAATTCTAAGCTTATGATCAGGTGACACTCTAGCAAAAACCCTTATCTTTTCAACCTTCTTCTTTAACTCATCATCTGTCATGATTTCTATATCTTCACCAGTTACAACTTGATCATCGTTATTACATATGTTTAAAGATTTTGCTATTGCAAGGGCAGTATTTTTATGGTCACCAGTAATCATAACTGGCTTAATACCCGCAAGCTTACATCTAAGAACAGCATCTCTAGCCTCAGCTCTTGGTGGATCTATACTACCTGCAACACCTATGAATATCAATCCATCTTCTAATCTTTCACTTCTAGTTAAGTTTTCATCCTTATAAGCACCTGCAATACATCTTAATGCTCTAGAAGACATTGCCTCAATAAATGAAGCTACTTGCTTCTTCTTTTGATATGTTAGAGGCTTAACCTTATTATTTTCTAATATATAAGAACATTTTTCTATAACCCTTTCAGGTGCCCCCTTAACATAGCAACATTCTTTTCCATTTTCCCTCATAATAACAGACATCATCTTTCTTGTTGAATCAAAAGGTATATCATATACACGCTCTGATTTTTCAACAAAAGCTTTAAGAAGATTTGTATCCTTAAAGAATAGCTTTACTAATGCTGTTTCTGTTGGGTCACCATGTAATGCTTTATCTATATTTTTAACATTAAAATCATAATTACAATCATTACATAATACTAATGACTTCATTAACATTGTATAATCTGTAAGTTTTTCCTTATCAAGTTCACATATCTTTCCATTTAGGTATACTTCCTTAACAGTCATTTTATTTTGTGTTAAGGTACCTGTCTTATCAGAGCAAATAACAGATGTACATCCTAATGTTTCTACAGCTGGAAGCTTTCTAACTAATGCATTTCTCTTAAGCATTCTAGAAACTCCAATGGCTAATGAAACTGTTACTATAGCTGCTAATCCCTCTGGAATTGCTGCTACAGCTAAACTTACTCCAAGTAAGAACATCTCTGTTATATCATTTCCTCTAATAATTCCTAAGATAGTAACAACTGCACAAATTACAAGACATAAAATAACTAATATTTTTCCTAATGATTCTAATCGTTCTTTTAAAGGAGATTTTTCTTCTTTTATATTATCTAAAAGATTTGCTATCTTACCCATTTCAGTGTCCATTCCAATGCTAGTTACTGTAAATAATCCTTTTCCCTTTAGCATTGTTGTTCCCATGTATCCACTGCGTTTTTCTTTCTTATTTGTATCCTTAGAAACTCCAACTGATTCTCCTGTTAATAAGGATTCATCTACCATTATTGATGAACCTTCAAGGAATTCTCCATCTGCTGGAATTCTATCTCCAGCTTCAAGTACAACAACATCCCCTATTGTTAGATAGGCAGAATTAATTACCTTTAATCCTCCATCTCTAAATACTTTACAAGTTGGTGCTGCTAGATTCTTCAAAGCTTCTAAAGACTTTTCAGTTCTAAATTCCTGTACAAATCCTAAAATTGCATTTACTATAACGATTATTATAATTGTAATAGCATCTGCTGTATCTCCCATAATACCTGAAATAATGGTGGCACCTAATAATACCCATACCATAAAATCGTTAAATTGAGATAAAAAAATCATTATTGGTGAAGCTTTCTTTTTATGCTGTATTTCATTTAATCCAAAGTTTTTCATTCTCTTCTCTGCTTCTCGTGTTGTTAACCCCGGAACTATTGTCTTTTCCTGTATCACCCTTTTTCCTCCTTAAACAAAACTCTATATTATATATATTTTGCTTTACTGAAGTTAGAACACAAGAAAACATAATAAAGTTAAAGGTTGTTATGAACTTTCTTTTAATAAAAGACTATCATATTAATTGAATATTCTCTTATACTATCTTAATAGTTAATATCTGATTAAGGTCACATATCTTCGATGTAATATATTTTTTATATTGTGAAATACTTTATTATGAATATTTTTTTCTTATATACCTCTCTATTTTCTTCTTTTCTTTACTTTTTTCGTGTTTAGCTTTAAAATATAATAGTAAAATTTTAAGTCAAAGGAGGAATAGTTTTGAGAAACGTAGTTTATGTAACTGGACATAAAAATCCAGATTCAGATTCAATTTGCGCAGCTTACGCATATGCTGAATTTAAGAACAAAACTGGAGAAATTCCTGCTATACCTGTTAGATTAGGTAATGTTAGCAGAGAAACTCAGTTCATCTTAGATTACTTTGGTGCAGAAGCTCCTGAGTATTTAGAAACTGTAAAGTTAAAAGTTGAAGATTTAAAGATAGATAATATCAACCCTGTTACACCTGAGATATCATTAAAGATGGCTTGGAACATTATGAGAGATAAGAACATTCAATCTCTTCCTGTCGCTGATTCAAATGATCATTTATTAGGTATGCTATCTGTATCTAACTTAACTTCTTCATATATGGATATATGGGATAATGTTATTCTAGATAAAAGTAATACTTCTATAGATAATATAGTTGATACTTTATCTGCAAAGGAATTATACATCCATGGTAATAGCCCAAAATTTCCTGGAAAGATTTGTGTTGCTGCTATGCAACCAGAAAGCATGAAGGGATTAATTGAAGAGGGGGATATTGCTATAGTTGGTGATAGACCTGAAGTTCAAGAAGCTTTAATTGATCTTAAGGTTTCTTTAATTATAATAACAGGTTCTCATAATGTATCTGATGAATTACTTGAAAAAGCTAAGAATAATGGAGTATGTATCATAAGCACTCCTCATGATTCATTCACAGCTTCAAGATTAATAGTTCAAAGTATACCTGTAGGATATGTTATGGCTACAGAAAACATAGTATCTTTCTCAACTGATGACTTAGTTGAAGATATAAAAAAGGAAATGAGTGAAACTAGATATAGAAGCTACCCTGTTACTGATTCAGATGGTAAGGTAGTAGGTTTAATTTCTAGATATCATTTAATTTCTAACCATAAGAAGAAAGTAATTCAAGTTGACCATAACGAAAGAGGTCAATCTGTAGATGGATTAGATGAAGCTGAAATCTTAGAAATCATCGACCACCACAGAGTTGCTGATATTCAAACAAACAACCCAATTTACTTCAGAAACGAACCTCTTGGAAGTACTTCAAGTATAGTTGCTAAGTGCTTCTTTGAAAATGGTATAAGACCTTCTAAGAAGGCTGCTGGTCTATTAATGGGTGCTTTAATTTCTGATACATTATTATTCAGAAGTCCAACTTGTACTGAACAAGATAAGCACATCTGCAAGAGATTAGCTGAAATTGCTGGAGTAAATGATGTTGAAGCTTTTGCTAAAGAAATGTTCAAAGCTGGTACTTCATTACAAGGAAAGACAGTTGAACAAATCTTTAATCAAGACTTCAAGCCATTTACAATTGGTGAAGTAAAAATCGGTGTTGCTCAAGTTAACACTATGGATATCGAAGGATTTATGCCTTTAAAAGAAGATATGCTAAAATATATGGAAAGAAAAGCTGAAGAAAATTCCTTCAGCATGGTAATGCTTCTTCTAACTGACATACTAAATGAAGGTTCTCAAATTTTAGTAGCTGGAAGAATGCCTGAAATAGTTGAAAAGACTTTCAATGTTACTTTAGAAGCATCAACTGCATTCTTACCTGGAGTTCTTTCAAGAAAGAAGCAAGTTATACCACCATTAACAAACGTAATATCTACAATGTAAAAAACTGCCTCAGGGCAGTTTTTTATCTTTTAAAATCTCTCCAAACCCGCACCTTTACTATATATTTATATATTTATATATTTATATATTTAAAACAATATTTAAATATTTCTGTTTAACCCCAAGTTATCATAATTGTTTTAAACAGATTTTTCTATTTAAAAAATAAAAAAAACTTTAGCACAGCTAAAGTTTCAATATTATCTTCTCATATTATTAATCATTCCCCACATCTCATCAGCACTTTCCATTGCTTTAGTGCTTAATTGAAATGCTCTTTGAGTAACAATCATATCTGTAAATTCTGTAGCAACATCTACATTAGAACCTTCCAAAAATCCTTGATACATTTCTGCATTAGTTGATACTTGAACATTAGCATCTTCTGCTGGAATGAATAAATTATCTCCTACTGATTGAAAAGCACTTGTTCCTACTGCTGTATATAAAGGAATGTTTCCAACCTTAATAAAGGTATCTCCTTCCTTATTGTAAACTCCACCCTTTGAATCTACTAAAAGATTTCTTGCATTTAATGTAGTGTTTTGTTCGTTTCTACCATTTATGTATTCTATATAAACTTTATTTCCTCTAGTATCAACAAGTCTTCCCATACTATCAACTTGGAATGCACCATCCCTAGTATAAACATATGATCCATCTGGCTGAACTAATCTAAAGTATCCTTCTCCATCTATACTTAAATCTGTTGAAAGTCCTGTATCTGTTAAGAATCCTTGAGTATTATCTCTATACCACTCTGTAGTTTTTACTCCTGTTCCCATAGAGGCATCTTTATCATTTACCGGATATCCTTTTCTGTCTAAAGATTCGTTAAGTAAATCCTTAAAACCTACATCTACTCTCTTATATCCCATTGTCCCAGAGTTAGCTAGGTTATTACTTATTGTATCTAATTTAACTTGTTGAGCATTTAACCCTGTTTTACTTGTCCAAATTGTTCTAAGCATTTCCTAGTCCTCCTATACTCTTCCAATATCATTTGCTGCTTTATTTAAAGTTTCGTCTAGCATTGATACAAACTTCTGATTTGTTTCAAAACTTCTTTGATTTGTAATTATATTTACCATTTCATTTGTAATATTAACATTAGATGCTTCAACAAATCCTTGACTTACAGTAACTACTGTATTATACATTGGGTTTTCTCCTCTGAAGTAGTTATCCCCCATCTTCTCTAGATTTCCATAATCCTGAAAATCAGCTAATGCTAATGAATGAGTAGCAACTCCACCTACTGAAATATTATTATCCCTATCAAGAGAAAAATTATCATTTCCAACATATATAGGTTCCATATTTCCTGTATACTTATTTATTCCTAAAACCTTATCACCTGTAGTAGTTGTTAAAAAGCCATCATTCCCAACTAAAAAGTTACCATCTCTAGTATAAAGTCTTTCATTGCCTCTTTGAACTGTAAAAAATCCTCTTCCGCTTATTGCAAAATCAGTAACCTTTCCAGTATCTTTAAGTGCACCTTGAGTAAATGCAGTTTCTACAGTATCTATTTCTGCTCCTAAACTTAATGAACCTAATCTTTGAGGAACATTTTTGCCTGCAGCAATCTTATCTTTATTTTGTATGTATACTTCATCAAAGCTTTTTATAGCTAGATTTTCAGATTTATAGCCTATTGTATTGGCATTAGCCATATTGTTAGTTATTGTATTTTGCTTGTTCTCTAATGATATCATTCCAGAAACAGCTGTATATAAGCTTCTAATCATTTTTCTCATCCCCTTTAAAAAACACCTTACACTCATCCTTAGTGTGCATACCTAGACCTCTAGCTTTTTCTTCTATCTTAGCATCAGTCATCGAATTACTATATTCATATGTAAACATAAAGCTTGTACCTAACACTAATCCTATTCCAATTCCTATAAGGATTTTTTTATCGCATAGGAAGTTAAATACTTCCTTTATTTTTTGTATAAATTCCTTACTAATAATACTTCCCCCTTACCTAAAGAAAGTCTTTCACATATCTCCTCATCATTAAGTCCTAGACTAATTAATTCTCTTATGGCCCCTGTTTTATTCTTATTATCTATTTCATTTATTACATCCACTTCTTCATCTGTAGAATTTAAATTATTACTAATTAATTCTTCGTCTGTTTCTAAGTTTTCTTTAATATCTTCTACATTATTATTTAAATTAATATGTTGTTTAATATCTAAAATTTCTTTTTGAATCTCTGTTAAACTTTCAGCTATATCTCTTCTTATAGCCCCTATCTCAACTTCCACTTCTGTCATATCTTTCTGTTTGTATTTTAACACATTACTAAAGGAAGTTTCATCCTTTTTTAGAGCTTTATAGTTTAAAACCACCAAAATAACTCCTATAACTATCAATATAAATGGCATATTTCCACACCCTCATTACAAATAATTAATTTTTTTCATCTTTTCTCTTAAGTTTCTTATTGCTCTACTATGTAATTGACACACTCTTGATTCAGAAACCCCTAAAACAGCTCCAATTTCTTTTAATGTCAGCTTTTCATAGTAATATAAATTTAAAACAGTTCTATCTTTTTCATTAAGAGATTCTATTGCTTTAGCTAATATCTCTATCTGTTCCTTCTCTTCATAACTTTGTTCAGGACTCGGACTATTTTTATCCTCAATAATTCCCATAATAGTCATATCTTCATCATCAGAATATACTATGTCTTCTAATGAAACAACTGATATATAATTTATGTAATTTTCTATTTCTCCAACTTCACATATTGATAAATTCATATGTTTTGCAATTTCATCAATTGACGGTTCCCTACAAAGTGTTTTTTGCAGAGCTTCTACAGCTTCATTATATCTATTTAGCTTATCCATAGCTCCTTTAGATATAGGTCTATTCTTTCTTATTTCATCAATTATTGCTCCCCTTATTCTTATAGATGCATATGATGAAAACTTCATACCTTTAGTTTCATCATATTTAGAAATAGCATCTATTAATCCAATCATTCCGTACCCTACTAAATCTTCATATTCCATATTTTTGTTTTTTCCTAAGCTAATACGTGAAGCTATGTACTTAACTAACGGTATACATTCCTCAATAATTTGTTCTTTTCCCTCTAATAGATTTAAGGTGGTCATAAATACTCCTCCTTTTATACAAGTCCCCTTTGTTTTCTCATTTGTTCAAATACTTTTTGAATAATTTTATCTCTTGTTCTCTCTGATATTCCCTTAAACTTCAATCCACATATATATTCATCTGTATTACACTTTTCAACCCTTACAGCTTCTCCAACTACTTGTATCTTTTCACTTTCATCTATAAAGATATTTACTGTAATTCTATCCCTTAAAGATAATTTTTCTTCTATCTTTATCTTCATGCCTCCACCACTTATGTCAAGAATAATTCCCTTTTTCCATGCTTCTTCTTCATTATCATTTTGCAACTTATAAAAAGCATACTCTACCATATCAACCCTTACAAAATTTCTTCTTTGTATTTTAATTATGTTGTATGGTTTTGATAACCTATATAAATTTAATTTTCCCTCTCTAGTTCTTCCAAGTACCCTACAATTAAACTTATAATAACTTCCACCTTCTACAAAATATTCCGCATCTATTTCATCATTGTCATGCATAGTAAGGTAAATACCATTATTAACAGGAATATCTATTAAAAGATAATTTTCTGCTACATCCTGTAAGTTGCTCTTATATGGTACCTCTCCATCTAAAATTTGAATATTTCCATTAATCTCAAGTTTAAATTTTTTCATTTCCTTACTCCCCTTCTAAGAAAATAAACTGAACAGTTTTTTAAACAACCCTTCCGCTCCCATATTTTCTACACTTGCATTTCCTATTAACTTATTTGATATTCTTTCTATTGATTTGGATGCATCGCATTTTGGATGTAATATTGTAAAAGGAACTTGTGCCCTTACCCCTTCAACTAATTTTCTATCCTCTGATATAGATCCTAAATAATTAACTTTTATAGTTAAAAACTTATCTACAGCTCTTTTTAGCTTATTATAAGTTTCCTCTCCATCTTTAATTGAAAAAGCTCTATTAACTATTACATTTGCAGTGTTTGTTAATTTAAAGTGATCTGTAGCCTTTATTAAGCTATAAGCATCAGTTAAAGATGTTGGTTCTGGTGTAGTTATTACTATTGTTTCTTCTGAACAAGCTATAAATGCAAGTACATTTTTGTTAATTCCTGCACCAGTATCAATGAATATATAATCATATTCATCTAGGCTAGTTAACTTTTCTATAAAGGCTAGCCTCTCTTCTTCTTCTAAATTTTCAATATAGTTTATTCCAGAGCCTCCTGGTAATAAGTTAATTCCATAGGGGCCTTCTACAACAACTTCATTTACGTCCTTCCCCTCTAGAAGATCAAAAACATTATACCTAGGTAGTATTCCCATTAAAACATCATCATTTCCCATACCTATATCTGCATCAAAAATCAATACTTTTTTTCCTTTTTTGTGAAGAGTTATTCCCATATTAACAACAAAATTACTTTTACCTACTCCACCTTTACCTGATGTTATGGTAATTATTTTTGCCTTTTTCTTTGAGCTATCCTTATTCGCTAATCTTCTTAAATTTGCCGCTTGATCTAGCATAAGGATTCCTCCCCGAATATAAACTTCATTAAATCATCCTTTGATGGATTTTTTATATCATCAGGAACATTTTGTCCTGTTGCAATGTATCTTATAGGCTTTTGTGATCTTTTACTTATGTTATAAATAGCACCATAAGTAGTTGTTTCATCTAATTTAGTTATTATAATATTGTCATAGTTTAAATACTTATATCCTTGTAATATGGTATCCATATCCCTATTCTTAGTTGTTGCACTTATAACCATACTTACACTGTCAGGCTTAGCTTTTTCTGTAAATGCTCTCAATTCTGAAATTTGCATTGTATTTTTACTACTTCTTCCTGTAGTATCTATTAAAATAACGTCCATTTCCTTTAAAGCCTCTATAGCATCTTCCATTTCCTTAATTGTAACAACAACCTTAAATGGAATATTCATTATTTCGGCATATGTCTTTAATTGTTCAACAGCTCCAATTCTATATGTATCTACTGTTATTAATCCTACCTTCTTTTTTTCTATTAAAGATAACTTTCCTGCAAGCTTAGCTATAGTTGTTGTCTTTCCTACCCCAGTAGGCCCTACTAAAACTATTCTTCCTTTTAAATTCTCCTCTAATATTTCAATATCTGAATTAATAACTTCTTTTAAGGAACTCTCTATATGATCAATATCTACCCTATCTTTTATCTCATCATAAAACTCTAAATCTATATCTATTTTTTCTAGTAGTTCCTTAATAGGGTCTTTTTCTTCTTCCTTAGTTGTATTTTTTATTACCTTATTTAGAAGTTCCTTCATTTCTTTTACTTCTGCCTCTAGTTTTTCTTCCTTATCTTCTTTAATTGAAATACTAGGTTTCGAAACTTCACTTTGCTTATTTTCAATTTCTTGTTCCATTATCTTTTTTATATCATTTATTGAGCTTTGAAAATTCTCCTCGGTTCCCTTACTTGAATTTTCTACAGCGGCAGTTACTTCAATCTGCTTTTCAGAAAAAAGTCCCTTAAATCCTGGTTTTCTTACTTTTCTTTGGCTTACTATTATAGCATCCTTTCCCAGTTCATACCTTATTCTTGTAAGAGCCTCATTCATATTACTGACTAAATACTTTTTTATTATCATTTACAGTGTTACAACTCCTTCAGTACGAATTTCAACATCATTTGGAATTTCATTTAAAGAAATAACCATTATATGAGGAAATGCCATTTCTATTAATTTTCTAAATACACATCTTATATTTGGTGATACCAAAATTACTGGTTGATTATTATAGAAATATACTGATTCTATAGTATCCCTTATATTATTAAATATCCTTGTTGTAGTATCTGGATCAATTGTTGGGAATGTTCCTTGAATTGATTTTTGTATATTGGATGCTACTAATTCTTCTAGCTGAGGATGTAATGTTACAACGGTAACTGCTCTATCTTCATTTATAATTTGATTACATATAGTTCTTGCAAGAGAGAACCTTACATATTCAGTTAATAATTCAATATCCTTTGTATTTCTTGAATTATCAGCAAGAGATTCCATAATAGTAACCATATCCTTTATTGGAACCTTCTCTCTTAATAAATTTTGTAATACCTTTTGTAACTCTCCAATAGTTAATAAATCTGGTATTAACTCATCAACTACAGCACTATATTTCTCTCTTGTATTGTCAACAATTAACTTAACCTCCTGTCTTCCTAACAGCTCATAAGAATGTGCTTTTATTGTTTCAGTTAAATGTGTAACCATGACTGTTGTTGGATCTACTACAGTTAATCCTTTTATTTCTGCTTCCTCTCTTTGGTCCTTATTAACCCATACAGCTGGAAGTCCAAAGGTAGGTTCTGTTGTCTTAATTCCTGGAATATCTGAATTATCACCTGTAGGGTCCATACATAATAACATATTAGGCATAAGCTCTGATGAAGCTATAACTGTTCCTCTTATCTTTATTACATATTCATTGGTTCTAAGTTGTAAGTTATCTCTAATTCTTATAGGTTGTACAACTATTCCCATTTCAATTGCACACTGCCTTCTTACAGAAGCAATTCTTTGTAATAAATCTCCTCCAGTAGTTTCATCTGCTAATGGAATTAGCCCATAACCAATTTCAACTTCCATAGGCTCAACGGATATAAGATTCATTACATTCTCTGGCTCTTTTCTTTCCATCTCAACAATTTCATCTTCTTCCATAGCAATTGCCAATTCTTGTTTCTTATTTTCTTCTTTATAAAGAAGATATGTTAACACTCCCATGGCAGCTGCTGCTAAAAAGAAAGGAATCTTTGGCATACCTGGAATAATTCCAATAGAAAACATTAATATTGCTGCAATTCCTGTTACCACTGGGAAAGCTGTTAACTGATTAGCAAATGTTTTACCAAAGTTATCTCTGCTTCCTGAACGAGTTACCAAAATACCTGATGATGTTGATATTAATAATGCTGGTATTTGTCCTACTAATCCATCTCCTACTGTTAGGATTATATACTTACTTGCAGCATCACCAGCACTCATGCCCTTCATCATAACTCCAATTATAATTCCACCAACTACATTTATAAGAGTTATTATTATACCTGCAATAGCATCTCCCTTAACGAACTTAGATGCACCATCCATCGCTCCATAAAAGTCTGCTTCTGATTGCAAATCTTGTCTTCTACTTTTTGCTGTTGCTTCATCTATAAGCCCTGAATTTAAATCTGCATCTATTGACATCTGTTTTCCTGGCATTGCATCAAGAGTAAATCTTGCAGATACTTCTGCTACTCTCCCAGCACCATTTGTTATAACAATGAAATTAACAATAACTATAATTATGAATATAATAATACCTACAACATAATTTCCACCTACAACAAAATCTCCAAATGCAGTAATAATCTTTCCTGCATCTGCTTCTGTTAGTATTAATCTAGTAGAAGATATGTTAAGTGCTAATCTAAAAAGTGTAGTTACAAGTAAAAGTGTAGGAAACACTGATAGCTGTAATACATTTGTTGTAAACATTGTTATAAGCATTATTACAACTGAAAGTGTAATATTTAATGCTAATAAAACATCTAATACACCCTTAGGCAATGGAATAATAATCATAAGAACTATTCCTATTACACCTATAGCTACAAATACATCTAAATTTTCTTTTAAATTTATCTTTTTATTATTCATAGGTGACAAATTCATCCCATCCTTTATCTAAGCAAAGTTTTACTTCTTATTTTTTAGTTTATATACCATAGCTAGAATCTCTGCTACAGCTTGATACATTTCCTGGGGAATTTCCCTATCTATATCTACTTGCTCATACATCATCCTTGCTAAAGGCTTATTTTCCATTATTGGAACATCATTTTCCTTTGCGACCTCTTTTATCTTTAGTGCTACTAAATCTGCTCCCTTTGCCACTACTTTAGGAGCTTCATTATTTCCTTCTTCATACTTTAAAGCTATTGAAAGATGTGTTGGGTTTGTAATTACAACAGTTGCATCTGCTACTGATGCCATCATTCTTCTTGTTGCCATCTCTCTTTGCTTTTGCTTTATTTTACTTTTAATCTGGGGATCTCCCTCCATCTGTTTATATTCTTCCTTAATTTCTTGTTTTGTCATTCTTAAGTCCTTTTGATGAAACTTAAATTGAACAAAGTAATCTGCAGCTGCAATTATTACTAAAACTAAGCTAACTTGAAAGAATATACCTACAACTAAATCTTGAACTTGTCCCCCTAGAGAAGGCAAATATGTATTAGATATTTGAAGTATTTTATCATAATTGTCTCTAACATATAAAAAGCCAATAAAACCTATTACTGTTACCACTGCAAGATTCTTTAACAAATCTACAAAACTCTTTTTAGAAAACATATTTTTAAAACCTGAAATAGGATTTAATTTACTAAACTTTGGTTTTAGAGGCTCTCCTGTAAGTAAAAATCCTGTTTGCATTAAACTTGCTACTATTCCAGCTATCATTATTGGAACAACAACTGGAAGTATACATAACGTAGCTTTCAATAATACAGTAAGTACTATTGATTTTATACTCATTTCATTTACATTTTGAAGCATTCCAGACTGAAGAAAATATATCATAGTATCTTTTAAGTTTCCTACTATCATACCACTTAATAGAAGTATTACTAGGGTACAAGTTACCATTGTTATTGCAAGTCCAACATCCTTACTTCTAGCTACCTGTCCTTTCTTTCTAGCTTCACTCTTTTTCTTTGGTGTAGCTTCCTCTGTCTTTTCTTCATTTGCAAATATAAGTACCATAGGTGCCGCTGGTAGTACCTTTAATATTTCCTCTATAATATCTGGTATTGAATTAAATGCATATGATATTAGTTTTATCATTATTGGTAATAATGCTATAAATGTAAGTAATCCAACTACCATTTTAACTGGCATACCTAAAATCATTACATTAATTGCTGGCACAGTTCTTGAAACTAAAGCCATACATAAATCTGTTATTATAATTATCAATACCAATGGTATTGCAATTTTCACTCCTATTACAAAATACTCTCTAAAAGCATCTAGAACTACAGAGAAAGTATCTTGAAAAACTATATTTTGTCCTATATTTACTACCTTAAAACTTTGTATTAAACACTTAATTAACAGGTGGTGCCCATCGATAATAAAGAATATTACCATGGAAATAAAATACGATAAATTAGAAAAGGGAGTACTTGTTGTCTCACTACTAGGATCTAGTATATTCATCATAGATAGCCCAATTTGGATATCCATGTACCCTCCTGCCATTCTTATAAACTCAAATATCATATTGGCTATAAAGCCTAGTATAATCCCACTCATTATTTCACTTACTATGCTATAAACAAGCATATAGTTATTATTTATCTCTAAAACTGCCTGGTAATTTATTCCCGATATTATTGAAAATGATAATATCATTCCAATTGCACCCTTTAATATTGCTGGGGTTCCTTTTGGAAATAAAGACTTAGCAACCAGGAAAAATGATGTTAACCGTATAAATACAAGTATTAACGCTAGAAAGTAGGCTGTATTAACCACTGCTCTACCCCCTATGTTGAAACTTTAATAATTAATTCAAAAATTCTTCTTGTGAATCCCATAATGGTATGAAGCATCCAATTTCCTAGCAATATACCAACAAAAGCTACACCTAACAGCTTAGGAACAAATGTTAATGTCTGCTCTTGAATTTGAGTAGTTGCTTGAATAATACTTATAATTAAACCAATTACTATAGCTACTGCTAAAATTGGTCCAGCTACCTTTAATGCTGTTATAATTGCATCTTTAACTACACCTATAACTAAACTTTCACTCATACTAAATCACCTCACGAAAAACTCAAAATCAAGGACTTAACAAGTAAATACCATCCGTCTACCATTACAAAAAGTAGTAACTTAAATGGTAAAGAAACCATAACTGGCGGTAGCATGAACATCCCCATGGACATCAATACGCTTCCTACTACCAAGTCTATTAATAAGAATGGTAAATAGATTAAGAACCCTATTTGAAACGCAGTTTTTAACTCGCTAATAGCAAAAGCCGGTACAACTGCTGAAAATGGAATATTTTCTGGTGTTAATTCTTCATCTTGCAAATTAGCAGCCTCTACAAATAGCTCTAAATCCTTCTGCCTAGTTTGCTTCAACATAAATTCTTTTAGTGGCTTGCCACCTTCTTCAATAGCTTGTTCTTGTGTAATTGAATTTTCCAAGTATGGTTTAATTGCTTTTTCATTCATTTCACCAACTACAGGGCTCATAATAAAAAATGTTAAAAACAACGCTAGTCCAACTAAAACTTGATTTGGTATAGACTGCTGTGCTCCCATTGCACTTTTTAAAAATGAAAATACAACAACTATTCTTGTAAAAGATGTTACCATTATAATAATTGAAGGTAATAAAGCTAATACTGTAAAAAATATTAATAACTTTATATTAGATACATAGTCCCCTGAAGTACCTTCTCCCCCAATGTTTATATTTACACCAGGTAAATCTACTGTTTCTGGAGCTGCACTTACTACTATTCCTGTAAACCCTATAACTGCTAAAGCCACCAAAAATATTAATAGTGATTTCCTCTTTTTACTCATGCTTATCTTCCTTTGATTTTATTTTTCCCCAAGCCTCTATTGATAAACTTTTAAAATTATTTAAGATACCCTCATATTTGTTATTCATATCTTTTAAAGCTTGTTGTTTTGATTCTTCTATTTCTGCCAATTCTTCTTCAGATAACTCTTGTAACTTTTCAGTATGTCCAGTAGAAGTTGATAATACCATTCCCTTGTTTCCTACCTTCACCACTAATATGTATCCATCCTTGGAAATTTGTACTCTCTCTATTACCTTTACATATTTTTTATTTAAATTTTTGTTAATACCCTTATTCGCATATTTAAATAATATAATCATTAAAGCAAAGATAACTATCATAGATATAATCAACTTAAAAATCATTAATGTAAAATCCATTTATTCTCTTCCCTACTGTGCTAATAATTGATCAAAATAGATATTCACTATCTTACCTTCATCCAATATTTTATTGATATCTTCAATTAGCCCCTTTTTTAAATTCTCTTCATTTTCGGCTCTAAAATCTTCACTCTTTTTTGACATTAAATAAAATAAGGTTGCATCTTTTACTTCTGTGAGCTTACTATTTAATTCTTCCCCTAACTTCTTATTTCTTTTGTCATAAGAAATATTCATTGTTGCTTTAAGATAGCTTCTTCCACTTTCATCTGCTAATCTAACCATTATATCCTCTGCTACAGGAATTTTTTCTTCAACAATTGGTTTTTCTATATCCCTTGTACTCTTCATATAATAGTAATATCCTCCAAAACTTCCCGCTCCAAGAACTAATAATGCTAATACTATAACTAAAATTTTCTTTATTCCACCTGATGTACTTTTTTCATTATCACTATTCTTTTTTGCCATAAAAATCACTCCTTATTATTAGTAACAAGCAAGATGTTTACTCTTCTATTTTTTGCTTTATTTTCTATGCTGTTATTAGGTACTAAAGGCCTTGTTTCCCCATATCCCACTGCACTAAATCTATTAGGATTTTGTCCCTTATCCTCAGTAAAATATCTTAAAACCTTTGTTGCTCTTGTAGCTGATAATTCCCAGTTAGATTCAAACTCTTTTACTCCAACAGGTACATTATCTGTATGTCCCTCTACAATTATAGAATTCGGTAATGTAGCTATAAGTACATTTATTTTATCCAATATTGCTAATGAATCTTTTTTTAAGTCTGCTCTACCTGGTTCAAAAAGTATACTATCTTTTAGTTGAAGTATTATACCTCTCTCATCATTTGTGATTTCAACTGTTGCAGACAAATCATTCTCTTCTACAAACTTTTGTATCTCTTCGTAAGTTTCAACTTGAGAACCACCATTTTCTATCATATCTTCTACTGGGGATTCCCCACCTACTAAAGGTACCTTCCCATTATATAGGTCATATTGTAAAATTGAATCAGCACTTTTTCCAGACATCACTTCATTAAATGCATTGGATAGTTGCTTTAGCTTCTCGCTATCTAAGCTAGACATAGAATATAAAAGAACAAAAAATGTTAAAAGTAACGTTATTGTATCAGCATATGTATCTAACCAAGTACTTCCCCCTGAATCATTATTCTTCTTTTTTCTTCTAGCCATGGCCTATGCAACCCCTTCACTATTTTCAGCATTATTCTTCAAGTATTCTAATCTCTCAGCTGGTTCTAAATAAGATATTAACTTTTCTTCAATAATTCTTGGGTTTACCCCAGATTGAATTGCCAAAACTCCTTCAAGCATCATTTCTCTTATATTAACTTCTTTCTCACTTTTCTTTTGAAGATTTGCTGCTATTGGATTACAGAAAATATTAGCAAGTAATGAACCATAAAATGTTGTTATAAGTGCTTTTCCCATCCCTTGAGCTATTGTTGTAGCATCCGATAAGTTTTGAAGCATTTGTATAAGTCCTATTAAGGTACCTAGCATACCAAACCCTGGGGCATAAGCTCCCCATGTACTAAAAATTGATGCCCCTTGACTATGTCTATTTTCCATTTCTCCAATTTCTAATTCTAATATTTCTCTAATAGTTTCTGGCTCTATACCATCCACTACCATTTGCAAACCTTTCTTTAGAAAATCATCTTCCAAAGTTGAAATTTCATCTTCTAATGAAAGTAGACCTTCTCTTCTTGCCTTCTTTGATAACTCTGAAAATTGAGTGATTACATTTTGTTCTGAATATGATGACTCTTTAAAAGCTTGTACAAAAACTTTACCTATCTTTTTCATCTGATCTAATGGTACTGTAATTAATACTGCCGATAAGGAACCACCTACAGTTATTAGCACTGACGATAAATCCCAGAATATCATTAAACTACTGCCGAGCATCATACCATAAATCATCATTCCAATTCCTAGTAGTAATCCTATTCCGGTTAAAGCATCTGACTTTTTCATGTTACTGCCTCCTACAACCTATAAGTAAAAATTCTATTTTTATATCTCAATACTGCATCCTTTACCTCATCAACACTCTCTAGGACTATATATTTCCTACCATTTGTTAATGTAATAAGTGTTTCAGGTACCTCTTCTATCTTTTCTATATGATCTGCATTTAATATAAACTCTTTATTGTTCATACCTGTTAAATCTATCATATCTATCCCTCCACTAGTAGAAGTATAAGTAAGAAGTCAAGATAGATTTAAATAATTATTCTTAACTTCTTACCAGCCTACATTTTACCTTCTTATCTCTTTAGGTTGATTATATCTTGAAGAATTTCATCTCCAGTATTTATCATCTTCCCACTTGCTTGGAATGCTCTCGTTGCAACTATCATTTCAGTAAACTGTTCTGATAAATCAACATTTGACATTTCTAACATACTTTGAACACTATCTCCATATCCTAAGCTGTTGTCTTCTCCAAGTGTTCCAACTCCACTTTTTATTGTAGGGTCTCCAGAGTTAACTGATGAACTATATAAGTTTCCACCCATCTTAGTTAAACCTTCTGGATTTTTGAAGGATGCCATAGCTATTTGTCCAAGAGCTGCTACTCTACCATCCTCTAAAATACCATTTATAACTCCTGAACTATCTATTGTGTAACTCTTAACTCTTAACTCTGTTTCACTTCCTGGTAACTTTACCTTATCTGGAATCTTAAGGGTCTTTAATGAGCTATCATATGCTTTTAAATCTTTTGTACCATCTACAAAGTTTACTGTTCCATCATTATCTAAACTTTGAACTGGAGTACCACCATTAGTTATTTCAGATTCTGTTCCTCCAATTTCCATTGGATTACCTGTAACACTTATTGATTGGTTTATACTTGCTTCTCTTAATGCGTTATTTAATGCATTCTCAATTCCCTTAGCTGATACTGCTCCTTGAGTTACAAAGTCTCCATTTATTGTGATTGTTTTATTCTTTTCACTAATAGAAACACTTGCTTTTGTTCCAGCACTGATATTTCCTGTAACTATCTTATACCCATTTAAAGCAGCGCCATCACTAAAGTTAAATTCCAAACCTAAAGCTCCAACCATAGCTGGTGCTTTTAATTCTTCACCGCCTTCAACTTCTTCGCTTGTAAGTCCTGTATATATCTTACCTGATCCTGATATCTTTACTCCTTTATCAGTATTTGCAATTAACCCCTCTTCCTTTAGCTTTTGATTTATCTTATTTTGTAAATCATCCTTTTTAACAGCATTAGCTGACATAAAGTTACCTTTTAATATAATCTTATTTTCAGTTGTATCAACTTCAACAGATAACTCTTCTTCATTAACATCAGCTATAACGATTTGGTAATTATCAAATGGAGACTTTTTATTATCTATTAGCTCTGGGAACTCTAAAGTAAATCCATTACCAAATTCAATGTCCTTAGGTTTTTGTGCATCCACACCACCAGTTAATTTCATTGTAATGTCTCTTGAATCCATTGTTGTTGAACCAGCGTTAGTTTGTTCATATTTTCCTGCAAATGTTAGAGTTGTTCCCGAAATACCATTACTCTTTAGTGCATTTGCAACTTTATTATTTAATTGAGTAAGCTTATCTGTACCATCTGCTACTCCAGTTAAATCCCCATGTATTTTAATTGATTTACTTGTTTTATCAACTGTTACACTTATATCTCCTGTTGAATCTCCAAAAGATACTGTATATCCATTTAAAGCTGCTCCTAATCCTGTAGTCACAGTTAAACCACTAAAGTTAGCTGCTCCAGATCCATCTTTATTTTGTAAAGTTGCTTTTGGCTCTTCAGCTACAACAGACTCTGATGTTTGTCCACTTATTTGAGTTAGATTTTGTGCTGAACCTGTTACACTCTTAACACTTTGATTTATCTTAGCATCAGATAAAGCTCTATTAATTTCTGTCTTTATTCCATCAGCACTTAGTGCACCTTTATTAATAAAATCACCATTTATTAATATCTTCTTTACATCTGAATTAACTTGTACACTTAATGAATCTGCTGCTACTTCTCCTATTTCAAAAGTATATCCATTTAAAGCATCCCCTTCAGTTAATTGGATAGTAAATCCTGCAACTGTTACTGCTTTAGGCGCTGAAGCATCAGACCCACCTAATATTGAATCTGAACCTAAATTAGATAATGAAATAGGTGTACCAGATACAGATATTTCTTGAGAAATTCCACTTGCTGATAATCCTTTATTTACTGCCGATTCAATTTGTGCAGCTGTTAAGTTTCCTGTTTCAGAAAAATCACCATTTACTATAATTAACTTTTGAGCCTTATCAACATCTGCAGAAGTTACTGTTCCAGGTCCTACTGCACCTAATACAACTTTATACCCATTTAATTGTGAACCAGGTCCAAATTTAAAATCTAGTCCTGCTGCAGTTGTGTTACTTGGCTTTTGTGATGTAGCTGGCATTGAACTATCGTCATTTGTTAATGAGTAACCCATTACTCTATATCCATCACCAGTTAAAAGATTTCCTTCGCTGTCTAATATAAGAGAACCGTCTCTTGTATACATTATTTCACTTCCAGAGTTAGCAAGAGATTGTTGTGTAAGAGTATGTGTACCTGCTCTATGATTAACCTCTAACTGACTATCACCATATATTGATGGTCCATTACTTACCATGAAAAATCCTTCACCATCAATAGCTAAATCTAATGCTCTTCCTGTTGATTGCAGGTTTCCCTGTGTCATAACAGCATCAATACTTGCAAGTTGAACTCCTAAACCAACTTGGCTTGAATTAGTACCACCTTGATTTTGTGAAGGAGCCATTGCATTAGATACATTTTGATTTAACATATCCTTAAATCTTGCCCTTGAAGATTTAAACCCTGTTGTATTTACATTTGAAATATTATTTCCTATAACATCTAATCTTGTTTGATTTACTTTCATTCCACTTATACCGGAATACATTGATCTTAACATTTGATTGACCTCCTAAAACCCCATTATTTTGCTTACTTCTATCGTTCCATAAGCATAGGCCTCCATATATACTGGTCCAGCCTATAACATTACTACACTATCAATATTTGTGAATACATTATCTACAGCTCTTTCCTTTTCTACCGCTGTAATAACAGTTCTATTTTCAATACTTGCTACTAAAGCAACATCCTTATAAAGCATAACTGCATTTCTAGACCCCTTACCGGCAGCTAAATCAAATCCCTTTTCTATTGCTTTCATATCCATTTCAGAAAAGTTTATTTTCTCTAATCTATCGGCTGCATGTTTTGAAACAGTATATCCATTATTATTAATTGTTTTATTTAAAACATCTTTAAAAGAATTCCCAGAGCTTTTTGAATTATTTATAGGTTTATTAACTTGAACACCACCTATATTTCCTACTGGATAGGCTCGTCCATTTACTATTCTATAACTCATTTCTATCCCCTAACTTTCTTTACTCCTTCTCATTTCCATCTTCTGTTTCGCTACTTGAAAAGTCTCCAACCTTAGTTACATCTGAATAGTTAAACTCTTTTATTTCTCCAGATTCTAATTCAACTCTAAGCATTATGTTACCATTTGAATCTTTATAAACTCCCTTAACTACACCAGATAAATCTTCTTTTTTTCCTTCTTCATCTGTAGTTGTTAATTCTACATTCTTATTTATAAATGATGTAGCAACTAAGAACTGCATATTTCCTTGTAAACTTGTTAAAGGTGGTATTGAGTAATCTGGTACATTTACAACAGACACGATTTTATCTATTGGAAAGGTCATCACCTCATTTTTACCATTTACATTTACCTCAAGAGATATATTAGTGCCACTTGCTGTATTAGTTACACTTTGAACAACCCCTGTATATGGCATTCCACTATCATCAGTTATGCTAACTGTTACACCTTTTCCAATAAGATTTTGGTTTGCATAATTAGACATAGTTGTATTTAAGTTAGACATTTGTTCCATCGCTGCAAATTGAGCTAACTGTGATACATATGCAGTAGAATCAATATCAGCTGTTGGATCTTGATTTGCTAATTCTGCTGCTAATATTGTTAAAAATGCATTTTTGTCCATTTCTTCTCCAGGTTTTACTATCTTAGTTCCCCTGTCTGTCCTACTAGCACCATTGTAGTTTATACTACTTAATCCAGACATATAATCTCCTCCTATGCCAAAATATTAATATTACTTAACATATCAACTTCATTTTCTTCAAATTCCTCTTCAATTAAAGAACTACTAACTTCCATCTGTTTATTAGATGATTGACTTTCTCTTCTCTCTTGATTAAAAGCTTGTCCTTGAAAGTCTTCCTTAAAATATGTAGTATCTTCATATAAGCTTATATCAACCTGTTGAATCTTGATATTTTGCTCACCTAAATACCTTTTTATATCTCCTAGATTTTGAGACAAAATACTATATGTTTCTTTTGATGACGCCTTTAGATTGGCTTTCATAATTCCATCTTCTTGAACAACCCTTATAGCTACTTCACCTAAATCTTTTGGATTAATTCTTACCACAAGCTCTTTAATATTATTAGAGTCCATATACTTTACAGATTTCACTATGTCCTCAACCATATTTGCTCTATTTATTACTTTAGGAGCCTCTACCTTTTCAACGTTACTTGAAGAAACATTGTTATTCATAAGAGTAAATTTTGTAGTAACTTTTTTATCTTCCCCATCATTAAGAATTGAATTTAATACTTTTTCTTCATTATCAAATGACTTTTTGCTCCATTCTGAGCTATTATCAGACGCCTCTTCTTCTACAACTGGAATAGTTTTAACTTCATCTTCTATTTCTTTACCAACAAGAGTATTGGAGCTACTTTCATCTGTGTTTATTTTTTCCTTAATAATGTTCTTTAATCCAACAACACTTTTTTCATCTAACGTAGTTATATTTGAAACCAAAATATTGTTAAATACTTCAACTTCATTCTTCAACTTACTTAAGTCTTCTTGAAGAATTTTATTATCTAAGTTAGGCATTACATCTTCATCTAAAACACGTACAAACTCATTAAGTATGCTTTGAATATCATTCAGATTATTTTTATCATTAACTATTAAATTTTCTCCTAAATCAATGAAAAGATTAGTTTCTTTAATGAAAGTATTGTTGATTGATTCCACAACATTTTCTATGTTTATTGATTCATTTATATTAGATAATAATACTTCAGGAACATTATTATCATTTTGAATCCTTTCAACAATAGATGGTAATAATGAAATTATTAAAGATAATTGTTCCATTAAATTTTCTGGTATTTCTTCAACTTCTTCATCCATAACATCCACTACTTCATTTACATCTTTTTTAGGAATAGCATTTTTCTCATTATCTAACACACTTTTGAAGGATTTATCCTCTTTAGTACCTTTAGATATAGTATTATCAGTTGGTTTATTTACCATTTTTATTAAATCAAGATTTATCCCTTGTATCATTTATTCACCCCCCTTCAAATTTCTCATATATGCATATAGGGCAAATTCATCATTATTAATTTGTTCTATTCTATCCTGTTCTTTAATAAAAGCCCTATATTGCTTTTCCTTTAAAGTTTCTACTATCTTTCTATCAACTTGTCTTTGCTTTAAATCAATTCTTTTTACTTCTACTTCTCTTGACTTAACAACAAGTTCCTTCTCTTTACTTTTTATCCCAGACTCTAAAGCTAAAAGATAGTTTCTTTTTATCTTTTGATAAATAACATCTTCACCAGGCCTTATACCTTTGTATTTATCATAACTATCTCTCATATTATTAAGTTCATTTTCAGTAATTTGCTTTTGTCTTTGACTCTCAGTAAAAAGCCTTTTGCTCTCTTCTTCTTTTTCTTCTCTAATTTCAAGAAGTTTTTGTAAACTAAATTTATATCCAGATGCCATCTCTTCCCCCCCACTACTTAAACATTGAGGTTAAAATATTTATACTTTCGTTAAAGGGAGACCGTTCTGTAATTCCTTGTCTTAAATATTGCTCTAGCAAATCATGATATGCTATAGCTTTATCTATTTTAGGATTACTTCCTTTAACATAAGCACCTATATTAATTAAATCCTCTGAATCTTCATATGTAGCAAGTAAGTCTCTAGCCATAGATGCTGCCTTCTTATGATTTTCATCTGCTATAGAAGACATAAGTCTACTAACACTATGCAAAACATCTATAGCTGGATAATGATTTTTCTGAGCTAAAGCTCTTGATAAAACTATATGTCCATCAAGTATACCTCTTACAGCATCAGCTATAGGTTCATTAAAATCATCTCCATCAACAAGAACAGTATAAAAAGCTGTTATCGATCCTTTATCAGATGTCCCTGCTCTCTCCATAAGCATAGGTAACTTAGCAAAAACTGATGGAGTATATCCTTTTGTAGCTGGAGGTTCACCAATAGCTAGACCAACTTCTCTTTGAGCCATAGCAAATCTTGTTACGGAATCCATCATTAATATAACTTTTTTTCCTTGGTCTCTAAAATACTCTGCTATTGAGGTTGCAGTTAAGGCTCCTTTTAATCTAATAAGGGCTGGTTTATCTGAGGTAGCACACACTACAACTGACTTCTTCATTCCTTCTGGTCCTAAATCTTTTTCAATAAATTCAAGGACCTCTCTACCTCTTTCTCCTATAAGAGCTATAACATTAATATCTGCCTCTGCCTCTCTAGCAATCATACCTAATGTAGTACTTTTCCCTACTCCACTACCTGCAAATATACCTATTCTTTGTCCATCACCAACAGTTAGAAATCCATCTATTGCTCTTACACCTGTAGGCATTACATCCTTTATTCTTATACGAGATAATGGATCTGGAGGAGAGTTTTCAAGGGGGTATCCTACTCCTGAAAGTTCCTTTTCTCCATTCATAGGTTTTCCTAATCCATCTAGTATTTTTCCAAGCATATCATCTGAGCACTTTACTTCTAAGGGTTTATTTGAAGGAACAACTCTACATCCCGAGGCTATTCCATTTAAATCACCTAAGGGCATTAAGATTACAAAATCATCCCTAAAACCAACCACTTCACTATGTACAGGCTTTCCGTATTGATTAAATATTGTACAAAGTTCACCAACAAAAGCCTTTATTCCTTGTACTTCAATGGTTAAACCTATTACTCTCTTTACAACTCCTTCTGAATAAACAGTCAAAGTTTCATTTACCTTATCAATTAATTCATCAAAATCTATATTCAAGAATGTCACCTACATTTCTATGATGATAAGGCCTCTTCTATTGCCTTTAAACTCACATCTATTCCAACTTCTACTTTACCACTAGCCTTTTCTATAATTGCATTACCTAATGAAACTTCTTCATTTGGTAAAACAAATATTTCTCCACTAATTGAATAACTAGCCTTCCACACAGGAATATGTTCTTTAATAGATGACACATATCTAGGATTGCACTTTATGACTAAATTTTCTTCTCCCTTTGATAGCCTTATGCCCTCCTCCAAAATTTCACTTATTCCATCCTCATCAGCAACTTTTTTTCTAATTACTTTTTCAGCTATAGCAATAGAAAGTCTAATTATATCTGCTTTTTTGCTTTCTAAATATCTAATGTAATCTTCTTTAGCACCTTCTAAAATTTCATCTGCCTTCTTAATAGTTTCAGCAGCTTGTCTCTCTACTTGAGGCAATATATTTTCTATAGCTTCTTTTTTTCCATCTTCATATCCATTTTCTTTTCCTTGAGCATATCCTTTTTCATAGGCTTCTCTCTCCATAGCCTGTGATTCTTCTATTGCCTTATACATTATTTCATCTTTTTTTCTTTTTGCCTCTAAGACAATGCTATTTCCTATACTCTCATAATTACTTAATATGTCTTCTATCTCTTCTATCGTTTTACCACTTTGTTTACAAATAATATCTTCTTTATCATCTTCTATATCAAAACCTTTTACATATTCAGTTGATATAACCTTACTATTAGAACTTAAGGCCTGATTTTTTCTTATAAGATTATACGATAATTGCATCTTCTCCACCTCTTGAGATTATTATTTCTCCTGCTTCGTCTAACCTTCTAATTATTGCAACAATACCTTGTTGAGCTTTTTCTACATCCATCAATCTTACAGGTCCTAAGAACTCCATATCTTCCTTCAATGAAGCAGCAGCTCTCTTTGATTGATTTTTGTAGATAACTTCAGCAACTTCTTCTGAGCATCCCTTAAGAGCAAGCGCAAGGTCTTTAGCTTCAACTTCCCTAAGAATTCTTTGAATTGCAACATCATCAAGAGTAATAATATCTTCAAATACAAACATAGAACTCTTAACTCTATCTGCAAGTTCAGCATCTTCTCTTTCAAGACTTTCTGTAATATTTCTTTCAGTAGTTCTATCTACTTGATTTAATATATCAACTAAAGTCTCTACACCACCTAAAGTAGTCATTTCTGTTCTTACCACTGAAGATAACTTACTCTCTAGCACCTTCTCTATTTCCTTAATTACCATTGGAGAAGTAGTACTCATAGTTGCTATTCTATATGCAACCTCACTTTGTGTTTCTTCAGGTAACTCAGCCATAACCTGTGCTGCCTTCTCTGGTTGAAGATAGCACAAAATTAAAGCTATTGTTTGTGGATGTTCATAGGTTATAACATTTAAAAGCTGATGTGCATCTGCTTTTCTTGCAATTGAAAACGGCCTATATTGTTGAGTAGCTTCTGATACTTTTTCCAAAATCTCATTAGCTCTATGAGGACCTAATGCCTTTGATAAAAGTTCCCTTGCATAATCCATACCACCTTCAATTATGTATTCCCTAGCTTTATTTATTTGTAAAAACTCATTTAAAATTCCTTCTCTTTGCTCTGAAGTAACAGAAGTAATATTAGCAATTTCATATGTTATCTTTTGAATTTCTGCTTCTGGTAATTTTTTTAGTATTCCAGATGATACTTCCGGCCCAAGGGTTATAAATAATATTGCTGCTTTTTGTACTCCAGATAGCTTTGTATCTTTAGCCAAAACTTATCACCTCTCATTTTCAGATAACCAAGATTTTATTATGTCTACAACTTGGTCTGGTTTGTCTTTTGCATATTTCTTTATTTCACTTTCTATATGTGACTTTTCATCTTTCACTTCAAAGTCTATTGGAGCATAGTTTACTATTTCTTTATTTGATATTGAATCATCTATAACAACATCAAGAACTCTATCATCCACTTTTTCTTTTCTCTTTTTAATTAATATTATTAGAACAATAATTCCAGCTACAATTCCTAAAGCTATTGCTCCCCACATAATTAACTTATTTCTCTTTTCTTTAGCAAGCTCAGCATTAAACGCATCTATTTGAGCTTGAGCTTCTTCCTTTATTGTAGGATCAAACTCCATACCAACTAAGGATATTTCATCTCCTCTATTGCTATCAAATCCAATAGCTGCACCTATTGCCTTTTCAAAGTCTGCCTTAGCTGCCCCATCTAATTTCCCATCAATAAATATTGATGCTGTTAGTCTCTTAACTTCTCCTGGAGCTGTTATAGTTACTGTTTCAGTTTTACCTGAGTCATAATTCGTCTTTTGCTCTTCTGAGCCAGATGAACCTGCAGACGTATTTCCCTCTATTGTATTACTCATATTATTATCAACCGGGCTCTCACTAACTGCGCCTCCATTGACATTATTCCATTCCTTAATTGTTTGCTGACTTACTATTACTTTATTAGGATCTATAATATTTTGCGTTTGCTTTTTAGAATCAAAGTCTAAATCCACACTAATCTTAGCTTGAATTTTATTTTTACCTATTACAGGTTCAAGCAAGTTAACAACTTCTTTTCTTAATTTTTCTTCATAATCAGCTTCTAACTTCTGATTATTCTGTATTGTTTCAGACGAAACTCCATTTGATTCATCTGAAGTATTTAAATTCTTTGTCAACAAATTCATCTTATCATCGATAACTTCAATATTTTCCTTAGGAACATTCTCTGTACTAACTGATAATAAAGATACAATTGATTGTACTTGATCATCTGAAAGTTTTGTCCCATTCTTTAGCTTAAGAATAACTGCTGCCTTTCCAGGCTCCTTGTCTTGAACAAACACAGAACTCTTTGCCGGTGTAATATGTACTCTTGCACTCTCTACAGGTTCTAGACTTTTTATAGATTTTTCTAACTCTCCCTGTAACATTCTAAGTTTTCTTATATTAAATTCTTCATCAGTCATTCCAAAGGAACTACTATCATCCATAAGCTCATATCCCTTACTACCTGATGATAACTGTGAAGCAAGTTTTAGTCTTAATTCATCAACTTGATTTTTATCTACTAAAATAGAATTTCCATCAACCTTCATGTCTACTTTGTCTTCAGTTAATTTATTTATAACAACATCCACATCACTAGGATCTAAATTTGAGTATAATACTGCATACTTATTTGAAGATGAATAGACAACTAAACTAACAATTGCTACAAGTACAGCTATAACAGACACTACCATAGCAATTCTTATACCTTTACTAAAGGTTTTAAATTTAGCCCAAAGCTTTTTAAACAATTCCGAAAGCTTTTTCATCACATTGCACTCCTAACTCTTATAACTGCATTCTACTAATTTCTTGATATGCTTCAACTAATTTATTTCTAACTTGTACTGCAAATTGTAATGATGCACTAGCTTCTGCTCCTGCAAGCATAACTTCACTAATATCTATATCTTCACCCTTTACAAATGCTTCTGTAGACTTATCAGCTACTATTTGTTTCTCATTTATCTTATCTAAGGATTCTTTTAATACATTTGAAAAAAGCTCTCCTTCATTATCCTTACTTCCTACCCCTATACCATCTAAGCTATTATTAAATATTTCTTCACTTGGAACAAAACTACTAATTCTCATAAATACATCTCCATTCTAACTTGTCTACTTACCTATCTCTAAAGCTTTCATAAACATATTTTTATTTGCTGTTAAAGTATCTACATTAGCTTCATAAGCTCTAGTAGATGCTATCATATCGGCCATTTCATTAAGAACATTAACATTAGGGTATAAAACGTACCCATTATCATCTGCATCAGGATGTGTTGGATCATACACACTTCTTAAAGGCGATTCATCATCTTCAAGAGCTACTGCCTTTACCCCATTTCCTCTTAGTTTTTCATCTAAGGCTTCTTGAAAGACAGCCACTTTTCTAACATAAGGCCCTCCATCTTCTGTTCTCGTTGTTGTGGCATTTACCATATTGGATGTAATTGTATCCATTCTAAGTCTTTCTGCTGCTAGCCCACTAGCGCTTATTCTCATTGCAGAAAATGCATTCATTTTTAATTACCTCCACTAATTACATATTTTAAATTTGTCAATTTACCATTTGCACTTTGAATTAATGCATTGTACTTTAAGGTATTTGCTGCTTGCTCAACCTTTTCTACATCTAAATCTACATTATTACCATCAGTTCTCATGCTTGTACTATCATCTCTTTTAACAGAAATATCCCCTACGCTCTCACTGTCAGATAAATGTTTTTCATTTGTAATTTTCATTTGTAGATCAGTCTGACCACTTCCATTTATATTTTCTTCGAAAACAACACTAAATCTTTTATATCCTTTTGTATTAATATTAGCTATATTATTTGAAATGGTCTTTGCTCTTACAGTAGAAGCTTTTATACCTTGCTTAATTAAGCTATATGTACTATTTTCTCCTCCCACTAAATTAATTGACATACTACACCTCCATCCTTAGATTCAAATATCGGATTGATTTAATTCAATTTATAATCAAACTAATAATAAGCAAAAAATTATTACCAATTTATCTATCTATCACTATTATATGTTACAATAAGTTAAATTTCTATATGATTTAGAGTTTTTTTACAGATTTCAAAAAAAAAGGCGTTAAAACACTAAAAATCACCTAACTAGTGTTAAAATCTTGACATTTTTCATGTTGTATTTTTTCTTTTTACACAAAAAAAGAGAACCATTTGGTAAAAAACACCAAACAGTTCCATACTGATCTTATCTAACTCTCTCTAAAATTCTTAATGCATCTTGTGGCAAGTTATTACTTTGAGATATAAGTGCTAGAGATGTATCATTTAAAATTTGCGTTCTTGCAAGTTCAGCCATTTCTAAAGCAATATCTGAATCTATAAGATTACTAACAGCTTTCTCCACAATCATTTCATTAGAATTTGTATTCTCCGCAGCAGTTTCTAATCTATTTTGCATAGCTCCATATCTACTTCTTATGGACGAAACAATTTTAATAGATTCATCAACTACCTCCATAGCAACTTTAACCGTACTATTATTAGTGACATCAATATTCTTTAAAGAATTCCCTTTCTCATCCTTCAAAACATCCGTTGAAACATTAAACATTGGGATTCTTGACTGTTCTCCTTGCATTGCTCCAGAAACCATATTTTTATATACTGGATATTTATTATTAGGCACTCTCTCATCACCAATTAGCTTAACACCATTAAATTCAGTTCCGTAAGCTATACTATCAATACCTTTTTTAAGTTGATTTATTTCTTCTTGCATTGCAGTTCTATCTTCATCTGTATTAGTATCATTGGCTGCATTTATAGTAAGTTCTTTGATTCTTGTCAACATATTATTCACTTCTTGTAATGCTCCATCAGCCGCTTGAATCATAGATGCACCATCTTGTAAATTTCTCTGAGCAGATTGTAAACTTTTTATTTGTATTCTCATTTGTTCACTTTGTCCAATTTTATTTGGATTATCTTTAGCTGAATTTATCTTTACGCCTGAACTTATTCTTTCCATAGCAGTATAATTCTTAACTAAGTTTTTCTTATATCCATTATATAAACTTAAAGAACTCATATTATGATTAAGTCTCATTTAAATCACCCCAAAAATGTATTTATTTTATTATCGTAATATATACATATCTACTTTATAAATTCATTTAAAATCTCACTAACTTTTATTACTCCAGAACACCAATATAATCAAAAAACACAAAATCATTTTCATTAAATATTAGATATATATTCAAATCAAGATATTTAAAACTACATTTCTTCTTTAACTCAGATATTAAACATTATATTATGATATATATTATCTAAAAAATCACTATAATATCTAGTAGTTATAAAGTCACATTATAAACTCTCCACTGTTGCTTAAAAATAATCTAATAAATGCTTCATAATCACATCTAAACTTTTTATAATTAATTAGATTATTATGATTCTACACTATTAATTTTACCAATAATAATTTTCATTATAATCTCTATTATTTATTAAATTCAAAATAATTTTTAATCTTTATATACACATTTTACAAATATGTTTTTCAATTGTATATGTATTCTTAATATTACACTTTTTTCAATTTAAAATAGTGTTACATATAAATTCTACATCTTCTAAGCTTAATTGAGAATACATTGGTAACGTAATAATTCTATCTGATATATATTTTGCAACAGGTACTTCAACATCCATAAATATATCCTTATAACATTCATACTCTGTAACTAATGGATAAAAATATTTGCGAGCTTTTACATTATGATTTTTTAATCTTTCATAGATCTCATCTCTTGTATATTTATATCCATCAAATACCACCGGAAAATATGAGTAATTATGCTTAACACATTCATCATGAATAAAAATATTAATTCCCTCTATGTTATATAACCTTTCAATATATTTCTCATATATAATTCTTCTTTTCTCAATTTCTTTGTCTATACTTCTTAAATTACATAATCCCATGGCAGCTTGAAATTCATTCATTTTCGCATTACAGCCTATATATTCAACTCTGTCTTCTCCTGTTATTCCAAAGTTCTTTATTTTATTTAAAATTCCTCCTATTTTATCATCTCTATATACAATTGCTCCACCTTCAATTGTATTAAATACTTTAGTTGCATGAAAGCTAAACATAGATGCATCCCCAAAATTACCGATACTCTTACCATCTACTTCAACTCCAAAGGAATGAGCAGCATCATAAATAACTTTCAAATTATGCTTCTTAGCTATTCTTTCAATTTCATATACATTACATACATTTCCATACACATGAACTGGTATAATTGCAGAAGTTTTATCAGTAATTAATTCTTCTATCTTTGTTACATCAATTGTGTAATCATTATAATTTATATCACAAAAAACTGGTTTTAATCCTTTTCTAACAATTGCATGAGTTGTTGATGCAAAAGTAAATGGAGTTGTTATTACTTCCCCCTTTAATTTAAGTGCTTCTATAATGCACTCTAATCCAAGATGACCATTTGAAAAAAGAGTTATATTTTTAACATGTAAATATTCCAATAATTTTTCTTCAAGCTCTTTATGTTTTACCCCCATATTAGTTAACCAATGGGTATCCCATATATCCTTTATTTCATTTATATACTCTTCTAAGGTAGGAATGGATGAATACGTTACACTAATTATATTTTCTTTACCTTGTAACTTTTTATCTATATATTGCATAACCAAAACCAGTCTTTCCAAATCCATTACCATTATATAATATAATATATTGGTCTTTTACCTTTATTAAATAAGGATATGCAATAGCCTGCGAATCCCATCCATCCTCTGATACGCTAAAATCTAGACTTTCATCCTTCCTATTCCATATAACGCCATCATATGATTCTGCATATCCTACCCTATAATTTTTCTTAGGATCTGTTCTAAAATTCTCTATTCTTCTAGAGCTATAAAACATTTTATAAATTCCTTTATCATATATAACTGATGGTCTAGCGACACATTCATCATCATCCTTAGGTAATATACAATCAATCCCATCTCTTACCCAATCAATACCATTTTCAGAAGTTGCATATTTTATATGATAACAAATTTCTGGTTTACCCTCCACAACTTTCCACCTAGTTCCGCTAGTATAATAACATATCCACCTTTTACCTTCCCTTATTACATCTATTGCCCCAGTATAATATGGTTCATTTTTATTCCTATCTAATATAGGACCATCATATGCTCTCTTAAAACTCACACCATTATCCTCACTAATTGCTAAGCCAATTGAATTTCTTGTATGTACAGTTGTACTAGGATTCCAACCTATATAGTACATATAAATCTTATTGTTTTCTTTAACAATTGAACACACATTAGCTCCAGAATCATCAAAAGCTCCAATTTTCCCCAAGTCCAAAACAGGTTTATTATGAATATATTTTACTTTTAAATTATCTATATCAGATATATCTAAATCTACAAATGTTGTTCTAGTACGATTATTTCTATCTCTCACACCAAAATATACACGCATAGTATTATCATCAATAATCAGAGGAGTTGGTTTATGACAGTGACTATATGCCCAATCAGACAAATTATCAACACAATAAAGTAATCCCTTTTTTTCTATTATCATTATTACTTCATCCTCTCCATTATAAATATCGGTCTGTTTAAAAATTCTCCAAGTTCATCATTTCTAACAATATTTTTTTCATCTAATTCACAGTACTTTATTTGACCATTAACAATTTGTGGAACTCCAATTTTTATTATACTCCAAACATTTTTAGTTCCCGAAATCACATAATCTATCATTTCTTTTTTGGTCCCCTCCTTAAAAAGCCCCAACTTATCATTTCCTTTCCAATTAAATCCTAATTGAAAAATCATCCTATCTGTTATTTGAGCAAACATATTAAGCTGTTTTATAATATTTTCTTTTGCTTTTTCTATTGTTAGAATATCATTTTGATAATCGTCTCCTATATGATGTAATACATTTAACAATAAAACAATATCATATTTATGACCTATCACTTTTTGGCATTCTGAAAAATCAAAATATTTATTTTTTATTACTATTCTATCATCAACTTTAAGTAACTTAGAAGATAACTTTACAAACTCTGAGTGACTTCTATTACCTTCATAAAACTCAACATTTTTAGCTCCTAAATCTAATAATTCGAAAGAAAAAAATCCAGTATTTCCTCCTATGTCAAGTATTTTTTTATTTTGAACATCTAAATTTTCTAATATATATTTTAATCTTTCATTTTCAAAAGTTTTTTTTGCATTAATAGAAATATCACCAATAACCTCTTTTAATCTATTAGGTAAAATTTGATAATTTGAATGCTTACTTTCTTCATAATACGTTTCCTTTAGTAAATCAATATCATTATCCATTGCATATCTCCTTCATAAATATATCAATAGTGTCGTACCTATTATAAAGATCACTCTTTATCCATTCTTTTAATTTTATATAAAACTCCTCTTTATCGACGTAAAACTTTATATCTTTTTTATTTCTAATCTCATTTAATAAACCACCATACCAAAAATACTTTATATCTTTGTTAATATTTATGCATTTTACACTTTCTACATAGCCATAATCATATAATAAAAACTCAAAAAAATTCATACCTACATCTACAAATAGTTGCGATGGGCCCCAAAATCTCGGATTAGCTTCAATCATATAAATATCGTTATTTTCCTTTTTAACCTCTATCATAACTAATCCAAAAAAACCAATTTTTTTCAACATATTTTCATACTTTTTCGCTTCTTTGGTATCATGAAAATCCGTTGGAATTGCCGCTATCATTGATTTTCCATTAGATTGTTGTACCAAATTCTTTTGTGAAAAACTATATACTTGTCCACCTTTAGAAAAATAATACAGTATATATATACTTTCTCCCGTAATATATCTTTGGTAATAATACTGTTCAAAGATATTTTCTTCAAAAAATTCATTTAATTCTTCAGCTGAATTTATTATAACTGGATAAAAGGTCTGTTTACCTAAAGTATAGACTTTGGGTTTTGCAACAATCGGAAATTTAACTTTTTTACTAATATCAATACTTTCAGGAACTTTTATCCCCCACTTTAAACATAAATTATTAAATAGTATTTTATCTGAAATTAATTTATATAATTCTTCTCCAACTATAGGTATAGTACATCCTATATCTTCAAAATATTCTCTATACTCTAAAATAAACCTATTTAGTGATTCTGTACTAGGCGCTATTAAACAGCTTTTTACATCAAATTGTTTTTTCACATATTCTATACAATAAGTTAAATCTTCTATTTCCAACTCCACATTATTTCTTGTTAATATAACTTTTTCTTTGTAAGATGTATTAAAAATCTCATCGTCATCTGACTTTGCAATAATAGCATATTTTATACTGTTCTTTTCTAAAGTTCTTAAGAAAGCTATTATAGCTCTTTGATTAAATCCCGAAAAAATTATAATTATCTTTTTATTAAGTTCATTATTCAATTTTTATCTCTCCATCGTTATCTTTTTATACTATTATTTATTTTTAACTTTACTGCCTCATATATATTCAATAATTCAAGTTTGTTGTGATCTTTTATTTCATTATTTGATTTTCCATATGTATCAAAAAATACTTTCAATACATTATCATTATATTTTTTTATTATCTCTAGATATTCAACCTCATTCACTAAACCAGTCAAATAAGATTTTTCTATTAATTTATACCATCCTATTAAAGACTCAGCCTTAACATCAATTTTATTAGAATTTTGATTTTTATTTACTCTAAAACTACTTAACTCTTCACTTAAATAAATCATATCTCCATAATTTAGCATATTCATCCAATTAGCTAAATCAGATACTGCTTTTATTCGTTCTCCATGAAAAAAACCATACTCATTTTTTTTCAAATATTTTTTTTTAAATAGCACTGTTGTTGGCTCTCCTATAACATTAATTAGATTTTGGATAGAGAATTTACTCATTATTTCTCCTGCTACAATTGTATTATCATGAAAAACCTTTGTAAAAGCTCCATAGCCTTGAATTTCATTACCACTATCATCTATTATTTTTTTAGCAGAAGTAACAAACACCGCATTATCGTAACATAAAAAATAATCCATCATTTTTTCTATTTTTTTTATATTAAAGACATCATCGTGATTTAAATAATTTATATATTCTCCACTACTTTTATTAAACAGCTGATTAACATTTTTGTATCCATAGTCAAATTCTTCTTTTATATTTTTAAAATATTTTATATTTTTGTATTTTTCTAAATATGGTACAATAAATTTTTCTACTTCATTTGTCGTACTGTCATCACCTATTATTATCTCTATATTAGGATATGTCTGATTTATGGCACTTTCTAATGCTTCTTTTAAAAATTTTGTCTGATTATATGCTGGTATCAAAATGCTTACTAATGGGTAAATCTTTGTATAGTATTCATCCAAAAATTTTTTTCTATATTCTTCATAGCCATTTTTTGTATTTACCATTCCACAATCATGAATGCACCACACTTTATCTTGCTTAGGTACAACAACATAATATCCATTCATATAAAACTCTACACATTGAGACACATCATAGAAATGCCATCCATCAAAAATATCTTCCCTCCAATTCAAGTCATATTGTGTAATCATTATCAAACCATCAATAGCCTTAACTTCTTTATAATCTTCTAAAATATTATTGAATGATAGCAATTCTAACTTTCCTGTATGACTTTCATAAACTGCACCATACTTCTTAATGGCTTCCCACCATATAGCACTAGTCGGAATTGCAGCAGCTCCACTTACTCCAATCATTCCAATTTTAGTATTATTATTAAATATACGTAAAATTTCATAAATAAAATTTTTGTTAACTATAAATGTGTCTTGATGTAAATACACTTTATACTTTGCATCAGTAGACAGCATAGCTGCATTATAAGCAGATGTCATTGATTTCGCTTCTCTTATATCAATTGTTTCTATCTCATATCCTTCAGGAATATTTAAATTAAATATATATCTCAAACATTCTTTATACAACTCATCATTATTTACGCAAGTTATGAATGCAATTTTTTTATTATTCACTCATATGCCTCCTAATCTTTACCTTTAGCTCTTCTATGTCTTCATTTTTTTCATTTAAATTATTTAAATAATCTAATGCTTTTGCTTCTTCCCCTATTTGGCTTAATATATAAGCAATATTATAATTTGTATTTAAATCTTGGGGATTCAAATCATAAGCGTTATTTAATAACGGAATTATCATATCTAACACGTTATTTTCATAGCACTTTATTGCTAAATAATTTAATATATATACCTTATTAACAATACTTTTTTCCACAGCTTCACTTATAATTTCTTCTGTAAATTTACCGTCTAATATACCATTTAATATTTCTATTTCCGTTTCATCTATATCTATGTCGAATTCAATTCTTCTTAGTAAATAGATACACTCTCTTACCTCTTTAGAATTGCCATAATTTTTTCTAGCTTTTATTAGATATTGATATGTTTCAAACTCTTCTTCAATATTTACATAACTTATTTTTTTTAATTTATCAATAAACTCTTTATCTGAATCTGTTTGATATATTGTTATTGGTTTCATTTTTATTTCTTCAAAGCCAACATTTTTAAATAACTTTATCATTTCATTTTTAGTAAAAAACTTTATATGTGTCTTATCTAATATTCCGGCATCCTGATAAGTCCAATTTCCATTAATTAAATCTCTTATAACTGTATAATGCATGACATTAGGAATACTTGCTAATATACTTCCACCATCTTTTAAATATTTCTTAATATTATTCAATACCATTTCTGGATTAGATAAATGTTCAAGTACGTCACCAAAAATTATATAATCAAAGAAATCTTCATCATACGCAAGAGTTTCTACTTCTATGTTTTTCGCTCTTATGTCTGCTATCTGAGAAGCTACTCGTGCAGAACTTTCATTTATTTCAATCCCATACAAACTAGAATTAGGAAATCTATTTTTTATTTCCAATAATGTTGAGCCACAGGCACAACCAACTTCCAATATATTTAATTTTTTCTCTCTATTCTCATTTATAAAACTAATTAAATCATATCTTATACGCGTTGAGTATTCACAAGAAAACCCCCACTTTTCTTTGAATTTATTAGAATTTACCCTCAACAAATCATTATAAGATTTTCGATCTTTTTTAAAGCTAACACTTCCAAAATGATGAATATAACTATCTTTACATAATAATAAACTATATCCTCCTAATAATATCCTCAATGATATATCATCATCTTCAAAATTTCCTGGAGTAAATCTTTCATCTAAGCCCCCAACATTATCTATTGCTTTTCTTTTTATCATCATTGCAAAAGCAACTAGTTTTATTCTTTTCTCATAGCTAGTGTCATTTGTTATATTATTTATTAGTGAATATTTAAGATATCCATCAAAATTATCGTATTCCTCACTAATTTGTTGATAGTTTGAAACTTTATTGCTTACTGAACCAGTAGCTCCTATACTCTTATCAGAATATAATCCCATTCTCAAATTAAAAATAGAATTAGGCATAATGACAGTATCATTATTTAATAGAAAGATATCGTTTTCCTTTTTGGCTATTTCTATTCCTTGGTTACAGCCTGCCGGAAACCCTTTATTTTCTTCATTTAATATGTACTTAATATCATTTTGTTCTTTTATCCACTTAACTGTATCGTCTGTAGAATTATTATCTACTATAATTATTTCGTAGTTATTAGCATGACTTCTTATACTTTCTACACAAAGTTTTGTATATTCCAAATTATTATATGTTAATAAAATAATAGAATAATTGTTTACATCTATGTTATTTTCACTTTTTAACTTATTAATTGACTTAATTATTACCTCTTTATTCTCAAGGTTTTCTACATAATTTAGAGCCTGCTCATAGCATAAAAAAGCTCTATTAACATTTTCTAAAGCTTCATATATATTTCCCATTGTATAATATAGATCACTATTAAATAAATTATATTTCAATCCTTCTCGTATACTGCTTAATGCATCTTCATAATTATTACAAAAAACAAACGCTATTGCTTCCATACTAGCTATCTCATCATCATAACCATATCTATCTTTATATAAAATAATTGAATCAACAGCTTTTTCTATATCACAATCATTTAAATGTCTTTCAATAATCTGTTTTAGTTTTAATTTTCCCACCTATTTACTCCTTAATAAAAATATTAACTTTTTAATAACTCATCAATTCTTTCTAACGCCAATTTATAATTTCCACATAGTTTATAATAATTAATTGCTTCATTTTTTAATCCTAAACACTGAAATATTATTCCTATATTATACAATGATAAGTAACTAGTTATCCCTTCAATCTTACATGTTTTAAATTCAGTACATTGAAGAAATGTTTCTGCTGCCCTTTGGAAATTACCATTATTCATTTCAATCATTGCTATTAAAAATTTAAAATCTGCAGAATTTAAATAATATTTATTATAATCTTTTATAACTAATGCCTTTTCATACAATCCAATATTAATCAAAGAATAGCCATAACTCTCCATTAAATCCTCTGCATATTCATAATAAAAATTATCAATTAAATCAATTGCTTTTTCAAAATTAATAACTGCTTCTTTAAATTCTTTTCCCATAAAATATGATTTTCCTAATTGATAATATAAATAAGGATCATTGTCTTTATTCTTAATACTCTCTAATAATAAACTTATATTTCTTTCTATTTTATTAGTTCTCTTTACTACTTCTTTTGAATAACCTATATGATTTAAAGAAATGGGTAAGTTCTTAGTTTTATAATGTTGTTCGTCATTCTTAGAAACTAATTGTTCATGAATGATTCCCTCATAATTATAAAATTCTTTATTAAAAAATCTATTAACTTGTTCTAAATATCTTTTTGTACCATATTGATCTTCATATTCATTTATTCTCTTAACTCTTCCTACAACCATATTATCTGTTCTACTAAATTCTAAAACAGATTCTATATCTAATTCATATATAACTTCATCTGCATCTAAAATTAAAACCCACGAATTCGATGCCTTGGATATTGAAAAATTTCTTGCATCAGCAAAATCATTGCTCCACTTAAAATCATAAACTTTGTCAGTATATCTATATGCGATTTCTTTTGTCATATCTTTAGAGCCTGTATCTACTATAATTATCTCATCAACATAATCCTGAACACTCAACAAACATTTTCCTAAAGTAGCCTCTTCGTCCTTAACTATCATACATAGACTTATCATAAATATCTTATCTCCTGTTTTATTATTTTTTTCTTAGCAAGCTAACTATAGTTTCATAATCTCCATATAAGATTATTTCCTTAAAGCAGTTATTCGCCTCATTTTCGTAATTGTATTTTTGTAATAAGTCGTACTTAATAAGCATTAATTCAAGATCAAATTTAACTAAACCTAAACACTCTTCCAAAGTATTATATGCGTCTTGAAATTCTCCTTCATTTATTAGTTGTTTTACATTTACAACTAGAGATGGTATCAAACTTTTTATATTTTCGTTAACTAAAATATCTTCTCTACTTTCTTTATCAACTAACATTTTTATTAAATCTATATAAGATTTTTCTTCTATACTTAATAATTTCTTTAATTCTTTTATGTATCTTAACTTATTATTAAATCTATAAGCCAACGCTTTTTTAATTGCTATTATAAATCTATCTTCTGTCGGAAGCATCCACGAATATTTTTTTAATATTTCTTCACTATAAATATAATTCAAAATATAAAACCTATTTGCTATATATTCTAAAAATAATGGTAACCTCTTTTCATAAGATATATTTCCTCCTAATAATAACGCTCTTTCAATAGCGTTATTTACTATAAGGTTATTATAATTATCATTTCTATTAGTTAATAAAAGTTTTTCTAAAATTTCATTTACCTCGTAAAAAGACGAAGTTAAAACTAGAAGAACTTCCTCTACTTTTTCTTTACCAAACATGCTAACTAAATCATAATCAAACCTATTAGCCTTTAGTAAGTAAAAAACATAAATTGAATATAATATTCCATTAGATTTTATAACTTCTTCTATCTTTTTTATTTGTTTATCATTAAATAAATTAGTACATCTTCCGCTATGCACAATTTCAATTATTTTTCCTAACTCACTATCATCGTTAACTTTATATAATTCTTTTAAATCTTCTATGGTAATCTCTTTATGTAAATAATTCAAAACTATATCATAATTAAATTTATCTATAAATTCATCTAACACATTTAATTTCCTATAAAGCCTTCCATCAACTATAACTTTTAAAGCTAATAAAATCCTATCTTTTATTACAGACCTATCTTCTATTCTAAGAAAATTTTTTAAAGCTTTATTATAGTTATTTATATTGTAATAACAAAGAGCCATGTTATAAGCCACCTTGTTTCTTAGTGGTTTAGTAATTGCCGATAATGTATCAATAAACTCTGCATTATCCTCCTTTAATAAAACAAAATATTTTTTATATGCATCAATTGCACTACTATATTCATTTAAATTATGATTAGCAATACCTAAATAAAAATAAAAATCTAAAAAACTATCACAATTTTTTATTCCTACTTCAGCTATTTTTTTTAGTTCTTCATACTTTTCACTTTTATATAAAATCAAACAATATTTGTCTATTACATAGATATACTTGTATGGTTCTTTATAAGCAAGACTATATGAATGTTTTATATATTTTAAAGCATCTACTAAATCACCATGCATCACATATGTAGTTGCAATTTGAAAATTAGTATATATATCCTCTGGACATTCCTCTAACTCTTTCAAAAGCAACATAATATTTCTTTCAAACTTATATTCCATCAAACTTGAATCTCTATTGTCATAACCATAATGTAAAAATCTTATTTGAGAATCAAATAGTGGTCCTTCACTTTCGGGTTGTTCATGAATATTTCTAACATATTTTACAGTACCCCTTTTAAATAACCTTAAAAGTTTCATCACAGATCCATTCTCCAAAGTATTTTCTATGTTTTCTTTAAAATCAATAATGTCAATATATGCCGATTTATATTTCACTAAATTCTTATTGTTTATAAGACTTACTAATTCTTTTACATCAAATATAACTTCATCTGCATCTACAATCAAAACCCATTCACCAGTACAATAATTTATAGAAATATTTCTCATCTCGCTGAAACTATTATTCCATTTATGGCAATATATCTTATCAGTATATTTTGACGCAATTTCTACAGTTCTATCTTTAGAACCAGTATCTACTATAATTATTTCAGATTCTATAAATTGACTTAATTCTTTTAATGGAATTAATGTTCTTTCTATATTTTTTTCTTCATCTTTCACAATCATTGCTATGCTAAGTTTCATATTTAAACTCTCCTGAAAACTTTTTATTATTTTATTTATCGTTTTTTATCTTGTAACCTTTAATTATAGTCAATTAGATATTGCAAGCAGCTAAAAAAGCCAGGGTTATTACCCTGGCCTTTTCTACTTAATTATCTTAATAATTGAAGAACTCCTTGTGGTTGTTGATTAGCTTGAGCAAGCATAGCTTGTGCTGCTTGTTGAAGAATATTATTCTTAGAGAATGACATCATTTCTTTAGCCATATCAACATCTCTTACTCTTGATTCTGCTGCTGTTAAGTTTTCAGAAGCATTATCTAAGTTAGCTATAGTATGTTCTAATCTGTTTTGGTTAGCTCCTAAAGAAGATCTTTGAGTTGATACATCCTTTATAGCCTTATTGATATAATCAATAGAAGTAGTTGCTTCAGCATTTGTTGCAACCTTAACACTTGCTGCTGTTACTCCTAATGAAGCTGAACTCATATTATTAACTTTAATTTCAAGTGATAAGTTCGCATCTTTGTTAGCTCCAATTTGAAGTATTGCACCACTCTTACTAGTTCCATCTAAATCACCGTTTAATAGGTTCTTTTCATTGAATTGAGTTGTGTTAGCAATTCTATCAATTTCACTAGTTAAAGTTGTTAATTCAGCTTGGATAGCAGTTCTATCAGCAGTTACATTTGTATCATTAGCTGCTTGTACTGCTAACTCTCTCATTCTTTGAAGAATATTTTGAGTTTCTTGTAAAGCACCTTCTGCTGTTTGAATTAATGAAATACCATCTTGAGAGTTTCTAGAAGCTTGATCTAAACCTCTGATTTGAGCTCTCATCTTTTCTGAAATTGAAAGACCTGCAGCATCATCTCCAGCTCTGTTAATTCTTAAACCTGAGCTTAATTTTTCCATTGACTTTCCTGCTGCATTTGTGTTCATACCCATATTTCTATGAGCGTTCATAGCGTTCATGTTGTGATTGATAATCATAATAAATTCCTCCTTGATTTTAAATTGACATCCTTGTCATAATATTTTTATTTAAAATTTAAAGTTTTACTTTAAATAATAAACCTATATTAACCTTATATTTATATATTCGATTACTTTTTTTAATACTTTATACCTTTTTTACAAAATTTTATATATTTCTTGAAAAAAGATTAGGACTTCTTGTAGCTGCACTATAACTTTTATTAGCTTCCTTTCTTAAAGCAAGCTTTTTTATATCAACTTTGACCTTTTGAAACTTGTCCTTTAACTTTTTTTCTAACTCTTCATCCAAATCCTTTAAACCAGAGCTTATATATACCGCTTTAAATTCTTCTTTACTTTTTTCACTAGATAAGATTTCATCAATTATCCATTGTCTCTTATCTAATAAATCTACATTTTCCTTATCACTTTCTATAGCTTTTAATATTTCTAGATTTATCATTCTATATTTTTCACAAATATCCATATTAACTCATTCCTAGTTGCGATAATAAATTAGATTGTTGAGAGTTCAACTTGTTCATCATAGTTTCTAATGTAGCATATTTAGAATATAAAGTCTGCTCTCTTTTTGATATATCTTTTTCTAAATCCTTTATTTTTCTTTCATAATTAGAAATACTTCTTGAAAGCTCATTATTGGAAAAAGTAGATGTACCTTCTATTCCAACTTTCTTTGAAAGAGTTGATGAACTACTCTTAAATTCATCATATAAAATACTTTTTAATTGATGTGCTATTCCAACTTTCGAATTATAAGTTATATCATTCTTATTAGCATCTGCTGGATTTGCAGTAAATAACCTCATAACTTCATCCATATTGTTTTCTAATGCTTCAGTTAATTTATCTTCATTTATTGAGAATGTACCATTTTTTGTTCCAGAATAATCTTTAACCGGCTCAATTCCTATCGTTTCAAGACTTAATCCTGTTCCTTCCATAACACTTCTCATAGTTGTCTTCATAGAATTAATTATTCTTGTTAAGTTTGTATCCTTATATAACTGCCCCTTTTCAACTCTTTCGTTCCATAACTTTATTTCACTCTCTGACATTTCCTTCTTCTGATCTGCTGTTAATGGTGCATAACTCTTATCATTTTTTGTCATTGTAAGAGAATTCAACTTTTCCATAAGAGTGTTATAATCATTTACAAAATTCACCAACATATCTTTAGTTTCTTTTACATCTGTCTTACCAACTACAGAAATTCCTTCTGCCGGAATATCACCTGTTATAGAGAAAGTTATATCATCCAAGGTAATAGTGTTAGTATTTCCTTCATGCTTATAAACTCCACCCTTATCATCTTTTATTACTAAATTTGCATCATTACCTTCACTTGAAGTTATTAAATTGCCAGAGGTATTATCAATAACTCTAATATCCATAGTACTGCTTGCCCCAGAAACTTTAGAAGTAAAAGTTAAATTATCCCCATCTATACTGATGCTCATTTTTAAGTTTTGTTCAGATATTATTTTATTTATATACCCCTCAACATCGCCATTAGCTTTAGACAAATCAATAACATTTCCATTTATTGATATACTCTTACCTTCAATATCAGATAACTTTACTGTGTTTGTACCAACCGTAGCATCCTTACCACTAGTATATTCATCACCAACAATACTTCCTATTTCTACTTTCGGACTCTCTGACTCATTACCTAATTTTGTGGATGTAAAAGTTATTTGACCACTTTCATCAATAGATGCTGAAAGATTATATTCCTTTATTTTATCATTTAAAAACTTCACTCTATCTTCTTCTGCATATTTGTCATTTTCGATACCAGATAAATCTATTTTTGTATCACCTATAGTTATTTCCTTAGCTTCTAAAACTTTTTTCATAGTAAAGTTTATATTAGTAACACTCGCTCCCATTGCATCAGTACCATCTACCTTGTTTCCAACAGATACTGAATTTCCACCTATAGTAAAACTTCCATTCTTACCGAGTACAGTTGATTCAAATATAAAACCTGTTTTATTTCCCGATGATTCACTTCCTGCAAAATTACTATATCTAACTGAAACATTAATTCCAGCATTTTTTAACTGCTTATTTAAATCATCTGCCATATTCTTATGTGTATCTGACTTAACTTCAAATTCTTTTCCGTTAACAGTAATTTTCTTATACTTAACCCCATCTCTTTCTACTTCAGTTAATATACTATCGTCTACAACCGCTTTAGCTGCTGTAGCTTTTGTTCCTGTAACAGTATAGTTTCCTGCCTTTGCTGAACTTCCTGCTTTAACATTAACTATACTTTCATTGCTTGAAGAAAATACAATAGATTTGTAATTTGAAGATTTAAGTATACTTCCACTCTTAGTTATATCTAAATACTTATCATAAAAACTAGCTGCATCACTCATTATATCTCTATATAACTTTTGTTTAATCTCTACTATTTCTTTATTTTGAGTCACCTTGTCAACCCTATTTCTATATGGTTGTAAAGTTGTCTTAACAACTTCATCTACATCCAAACCTGTTGCTAAACCTGTAATTCTCATAATATACCTCCTCTAAACTACTGACCTGACGCCTTTGTTTTTTCATACACTTCATACCACATATTTCTTATATCCTCTATAAAAGGCATAACCTCATCTATCTCTTTTAAGTCTTTTTTCATGTTAGCTTGTCCTAACTTAAAATTTATAAATTCATAAACCTTAAATATTTGTTTTGCCCATTCTCCAGCTCCTGTATCAAGACTTGCCATAAGCTCAACAAATATATCTTGAGTTCTTGTAAGACTTTCGTGTGCTTTAATTATATTTTTCTCTTCAATAGCTGCCCTTCCTATTTTTGCATACTTAACAGCTCCATCTACTAGCATTAAAAGTAGTTGTTCCTTTGATGCATAATTAACACTATTATTTTTATAAGCATTATATCCGTTATTGTACATATTGCCCTCCTATTTAACACTATCAATTACATTACCAATAGGCACTTTTTCAATATAATTTTCATCTCTTTCTGCATCTATGGTAATTTTTTTTGTATTCTCTAATGTTCCTTCTACTGTTATATATTTTAGGGATTTATTTGTGTTATTTTTATCTTCAGTATCTAACTCTACAAAAGGTTTCTTAACTTTGTTATCTATCTCAGGTCGAGTTTTGCGATTTACTTCTTGCTCTTTTACCTCTTTAGCAAGTTTCCTTCTAATATCAGTATCAATTTTATTCAACCTAAATTCCATAGTTTATGCCTTCTTATCAAAAACTACACCTGATATTTCACAAAGCTTAGCTATCATGTCAAGAATCTTCTTTGGAGGTACTTCAACTAAAACTTCTTTAGTATCCTTATCTACAATTTTTATCATTATATCTCCAAACTTTTCATGAACATTATATTCTGCATATGCATTATCATCCTTTAAGAAACCATTAAGCTTTTTTATTGCCTTATTTAAGTTTTCCTTAGTATATCTGTTCTCATCTTCAGAGTTTGTGTCTAATTCTTTTTCCACATTATTAACTTCCATGTTTGGTTTAATAACATTAAGGTTAGTTTGTCCTCCTTGACCTATAACCTGTATCTCCATTTTACTTCACCCCTATTTTTTTAAGTTCTTAAGTAAATCCAGATTAACTTTCGTTGCCTCAATATTTTCGCTTTCTACTTCCTTGTATAATTCTTTTCTTAAGATAGACATTTCCCTTGGAGCTTGTATAGCAATTTTAACGCTTCCATCTTCAATCTTAGAAACTGAAATTTCTATATTCTCACCAATTAAAATTGACTCACCTTGTTTTCGTGTAATTACTAGCATAAAATCACCCCTTAAATATAGGATGCTTTATTTTGTATTTTTCATTCTCTGTAATTAGCTGCTCAGCTAACCCAGTATGTACATTTATTAAAATTGGAGCCCTTAAGTTGGCTGTAATTTTATTTGGATCTGAATTTAAAGTAACTGTTGAATATACTAATACATCTTCTGGTGATGTTATGCTTAAATTCTTTATAATTTCATCAGTTATTTTTATTTCATATTCTTTTTCTACTTGAAATGGAGATATAATCACTAACCCAAGTTCTTTTTTTTCATTACATTGAAGCAACTTGAATTCTTCTCCACCCTCTATTTCTTTTATTTCATAATCTTTATATTCGTCTAACCCTGGTAACCCCTTTTTAAAAGTAACTTTCATTATTTCACCTCATATTATAGATAATCCAATAGTGATGGTGGTAAAACTTTTGCGCTAACCTGTAATGAAGCAGTATAAACAGTTTGTGCCATACTAAACTCTATTGTTTTTTGTGTGAAATCTATATCTTCTGTTTGAGATAAAATATCTGTCATATTAAAGTTTTCATCTTCATTCTTTTGTTGAGCTGATTCCATTCTGTTTTGTTTAGCTCCAACCTCTGACCTTGTTTTTAATAGGTTAGTTATAACATCATCTATTGCTGATAAGTTTTCATTTATAAGTTTATTTGAATCTAACTCATCACTTGATTTTAAATTGCCAACTATATCTCCAAGTAAATTTAATACATTAACTTCCTCGCCTCTTTCGTTATTGAAAGAAAATAACTCTTTAGCAGTAACGTTATATTCAATAGTAACTCCTTGAGAAACTTCAACATTCAGCTTACTTCCAAGCATATCTAATTGATTTTTCATATACGCATCATCACTGTTTAAATCTAACTTATTGCCCTCTTTATCAATGAATATTATATCTTTGTTTCCTGTTATAGCATCTGTTACTATATCTACAGGCTTTGAAGAAGCTTTTGTTCCTCCAAATATATATTTACCATCAAAGTTTGTATTCATAATTTGAGCTAGTTCTTCTACTCTTTCATTCATTTCATCCGCTATAGCATTTCTTTCATCAGAACCATATGCAGCATTTCCTGAGGATACTAATAACTCTCTAATTCTTTGCATTGTATTAGTTGCTTGATATAATGCTTGATCTGTAGAGTCTAACCAATTTATTGTATCCTTTATATTTTCATTGTATTGCTTATTTGTACTTATATCTGTGTTAAGTTGCATACTTCTTGCTGTTTTATATGGATTATCTGACGGCCTACTTATTTCTTTTCCTGTACTAAGTTGGCGATTTAATGTTTGCATATTAGTTAAGTTTTTATTCATATTTCTTAAATAATTGTTTGCAAGCATTCTATTAGTAACTCTCATACCTTCACTTCCTCATTAACTTAATATTTATTAATTAATCTTATCTTTTAAGTCCATTTATTACTACATCAAGTAATTCATCTATTGTTGAAATGATTTTTGCATTTGCATTATAAGCATGTTGATATTGAATTAAGTTGGCCATTTCCTCATCAATGGAAACTCCAGACACCTGTGCTCTACTATTTTCTAATTCATAGAACAAGTCTTCTTTAGTTGATACCTGTCTAGAAGCTTCTTGAGCCTGTACACCTAGCTTATCTATAATATCCTTAAAGTAAGAATCTAGCTTCATCCCACTAGTATCACTTTCAATAGTCATTCCATAATTCGATAACTTCAAATCAGCTCTAGATGTTATTGTTGAACCAAAGTCTTGAACTCTAAGTAGACTATCCCTTAACTGTGCTATTGCAAGCGCTCTTGCCCCATCACCTTCTCCATCCACATCATTACTTGAAGTATAAGCATAATCATTATCATGAGTTTTTGTTTTTAACTTCATAACATCGTATAATATCTCTTTGTTAATTGTTATATTCTTAGCAGAAATATCACTTTCTTTATTTAGGGTATTATCAAGATTTATCAATATATTATTACTATTATATTGAGCCACACTCTTATTTACAAAGAAAGGCATATAATCTCTATCTGGGTTTCCTCCCGTATATAAAGGATCTGAAATCCCACTATGTATAGCATTTACTGAAAATGCTATTGCCTTAGCAAGCTTATCTAGTTCATCCATATATACTTGAACATCATCTTGCACAGTAATATTTCCAGCCACCTCACCATCTGATGGTCTAAATAGCTGTAATTCGGATGCATTGATAATATCATTATTTTTTATTGGATATCCATCACCCTTTACCGCTTGTCCTTCTTGATTGGACCATATTATCCTGTTAGAATTTAATTCTTTTAATTGTGCATCATTTAATCCTGACACCCTAATTGTCTGCGTGCTATCTGGATTATTCATATCACCTAATTTATGATATGTTATAACATGAATATTAGGATATGTAGGATCCTTTTCAACCTTTGATATATATGATAATCTTAGTGAATCAGTATTAGGTGAAGCCGATACTAAATTAGCTACCTTCATTCCATTAGTATCAGTTGGTCTTATATCTATTCCTTCAAATTCTTTTCTATCTACTGTAATATTAAACTTATAACTTAATTCATCTAAAAGAGTATCTCTCTGATCCATTAAATCATTAGGCATTTGCCCTGAACTTTTCACACTCATTATTTGCTTATTTAAACCATCTATTTGACTTAATAAACTGTTTATATCAGTAACATTTGATTTTAACGCAAGCTGAGCATTCTGTTGTAATTCTTCTAGCTTTGTATAAGTATGATTTAAAGCATCTGTTAAAGCTAAAGTTTGTTGAACAGTAACGGTTCTAGCATTCGAACTATTAGGCTGCTTAGATAGTTCTTGAAACGAATCAAAGAATTTCCCCATCAAAGTTGATATTCCTGTATCTGATGGTTCATTAAAAATATTTTCTACCTCATATAAAAAATTACTTCTTATATCACTTGAACCTAAGCTACTATTTGCTCCTCTTAACTGATAATCAAGAAAACCATCTCTAACTCTCTCTATAGCTTGAACTTGTGAACCTGTTCCTACTTGCCCGTACCCAGCTGTTCCCGTCATAGGTCTTGAAGTAACTATTTTAGCTCTTTGTCTTGAATATCCAACTGTATTTGAATTAGAAATATTATGAGAAGTCACATCAATTGTAGCCTGCGATGTATTAATTCCTCTTTTAGCTATATTAAAAGTTCCAAACAATCCTGTCATGTAACTTCCTCCTATCTTGAAAGATTTCCATATGAATTATATGTCTTCATTTCTCTTCTTGGATTTATTATATTTAATATTTGATTATTAAAACTCATTTGTTGTCTTATTAACAATTCATTAGTTTCTTTTTGTTGCTTTACAGCTAATATTATCCTATTAATCTCCCTATATGAGTTATCAAGTTCCTCATCATTAGAAGTATTCACAATTTCTCTCATACTTCTTTGCCCAACTAGTTTTCTTCTCTCAACCTCTGCCTGAGCAACTTCTTTATTTACCAACTTTATTTCATCAACTAAAGCTTCCAGCTCAAAGACTTCCTTTTTCATAACATGTTTATATTGTTTTTCTAGTAGTGATAAAAGCTTCTTTAAAGCTTCTCCTTCATTTTTTATAACTATAGTTAACTCATTACTCATTTAAACCGTTCTCCTTAATTGTATCTAGAATACTTCTAGCAGTTAACTTAGCATTAATATTATAAGTTCCATTATTAATTTGATTTTTTAGTTCCTCAATTTTCTTAGAATTATCTACATTTACTCCTTCTAATGTATAGTTAGTCAATCTCTTTCCTAACTTAGATATTTCTATTCTGTCAGAAACACTATTTACTTCCTTTGTTTGAGATACTCTATTTTTATTTTTTGAATAAAAATTAATAACATTATTAGAATTTATTCCATTTATATTCATAATACTTACCTCCCAAGTAGCTCCTATATATCTATTATCGAATATACTAAAATATAATTTATAGTTTCATATCAATTTTAACATTTTATTTTACAATTACTGGAACACAATAAAAGCTACATTGATTTTAATCAACATAGCTTTTATTGTACCATTATTTCTTTAATGAATTTATTCTTTCAGTATTACTTACTATACTTGTTATTCTAACACCAAAGTTTTCATCTACCACAACTACTTCTCCTAAAGCAATTGTTTTTCCATTTACAAGTACCTCTACAGGTTCTTCTGCTAATTTATCTAATTCTATTAAGGAACCTGTAGAAAAGTTTAATATGTCTTTTATACTCTTTTTTGTTCTACCAAGAACCACAGAAATATCTAATGGAACATCTAGAATTAAATCAATATTTTTATTAGACACTCCAGAACTTTTACTTTCTACTAAAGGCTCAAAACTAGCTTTATGTACTTCCACCTGTGGTTGTGGAGTTTCAATTATTGTTTTTTCCGATACAGGCTGATTTACTTCATAAACATCTTCATATGAATTATTGTAACTTTCAACTGAAATCTCATTATTTACAGGATTATCATTTTGTTTAGAAGCATCGCTATTTTCATCTTCTTTACCTATCATTATAGATACAATTTTCTTTGCTGTCTCAACAGGAAGTATTTGCATTATATTGCTGTCAACTAAATTTCCTATTGTCATTCTAAAACTAACTCTTACAATTGCTTGTTCCTCTGGTATTTCACTAGAAAGAGGATCTTCACTATTATTCCATATCTTAGATATAGGTGGTGATATGTTTACTTCTCTTGAAAACATAGTAGCCATTGATGTAGCTGCAGAACCTATCATTTGATTCATAGCTTCTTGTACAGCACTAATTTCTATTTCTGATAATTCATGATTTTCAACAACTCCATCGCCACCCATCATTAAATTAGCTATAACAGCAGCATCTTCAGTCTTAATAATAAGTATATTTCTTCCTATTATTCCACTTGTATATTCTACATCTAATACAACAGTTGGTGTTTCAAAAGTTTCTTTAATTTCCTTTAATGTTGTAATTGAAACAACTGGTGTTGTTATATTTACTTTTTGATTTATTATTTGATAAAGGGCTGTTGATGCAGATCCCATAGAAATATTTCCTATTTCCCCTAAAAGATCCTTCTCTATATCGCTTAATAAATTAACTGAGTTATCATTACCCCCTGCATTACTTGAAGAGTCATCACTTCCATTTAATAGTGAATCTATCTCTTCTTGAGATAAAAAACCATTACTCATACTCATTCACATCCTTATCTATTATATCCAATACTGCAACCCCTAAGTTCTTACCGGTAATTCCTGGTCTTGCATAATAACACTCTTGATCTTCTACATATATCTTTATAGGATTAGTACATTTATTATCTAATCTTATTATATCTCCCTTAGATAAATTTAAGAAATCATTAATTGTTAAATGAGTACACCCTAATTCTGCTGACATTTCTATCTCTACTGGATTAAGTCCCTCTTTAATCTTTTCTCTTACTTCATCACCTAATATATCTTTTTCATTTTGGAACCAATATTGAACAACTAACTTATCCAATACCTTTTCAATACTTAGGTATGGAATACATATATTAATAAATGTATTACTCTTACCCATTTCCACTGAAAAAGTAACTAAAGCAACAGGTTCATTTGGTGCTAATGTTTGATTTATAGCTGGATTTGTTTCTAAAGATTCAACTTCTGGTTCAACACTTAATATGTCTTCCCATGCAAGCTTCAAATTAGAAATCATTCCTGAAGTAATTTGCATCATTATGTTTTTATCTATATCTGAAAATTCCTTACTAACCGTATTTCTTTCTCCAGTTCCCCCTAATAGTACATCTATTATTTGAAAGGAGAATTGTGGATTCGTTTCAAATAATATAGTTCCTGTTAGAGGTGGCATTCTGAACATAGTCATTATTGTTGGATTTGGTATTGAATGTATAAATTCCTCATAGGTTATCTGCTCTACAGTTTCTATTTTCACTTTAACGTTTTTTCTTAATTGTGCTGTTAAAAAATTAGATATTATTCTTGCATAATTATCATGAATTAACTCCAAAGTTCTAATATGATCTTTTGAAAATTTTTGCGGGCTCCTAAAATCATATACTTTCACCTTATGTTTTTCTTCTTCTTTTTGAAGTTCATCCGGTTCTAACGATCCTGTAGATAAGGCAGACAACAAGGCATCTATTTCGCTCTGTGATAAAACATCTGCCATACTTGTCCCTCTTTTCTATATATTTAATAGTTTGTCTATATCAATTATCGTAAGCAGTTTTTCACCATATTTATAAATGCCTTTTATATATTGATATTCAACTTCTGTTTCTACTCTCTGGATAGAAGTTTCTTCTATATCTAAAACCTCTTCTACCTCATCTACACAAATTCCTATTTCCTCTTCTCCAACATTAAGAATTATTATATTTTCTTGATTATCAGATGTATCTACATTTAGAAGTAGATTAATATCAACTAATGATTTTATACTACCTCTCAAGTTAATTAATCCTTTAATATAATTAGGCGCTTTAGGTACTAGAGTTATACTCATCATATCATTTATTCCTTGAACCTTTTCTGTCTCAACAGCAAAATGTTCATCGCCTAACTTAAATACTACTATTTGCATTTGTACCCCTCCTATAATTAGGATAATTAGCCTATTACTTTTTTAATTGCTTCAAGTACTCTATCTGCTTGGAAAGGCTTAACTATAAAATCTTTTGCTCCTGATTTTATAGCATCCATTACCATTGATTGTTGTCCCATAGCTGAACACATTATAATCTTTGCATTAGGATCAAACGTTCTTATTTGCTTAACAGCTTCAATACCGTCCATATCTGGCATTGTTATATCCATAGTAACAACATCTGGCTTCTCTTTTTTATATAAGTCTACTGCCACTAATCCATTGCTAGCTTCTCCAACAACATCATATCCATTCTTCTCTAAAATGTCCTTTATCATCATTCTCATAAAAGCTGCATCATCAACTATTAATACTTTATTTGCCATATCTTTTACCTCCAAATTAATATACTCCAATTGATTTTAATATCTTTTCAAACGAACCAGGAACAGGTATGTAATAAAAATGTGCTCCTATATTACTATTTAATTCATCTGAAAATACTGTTTCTATATCTAATATATTTTCGTCATACTGACCAGACTCTACGAAAGTTGTTGCTAAAATTGCACCCAACATATCATAAGCTACAGCTGGTACTGATGGTATAACACATAATCCAGTGAATTGCGTTATTGCATTCATATATGATCCAGAAAGAATGTTTCCTATTTCACATAGAGCTGAATCGCCTAATTCTGATATCTCATTTTCTCTAACTCCAGTTAACATTTCTACAATATCGTGAGCTACACTGTCTTTAAATATAATTAATATATTTCCTTGAATATCTCCAAGTACTCTAACTACAATTCCACAAACCAAAGATTCTGCTTCATCATTGTACATTTCACTCAACTTTATCATATTAACTGAAGGTACAGTCATGTCAATCTTTTTTCCAAGCATCATTGATAATGCAGTTGCTGCATTTCCTGCCCCTATATTAGAAACTTCTTTTAATGCATCAAGCTGTATATTGCTTAAATTCCCATGATTCATTACATACCTCCTAATATATTTTTTATATTAAGGCTCCTACATCAAGAATTAATGTAACTAATCCATTACCTAATATAGTTGCACCTATATACTCTTTTAAAGAACTTAATGTTTTACCTAATGGCTTAATTACTATTTCTTGTTGTCCCATTAATGAATCAACAAGAAGTCCAATAGTCTTTTCACCAACCTTAACAATAATTACAAACTTCTTCTCTGTATCTACAGATTCTATATTTAATCTTTCATTTAGTCTAACCAATGGTATTACATCATCTCTATATATTATCACTTCTTTACCATTGCTCTTTTTTATATTATCCTTCTTATAATCAATAACTCTATCTATAAATCCTAGAGAAATCGCTAAAGTTTCATTGCCAACATTAACCAGTAATGCTTGTATTATTTGTAATGTAAGTGGTAACCTAATTACAAATGTTGATCCCTTACCTTCTTCACTAATTAAATCTACAGTACCTCCAAGAGCTGAAACTTTTGCCCTAACAACATCCATTCCTACTCCTCTACCTGATATATCTGTAACAACTTCATTAGTACTGAATCCTTGTGCAAAAATTAAATTTTTGATATCATCATCGCTTAAGCCTTCTGTGTTAATACCTACTCTTTCAGCTTTTGCTTTTACTTTTTCAACATTTATTCCCGCACCATCATCTATTACTTTTATTAAAGCTTTTGTTCCTTCTTGATACGCAACAAGCTTAATTGTACCTACTGCAGGTTTTCCTTTAGCTATTCTTTCTTCTTTAGTTTCGATTCCATGATCTGCTGCATTTCTTAATAAATGTATTAATGGCTCACCAATTTCATCTATAACAGTTCTATCTAGTTCTGTTTCAGCACCTTCAATAACAAAATTAATTTCCTTATTTAATTCTACTGATATATCCCTAATCATTCTTGGGAACCTATTAAATACAGTATCTAAAGGAAGCATTCTAATTTTCATAACTAAATCTTGAAGGTCTGTAGTTGTTCTTCCAACTTGCTCCAAAGTTTCTGTTAAGTCAGATGATTTATGATCTACTACTATTTGCTCAAGTCTTGTCCTATATATAACTAATTCAGAAACCATATTCATAAGTTTATCTATTCTTTCTAGATCAACTCTTACTGATTGATGTGATTTCTTATGCCCTTCTTTTTTTACACTTTTTTTCTTCTCTTCAGAAACCTCTTTTGGCTCCAGTTTAACCTCTTTTGACTTAACAGCACTCTCTTCTATCTTTTGGAACTCTATTAATTTAGTCTTAACCATTCTAACTTCAGAAATGTTTTCAACCAACTTCTTAACTTCATCTTCAGAACTTGTAGTAATTAGAACAAATTCCAATTGAAGTTCAAAATCCTCATTTTCTATATCTTCTGTAGATGGTTTAGACTTAATTATTTCACCAATTTCTTCTAAATCCTTTACAATTAGAAAGGCTCTAGCAGATTTTAATAAAGTATTTTCACTTAATGTTATACTTAACTCTATAGCATTAAAATCTTTTTCTTGGGCTTGTTTTATTATTGACATATCATAATCATTTAGTTCCATACTACAATTATCTTTTTCTAATTTAACTAAAGTTTCTTTCTCTTTATTTTCATCTACATCTTTTACTTGCGAAATATTATGTAAAGATTTTATTATTGCCTCTATATCTACACTAGAATCTGTGCCTTCTTCAATATTACTTACCATTCTTTCTAATGTATCTAGACAATCAAATAATACTGTAACAACCTCTTGAGTAACATTTAACTGACCATCTCTGAATTTTGATAAGACATCTTCCATCTTATGAGTTAATTCAGCTATATCAGTAAACCCCATTGTTGCAGCCATTCCCTTGATTGTATGAGCAACTCTAAATATTTCATTTACCTTATCAACATCATTAGGATTCTTTTCCAATTCTAATAATGATTCATTTAACGTTTGAAGATTATCCATGGATTCTTCTAAGAACATATTCATATATTGCGATGTATCCATTCATATACCCCCTCTATAGCTTTCTATAAATAAATGTAGAAACTCGTTCTAAACCGACTTTACTATAGTCATATATACTCTCTGTGCCTCCTACAAATAAGAAACCGCCCTTATTTAAGGCACCAGATAACTTACTATACACTTCCATCTTAGCATCACTTTTAAAGTAAATAACTACATTTCTACATACAATTAAATCAAACCCACCCTCATACTTCTCAGTTATCAAATCATGCTTTCTGAAGGTAACCATTGATTTTATTTTCTTACATACACAATAATTATCGTCTATTTTTTCAAAATATTTATCTAAATCTTCTTTTTTTACATTTTTAATTTCATCAAATGTATAGCTTCCTTTTTCTGCCTTAGCTAATACATTTCTATCTATATCTGTAGCAATTATTTTCACATTATTCTTAACAGATAACTTGTCCAACATTATTGCTAAACTATAGGGTTCACAACCAATGGAGCAAGCCGCGCTCCATATCTTTAAAGTTCCATTTTTATGTATTAATGACTTTTTTATTATCTGCTCTAATTCCTTAAAAAGCTCAGGATTTCTAAAAAACTCAGTTACATTTATCGTTATAAAATCAAAAAATTTCTCTCTTTGCTCTTTATCACTAATTATTACTTTTTTATACTCATCTAAGCTTGAAATATCCAATCTTCCCATAAGACTAGATATTCTTCTATTTAACTGTTCTGGCTTATAAGCAGATAAATTCATCCCATACTCTCTATGAACCCATTTATGAAAATCGTTGAATTCCATAATACTTTTTATCTCCCTCTCTAAGTTCATCTTTAGTTTTAACAAACTAAAGTCTTCACAAAACTTATGTATTTTATAGAGTTAACACTCCTTTTCCTATAATTCTAATTGTAACCTCTCCATTATTAGAATCCATTATCATAGTTCTCCCTTTGTTGCCTCCAGTTTCCTCAGCTAATATAGGGATTTTATGTGATTTTAATGACTGTTTTACCGCCTCTGTATTCCTTTTACCAATATCACTAATCATAGTTTTATCACTAAAATTGAACATAGATGCTCCACCTGCAATTTTAGCAACTAGATTTTTTCTTTTACATCCTTTTGATACCATTTTTTCTATCAATATTGGTATAGCTAAATCCGCAAATTTTAAAGGTTGAGTAACCTTCTTAAATTGGGTACTGTCTGGCAACATTATATGTGCTAATCCTGTCACCTTGGATTCTGAATCATAAAGTCCAATTCCCACACAAGACCCTAACCCTATAGTTATAATTTTCTGAGGAGGAAGCACTACATTCAAATCTGATATTCCAACTTTAACTTCAGTATATTCCATAAATCCCCCTAAAATATTTGATCACTATCTTCTTTTGATAAAAGCCTTTCCATATCTAAAAGAATTATTATTTTTTCATCACTCTTAACTAACCCTTTTATATAATTATGGTTTTCCGATAAAGTTATGGTTGGCACCTTTTCTACCATTTCATCACTAACACTGGAAACCTCACATACACTATTTACAATAACACCAAATTTTCTACTTTCTCTTTTTACAACAATAATCTTAAAGTCTTTACACTCTTTATTGCAGCAATCCAAATTAAACTTTTTGCATAAATTTATAACAGGTATAACATGTTCCTCATAATTTATTACCCCTTCAACAAAGTTTGGTGTATCCGGAACATGTACAGTTTCAGTATATTCTAATATTCTTTCTATTTTACTAATATTAGTAGAATACCACTCTTCTCCTAGCCTAAATATTAGTATTTTATCTTCTATATTATCCATACACGCCTCCTAAAATACAAACTTTTCTACAACTATTTCGCCATCTTTATCTAGATAGGCTTTTATATTTTTTGAATGAGCTTCTAATATATATTGTCTTTCTTCAAAACAGAAAATTGTATTTTGATAAGCTACATCTGCTTCTATTTTTCCATTTTTAGAAACATGTAGAACTGTACTAACACCTGCACTACTTCCTACCGTACTAACCTTAATATAATTGTTAGCCTTTAAAGTGCCTCCCCTCACAACAGCTCCTTTTGATAATACTTCTATACCATCTTTAGCTGTTATTTCTGATGTATACATACCTTTACCCTTAATTATTACTTTACCACTTGACTCTATTTTTCCATCCTGACAATATCCAATGTATATATTTACTGGTATTATTGTTTCCAACTCATTAACTTCAACTTCTTTTTCTATACGTCTAATAAAATCGTATAACTCATTGACAAACTTAATTTTTAAAGGTCCTAACCCAATAAGCTTTTCCTTAATAAAGTCGCATATATATTGGGAACTATTTCCAAGAGTGCTTGATATACTCATTATTAGAATAGAAACTCTAATAACAGAATTAAATTTAGTTTCAATTAATAATTTAATAATTTCTCCATCTTCTTTTGCCGCACCTAAAACACTACTTTCTTTTATTTGCTTAACTGAAGAAATTAACATTCCTAAGTCCCTTTTTAAAATCCTCAAGTTATCTATATATAACTGTCTGTCTAAATCTTTAGTTCCTGCAGTTACATTTGAACTAATCACACTTCCAGATATTCTTACTTCACCTTGTGCAATAATCGTTCCCCTCTCTACATTTCCATTAATCTCTATACTATTACCTGATGTTACATTCATACCTTCTTTTACATTTCCATTAATCTTGATATCACCAATAAAATCGATATTACCACTCTTTATGTCAACATCTTTGGAAGTCTCAAATATTTTAAAAACATTAAAAACTCCATTCTTTATAGAAGGCCTACCTTCTGTAGTAGCCACTACTTTAGTATCCTGAATTTCACACCCAACACCAATCTTTAACTTCAATTGTTTCTTAGCTTTTCTCTTTATAATTCCACCAAATACATCTATTCCATCTTTTCCTATTTTTCCAACGATAAGCTCTGCAATAATATCTCCACTTTTTACAGTTCCTATGGAGTACATATTTTTATAATCAATATTTTCAATAGAATTTTCATCTATGTTTTTCTTTACACTATCAAAATATGTTTTTATACTATCATTTTCATCATCTTGTGAATTGACTCCCTCAGCTATTACTTCCCCATTAACTTCATCCATCTCTACTAATTTTGTAATAATGCTTTCATTAATACCATAAACTATTTGCTTTAAAGACAACACTTCTAATATATCTTCTTTAGTGTATTTAGGTGGAAACTCTCCATCCTGAAATTCCTTTTTCAGCTTAATTCTACTTACAGCCTGTTCATACTTTAAAACAGGCTTATATTCTGGAGTATATAAAATAAATACTTTGGCTTGTACTTTATTTGATGTGTCTATTTTTATTTCTCTTTTCGCTTTTACTCCTTCTAACTTGAAGGTTATAGTATCTTCAGAAGTAACTTCTACACCAGATACTGCTCTTTCGTTATTAACATATAACTCTATATCTTCCTCAAAATCTAAATTAAACTTATTTTGCTTATCCTTGATAAGTATTTTGTTATCCACTATATCTATTAAATTACTTTTCTTATCTTGATTCTTACTTTTCTCTATAACTTTTATTTCGCAATGTTTCCTAAATATGCTTTTCTCTTCTTTTATTATCTTATATACAAATTCATTTCTTGGGATAGATAATTGTCTTTCTGCTTTACATAAACATTCTTCTAGGTTTTTTCCTATAAAGTTACAACTCATATACACCATCTCCCATTTTCCCCTTTTGTTAAGTATATCATATAAGAATACTTTGTAAAATATATGAAAATTATTTAGTTTACTGTATTTCTACAAATTAATTCATCGAATAAGTTCATTAATTTTCTTAACAAATAATTTTCGACATCAAACTCTAACTCATTTACCCTTCTTATTGGTAAAATATTAGGTGATGTTCCCGAGATAAACAACACATCAAACTTTTCTAAGTCAGTATACCTTATATTTTCCTCTATAATATTAATGCTATTTTCTTTTGCCACCTTAATTATCTCTGTTCTTGTAACTCCAGGTAAAACAGCTTCAACCTTAGATGTATAAACATTAGAATCTTTTATAAGAAAAATATTCGATCTACTACCTTCTGTTATATACCCATTTCTATCAACAAGAATAGCTTCATGAGCATCATTTTTCTTTATTTCTTTATTTACCGCTTCTCTAAAGCCATTGTTAATAACCTTCGCATTTGGATTTTCTCTTTCTCCAAAATACAGTATTGTTTTTACCCCCTCTTTATACATTTCGTCTGTAGGATAAGAATGCTTTATAAAAAATATTTTAAATTCATTAGATTTCGTATTAAAAATTATTTTTATATTTCCTAAATTCTTATCATTTGATATTACTAAGCTATTTATATCATTCAACAATTCATCATATGTAATGTCATTTTTATAGTTATTTAATTTAAATGAGTTTATCATTCTGTCAAAATGTTCTTTATAAAATAAGGGTTTTCCATTAATTATTCTAATAACTTCATATATTAGTTTTCCTTCCCCCTCTTCTCTCCATTCTTCTACCTTTCTTAATTTGCCAGTATCAATATAGTATTCATTAATAGCTTCAATCATTTTTTCTCCTCCTCTTAAATCCATTTTAATATTTCTATCTCATGCTTCTTCTTATAATTAATTAAGTAAGGTTTTCCAACTAAATCTAAAAGCGGTTTATCTGATAAAGAATCTGAAAACATATATGAATTTTTAAAATCCACTTCAATATTTTCTTTTGATAACACTTCCTTTAACCTTTTTACTTTTTCTTCACCTTTGCAATTGCTACCCACCATCTTTCTAATAAATTTTCCTTCTTTAAATTCAAACCTAGTTCCAATAACCTTATCTACAACATCAATATTATAAAACTCGTTTATGTAAAATTCAGGGGATGCAGATATTAAATAAATATCATAGCCCTCCTTTTTTAATTTATACATCATATCTACTGCATCTTTATATAATATTTTACTTAGCCTGTTCTTATAGAATCTTTTCACTAAATCTTGTAATTTTTCTTCTTCAATATTATCAATAAACTTTAGAAAGCACTCCTTAACCCTTCTCTCATCATATATACCAACACCATACATTAAGCCACTATATAAAGCTCTTGGTAAAAACCTAATATTTTTTATATCTTCTTCTAAAGAATATTTATAAAACTCCATTAATGTTTCTTTCTTTGTAATAGTATAATCAATATCAAATATAGCTAACTTTTTCATTTTATTCCTCCATCTATCTTTGTATTTATTATATAATATCTATTTTAAAAAATAAAAGGTGGCATAGCCACCTCTTTACTTTAACTTATTTAAGAAACTTTCAATTCTGTCTAACCCTTTTAATATTAATTCTTCTGAAGTCGCATAAGACAACCTAATATACTTGTCTAACCCAAAAGCAGCTCCTGGTATAACAGCAACCTTTTCATGTTCTAAAAGTTCTCTTGAAAAATCTACTGAGTTATTAATAATATTCTCATTTATACTCTTTCCTAAATAATTTTCCAAATTAATCATTACATAGAATGCACCTTCAGGTCTAATCACACTCAATCCAGTAATGTTTTTAATTCTATCTATCATTAAGTTTCTTCTCTCTTCAAACTTCTTAACCATTTTTTCAATTTCATCTTTTGGCCCATTTAGAGCTTCCACTCCTGCATATTGAGCTATTGAATTAGTATTAGAAGTAACATGACTTTGAACACTAGTCATTAACTTAATCACTTCTGCATTTCCTGCTGCATATCCTAATCTCCATCCAGTCATTGCATAAGATTTAGAAAAACCATTAATTACTATCGTTCTATTGTAAGCATCTTCTGAAATAGAAGCTACACTAACATGTTTTTTACCATCATATATTAACTTCTCATATATTTCATCAGATATAATTATTAAATCATGTTTCTTAGCAAACTCAGCTATCTCTTTTAACTCTTCTATAGAATAAACAGTTCCTGTTGGATTGTTAGGACTATTTATAATAATTGCCTTGGTATTACCATTAACTACTTTATTTAAAGATTCCAAAGTATATTTATAATCATTTTCCTCTTTACCTTCAACAAAAACAGGTACCCCATCAGCAAGTTTTATTAATTCAGGATAACTTACCCAATATGGAATTGGTACTATAACCTCGTCTCCTGGATTTAATATAGCCATAAAAGCATCTGCCAAACATTGCTTTGCCCCTGTAGAAACAATTATCTGATTAGAATTATAACACAATTTATTATCTTCTTTAAGTTTTTTACATATTGCCTCTCTTAACTCTATTATTCCAGAAGTAGGGGTATACTTTGTTTTCCCTTCTTCCATAGATTTGATAGCTGCATCCATTATATTTTTAGGTGTGTTAAAATCAGGTTCTCCCGCCCCAAAACTTACAACATCAACTCCTGCCCCCTTAAGCTCCTTAGCTTTGGCAGTAATTGCAAGGGTTATTGATGGAGTTATGTTCATAGCCTTTTTTGAATAATTCATTTTATCGCCTCCATTTATTGCTTTTGCTTATAATTAATTAATTTATCTAAAAGTAGCTCATTAATCCCCTGTGTACCTAATAAAATAGGTTTATTAGAAGATCCATGAAAATCACTACCACCTGTTATCAACAATTTATATTTCTTACTTAAATTATAGAAACTATTTATTTGCTCTTTGCTATGACTTGGATGATATACCTCTATCCCATTTAAACCATAGCATTTCAACTCTCTTACTACATTCTCTATTTCTATACTTCTATATATCTTACCAGGATGAGCTAGCACTGATATACCTCCAGCTTCATTAATAACCCGCAATGTTTCTTTATATGAAAGTTTTTCACCTTTCACATAAGCAGATTTCCCTTTTATTAAATATTTAGAAAATGCTTCTTTATAATTTTCAGCATACCCTCTGTTTACAATTGCATTTGCAATATTACCCCTACCTATAGATGAATCTTTATCAACTGCTATTTCATCTATATCAATATACACCTTGTTTTCTTTTAACTTTTCTATGATTTTGTATGTTCTCTCTACCCTTGATCTTCTTAATCCACTTACAACTTCATTTAATCTTCTATTATTTATATCAATAAAATACCCTAGAATATGTATCTCTAAATCATTATATTCCGTACTAAATTCAATTCCAGGTATAATATTCACACCAGCATCCTTTTTATCAATAATATACTGAGCAGAAATAGAGTCATGATCAGTTATTGATATATATTTAATCCCTTGATTTTTAGCTAATTCTACTATTTCCTCTGGTGCTAATACTCCATCAGAGCAGGAAGAATGAATATGTAAATCTGCATATTTCATATTGTACACCTTCCTTCCTATCTATAAAAAATATAGCATTAATGAACTACCTTGTAAATCATTTATTATAATTTTCAATTTAGTTTTCTATTGCTCAAATAGTTCTTATTTAATACTTTTATAAATAAAAAAGAGTGGATTCACCACTCTCTTTCTACTTTTCTACTAATTCATCATTATAATAAGTAGCAACTCTATCGAATTCTTCTTCTTCAGGTACTACTAACTCTTCACCATCAGCTCTGAATAAGTATACTGAGTCATCTTCTGGGCTTTGAGCTAAAACATATTCTTTATCTTCAAATTCAAAAGCATCTATAATAGGACAAGATATCACGTTTCCGTTATCATCTTCTAAATCAATTACAAAGCTTTCATGCTCTTCACATCCACAACCATGTTCATCATGATCGTGTCCACATCCACATCCTTCATGGTCGTGGTCATGTCCGCATCCACATTTATTTAATTCATCACTCATTTTCAAATCCTCCTTTTAAATAAGTAGTTGTTTTAATTTTACCCTTATTTCTTATAAATTAAAAGCTAAATTTTAAAATAATTAGAATTTTATTTTATGTAATTAAATTTTTTGGTAAATAAGCTAAATTTTATTCAATAAAAACTCACTAATACCTGCTTACAAGGAGACCAATTTTCAGCTATCCCACAGGTTTCAAAACTTAATTTTGGTGTTATTCGATAGCACTATTTTTTTATTTTTAACGTCTTAACATATTTTCACCACTCAAGCTCTGCACCCATAAGGTTTTACCACCCAACTTTTTACAATTAATCTAGATGTTAAAAAAAGCTGTATCAATTAATGATACAGCTTTTCATATTTAAAGAAATTATTCTTGTTCAGCTAATTTCTTATATCCTGCTAATCTTTCCATAGCATCATTGTAAGTCTTTTCAAATAAAGCATCTGCTGCTTCTGGGAATGCCTTAGCTAATGAAGCATATCTTACTTCACCCATTAAGAATTCCTTGAAGTCTGCCTTTGGTTCCTTAGAATCTAAAGCAAATGGATTCTTAGTTCCCTTTAATTGTGGATTATATCTGTACATAGCCCAGTATCCACAATCAGTAGCTCTCTTAGCTTCTTGTTGGCTGTTACCCATACCAATCTTAATACCGTGGTTAATACATGGAGCATAACCAATGATTAATGATGGTCCTTGGTAAGCTTCTGCTTCAGCAATAGCCTTAAGAGTTTGGTTCTTATCTGCACCCATATTTACTTGAGCAACATATACATAACCATAGCTCATAGCCATCATTCCAAGGTCTTTCTTCTTAGTCTTCTTACCAGAAGCTGCGAACTTAGCTATAGCAGCTGTTGGAGTAGATTTAGAAGATTGTCCACCTGTATTAGAGTAAACTTCTGTATCAAATACGAATATATTTACATCTTCACCAGATGCTAATACGTGGTCAACTCCACCGTATCCGATATCGTAAGCCCAACCGTCTCCTCCGAAGATCCATTGAGATCTCTTAACGAAGTAGTCTTTTTCATCTAATACTTTCTTAGCTAATTCTGAATTAACTGTAGCTAAAGCTGCTTCTAACTTTTCAGCTCTATCTCTAGTTCCTTCACCATTGTTCATATTAGCTAACCAGTCTTCAACAACAACCTTAACGTCGTCATTTACACCTTCTTCTAATAATGCCTTTAAGTTATTAGCTATTCTTTCTCTTATAGCCTTAACACCTAAGAACATACCTAATCCGAATTCAGCATTGTCTTCGAATAATGAGTTAGCCCAAGCTGGACCATGTCCTTTATGGTTAATTGTATATGGAGTTGAAGGAGCTGATCCACCCCAGATTGATGAACATCCAGTTGCGTTAGCAATCATCATTCTGTCACCAAATAATTGAGTTATAAGCTTAGCATATGGAGTTTCTCCACAACCTGCACAAGCACCTGAGAACTCAAGTAATGGTTGTTCGAATTGGCTTCCCTTAACTGTATTCTTATTCATTGGGTTCTTCTTAGCTGAAACTTCTTCAACTGCATAATCCCAAGCTTCCATTTGATCATGTTGAGATTCTTGTGGCTTCATTATTAAAGCTTTTCCTGGAGCTGGACAAACTTGAGCACAATTTCCACATCCAGTACAATCTAATGGAGTTACTCCGATTGAGAAGCTTAATGGTTCTTCTGTCTTTAATGCCTTAGCAGGAACTAACTTCATTGATTCTGGAGCAGCTGCCTTTTCAGCATCATTTAATAAGAATGGTCTAATTGCAGCGTGTGGACAAACGTAAGCACATTGGTTACATTGGATACACTTTTCTGGAATCCATTCAGGTACGTTAACTGCAATTCCTCTCTTTTCATAAGCTGCAGTACCAGCTTCAAAAGTACCATCTTCCATTCCCATGAATGTAGATACTGGAAGAGAATCTCCTTCTTGTCTGTTCATTGGGATAACTATATTCTTAACGAATTCAGTCATCTTGTGGTTGTTTTCAACTTCTTCGTCCTTAGCATCCTTCCATGATTCTGGAATATCTATCTTAACGATTGATTCAACACCCTTATCGATAGCTGCGTTGTTCATATCAACAACCTTTTGTCCCTTCTTACCATAAGAAGTTACAACTGCATCCTTAAGGTACTTAACAGCATCTTCAACTGGGATAATGTTAGCTAGCTTAAAGAAAGCTGATTGCATTATCATGTTGATTCTTCCACCAAGACCTATTTCTTGAGCGATTCCAACAGCATTGATAGTGTAGAATTTAATGTTGTTGTTAGCTAAGAATCTCTTATATGAACCTGGTAACTTTTCATCTAATTCTTCTGGAGTCCAGATAGTGTTTAGTAAGAAAGTTGAACCTGGCTTTAATCCATCAAGTACATTGTACTTATGAACGTATGATTGGTTAGAACATGAAACGAAGTCTGCCTTGTTTATTAAGTATGGAGACTTGATTGCCTTCTTACCAAATCTCAAGTGAGATACTGTTATACCACCTGACTTCTTAGAGTCATAGAAGAAGTAACCTTGAGCGTACATATCTGTGTGGTCACCGATAATCTTGATAGCACTCTTATTAGCACCAACAGTACCGTCTGATCCTAATCCCCAGAACTTACATGCTGTAGTTCCTTCTGGAGTAGCATCTATATCTTGATGAACTTCTAATGAAGTATTTGTTACGTCATCAACGATTCCTATTGTAAATCCATCCTTTGAATCTTCCTTTGCTAAGTTTTCATAAACTGCAGCAATGTGACCTGGATTTGGATCCTTAGAACCTAGACCGAATCTACCACCTACGATAACTGGAGCATTTTCCTTACCATAGAATGCATTTTTAACGTCTAAGTATAATGGTTCACCAGCTGATCCTGGTTCCTTTGTTCTATCTAATACAGCAATCTTCTTAGCAGATGCTGGTATAGCTTTCATTAATTTTTCATTTGAGAATGGTCTGTATAATCTTACTTTAACAACACCAACTTTTTGTCCATTAGCATTTAAGTAATCTACAGTTTCTTCACATACGTCTGTTACAGAACCCATAGCAATGATTACTCTATCAGCATCTGGAGCTCCATAATAGTCGAAACAGTGATATTCTCTTCCTGTTAACTTAGTTATTTCAGCCATGTATCCTTCAACTATATCAGGAACTGCTTCGTAGAACTTATTAACTGATTCTCTTTCTTGGAAGTAGATATCAGCATTTTGTGCAGTACCTCTAGTTACAGGATGGTTAGGGTTTAAAGCTCTAGCTCTGAAAGCTTCAACTGAGTCCCAATCAACTAAGTTTGCTAATTCATCATATTCAAGAACTTCGATCTTTTGAATTTCGTGAGAAGTTCTGAAACCATCAAAGAAGTTAACAAAAGGTATTCTAGATTTTATTGCAGTTAAGTGAGCAACTGCTGATAAATCCATAACTTCTTGTACTGATCCTTCTGCAAGCATTGCAAAACCTGTTTGTCTTGCAGCCATAACGTCTTGGTGGTCACCAAAAATATTAAGAGCTGAAGTAGCTAATGCTCTTGCTGAAACATGGAATACTCCTGGAAGCATTTCACCAGCAATCTTGTACATATTTGGAATCATTAATAATAAACCTTGAGATGCAGTATAAGTACTTGTTAATGCACCTGCTTGTAATGATCCATGAACTGCACCAGCAGCACCTGCTTCTGATTGCATTTCCATAACTTGTACAGGTTGACCGAATATGTTCTTTCTTCCTTGTGCTACCCATTCATCAACGTGTTCAGCCATTGGTGATGATGGTGTGATAGGATAGATAGCTGCAACTTCAGTAAATGCATATGATATATGAGCAGCTGCAGTATTACCATCCATAGTTTTCATTTTTCTCATCGCGTAGACCCCTCTTTCTTTATATAAAAATTAATAAGAAACATGTTTGTTTAAACCGTAGAGTGTATTTTAACACAAAAACACACCGAATTATTCATTTAAATTAATAATGTCTATTAAATATATCAATAACGACATTGTTAAAAAAATAACTTTTGTACCTCCTAGTAAAACAAACCTACGTATATAATTATATATCAGAATATCAATTTTGCAAGAGAATTGTAAATTAAAAACATTTAAGTAATATTATAAATATTCTGCAAATTACACTACTTATTCATAACTTCCATAATTGTCTTTGTCACAGCAGAGGTTCCAACCTCTCCTTGTTTAGCATTCATTTTACCAATTAATTCCTTCTTTCTAGTCCTTAATTCCTCTAAATGCGACAAAAAGCTTTCCTTAGTTATCTCTTCTTCCTCAAGAACTAAAGAATACCCCTCTTTTTTGAAAGAATTTGCATTTAAAATTTGATCTCCTCTACTAGCTTTTCTAGATAATGGTATTAGTAATGTTGGTTTTTTTAATGCTAAAAACTCAAAAATAGAGTTTGCCCCTGCTCTAGAAACTATATAATCTGCTGCTTTCATTAAATGCGGTAGCTCATCACTTACAAATTCAAATTGTTTATATCCAGTATATTTTTGTAATTTACTGTCTAAATTACCTTTCCCACATATGTGAATAACATTAAACTTTGTTAAAATTTCATCCAAGTTTTCTCTAATTACATCATTTATAACCTTTGATCCAAGACTACCCCCCATAATAAATAAAATTTCTTTCTCATCTTTAAATCCACATATTTGTTTTCCTTGTAACTTACTTCCATTTAATATTTCACTTCTTATAGGGCTTCCTGTTAAAACTCCCTTATTATCTTTTACAAAACTTAAGCTTTCTCTAAAAGTAACACATAGCTTATCGCAAAATGGCGCTGATAACTTATTAGCAAGTCCTGGAGTTATATCTGATTCATGAGCAACCACTGGTATTTTCTTTATACTAGCTGCAATAACTACAGGTACTGCAACAAAACCACCTTTAGAAAAAACTATATTAGGTTTTTCCTTTGTTAATATTTTTTTAGCTTCAATTACTCCCTTGAAAACTTTAAATGGATCTGTAAAATTTTTAATATCAAAATATCTTCTTAACTTACCTGATGATATTCCATAGTAAGGAATTCCTTTTGATTCTATTATCTCTTTTTCTATTCCATCCTTACTTCCTATATACTTAATCTCAAAACCAGATTCTTCTAAGCTTGGCACTAGCGCTAAGTTTGGAGTTACATGCCCTGCTGTACCTCCACCTGTCATTATAATTTTATACTTACTCAAAAAATCAGCTCCTAAACTTTTATTTTTATAAACAATTTGTATGGCTTTTCCACCTTTCCCTCTAATTATATATAATAATCATAAAAAAATTACACAAGCTATGATTACAAGGATACAGGGAGGTGATTTTAAATGTCAAACCAATCATTAGTTCCAGAATCAAAACAAGGATTAGCTAAATTCAAAAACGAAGTTGCTAGTACAATGAACGTACCTTTCTCTGACTACAACGGAAATCTTACTTCTAAACAATGTGGTAGCGTTGGTGGAGAAATGGTTAAGAGAATGGTAGAACAATATGAAAGAGGTCTTTAATTCTCTCTAATCCTTAAAAATTGAGGATAGCTTCAAGCTATCCTCTTAAAATTATAACCTAAAGTTCTTAACATTAAGTTGTATATTTCTTTTTCCATTAAACTCATTAATAGTTGGATAATAAATTATATCCATATTAAAATCTGCATATCCGCTATCTACTAATTTTAAAAACTTTTCTTCACCGTACTTACCTGTAAACATATTTTTAAAATCTTCATATTTATCAAAGTTTAATCCTTCAACATATCCAAATGTTCCTGGAATAACAAATCTAAACTTCATAAAGTTCTTCTCTTTTCCTATGAAAAAAACTCTTGATACTTTAAGATTTTTTACAGCAAACAGGGGACTTCCATTGCCTTTTCCAAAAGGTCTTAAACTTTCTACTTCCTCTACTAGACCTTCATCCAAATATTTAATTTCTAATGGAGAATCTATTTTTATAACTGGAATAATATCTTCATCTGAAAGAGTACATTTAGAATTAAGAGCCTTCTTTAAAAGATATATATTTTCCTCTTTTACAGATAGACCCGCTGCCATAGGATGTCCTCCAAACTTCTCTATATATTCTTTACACTTATTCAATTCTTCAAACATATTATATCCTTCAATACTACGAGCAGACCCCTTTGGCATATCCTTTCCTTTTGTCATAACTATTGCTGGCAAATTAAATCTTTCCCTAACTCTACCTGCTACTATACCAGCTATACTTTCATGTATACTCTCATCATATACAAGTATAACCTTTTCTCCATTTGCTATTTCTTCCTCAACCTTAGAGATAACACTTTCAACACTATCAAAAGTTAATTCTTGTCTTTCTACATTTAAGTCATAAAGCTTTTTAGATAGTTCTTCTGCATACTTCTCATCTTCAGTTATTAATAATTCTACTGATAAATCTGCTGTTTCTAATCTTCCTGTGGCGTTTATACATGGTCCAAGTACAAATCCAAAGTGATACTCACTTATTTCTTTTCCTTCTAGACCAGTTGCTTTTATTAATGCTTTAAGTCCTATACTAGATGTGTTATTTATTAACTTTAATCCCTCTTTAACAATTATTCTATTTTCACCTAAAAGCTCTACGACATCACAAATGGTTGCAATAGCTGCATATTGGAACAAATCATAAAATTCCGAAAAACTTCTTTCCATAGCATTAACTAATTCCATAGAAAATTTCAATGCAACTCCTGCTCCACAAAGTTCCTTAAAGGGATACTCACAGTTTCCTTGTTTAGGATTTATAACACAATCACTATTAGGAACAACATTTATTCTTTCACCCTCTTTTTCAATGTAAGGTATATCATGATGGTCGGTGATAATTACAGTAAGACCTAGCTCCTTAGCCACTTCAACCTGCTCCATAGCAGATATTCCATTATCACAAGTTAGAATTACTTCTGCCCCTTCTGATTTAAGCTTTCTAATTCTATCACTATTCATACCATAACCTTCATCTTCTCTGTTAGGTATGTAATAATCAAAATTTGCTCCTAGTTTCTTTAAGGTTCTATAGAGAATAGTTGTACTACATACTCCATCACAATCATAATCTCCATAAATAACTATCTTTTTCTTTTCTTCTATAGCATCCTTAATTATAGATACTGCTTTTTTCATATCCTTCATCAAGGATGCATCATTTAAATCATTAACTGTACCTTTTAGAAAAAGAGAAGCTTCTTTTTTATTTACAATTCCTCTATTGGCCAATAATCTTGCTATTAGTGGATTAATTTCATATTCACTAGTAAGTTTTATAAAATCTTCTTTTTTATTAACTACCATCCACTTTTCTTTCAAAGCTTCTCCCCCATTTCTTCTCTATTTCATTAAGGAGTTAAATAACATTCCTTCACTTAAGTTTTCCCATTTATCACATTGTAATAACTCTAAAATTTTATAAGCAAATAGCATAGCAGTTGCCGGACCTCTACTTGTAATAATATTATCATCAACAACTACATGATCTTCTAAATAACTTCCTTTTACTAGTTCATCTTCAAATCCTGGATAAGAAGTTACGTTCTTTCCTTCAATAATTCCTGCTTTTCCAAGAACAATAGGAGCCGCACAAATTGCAGCTACTATTTTTTTATTATCATTAAACCATTTTACTAAATCAATTACCTCTTCATCATCTCTTAGATTAGTAGCACCAGGCATTCCTCCTGGAAGCACTATTACATCATATTCCTTAACTTCTTCACTTATTAGTTTATCTGCTTTAACAACTATATCATGTGCACCTTTTACTTCCATACCAGATATACTAAACATATCACAAGTAATATTAGCCCTTCTTATAATATCTACAACTGTTAAAGCTTCAATTTCCTCAAAGCCATTAGCTAGCATTACAGCTACCTTTTTCATAAGTATCCCTCCTAAAAACCATATATTAAATTATATTTACACTCTTTACTTCATCATCAAGAGAAACTAGCATAACACCTGATCCTCTACCTGCCCTATTTTGAAGTTTAACATCAGATAATTTAATTTCTGCTGTCTCCTTATTCTTTGTAACTAACTGGAACCTATATTCTGATAATGATGAAATAGCAATTTCTCCATTTAAGTCCTGCTCTATATTTACAAAGCATTTACCATAAACGACTTCGTCTTCATCCTTTAAGCTTATTCCTGTAACACCTGATGCTATTTTACCCATTGCATTAACGTTAGATACAGGGAACCTTATAGCCATACCCTTTTTAGTAAATAATACAATGTGACCTATTTTTTCATTAGATATATCTATGCTAACTACTTCATCATCTTCATTCTTAAATTTGTACGCTTGTTGTATTAAGTAGTCTCCTGCGAACTCACTAAGAAGTGTCTTTTTAACTAATCCCTTATTAGAAATTGTATACACTGCATATTCTTCGCTATAAGATTTTATAGAATATATTGCAATTACTCTTTCTTTTTTACCTAGTCCATAAACTAAATCTTCGATAGAAATTTCACTACTTTTAATTGCTTCTTGAAGCATAAATGATGCTATTTTTATAACGTTACCTTTATTAGTAAACATTAATAATTCAGATGAAGAATCTGTAGTTACTTTTAATGAATCATTTTTATTGGCTCTTGCAAAAGTTTTTAATGTTCCTTTAGCTGTAACCCCTAAAGTATATTCAACAAACTCCATACTTTCCACATATTCAGCATTTATAACCTCATCTTTAGAAGATAAGTTGAATAATTGTGTTCCTAATATATTTCTAGGTAGATCTTCTAATTGTGGTATTTCTAGAGTAAACTCCAAACCTAACTTAGTTGAAATTTTTAAGAATTTATTTTCTCCTTCTAAAATATCCGTTCTAACTACTCTTTCTCCCTCTCTAAGCTTAACAGCTTGAACTTTTGAATAATTAGTTTGGAATTTATCTAAAGAACTTCTCTTAATGCACCCACTATTTGTTACAAACTGTACAAATCTATCTGATGACATTACATTAACTGAATTAACTCCAATTATTTTTTCCTCATCAAGGTTAAGAGCTTTGATTAATGTATCAAGCTTTTCACCTTTCTCTTTCCACTTTCCTTCTGGAACATTTATTCCTTTAATTTGATACATTATTCCTCTATCTGTAAATATAAGAATATTATCAGTAGTATTAGATTTAACTAAAAATCTTAGTTCATCCCCTTCTCTATATTCAATTTCAGAAGGTTCTGCATTTGCTCTGATGTAATTTTTATATGGAATTCTCTTTATAAATCCATCCTTTGAAATAGTAAGCATAACATCTTCTACAACTATTAATTCTTCAAGATCAATCTTTGCTTCACTATCGTCTTCAACTATTTGAGTTCTTCTAGGATTTCTGTATTTATCAGTTATTTCTTTAAGTTCAGATTTCACTACTTTTAGAAGTTCTTTTTCTTCTGATAAAATCTTCTTAAACTTCTTTATTTGTCTTTCTAATTCTTTATATTCCTTTTGGAATACATTTATTTCTAACCCTGTTAATCTGTATAGCATTAACTCTAAGATTGCAGTGGCTTGTGCTTCTGTAAAGCCAAACTTATTAATTAAGTTTTCCCCTGCATCCTTCTTAGACTTAGATTCTCTAATAGTTGCAATAACTTCATCTAAGATATTTATTGCCTTTATAAACCCTTCAACTATATGAAATCTCTTTTCCGCTATTTCTAATTCTTTCCTTGTTCTTCTTGTAACTATTTCTTTTTGGTGATTTATATAATGACCTAAAATAGTCTTAAGTCCCATAGTTTCTGGTTTACCATCTGCTAAAGCAACCATATTAAAGCTTATATTACATTGTAAATCAGTCTTTTTAAATAAGTATTTTAAAATCTTATCTGCAGTAGCTTCATCAGCAGCTTTCTTTAATTCAATAACTGCTCTAATACCACTTCTATCAGATTCATCTCTTATATCTGTTATTGCTTCTAATGCCTTTTGATGTCTCTTATCACCAGTCATTTCAGATATAGTTTGTAACAATTTCGCCTTATTTCTTCTATAAGGGAATTCTGTTATTACTATCCCTAATCTTCCGTTTTCTAATTTTTCTATAGAAGTTTTAGCTCTACATGTTACTTTACCTTCACCTGTTTCATAAGCAGAAATCATTGAATTTTTTCCAATTAAAACTCCACCTGTAGGTAAATCTGGCCCTTTAATATAATTCATTAACTCTTTTGTAGTGATTTCGGGATTATCTATGTATGCAAGAACACCATCAGTTACTTCCCCAAGGTTATGTGGAGGTATATTAGTAGCTAAACCTACAGCTATACCAAAGGAACCATTAACCAAAAGATTAGGATATCTACTTGGTAAAACTCTTGGCTCTAATTCACTATCTGAATAGTTAGGTACCATATCAACAGTATCTTTATCAATATCTTTTAGCATATCCATTGCAATAGAAGTTAATCTTGCTTCAGTATATCTCATAGCTGCCGCACTATCACCATCAATAGATCCCCAGTTTCCATGACCGTCTATTAAAGGTTCTCTTGTGGAGAAATCTTGTGCTAATATTGTTAATGCATCATATACAGAACTATCTCCATGTGGGTGAAATTTACCTAAAATATCACCAACTATTCTTGCTGACTTATAGTATGGTCTATCAGGAAATGCTTTAAGTAAATATGCACCATATAGTATTCTTCTATGAACTGGCTTCAAACCATCTCTTACATCTGGAAGAGCTCTTTCTTTTGCAACCTCTACCGCATAAGGTAGGTAGTTGTCTGGCATAGCTTCTTCAAGAAGTACTGGAATTATATTATTATCTTTTGGAATATTATTATTAACTTTTTTAGCCATAAACTATCCCTCCCTTTCTAGAACTCTGCGTATTTATACATATATTTTTTTCTTGGTTCAACTACATCTCCCATAAGTAAAGATATCATTCTTTCAGCTTTTGCTGCATCCTCTATAGTTACTTGAAGTAAAGTTCTTGACTCTGGGTTTAATGTAGTCTCCCATAATTGATCCGGGTTCATCTCTCCAAGTCCCTTATATCTTTGAATAAGAGCCCCTTTACCTATTTCCTTCTTAACTTGTTCTAGTTCATCATCACTATAGGCATACTTTTGAACCTCTCCTTTTTTAGTATTTTTATATACCTTATAAAGAGGAGGTTGTGCTAAATATAAGTGTCCATTAGCAATTAAAGGTCTCATATATCTATAAATATAGGTCATCCAAAGTGTCCTAATATGATACCCATCTACGTCGGCATCACTCATAATAATTATTTTGTTATATTTCAAATCATCTTCATTATAATTATCTAATGTACCTGTACCTACAGCAGCATTAAAAATCTTAAGTTCTTCAGATGCTAATACATTTTCAAGCTTTTGCTTTTCAGTATTCATTATTTTACCTTTTGAAGGCATTATTGTTTGGAATCTTCTATCTCTAGCTTGCTTTGCAGAACCACCAGCTGAATCTCCCTCAACTACTATAAATTCATTTACATCTTTATTTTTCAAAGTACACACTGCAACCTTACCTGCAAGAGGTGCTGTACCTTTTCCAATCTTTTTCTTTTCTGCATCATTAATCTTTTTTATTTTTTCTCTTCTTTGAGCAGCTGCAAGAGCATTGTTTATTATCATTGTTGCAAGCTCTTTATTATCTTCTATCCACTCACCAAGCTTAGTGTAAGCTAAGTCATTCATCATAGTATAGGCTTCATTATTTCCTAACTTTGTTTTAGTTTGTCCTTCAAAAACAGGATTAGTTATTTTAATTCTAACTATGGCAGTCATACCTTCTCTTAGGTCATCACCTTCAAATTCCTTATCTTTTCCCTTTACTAACTCCAGCTTTCTTGCCCATTCCTTAAAAGCTCTAGTCATACCAGTTTTAAAACCAGTTTCATGGGTTCCAGCTTCTGTTGTTGGAATATTATTAACATAGCTTGCAATATAATCTGTAGTTGAATCAGTAAACTGAATACATACTTCTCCATACATTTGAAGGCCACTAACTTCTCTCTCACCCTCAAATAAAATAGGTGCTTCATGAAGCTTAGTTTTACTTTCATTTAAATAATCTATAAAATCTAAAAGTCCTCTTTCAGAATAATATTCCTTTTTAACTTCTTCATCTTTTCTATTATCTATTAATTCAAGTCTAATACCTTTATTTTGGAAGGCTAATTCTTGTAATCTCTCATCAATTACATCAAACTTAAAATCTATTGTCGAAAATATTTCTCCATCTGGCATAAATGTAATTTTAGAACCAGTGTCCTTACTTTTACCTACTACTTCAAGCTTTGTAACAGGAGTTCCTGGCATATCTCTTTTTAGTTCTTTATCATATGCATATTCAAACCTTTGACGATAAACATTTCCGCTTTGATAAACTTCAACTTCAACCCATTTTGAAAGAGCATTAACTACCGCTGCCCCAACTCCATGAAGCCCTCCAGAAGTTTTATAATTCTTATTATTAAATTTTCCTCCTGTATGAAGCTCTGTAAATACCATTTCTACCCCACTTTTTTTCTTAATTGGGTGAATTCCTGTTGGTATACCTCTTCCATTATCTTTTATAGTAACACTCTTATCTTTATTTAAAATAACTTGAGCTTTATTCCCATACCCATTAGAAATTTCATCTATAGCATTATCTAGTATTTCCCATACACAATGATGTAACCCCTTACTCCCAATTGATCCTATATACATACCTGGTCTTACTCTAACAGGCTCTAATTTTTCTAAGGAAGTCAAATCAGTAACATCATAAGTAGTATTATTCTTCATAAACTTTTGCCCTCCACATATATTTTCTATCTCTATAGTTGTCTACATTAAAATATACTTATTTTTATTTACTATGTCAAAATTTATTTGTTATAAATATTTTTTTAGTTTATCCATATTTTTTTAAAGATATTATAAAAATCACCACAGCCATTATGCATCTATAGAATTTTTTAACACATTATCCAACAGTACAATTTTTAAAGAACAAAAAATGGAAGCTAATATTCTTAACTTCCACTTTAAATTTATTAAATATTTACTTATCTAAACATCACAAATTTCAACATTTCTTACATGCTTAGTTGGATTCCACTCCTTATTATTCTTTCTTAATATACCTTGGATTGTAATTGGTACCCAAGTAACAGTATATAGAGCATATAATAAGAATCTAAAGAAGAAAACTAAACCTTTCTTCCCACAGAATATAAATGTGGCAACTAAGAATATTGCATAAAATCCTAAATTAGCTGCTGCAATAATTACCCCATCAGTAACACCTTTTAATAAAATAGGCATTATAAAAATATTAGTAGAGAATAATGCAATCATTGCAAAAAGTCCTTTTGATATCTTTTTATCTAATATTAATACTAATGGTGTTATAACAAACTGAACTAATGTTATAGCTTGATATCCAGCACTTCCAAGAAGATCACTCATAATAAATATATTAGCTCCTTCTGGCGCATTTGCTTGAATTAAAGTCAATATTGCCGATACAGCCATTAATAAAGTTGCAAATGGTTGTAAAACATATAATGCACAATCAAATATATACCATTTTCTTTCCTTAATAGCCTTTTTAACAAGCTTAAAGAAATATCTTGATGCAACATCTGTAAACCCTTGCATCCATCTTCTTCTTTGAACCCAAGAAGCTTTTAATCCTAATGGCTTTTCATCATAAATTTTAGCATCATGTGCCCAACCTATTTTACCACCATTTAGAACAACCTTACATGTAAACTCTAAATCTTCTGTTAAACATGTAGCTCCCCATCCAAATTCCTTTAAAGTATTAAAATCAATTGCAAACCCAGTACCACCTATTTGATTAGAGAATCCAACATTATTTCTTGCAAGTTGGAACATTCTATTTTGTGACCAGAATGCTATTGAATAAGAAGTTGCAATCCATGAATCTTCAGGATTTTTACTATCTATATAGCCTTGTACAACTTTATAGCCTTCCTTCATCTTAGAGTTGATTTCTCTTAAGAAGTCTGGATGTACCAAGTTATCTGCATCAAATATACAAATGGCATCAAACTTTTCATCCATATTATAAATTTTATCGAACATCCACTCTAATGCATATCCTTTACCTCTTTGGTCTTTATTAAACCTTTCAAATACTTTTGCTCCTGCTTCTTTTGCAACTTTCGAAGTATTATCATCACAATTATCAGCTATTACAAAAACTTCAAATAATTCCTTCGGATAATTTTGTCCTAATATACTTTTTACTAATTTTCCGATTACTACCTCTTCATTATGTGCAGCAACGATCATAGCAAATTTACGCTTAGGAGCATAATCCTTTTTTTCTTTTTTTCTATAAGTTCCAAATAATCCCAATATTAAGTAATAGCATAAAACTACAAATGCGAACACTTGAAACACCGCTATTGCTGTATACATTACTTTCTCCATTATTTTCACTCCTAATATTAAATGAGAAATTCCCATTATATTATTGTTGTCTTTTTTTCTCGTTAATGCGTTCTTATTAATACTAGTTCAATTATATCAAAAAATCAAGGGCAAAAATCTTAATTTTAAATTAATGTTAATTTTTTATATTTATCCCCATATTTGTTTTTCTTCTTTCATTATTAAGTTTCCCTATTTCTTATTACTATATAAAAATTTTTATAGGTATATTGCAAAAAAAAAGGAAATCTTTTTTATTAGATTCCCTTTTGAAAACAAACTTATTTAATTAAACAATTCCTTGAGCCATCATTGCATCCGCAACCTTCATAAAGCCAGCAATATTAGCTCCCATAAGAATATTCTTATCTTTTCCATATTCCTTAGCTGCAGCACTTGCATTCTTATAAATATTCTTCATTATACCTTGAAGTTTTTCATCTACCTCTTCAAATGTCCAAGATAATCTCATACTATTTTGTGACATTTCAAGAGCAGAACATGCAACACCACCTGCATTAGCAGCTTTTGCTGGACCAAACATTACTTCATTGCTTTGGAATACTTCTATAGCTTCTAATGTTGAAGGCATATTAGCACCTTCTGATACAGCAATTGTTCCGTTATCAACTAATATTTTAGCTGATTCAGCATTAACTTCTCCTTGAGTTGCACAAGGTAATGCTATATCACATTTAATAGTCCAAATTCCTCTACATCCTTCTGTATAAGTAGAACCTGGAACTATATCTGTATATTCCTTAATTCTTCCTCTTTTAACTTCCTTAATATCTTTAACTACATCAAGGTTTATTCCATTTGGATCATAAATATATCCATTAGAATCACTTAATGCTACAACCTTTGCTCCTAATTCAGTAGCCTTTTCTGTAGCATATATTGCAACATTACCAGAACCTGATATAACTACTGTTTTACCATCAAATGATGTTCCATTATCTTTTAACATTTCTTCAGTAAAATAAACCAATCCATATCCAGTAGCTTCTTTTCTAGTTAAGCTTCCACCATATGTCAAGCCTTTTCCAGTTAAAACACCTTGATCATTAGCTCCTCTTAACTTCTTATAATATCCATACATATATCCTATTTCTCTAGCACCAACACCAATATCACCTGCAGGAACATCAGTGTCTAATCCTATATGTCTATATAGCTCAGCCATAAAACTTTGACAGAATTTCATTACTTCATTATCAGATTTTCCTTTTGGATCAAAGTCTGATCCACCTTTTCCTCCACCTATAGGAAGACCGGTTAATGAATTTTTAAATATTTGTTCGAAACCTAAAAATTTAATAATGCTTGCGTTAACTGATGGATGAAATCTTAATCCACCTTTATAAGGTCCTATAGCGCTGTTAAATTGAATTCTGAAACCTCTGTTAACTTGAACATTTCCTTCATCATCTACCCATGGAACCCTAAACATTATTTGTCTTTCTGGTTCAACCATTCTTTCTAATAGCCCCGCTTTTATGAACTCAGGATGTTTATCAAATACAGGCACTAATGAGTTTAATACTTCAGTAACTGCATCTAAAAACTCTTTTTCTCCTTTGTTACGGCTTTCCACCTTCTCTAGAACAGACTCAACATATTGCTTACCGTTCATTTTTCCATCCCCTTTTTAATTTTAATTTACCTTAATAATACATTATTTTCTTTATGATTACTACAAAAAATTATTAAAAGGACTATTTTTTAATGAATTTCATACTTATTTAATATTTTCTTTAACAAAGTATCAATTCATTAGTATTAAGTTACTTTTCCTTTATATTCTTTCAACAAATAAGAAAAACTAATCTTAAAAAATAAATAAGAGGTGATAAATTGAAAATTGGATATGCGTGTACTCCTTTATCAATACCATTAAGAACCACTAGAAAATTTACATTAAACTCATACAATGAAGAAATACTTAAAGCCACAATATCCGATAACTTATTAGATTTGTATAAGATATTAGAATTTAATAATAAGATTGGAATAAAACTATTTAGAATTAGTTCAAATATAATTCCATTTGGAAGTCATAGTATAAATACATTCAATTGGTCTAAGTATTTTTCTAATGAATTAAAATCCATAGGTGACTTTATCAAAAAAAATAATTTAAGAATTTCTATGCACCCTGGTCAATACACAGTTCTTAATTCACCTAAGGATGAAATAGTTAATAAGGCAATTGAGGATTTAAATTACCATACTTCTCTATTAGATTCTATGGGATTAAATTCAGAACATAAAATTACTCTTCATGTAGGAGGAGTATATGATTCAAAGATTGAATCAACAGAAAGATTTATTAATAACTATACTTTACTTTCTAAATCAATAAAGAACAGATTAATTATAGAAAATGATGAAAAGAATTATTCATTTAATGATGTTTTAAATATTTGCAAAACAATTAATGCCCCTATGGTCTTTGATAATCTTCATAATGAATGTTTTGGGAATAATGACTATACTCTAGACAAACTATTTGAACTAACAAAATCAACTTGGACAAATGAGAAGTGTAATATGAAAGTTCACTATAGCCAACAAGATATAAAAAAGAATAAAGGCTCCCACTCTCCCACTATCTTTATAGAAGACTTCTTTAAATATTATTCAGTTGCTAAAAATTATGATTTAGATATTATGCTAGAGGTCAAAGATAAAGACTTTTCTGCTATTAAAATTATAAATCTAATAAAAGAATCCCAAAATGCTTTAACAGAAATTGATATATTAATGGAAATTGAACGTTATAAACTTTATTTAATAGAAAAGGGAGAAGATACATTTGGGAAAGCAAAGAACATAATTTTATTTAATGGCATAAAAGACTTCTACTTATATGTAGATAGTCTTTATTATAAGGAACCAACTTCTACTTCAACTAATAAAGCATTAGTTGAAGGTTTTAAATTAATTGAAGAAAATATAAATTATCGAGAGTTAAATCACTTTTTCAAATTAAAAAACAAAAGAAACTATAGTAAAGCTAAAGAATATCTTCATAAGCTTGCAGAAAAATATCTTTGCTACGGGCTTTTAAACTCATATTTTTTTTACAATTAAATTTATATTATTTTTATTTTTTATATTATAAAAGAATATATATTATTTTTATTTTTTATATTATAAAAGAATATATATTATTTTTATTTTAAAAGAATATATATTCTTTTAAAAAATATATTCCTTAGGGTGTAAAAAAGTATTTGGATATTTATTTTTCTTGTTCCGTCGCTACGCTCCACATCACATCAAAACAAATATCCAAACTACTCATAACTAAAAGTAATAAAAAAAATAAGCACCAATAACGGTGCTTATTTTACTTCATCTCATTCATTATAGCTTGAATAAATTTCATATTCTTAAACTTAATATGTAGATAAATAAATGTGCAAGAAATCATTCCTCCAATAGTTCCACAAATAATATCCCACATAGTATCATTTAATGATCCGTTCTGAGCTGTCAATCCAAATATACTATCAGTTGCAAACTCCCATAATTCCCATATGCCTGCACAAGCAACAGAAAATAAAAATGGGAATGCCACCAAAATAATTGGGTTAATAGATTTATTGCTATGATCTCCACATAAATAAACACAATAAATAAGTCCATAGAATGCTAATAATATTCCAGATGCAAAATGTAAAATCTTATCATATGACTCAAATGCATAAAAGTTCATTACATTAGCTAAATACATTGCAAAGAATATAAATAATAAAGTAACAACATAAGCACCTTTAGATTTTCTCAAAAATGTTTTTGAAAATAAAAATCTTGCAGCAAAAATAGTTATATATATTAGCCCAATTCGCCATAACTTTTCACCATCTCTATAGAAATAATCCCATACAAAAGTCACTGCTAAAAGTACATAAAAAACATATGTACATACTAAATGATAACCTAACCTCTTCTTCATATCTGATCTCCTATATTTCTATTACATTTATATAATAATGTATAAAGGCAATTTAAACAACTCTTCCTTGTTTCTTTAATAATTTATAAATCAAGTAAGATGATATTCCTCCTACAACTATCCCACCAATATGTCCATAATTATCTATATTAGGCATACTTAATCCAAACAAAAGATTAATACCAATAACAAAGAGTAAATTGGAAATTGCTCCTTTTTGTATTCTTCCTCTTTCCTTATAAGCATATACTAAAAGCGCACTCAACAAACCAAATATAGCTCCAGAAGCACCAACTGATAAATATGTTGGAGCCAAATAATAGCTTAATATGCTACCTCCTAATCCTGATAATGAATAAATAATAATATATGCTTTTTTACCATATAAATCTTCTATCTGTTTTCCTATAATGTATAATGCATACATATTAAGGGCTAAATGTACTATTCCCCCATGTAAGAAATTACAACTTATCAATCTCCACCATTCATTAGTAAAGTACATAAGGGGTCTATACTTTGCTCCCATCTCTAATAATACGTAAGGGTCTATATCAAAAATATTTCTTGACTTTAAAGCACATATAATAAAAAGAACCACATTAACAATAATCAGTGTATATGTTATACAATATCTTTTAAACTCACTCACTATCTTTTCATCATTACCTGTAACATTTCTTATTATTCCTACAATAGGTTCACATCCTTGATCACAATATAAGATTTTCCCAGATGAATAATCCACTACAACCTTATTCTCAATAGAATATGAAGGATTATATATACTCTCGCTTGTAAAAACTATAGTATGTAAACTAAATCCCTCCCCCTTTTGCTTAAGGTAATATAGGGCTTCATTATAATCTATATTTTCATACTTATCGTCTGTTAATATTATTGCATAAATACCTTGGGGAAATCTTTTTAATGCAATAGTCATTTGGGTATTCCTATACTGACTGATATAAAATTCCACATAAAACCCCTCTTTAGCTGTAATGTAACTAAAGAACTTATCTTTTAATCTATTCATATTCCTCTCCTCATCACTTTATTATGTAACACTTTTTTTATATAATTATATAATAGACTTCGTTTAAGGAGAATACACATGAAAATAAATAAACTTAATAAAATATTTAAAAATATACTAATACTATTTAGTTTAATTTCGCTTTTAGCAGCTTTTTTTATAGAAGAATACAAAACCTTTTCCCTTACTGATATACTTTTTATGACAATATTAATAATACTACTTGCTCTTCTACTATGTTGGAAAAAGCAAGTTACAAATACACCTATTCTCTTTTATGATTTTATACTTATTTCATCAGTTTTTATTTATGACTTAAAAACAACCCTAATTATACTAATAGCTAGCGAATTGCTAAAGAAGGGAATATTATACTTTTACTATAAAAAAACATGCTACTTCTTTAATAGTCCTGAGTTTAATGAAATTTTAATTATAATTAACTCTCTATTTTTAGCAAATGGTGCCTTTATAGTATTCTCTCACTTTATTAATGATGCACCCTTACTTTTTTCACAAATAGTAATATTTAATATATTTCAACACATATTTTATCTATTATTAAGATATTTGAGCTATATTATTCCTTTAACAGAACATGAAAATAAACACTTACTTGATAATGTTATATCTATACTTATAAACTTTGCTTACTCTACAATTTTTACATATTTAGGGCTAGTCCTTTATACCATATTAGGTTATTCACCTATCCTAGTCATATTTCTGTTAAACACTACAATATGTTATTTATTTATAAAAAATTATAAATTTAATTCTAACAATAGATTTTTGAGTAAGCTTAAAGATAGTTATTTGATATCTCTATCTCCAAATAATAACTTTGTAGAAAAAATTTATAGTTATATCGATGTAATAAGCGAATTAATTCCGTCTTCCCTTATAAGTATATATCCTATTTTCGAAAATTATAGTTATGTATTTCCTATTTGTTATAGATGTGAAGAAAATATAAGTTTAGACAACTTAAAACTAGATTTAAATAATAAAGATGAATTAAAGCATATTTTGGAAACAGAACGTTCTAATATTATTAATGGATATAGACTAAAATATAACTTTAGTTTTATTTCTAACTTTAACTTATTAAATTCAAACTTTATAATTGTTCCTATATGTTACAATTCAAAAACCCTTGCTTTTATCTTGATAAAGCCAAAATTATTAAATAAATCTTATAACTTATTTAATAATTTATCAGATGTTCAACAATCTATTTCTCTACTTTTAATTCAAAACTATAAATATATAGATTTAATTCCTAAAAGTATTGAAAATATAGAAAGCTTTATTTCTTCACTAGATTTACTTATTTCAAACAAGGTTTCTTTTACATTAAATATAATTGAAAACAACTCCCAAGTAGATATAGGAAAACATATAATCATGAACTCTGATAAGTTAGATAAAGTATTTTTATTTAATAGCAATCATATTTATGTAATTCATGCAATTAAAGATAGTATAAATGTAAGAGATTATATGAAATCATTGACTCATGATAATCCCGATCTATCTTTTTCAACATTTGAATTTCCTATAGATATTAATAATATAAAAGAAATAATTATGATACTAAAAACATCCTTTTAAGAGCAACTAAAATAAAATTAGTTGCTTTTTTATTTTTCTTGTGAAAGAACGTATATTCGTATATAATATAAGTTAATACAAGAACATACATTCTCTATTAAGGAGGTACATTTTTTCATGGACCTTATGGATAAATTAAAAATTCTTTCTAACGCTGCTAAATATGACGTTTCATGTTCCTCTTCTGGATCAAAAAGAAAAAACAAGATTAACGGCATTGGAAATGCATCTGAAAGTGGAATATGCCATAGTTTTACACCTGACGGTCGCTGTATATCTTTATTAAAAATACTTTTTTCTAACGATTGTATCTATGACTGTAAGTACTGTATAAATGGATATTCAAAAGATTTTCAAAGAATTAGTTTTACACCTAATGAAGTGTGTGACTTAACAATAAACTTTTACAGAAGAAATTATATTGAAGGATTGTTTCTTAGTTCAGCTATAGTAAAAAATCCAAATTATACAATGGAACTTCTTTTAAAAACAGTAAAAAAACTTAGGTTAGAAAAAAACTTTAATGGCTATATACATTTAAAAGCTATTCCTGGAGCTGATGAATACTTAATTAAAGAAGCAGGGTTATATGTTGATAGGATGAGTGTCAATATAGAATTGCCATCAAGTAATAGCCTAAAACTACTAGCTCCTCAAAAAAGTAAAGAAAAAATACTTTTACCAATGAAAACAATTAAAAATTCTATCATTAGCCATACAGAATTAAAGAAGAGTATTAAGTCTACTCCCCTTTTTGTTCCTGGAGGGCAAAGTACTCAACTTATAGTAGGTGCTACTCCTGAAAGTGATTATAAAATACTAAATTTAACTCAATCTTTATATGATAAATTCAAGTTAAAGAGGGTATATTTTTCTGCCTATGTACCAGTTATAAAAGATAACCCACTTTTACCTCAAATCACTCATCCTCCAATGGTTAGAGAACATAGACTTTATCAAGCTGATTGGTTGTTAAGATTTTATGGTTTTAAAGCTAGTGAATTATTAAAAAATGAGAATGATAACTTTGACTTAAATTTTGATCCTAAAACCTATTGGGCATTAAATAACTTTAATGAATTTCCTGTAGAAATTAATAAAGCCTCTTATGAAACTTTACTTAGAATCCCTGGAATTGGAGTAACATCTGCAAGAAGAATAATTAAAACAAGAAGAGTTTGCAGGTTAACTTATGAAGATTTAAAAAGATTAGGAATTGTTTTAAAAAGAGCTAAATACTTTATAACCTGTTCAGGTAAATACTATGGAGATGTTGCCTTTGATGATTATAGGATAAAGAAAAAACTATTATCTCAAAATATAAAGAAAAATTCACCTGACCCAAATCAAATTTCTTTTTTTGATGACTATAATAATGATAATTCTACATCATCTGGAATTATTCTTCCATCAACTAATATTAATATATTAAGTGATAGATTATCATCTTTTAACGGGGAGTTATAATTTATGAAAACATTTTTGTATGATGGTACCTTTGAAGGATTATTAACAGCTATATATGATAGCTTTTACTCAAAAATTCCTCCTATTGGTATCTTTAAATCTGAAAGCTACAGTGCTCTATTATTAGACGAAATTATTTATATAAAAACTGATGAAATCAAAGCCAAGAAAGTAATGAATGCAATAATAACAAAAATTGATTCAAAAACCTTACAAAACTTGTATATAGTCTTTCTTAGTAATAACAAAGATGCTGGTACTATAGCACTAAGATATACAAAAACTGCTTTTAAGCTTGGAAAGGATATTCATTCTTTTCTTAATTTAGATATAGTTAAAATAGTAGAAGATATTAGAAGAAGAGTTTATCTAGAAGCTCATAGATTTGAAGGATTTATACGTTTCTCTTTAATTGAAAATAAATTCTTATACTCTTCTATTGAACCTGACAATGATATCTTAGAACTAATTGCCACCCACTTTAGTTCCAGATTTTCTAATGAGTATTTTTTAATTCATGACATAAATCGTGAAAAAGCTTTAATATATAATAAAAGATCCTGGGAAATTGTTAATATGACAGTAGATGACTATAATCTTTTTAAAGGTACTAAAGACGAATACGTAGATTTATGGAAGTGCTATTTTGAATCTACTACAATAAAGGAACGTAAAAATTCTAAATTACAAAAACGCATGATGCCTCTAAGATATTGGAAACACTTAAGTGAGTTCCAATAGAAATGACACTAAAATAATACTATAATAAAGTATAGTTATATAATAGAAAGGGATGTTTTTATGTTAAAGATATCTTCTATAAAAGGGGGAAATAAAATGTGGATAGTTTTTGCTTTATTATCTGCTCTTTTTGCAGCATTAACCTCCATTCTAGCTAAAATAGGTATTGATGGTGTAAATTCTAATTTAGCCACTGCAATTCGTACAGTTGTTGTACTTATTATGGCTTGGGGACTAGTTTTCCTTACAGGTCAACAATATGGAATTAGTAATATTACAACTAAAGGATGGACATTCTTAATATTATCTGGAATAGCAACAGGCCTATCTTGGTTATTTTATTATAAAGCACTTCAGTTAGGAGAAGCTTCAAAAGTTGTACCTATAGATAAATTTAGCGTTGTTATTAGTATGGTTTTAGCTTTTGTAATCCTAAAAGAAGCCATAACAGCTAAAACTTTAATAGGTGGACTACTTATTACCATAGGTACTTTCGTTTTAATATTATAATATTTCTTTTAAGAATGGATAAGCTATTAGTGTACAAACTTTTAGTTGTTCTAGGAGGAAGTTTTATGGATAATAATAAAAATAGACTTAAAGATCATCCTAAATCTAATGCTGAACTTAGGAAAATGTATTCTGAAGCTGGGTCTGAAATAGGTATTGAAAACGGTAAGAAAATAGGTACCCATGCTAATGGTAAAAAATACACTAAGAGATCTAAGTTATCTCATAATAAATAGGAGGAATCAATATGTCATGTAATTGTGGTTGTAAACATAACAAAACCAAGTCTGATCCTACTTCACCAAACTATTCTAAAGAAATAAATAATAAGGCTCATCAAAAAAGTCCTTTCGGAGAAGATGAACCTTCAACTCACACAACCTATAAATAATATAAGGGATGTAGATTATACTACATCCCTTATATTATTGTATATTAATTCTATTACTTCTATTTGCTTTTCTTTCTAATTTGGGCATTATTATCTGAAGTAATCCATCTTTAAATCTAGCTTGAATTCCATCCCTATCAACATTTTCTACATAAAAACTCCTTGAAAAACTTCCGTAATGTCTTTCTTTTCTTATAAATTTATTATTGTTATCTTCTACAAACTCATCTCTCTTAGCAGATATAATTAAATTGTTATTTTCATAATCTAATTCTATATCTTCTTTTTTCACTCCTGGAAGCTCTGCTTCTATAAGATACTCATTATCTGTTTCTCTTATATCTGCCTTAAAGCTACCGTTAATATTGCTCATATCAAAAAAGTCATCATTAAAGAATTCTGATAAAAAGTTATCAAAAACATCTTCTTCTTTATATACTCTATTCATCTTAAAAGGTATTAATCCAAACATAAAATATCACTCCTAATTATTTTATTTCTATCTTTTTAGAATTCTCTATCTTTTCTTTTGGCATTGTAACTTTTAATACCCCTTCTTTAAACTCTGCACAAATCTGTTCTTCATCAACATTTCCTATATAAAAGTTTCTAGTAAATTCTCCATAATGCCTTTCCCTTCTTATATAGCTATCTTTACTTTCTTCATTGGCTTCTTCACGCTTTCCTCCAACAATTAAGTAACCATCTTTATATTCTAGAGTAATGTCTTTCTTCTTTATTCCTGGCAATTCTGCTTCTAGTATATAGCTAGTGGCTGTTTCCTTAATGTCTGCCTTAAACTTAATTCCCATGTTCATATTTCCAACATGGTCATCATTAAAGAATTCTGTAATGAAATCTTCTAGTGATTCGCCTCTTTTCTTTACATCATCTGTTTTAAAAGGTACTAATCCAAACATACTTAACAACCTCCTTAAATCCTTTCTACAAGTTTTATTATACGCACAAGGTCAAAGAAGGTCAAAATCAAATCAGTGAGAATTTTACTTTCACATTGAGAAAGTAAAAGCTTTAACCTTATATTTTTTTCTTTTCAATTCTTTTAATTAATTTTCATCTTTTTTCCTTCAAAACAAAAAAAGTGTGGTGGATATTTATTTTGCTTGTTCCGTCACAAAGCTCCAAGTCACATAAAAACAAATATCTACCCCACTCATACTAAAGGTAAGGAAAAAATAAAATTATTATCCTTACTTTTATTTTTTTAATATAAGATTGTAATAATACCTTTGATTTATAGCTAATTTAAATTTTATACTTTCCTATACATAAAAAAGTAGTTAGAAACTTTTTTATTTCTAACTACTTTTCTCTATTTTCTTGTAATATCTTCTTCAACTTATTTTGAACTAGCCAAAGATTTTTTTGCTTTCTATTATAAGCTACCATCCTATTTTTATTGTTTCTATTCTCTTCTAATAATCTCATATATTCATTATCTGCAATTTTTAAAGCATCTTCTATAACCAAAAGTTCTTCTTTACTAAACATAAAAATCCTCCTTATGAATATGAAAATCCTTAGATATTATATCATATACATTAAAGTTATTAAATTTTTATTTTATATACTTTGGTATTCCTTCTTCTCTCTTTTCTAGAGAAAGATAATAACGATTAATTGACTTAAGATTATTGTCTAATTCATAAGCCAATAGAGTTCCTGTTGGGATATTTAAGTTTGCTATTACATCACTTAAAATATTACATCGTTATAGTTTCTGTAGCCATTTTGTATACTCGCTATCATTACTATTTTTTAATACTAGCTCTTTTCTACAATGTTCAAATTCTGTATTCATATCATATATTTTATATACTAATGGCATCATTTTCTCTGATAATCCAAGCTCATCCTTCTCCTTAAATAGGGTTAAAACTTCATTTTTTAGTTCTAAGTATATTGAAGAACCATATTCCTTAGCAGTAGCTATACCAGAAAGTAGAATAAGCTTAAAGTGTGGATAATCTCTATTTTCAACTGCTATGTTCAAATACCAGTTTAGTATATTTCTTTCCCCCCATAACGAATCCTTCTTACAGTATTCATTTTTCACTAAGCTTTGGCTTAATAATTGAGCTAATGATTGTATATATAGACTAACTAAATTATCCTTTGGAGTTTTATAATATTCTTGGCACTGTACTAATTCAACTTTTAGGCTATCTATTATCTCTTTAATCATTTCATTAAATTCACTACCAAAACTTATTTTTTTTAAATTCTTATTTATTTTAACCTTATTATCAAACTTATCATAAATATAACTTTCTATATAAATAGAATCCTCTTCTTCTCTTATTCCGCCTGTAACTATATAATCCCCATTATTTTTAACTAATAAACCTTTTATATAATCATCTTCATATAGTTTTCTTGATACTATTGGTCCCACATCTTTTATTGTAGGTATTATAACATTTAAGGATAACCCTGTTTCGTATTGTATCTTTTCTCCCAAATAAAAAGGAATAGCTCTTGTTAACTTTCCTATTGAGTCCTCTCTTTGAATATGACCTTTACTTTCCTCTTTTATCCCTTCATTTGCATAAGCTAAAACTATAACCTTTTTGCAATCTTGAGATTTTTTAGGAAGTAACCAAGTTGGTTCCCCTAAAGAGTAATACCATACAGGAGAACCATATGTTAGTAAAGATATAGATATTTCACCTAACTCTTCTCCAGTTGATTCACCCTTCATTTTTTCAAATTCATTATATATATTCATAAGATAGTTCTTTAAATCAGGTCTTTCTAACTTTAAAAGTGTGCTTAAAAGTTTCTCCCCATTTTCAATATCTTTTGTAACTAAATAACCTCTTAGCAAATTCATTCCTAGATCAATTCCGTGAATATCTAATTTATATATGGGAGATATCATTCTAACCATAATATCAGCATATCCAGAAGCACCCAAATCACCTGAAATTATAGAAAGAGCATACCCATTATCCTTTACTATTTCCATTATGCTTCTATATTCTTTTAATGCCTTTTCTATTTCTTTATTATCTAAGTACATTTTCCCCTTTAGCACTTGAGGAAACCAGCTTCCACTTACCTTACTCACCTTATCTAAGACTTTAATTTCAGCTTCCTTACCTTCTTTTTCATTATAAAGAGCTTTAAGCCACATTAATCCATTAGTTTGATTAGGATCTAAGTATATACCTTCCCATAAAGTATTTAACCCCTTATCTTCATGCCCTTGTCCATAATATACTTTTGCTAAGTTAGTAAGTATAGTCCCTGTCTTCCCATACTTATCTATATACTCTAGTAATATCTCCTCAGATTTATCATATTGTAATAACTTCATATATACTATAGCTAAAATAGTATACCCTCTTTCTTTTATCCTATCTATTTCTTTTAAATGTTCAGCCGACTGAACTACTTCATTTATAAATCCATCATTTATAGATGATAGTATTATATTGTATAGTACATTATCATCATCTTTGTACTTCTCTAGTTGGTCAGGTAATACTTTTGTTTTCCATTCATTCTTAGAGATAACTATTTTTCTTCCATAAGCATCATAGCACTCTATCATTTCATCTTTAATTTCTTCCTTAACACTTTTCTTCATTTTTAACTTATCAATTATTCCCATAATAGCCTCCTATATAAACCCTCATTATTATTTTACCATTAATTGATTATATGAAAAAAGAAACTGCATTAACAGTTTCTCTTAATTTATTATATATTACTTTCTATCTTTTGAACATTTCTGCTCTTCTTTTCTTAGCTACATAATTAGTTATTCTCATTTTTATTCTTGCAAATTCTTTAACTTTATAAAATGCTATTACATCTCTTGTAAATAAAAGTGCATCAAATAAAAAATATTTTAAATCTTTTATATTATCATCCTCAGCTTCTATAACATTGCATTTATCAAACAGATACTCTAAATTACTTTTGAAAGATGACAACATATTAATTACTGTTTCTTCATCTTCACCTTCAAACTCTTTTTTAGCTAAATCTTCTACATAAATAACTAACATATTATTTAAATTATTATATTCATTATATATTTCTGCTATGTTCATCTACTTCTCCTGCCTTATTATTAAACTAAAAAAGGTGTTACAAGATTATCAATAATTTTGTAACACCCCTTTATTATTCTTGACCCTTATCTAAAACCTTCTTTAACTTTTCTAAACCAAGTATTAATGCTCCTCCTAATAAGAAGAATAAAATACTAAACTCCCCAAATCCCATTGGAGCTTCAGGAATTTCTAAGGTAGTTGGTCCCATAACAACTGCATATAATGACCCAATCATTAAACCAATAATTGTATATATTACCTTCGATCTATGGTTTGCTAATAAATATCTAAGAAGTCTTATAATACTTACTATACCTGTAATTACTCCTAGCCCAAAAACTATAACTATCGGTAAATAGCTAAAATCAAATTTAATAACACTTTTTACAGCTGTCATAATTGGAGCGTATATTCCAAATATTAATAATAGTGTTGAACCTGATATACCAGGTAATATCATGGCACAAATTGCAATAGCTCCAACTACAAATACATAAGCTATTAACCCAATATTTAAATTATCTAACGAAAGATTTGTACCAGTTCCACCACTTGTTGCTGGGTTAAAATATGTTATTGCAGCAACTACTAAAATACCTATTACTGCAAAAATTATATTCTTGTACTTACCTACTATTTCTGCCTTTTCTTCTCTAAATATTAATGGTAGAGAGAAAATTATAAACCCTAAAAATAAAGAACTTATTTTATAAATATGTGTTGTAAACACTGATGATATAAATAGCACTGCTAGTACCATACCTACAGCCCATCCAATACCTATCTTTATTAAGAACCTTAATGACTCTAATTTTTCTTCCTTATTACTCTTTGTTGAAACTAAAGAATTTAATGAATTAATAAACTTATCATAAAATCCTAATATAAAAGCTATAGTCCCCCCCGAAACCCCTGGAACACTATCAGCTAAGGCCATACAAAAGCCTCTTATAAAATTAATAATGTACACCTCTTACTTCCTCCGATACTACTCTATTTTTACTTATTTTAAAATTTGTCACTAGATTTAATTATATTGTCAAAATTTAAAAAATACAATTCATATTTAGAATCTTAAAAAAGTTTTAATATAACAAAGCTCACATTTATAATCTGCAAGCTTTATTATTAGTTTTTATTTTATAAGTTTTTATAGTATTTTATTAACTCTTCCTTAGTTTTTATCCCCTTGGCTTGTGGTATCATTAGTTCTCCTTTATCTCTTCCATTAAGACTTCCATTAACTAAATATTCTTTTCCTACTAACTTTTGTCCCCACTCAATAACCTTATCCACAGTTGGTGTCTCAACATTACACAGTTCAGCGAAGGCTTTAATTATGCAAAGGCCAAACTGAATATCTTCAACAAAATATCTAGAATTTTTGTCTGGAATAAACCCTCCTTCTACCTTTACCATTGGTGAATCTATTCCTTGAAATCCTGGAGCTGTATTTATTTTTTCAGACAATTCTTCAGCTATAGATATTCCGTATCTCTTCTTTATTTTTTCCATATCTTCTTCATAAAACTCATTATTATCATTTAATGAATTAAAAATTTCTGTTAATTCATCATCTAAATCTAATAATGTTTGAGAAGCTAAAGTCCCCCACTCTTCATAAAAATATGGATTTCTTGGATATACCTTTTCTCCTTCAACATAATCATTAAATAATTCATATAATCTTGATGGATGCATTGTTGGATTTGATGGCGATAATGTTATAGCTAAGTAATTACTTAAAGCTAAACATGGAATATCAATAAAGTTTGTCATAACCTCACATACCTTATCAGAATACTTGCTTGGTATAACTCTTAACTTCATAAATTCATTTTTTTGCTTTAGCAGAACACACTCACCGTACTTTTCTAATCTAATAATTGAAGGTACTCTTTGACTTCCAAAGAAAATACAACCTTTCTCTAGTAATTCATCTGTTAAATATTCCTTACCTCCAAACCCTGGTATAACTCCAACTACAGTTCCTTTCTTTAAATATGGAATTATTTTTTTTAGTGTTTCTTCTATCATAAAAGATGGATATGTTATTAATACATAATCTGCATTTTTCACTGCCTCTTCATAACTTGATGTTATGGAATGTACTTTAACATTATGTCTTAAATTTTTTTCCTCTTCTACTAAAGTTATTTCTTCCTTAAAAACTTCTGGCTTAGAGGTATGTAACCATACCTTATTCCCTTCCTTCATAGATATATACGTAGCTAAGTATGTACCTATATTTCCTGCTCCAACAATACAAATATTCATAAAATCATCCTTCCTAATATTGTGAATATATCTTAATAACAATAAAAAAAGGAACTCTATAAGAGCCCCTTTTTATATTATTAAAATTTTTTAATTAAAACTCCTCTAACATATCTAACAATTCATTAAATCTATGAATTGTAGCTTCAAGGGGCTCTGATGTTGTCATATCAACTCCTGCATCCTTCAGAATATCTATTGGATACTTGCTGCCACCAGCTTTTAAAAATCCTTTATATTTTTCTACTGCATTTTCTTTGCCTTCTAAAATAGCATTTGCAAATGCTGATGCTGCTGCATATCCAGTAGCATATTGATATACATAGAAGTCTGAATAGAAATGAGGTATTCTTGCCCATTCCATATCTATATCTTCATCAACTACCATATCTGGTCCAAAGTAATTAGCATTTAACTCATGCCATTTTGCTGAGTAATCTGCAGCTGTTAAAGCTTCCCCTGAATTTAATGCATTATGTGTATATAGTTCAAATTCTGCAAACATTAATTGTCTAAATACAGTAGTTCTAATTTGTTCTAATTCTTGGTTTATTAAATAAAGCTTCTTTTTCTTATCTTGTTCTTTTTCAATTAAATAGTGAATTAGAAGTGCTTCATTTGTTGTTGATGCAACTTCTGCACAGAATAAAGTATACCCTGCATAGTAATATGGTTGAGTTTTTCTTGAATAATATGAGTGTAATGAGTGTCCCATTTCATGTACAAGAGTTGAAACATCATTTAATTCGTTATGGTAATTTAGTAGTACATATGGCATTGTGTCATATCCACCCCAAGAATAAGCTCCACCTCTTTTACCCTTATTTTCATATTTATCAATCCAACCACTATTAATACCTTCATTAAATAGATTTAAATATTCTTCTCCAAGTGGCTTAAGACCTTCATTAGCAAGCTTAACACCTTCATCAAATGATATCTTTTCTTTCTCCACCTCAATTATTGGTACATATAAATCATACATATGCATTTCTTTTAAGCCTAAAAGCTTTTTCTTTATCTTTACATATCTATGAAGAGAACTTAAATTATCATTAATAGTCTTAATTGCATTTTCATAAACTGATACTGGAATGTCATTAGGCGAAAGTGATGCTTCAATTGGTGATGAATATTTTCTTACTCTTGCACTAAAATTAAAACTCTTAACTGATGAAGTTAATGTAGTAGCTAATGTGTTATCAAACTTCTTATATTCACCAAACAATCTTTTAAATGCAGCTTCTCTAACACTTCTATCCTTACTCTTTATAAAACTTGAGTAATTTCCTTCTGTAAGCTCTACTTCATCTCCATCTTCATCCTTTATATTTCCAAAAGTCATATCTGCATTAGTAAGCATATTATGTATGCTTGATGGTGCATCTAAGCAATCAGATGCTAGTGCAAGTAATTCTTCCATATCCTTAGTTAATATATGTGGCTTTTCCTTTAAAATATCCATTAGCATAAACTCATAAAGCTTGAATCTTTCGTCATTCTTTATAAGATCTTTAATAAATCCATCTGGTAATGCAAGTATTTCTGGTACAAAGAAAGCTCCATAACTTGCAAACTCAGCCATAAAAGCATCAATTTTATTCATATATGATTGATACTTTTGGTTTGAAGTATCTTCATCTGATTTCATATGAGCATAAACATATAATGTTTCTCCAAGTCTTGATACCTTTTCATTTAACTCTAGATACTTAAGAATTTCTTCTTTATCATTTAATTTTCCAGCAAACTCTCTTAGTTTTGGACTTTCCTTCTTTAAGATATTAAAATCTTTTTCCCAAGCATCCTCATCTGCATAAATTTTTTCTAATTTCCACTTATCTTCTAAGTTTATATCTTCTCTTTTCTTTACAACTTTATTATCTTCCATATTTTCGCCTTAAATTAAAGGCTCCCTCCCTTCATATATTACCTTTTATATGTATTCTTCTTCCTTGCCTTCTATGGCTAAAAATACTTTTTCTATTTCTTCATTGATTAATTCTACAGCTTTATCTAATACATCTTTCATTTCTAAATGTTCTTCTTTATAAGGGAACTTAAGAATAAACGTTGGGTTATATTCATCTAATTCCTCTTCAATTATAAAGCCTTCTTCTTCAAATCTTTTTATATTAAAAAGATCATATATTGCTGAGTATTCCCATTCCTCAACATCTTTATTTGTATCAAAATATAAATTTACCTCATTATCTAAAACAAATAGCTTTTTAACATATAAAGCACCTTCATTAACTTCAAAGCTTCCAAGCTCTTTAGTTATAAATCCTGTTTCCTTATCCTTCTCCATTAAAACTAAACTTGAAAAATCCATATATTTTCTTCCTTTCAATTTTGCTTACATTATATTATCTTCCTTTATTATAGAGTTTATTAGTCAAATTAGGCAATAGTACCAATAAAAATATGATAAAAATCCAACTTTTTTAAAAGATACTCAAAATAATTGTTAAATATTGAAAAACACTTCTTATTTCATCATTTGTAAAAATATGGTAATATCTTCTTATGCAACAATTAGGAGGTTTATTTATGGAAAGACAACAAAAAGTAAGAAAAAATAATATATCAAGAGTAGCTAGATTAAAAAAGCAAAGAAGAAAAAGAAGAATATCCTTATTAATATGTAGTGTATTAATTATAGGAATTGGGTTTTTTATAGGTTATAAACTTTACATAAAAAATAAATGTAAAGACCTTGGATATGCTGTTGAACACTATCTTACTTCAAAGAAAGCAGATGACGGATTGCTAAGAGTACAAAATATGACTCTAGTTTTTTCTGATGACACTACAGCAATAGTTAAAGCTTATGGTCTTTCAAAGGAAGAGCCACATGAAAAAAGTGCTGTTGAAGGTATGTTTAGAAAGGACTCTCTAGATTCTTGGGGGTTAGAGAGCACAACTCCATTAAATACCCTTAGTTAGTATTTGCAAACAATTCGCAAATAGGTGTATAATAGGATTAGTAATCCAATTTATGCGTATTTATAGACCAATAATGCATAATATATAGCATATTGGTCTATTATTTTGTTAAGAAAGGATATTATGGGAGCTGATAACTTGATAAGAATTGATAATTTGAGTTTTGCTTATAACAAGAATAATCCTCCACTATTAAAGGATGTAAACTTAGATATTCCTAAAGGTGTATATCTTTCTATAGTAGGAGAAAATGGTAGCTGCAAAACTACACTAATAAAACTAATACTAGGACTACTAACCCCTATATCTGGGTCAATAACTGTAGATACAGATAATATTGCATATGTACCTCAAAGATTAGATGGATTTAATTCACAATTTCCTATTTCAATTTATGAAATATTAAAAATACATGCAAAATCATTAAAACTAGATCCTAAATCATCTTCTATTGATGTTTTAGAAAAGGTTAATATGCTAAAGTTTAAGGAAAACTTAATTGGTAACCTATCAGGGGGACAGCAACAAAGAGTTTTTATAGCAAGAGCTCTTATAGGTAATCCAGATTTAATAATCTTAGATGAGCCTTCTACAGGTGTTGATGTGAAAAATCAACAAGAAATATACTCTCTTTTAAGTAAAATAAATAAAGAACAAGGGACAACTATAATTTCAATTGAACATAATATGGACATAGCTTTAAAATATTCTACACATATATTAACAATAAACAATGGAAAGTTAACTCTTCAATCTAACAAAGATTTTAGGGAAAACTATACACTTCCGGGGGCTTAATTATGTTTGAATTTGATTTCATGAGAAATGCCTTTATGGCGGGAGTAGTTGTTTCAGTTTTATGTCCAATCATAGGTTTATTTATAGTACTTAGACGTAATTCAATGATAGGTGACACCCTATCACATTCATCCTTTGCTGGAGTTGCTATTGGGCTAGTTCTTGGTGTAAATCCAATTATATCAGCATTTTTATTTACCACTATTTGTGCAGTTATAATTGAATTCTTAAGAGGATATTATAAAAAATATGCTGAACTAGTTATGTCAATAGTCTTAACCTTAAGTTTAGGTATAGCAATAATTTTAATTAGCACAGGAAAAGCAAATGCTAATGTTAATTCATATTTATTTGGTAGTATACTAACTGTTTCAAAAAGTGATTTACTTATTATAGCTACAGCCGGTATTATTTGTCTATTAATACTTAAAGTAATTTATAACAAACTTATTTACATTACCTTTGATGAAGAAGGTGCAAAAACTGCTGGTATTAACGTTAAATTTATTAATTACTTATTTACTATTCTAGTAGGTGCTACAATTTCTCTTTCTATAAGAATAATGGGTATACTAGTTATTTCATCAATTATTGTTGTACCAGTTGCTACATCTATGCAACTAAAAAAGAATTTTAATAAAACTTTAATTCTGTCAGTATTATTCGGATTAATTGATATACTACTTGGGTTAGTTTTATCCTATTATTTTAATAGTGCTCCTGGTGGTACTATTGCATTAACATCAGTAATAGTTTTAGTAATTACTTTATTGCTAAAAAGAAATGATAATTAAAAAATAAGGCTACTTTGAAGTAGTCTTATTTTTTGTTCCAATTTATGTAAACATATGTTATATTCTTATTGAGGTGAATATATATGAACGACTACTTTAACGAAGACTTTTTAACAGATCAAGAAGTAAAAAAATCCAAGAAAAAAATTCTTATTGGCACACTAGTATCTTTATGTATATTAATATCACTTATCATATTTGCATTATATGAACTAATATCAACTGCCTCTAAAATGTTTTCTCCAAATGAAGAGTTATTATCAGAATCCTTTTCCCCTGATAATAAATATAAAGTTGAGGCCTATTTAGTTGATAGTGGAGCTACAACAGATTTTGGTGTAAAGTGCATTTTATTTGTAGATAATAAAAAATCTAAAACTATCTATAGTGATTATCATATTAAAGATGCCAATATAGAATGGATTAATAATGATACAGTTTCTATAAACTCTCATACAATAGACTTGCCTGATGGAAAATATGATTGGACCATTGATAAAACAGAAACTGATTAACAGTTTCTGTTTTTTAGTTCGCTATATTTTTTAATATGAAATTGTACTAATACTTTTTATTATATCTAATTAGAATTTTATATTTTCCTATACAATAAAAGAAACCGCCTTTGCGGTTTCATACTTACTTATGCCTTTTACATTCCTCGCATACACCTTTCATAATTAAGTTATGCTCTGTTAATGTAAATCCTGTTTCGCTTTGAACTAACTCTTCTATTTGTTTCATAGGACATGGAACTTCAATCTCTTTATGACAAACACTACATTGAAGTAAATGCTTATGTTCATCTCCTTTGATTCTATATGAAAATCTTCCATCTTTTAAGGAGAACTTGTCTATAATTCCCTTTTCCTCAAAGGCTTCTACCCCTCTATAAACAGTACTCAAATTAATATCCACACCAAATTTCTTACACTCTTCTAATATATTTTCTACACTTAAGCTTCTATCTGCCTCATATAAAACTTTTAAAATTGCTATTCTACCCTTAGTAACCTTTAGTTCCTTACTCTTTAAAAAGCCATCAAAATTCATCATCTCACCTACGATTCAAGAATAATTAGTATATTTATTATATTATATCATATGAATATATTTTTTTATTTAAAAAAATATCATCTTTATAGCAAATGATATTAATGCTATACCACCTAAAAAATTTGCATACTTTGAAATAAAGCTTATCTTTCTTAAATATCTACATGAGAAAAATGCAAATGTACAAAAAAATAATGTTATCAACCCAATAAGAATAGAGTCTATAAGTAGTATAGCCAAACTTCCTACTTGGTGGAATGTAGTAAACCCAATTATCAAAGCATCTATACTTACTGATATACCAAGTATTATTACCATACTATTTTTTATTAAAAGAGAGTTTCCCTTATCTTTCACTCCATCTATTATCATTAGTATACCAATAGCACCTACAATAATTCCTCCAAGTGCAGAGGGAATAGGTAATATATATGTATCAAAATAATATCCCAATCCTCCTCCTATCAAAGTGAACAAAAATTGAAAAAAACCAAATGACAATATATATCCTATTTTCTTTTTCCTAGTTATTATTGAGTTAACTCCTATTCCTATACTAATACCAAACGCATCCATAGCTAAAGCTATTCCTATTACACAAACTCCAAAAACACTCATTTCTTCAACTCCACAATTTTATCTATACATTCTATAAATAGTTATACACATAACTTATTATGCAAAAAATTATAAAAAGACTTTATTATTACTACTTTTTATTGTATAGTATTAAATAGAGTAGATGTTTTATCAAATAGTATATCACATTTAAAGGTATTAGTATAAAATTATAGATATAAGGAGAGTTAATATGCCAAATTGTATAATAGCCCAATCAGGTGGACCTACCTCTGTAATTAATTCTAGTGTTGTTGGATTAATTAGAGCTAACGAAGAATTCAAAATATTTGATAAAGTTTATGGTGGATTAAACGGAATTGAAGGAATTTTAAATAAAAACATTATTGATTTATCCCAAATATCTTCTGAAGATATAGATACATTTAAACTTACTCCATCTTCTGGATTAGGTTCTTGTAGATATAAAATGAAAAGCATAGAGGAATCTACTGAAGAATACGACAGACTTTTAGATATTTTAAAGAGTTTAGACATAAAAGCCTTCTTTTATGTTGGTGGAAATGATTCTATGGATACTACAGCTAAACTTGGAAAATACGCTAAAGAAAATGGACTAGATATAAACTTTATAGGTATTCCTAAAACAATAGATAATGATTTAATGTATACCGACCACACTCCTGGATTTGGTAGTGCAGCAAACTTTATTTCTACAGCTGTTTTAGAAACATATTTAGATTCTTCTGTATACATAAACAATGGTATATTTATAGTCGAAACTATGGGCAGAGATACCGGATGGTTAGCAGCTTCTGCTTGTACTGCTAGATATAATGGTAAACCTGTAGCAGATTTTATTTATCTTCCAGAAAAAGCTTTTAATGTTGAAGACTTTTTATGTGATGTAAGAGCCAAGTTTAAGGAACAAAATCAAGTATTTATAGTTGCTTCTGAAGGTCTAAAAACAGAGGATGGAAGATTTTTATCAGAAATGAACGTAATTTCTCAAGATAATTTCGGTCACTCTCAACTTGGTGGAGTTGGACAACACTTAAGACAATTAATACTTGATGCTGGAATAACAACAAGAGTTAAAGCTTTAGAACTAGGAGTTCTACAAAGATGTGCAATGCACTGTGCATCTCAAATAGATATTGATGAAGCATTTAATGCCGGATATGAGGCTTTAAAATATGCTGCTGAAGGACATAATGGATACATGGTAGCAATAAAGAGAGAAAATAATTCTCCTTACTCAACTTCATTCTTTTTAGTAGAAGCAAACAAAATAGCTAACAATGTTAAATACTTCCCTAAAGAATGGATAAACGAAAAAGGTAATGGAGTAACAGAAGAAGCTTATGAATACTTTATGCCTTTATTAAATGGTGTTCCTACTTTATACAGAACTAACAACGTTCCACAGTATAAAGTTTTTACTAAATAAATACCACATATAATTTGAAGAGGATTTATTAATCCTCTTCTTCTTTTTCTTTATAAATATATAAAACCACTGGCAAGTAATATACCGAAATTATATCCCATACAATTTGAATACATAATTTACTTATAATTTTTAAGGGAAGTATCCAAAAGATTACAGAAACCATTAAAAAAAAGCTTAGAGTTACAACTTTACTTAAATCTGTAGCCACTAGTTTTCTACCACAGTTAGGACATATAATCTCGCTAACTTTTTCTTGTTCTAATATCTGGGCAATACTTATATCATACAAACACCTATCACATTTCTTTGTCATGACCCTCCCCCCAAAAAATTTTAGCTTCTATTTTTTCATAGAAATATCTTCTACTGCATTTAAAAAATAATCCACTTCACTAATATCATTATATATTCCAAAACTTGCTCTTATCATTCCTGGCATTCCTTTATCTTTATCATTCATTAGCATCAAAGTATCTTTCTCACTTATATTCATTAGTCTTCTACAATAAGGATGTGCACAGAACCAACCTTGTCTTACTGATATACCATAATGTTTTGCTAATTTCTCTGCAACTTTTTGATGATAAATGGAATCTATATTAAATACTCCAATACCTAGTCTATCTTCCCTATTTACTATATCCCCATAGGTCTTAACCCTTGGTATAGAGCATAATCCACATAACAACCTATCTCTTAGCTGAATTTCATGGTTATTTATATTATCAAAACCAATCTTATCAAGTTCTTCTAATGCTTTTGTAATTGCTACTACCCCAAAATAATTTGGAGTCCCTGCTTCATCTTTTTCTGGGGGAGATAAATATTCTATAGATTTATCTAGTACTATATTTACAGTCCCTCCACCTTCATTATCTGGAACTTTTTCTTCAAACTCATTCTTCAGTCCAACAATTACACCAGATCCAAATGGCGCATATAATTTATGACCTGAAAAAACTAAAAAATCAATATTTTCATCTTTCTCTTTTCCACTCATATCTACCCTAATATGAGGAACCAGTTGTGCTCCATCAACTATTATCTTTGCTTTATATTTATGGACAACTTGTGCGATTTTATGAATATCGTTTATATATCCTGTTACATTTGAGGCTCCAGTTACTGTAACATATTTTACTCTACCTTTATATTTTATAAGCTTTTCTTCTAACTCATGAATTTTTAACCTACCAAGTTCATCTACTTCAATGTAGTCTACCTTGCACTGTCTTCTCCATGGTAAATCGTTAGAGTGATGCTCCATTCTTGTAGATATAACAACATCATTTTTATCTTTAATTAAAACTCTTGCCAAAGTATTAATACCATCTGTTGCATTATTTACATATATTACCGTATATTTTTCTTTATCTTTTATATTAAAAAAATCCAATAGGTATTCTCTAGTTTCGTTATATATCCTAGTTGTAACCTCAGCTTTTTGTCCTGCACCTCTGCCTATTGACCCATAATACTCACTTAAATTAATAATAGAATCTAAAACACATTTAAATGGCGGAGTTGTTGCTGCATTATCAAAATTTACCGCCCTAATTTTAACCCCTCCTAGGACTTCCACCTTAGAGTCTACTCCCATTAATATATCATGAAAGTTAATCACTTTTTCATTCATATGCATCTCCTCCACTATATCTTATTCAAAAATCTATATTTAGGTTCTATGTTCTATGAAAGGTTACAAACTCATAATATTTAAGGTAACAAGTGACTTTTTAAGTCATATAATTATATTAAACATTCTTTTGGAGGTAAGAAATGAAACCTGATGAAAAATATATGCCATCCAATTATAGAAAATCAGATGAAGATTTAAAATTTGTACCATTCACAGCACCTTCTCCATTAATTGGATGGAATTCTATGAGTTTATTTGATAGTTCATCAATTAATAATATTCCTAGCAACATGATTATGACACCTCAAATGAACTCTCAACTTAATCTTCCAAGTTTGGGAGTTAATACTCCTTCTCAGCAATCATCTCCATATCCTAATAATAGTATTACTAATAATCTAAATACTATGGGATATACTCAACCTATGAATACATTGACATTACCTAGTCAGACAATAGATATAAACCCAAGTAGCATGGGTTATGGCGAACAACTTTCTGCTTACTATAATCCAAAAAACAATACTCCTGCTAATCAAGGAATAGATACAAACCCAAGTAGTATGAGCTATGGCGAACAACTTTCTGCTTATTATAATCCACAAAATAATACTCCTATCAATCAAGGGATAGATATAAATCCAAGTAGTATGGGTTATGGCGAACAACTTTCCGCAAAGTATAACCCTAATACTATGACAGGAACTACCATGCAAAATAACAATGTAAATATGACTCAAGAAAATGCCAACACAAAAAATACCAATTCAAATTTAATTAATAACCCAAATTCTCAACAAAATAAGATGGTAAGCGAACAGTTTCCTAGTTATAATATTTCAGATATTTTGCATTCTTATAATAATCCAATTAGCTCTAATACAACTAACAATAATATGATTAAATCTACTCAGCCAGCCCCTAAATCCTCAACTAGAAATCCAGACGAGCTATTAAGGGACTTAAATCTAAATGTAGATGAGGATATTGATTTAATAAGATGTTGCAAAGATGACGATATGACCAAACTATATAAAGAAATCGAAAATGACTGTCCAGGTATATTATCTCTACTTGAAGCTTATAATATCCCATCTCCAATTGCTAAATTAATAGTAAGACGTATTATTAAAATAACAATGCGTTACTGTAAAAAGTAGGTGAAAATATGATTATGTTTGATGAATTCCTTCCAAGAATAACAGGAACTATTAGACTTTTGCATGCTGCTCCTGGAGTTGATTCTGTTGATATTTATAGTAATGGAAATCCAATTGCTATGAATTTAGCTTTTAGCAATATTACAAATTATCAAGATATAAGTCCAGGAAAAAATGAAATACAAATATACAAAGCAGGAACCTATGACAAGCCTCTATATACAGAAACCTTGGAAATAGTCCCAAATACTACTACAACTATTTGTTTAGTATTACTTGAAAGTACTTTACAATTGTTAACTCTTAAAGATGGATCTCCAGCAATTCCATCTAATGAATCTTACTTAAGGTTTATAAACCTTTCACCTGATGCACCTTTACTTACATTATCTTTACCAAATGGAGATACTCTATTCAACAGTGTTGAATACCTAGAAACAACAGGCTATTATCCTCTTTCTCCGGGTATATACGATTTTAAAGTTGAAGCTACTTCTGCTACTGCATTAAATAAATATATAAAAGATATTACCTTAGTAGGTGGTTTTTTTCATACCTTATTTATAATAGGATTATTTGATGGCACTCCAAAAATCGGTTCGTTATTTGAACAAGATGGTATTAAAAAATAGTCAAAAAAGAAGTTCGCTTTTCGCGAACTTCTTTTTACTAATCCTCTCCAAATATTAAGCTCTTAAGCCATGCAAAAAAGCCCTTCTTTTCTTCCTTAACTTCCTTCTTTTCTTCTTTTGCTTTATCTTCTACCTTTACTTCATCTGTCTTCATAATGAACTTAACACTTCCATCCATATCTTCTCCCTTACCTGTAAATGAAGAAAATTCTTTTGAAGCTTTAACTAATTCATCCTTTGCTGCAATTACATCATCTATTGAAGATATAGCATTATTACCTTCTGTATATAATTTATTTATTCCATCATCATGGAAAGTCTTCATTCCATCACTTAACTCTTTACTTCCTGTAGATAATTCACTTATTCCTTTTTCTAGTGATGGTAGTGCAGAAATTAAATTTCTTGCTTGAGATACATTTCCACTCCTTAATGCATCATTAGTAATTCTTAATATATCCTCACTATTTTTCAAATCATTTTGCATAGACATTAATTGTGAAGATAAGCTCTTAATTTTTTCAATGTCGCTAGGTTTTGTGTCTTTTAAAAGTCCTTCTAATTGTGAAATCAATTCACTAGAGCTTTCTATATCAGCTTTAAACTTAAACAGATTATTTTTTAATTCTGTATTATTACTTAATCCACTTACCAATGTGGTTATATTTTCAATATTAGACTTATTAATTTCTAAATCATTTGCTAAATTATTTATATTATTTAATGTTTCTCCTATTGCAGATAAATCTTCATCAGATAAGCTCATTATTCCATCTCCAAAGGACTTAATTAATCCTTGAGTTGTTGGATCATTAATATCATTAAAGAACTTACTTAAAACATTAACATTATCTTGCTTTGAAAGTACATTACTTGTAGTATCTATTAATGTTTTCATACTCTCCATAGACTTTACCCCCTGAACAAGAGAAGGTAGTGTTGAATTATATTCATTAATTTTTGCTCCATCTTGTGCTAAAGCATTAGAACTTACAGAAGATATATTTAAACTATCAATATAGTTAGTTAATGATTTTGCAACTTCTGCACTACTTTGAGAATATACAGCATTAATCATATATTTTAATTCCTCTTTCTTTTGGGAAAATCCTGTTTCTCCACCTTGTGATGCAGCAGCTGCTAGCTGAGCTTTTAGTATCATATAAGATGATGCATATGCTGTCATATCTCCTTGTAAGCTTTCTAATTTACCAGAACTCTCTATAAGAGATGATGCTGTTTTTAAATTCTTATTTAATCCATAAAGGTAATTTGAGGTTCCTCCTGCACTCTTTATCTCTCTACTTATCTCTTCTACAATAGGAGAAGTAGCTGTTTTAGCACCATTAGCATCTACTAGTAATCCTTGTACAGCTTTTATATTTGTAGGATTTATTTGAGATAAAAGTTGTTGTAACTTCATCTTTGTAGTTTGGTCAATGCTATCATATCCATCTTTTGTCTTAATTATATCTGACATTAATCTAGTAAAATTATTATCCTTTTCTAAATCTTCTACCATATTTAAAGTTGATGATAATAGTTCCTTATTCTCTTTAGTTGCAAGCCTTTGATAGTCTTCCATTAGAATCATAGCTTTATTAACATTTTCAGCATTTAACATAGAAATCAACACATTTGCTTGATAAAAATCTATATCTTTAGCAAAATATGCATCCTTTATTAATTTCCTAGCTCTTTCAGTCTTATCTTCATTAGTTATTAAAGACATCTTCTCTTGTAAGCTTTGAGTTTTTAACAAATTACTAGCTGAAATAAGTTTTGTCTTTGCTAAGTCTATTCCATCTTTTAACTTTCCACTTCCATCTAATAACTTATCACTACCATCCTTTAATTGATTTAAAGAATCTTTTAACTCATCAATAGAGTTTGCCTTGTCTAGCGCACTTAAATCTGGTAGTTCAGGTGTTGCAGTTATCATTATTGGACCCATTTCAAAATTATCTACATCTGCTTCTACAACTAATTTATCCTTTAAGTCTACTCCAATATCTAAATTATCTATTCCTATACTTTCTTGTAAGCCTGGAAACGCAACAAAGCCAATTATATTATTATTTCCTTCAGAAATTGTTACACCACCATCACTTTTGACATTCTTAAACTTATCCACTGGCAATATAATAGAAGATGCTGTTGTAAATGGTGTATATATCTTTCTAGCTTTACCATTTATACTTGTCTCTTTATAAATCTTATTCTTTATCTCTAATTCAATTTTAACCCTACCTGATTTTCCTGCTAAATCTTCTGCTTTAATTTCTTCTCCATCTAATGAATACTTTATACTTACATCTAAAGGCAACTCTTTGTCAGTTTTTCCTTGATAATATATATCACTGCCCTCTACCTTCCAAGTTAAATTTTCACCATCTTTAACTGGTTCATCATCAGTCTTTACATTTTTTATATCACTTAAAGAAGATTTATCTTTAACCTCTAAATTTGACTCGCTTGAATGTATCCAATTAGATACTGTACTCTTTTCTAATTTTCCATCTGAACTTAAATTTACAAATACAGACTCATCTTTTTTTATTTCTACTGCTGGTACTACTGTTGTACTCATTATTGTTGCTGCCACTACTAATGCAACAACCTTCTTAGACATTGCTTTTCTCATATTTAATTCCTCCCTACATAGCAACTTTCTTTGGCTCTATAGAGTCAAGTTTATTAATTTTCCAACCTTTTGTTGTCTTATTAATAATGCCTTCACTTACTAATAACAGTGCAGGTAAAACAAATATTATAACTATCATACTAATAATTGCTCCCCTAGCCATTAAGAAGCATAAACTCCTAATTAGTGCCATATCAGATACTAATGCTACGCCACCTGTAGCCCCAAAAAATGTTAATCCACTTGTTACTATAGACTTTGCTGACTCTTGGACTGCTATTCTCATTGCTTCTTTCTTCTCATATCCATTTCTGATTTCCTCTCTAAATCTAGAAGTTAATAAAATAGCATAGTCAACTGTAGCCCCTAGCTGAATAGTTCCTATTACTATACTGGCTACAAACGGAATAACTGTTCCTGTGTAGTATGGAATACCCATATTTATAAATATTGCAAATTCTATTGCAGAAACTAGTAAAACTGGTATTGACACTGATTTAAACACAATTAGAATAATTACAAATATAGCTACTATAGATGCAACTGATACATTCTTAAAATCTTGATCTGCAATTGTTGTTAAATCTTTAGTTAATGCTCCTTCTCCTGTTACCATTGCATCTTCATCATAACTCTTAACTATATCCGTCATCTCTAAAATTTGATTGTTAAGTTCATCTGATGCAGATTTATACTCAGAATTAACTAACAAAAGATTATAACCACCTTGTTTAAATATTTCTTTTATATCTCTTGGAACAAAGTCTTCTGGAATATTAGGTCCAATAAATTTATCATACGATAATACTGTAGTTACACCTTCTAAATTTTCTATTCTATCTGTCATCTCTTTCATCTTATAACTCTTAATATCATCTTTAACGATTATAAAATGTGTAGATGTCATATTAAAATTATCCTTCATCTTATTAAGGGCAACTATTGAAGACATATCAGGTTTTAATGTTTCATCTAGGTTATAATATACCTTTGCGTTTGCTTGTCCAAAAAATGCTGGAAGCATTATTACTAAAAATGCTACTATAAATGCTTTATAATGTTTCGTTACTAGGGTTGATACCTTTTTAAACTCTGGAATTATTGTTTTATGCTTAAATTTATGAATTGCTTTATCGAAAACTAAAACAAATGCAGGTAATATTGTAATTGCACATATTACACCAATCACAACTCCTTTTGCCATAACAAGACCTATATCTTTACCCAATGCTAAGTCCATTGTACAAAGAGCTAAAAATCCTGCTATTGTTGTAAGGGAACTTCCTGATATAGAAGTCATTGTTGCTTTTATAGCTTGGGTCATGGCCTCTTCTTTGGTACTCCACTTACCTCTTTCTTCATCATACCTATGCATCAAGAATATAGAGTAATCCATAGTTACCCCTAATTGAAGTACAGCTGCTAGTGCTTTAGTTATATAAGATATTTCACCTAGAAATAGGTTAGTGCCTAAATTATATACAATACCTATCCCTATTGAAACTAAGAATATAATTGGTACAACTGTAGATTCCATTGAAATTAATAAAACTACAATTGATAATGCTACTGCAATTAAAACATAAAATGGAGCTTCATGTTCGGCAAGCTCTTTTGTATCCTCCATAATTGCAGACATTCCACTAAGAAAACATTGCTTATTTAATATTTTCTTTACTTTAGAAATACCATTTATAGTTGAATCGGATCCTGGTGCCCCATCAAACTTTATAACAAACATTGTTGAATCTTCATTATAAAGTTGATTTTTTATCTCATCAGGTAAAATATCCTTAGGGATACTTTCATCTAACACATCAGTTAATCCTAATGTTGTAGTGACACCATCCACCTCTTCAATTTTATCTTTTAAAATGTTAATATCTTTATTTTCCATTCCTTCTACTATTACAATACCTATTGACGCATCGGAATAAGTTTTGTCCAAGATGTCCTCTCCCTTTGTTGAATCTAAGTTCTGAGGTAAATAACTTAATAAGTCATAATTTACTCTTGTATTTATGAAACCTATTACTGATGGGATTAATAAAAGTAATGAAACTACTATTACTGATTTAGCATGATCTGCAATAAACTTACTAATTCTATTCACCCTTAACATCCCCTTTATTTTTAGTAACTTATCATAGCTAAAACTTTCTTAAAGAGAATTGGCTTAATTTCATCTATATTTGTAGGTTCTTCTAAAATTATAGAACTATAACAAACACTACCTACTAACTCAAATATCATGAACAATGTCAATTCCGCTTCATCTAAATTCATATTTTTTTCCACTAGACTTCCTATAAATATTTCTACTATCCCCTCCATTTCTTTATATTGCTCTGGATTTCTTAATGCTCTTCTGAATAGTCCCCAGGAGAAATTTTTATTAATTAGCTTTAGCATAAGCTTATTTTCTTTAAAGTAATTAATAACATAATCAATAAAAAATAATGTTCTGTCTTCAAACTTCTCTAATTTTTGTTCTTCGGTTTTTTCTACTGCTTCTTTTATAACCTGAGAACTTTTTTGAAGTATAAGCCTATTGATTATGTCATACTTATCTTTAAAGTATAAATAAAATGTTCCTTTTGCTACCCCTGCCCTCTTAACTATGTCATCTATTGCTGTATTTTGTGTGCCTTTTGTAGTAAACAGTTCATATGCAGCAGAAAATAATTCTGTTTCTTTTTTTCTTTTCTTTTCCCCTACTTTACTGTTTCCACTTTTATCCCTCGTCATTTCTTCCTCCTTTTATGACTATCAGTCATTTTATATTTCTATTATATTCCTTTATGACTAATAGTCAATTTGTATTGTTCTATATTTTCTTTTTGTTTAAAAAGTTTGCTTTTTGTTTAAAATTGCTATGATTTAAGTTCAATAGTATAATTAATTAGGATGTTAAGGTTAATTAATTTACTTATGTAAACTTTCTTCTATATTAGTTTACCCAATAAAATTCCGGAGGAAAAGATTATGATTGTTTTAAGTTGTAAAAATATTAGCAAAAGCTATGGAATAGATGAAATATTAAAGGATGTTACTCTATCAATTAATGAAGGGGATAGGGTTGGTATCATTGGTGCAAATGGAGAGGGTAAATCTACTCTATTTAAAATTCTTTCTAAACAACTATCATTTGATGATGGTGAAATATTTATAGATAAGAATAAAACTTTAGGTTACTTAGCTCAACACCTAGATTTAGATACAAAAAATACAATATATAATGAAATGCTTTTAGTTTTCTCTGACTTAATAAGATTAGAAGAAAAACTTCTAGATTTAGAAAACAAAATGAATGAACCCTATGATGAAAGCAAAGCAGATTATCACAACAAAATAATTAATGACTATAATACTTCACAAGAACTATACTCACATAGGGGTGGATATACTTACAAAGGAGAAATAAATAAGGTATTAAAAGGTTTAGGTTTTTCTGAAGAAGACTTTGATAAAGAAATTTCAAAGTTAAGTGGTGGCCAAAAAACCAGAGTTGCATTATGTAAATTATTATTACTTTCACCAGATATATTACTTTTAGATGAGCCTACTAACCACTTAGATTTAGAGGCAATTGAATGGCTTGAAGAGTATTTAAAATCTTATAAAGGTACTATTTTAGTTATTTCCCATGATAGATTTTTCCTTGATTCTGTAACTAATAGAACTTTCCAAGTAATTAATGGTCATGTTAACTGCTACAATGCTTCTTATACAAAGTTTTTAGAACTTAGAGAAAAAGATTATGAATCACAGCTAAAGGCATATAATCTTCAACAAGCTGAAATAAAAAGACAAGAAGCAATAATTGAGAAGTTTAGGTCTTTTAATAGAGAAAAAAGTATTAGAGCTGCTGAAAGTAGAGAAAAAGCCCTTGATAGAATGGATAAAATAGATGCTCCAGATGAAGAAAAAGGGCCAGCAAAAATTAAATTTGAAACCTCAGTTAAAAGTGGATATGATGTTTTACATGTTGAGAAGTTGAGTAAGAGCTTTGGTGATAAACATCTATTCTCTAATCTTTCTTTAGATTTAAAGAGAGGAGAAAAAATCGCCTTAATTGGTGAAAATGGCAGAGGTAAGACTACTTTCTTCAATATTCTTATGGACAAAATCAAACCGGATAGCGGTGTTAAAGTATTAGGTACTAACGTAAACATAGGATATTATGATCAAGAACAATCTAACTTATGTGAAGATAAAACTATAATTGATGAAGTATGGGATGATTTCCCTGAATTAACAACATCACAGGTTCGAGGGGCATTAGCAACATTTCTATTTACTGGTGAGGATGTATTTAAAACTATTAATAAACTTAGCGGTGGTGAGAAATGTAGAATCAACTTGCTAAAGTTAATGCTTTCAAGATCCAACTTATTATTGCTAGATGAGCCTACTAACCACTTAGATATTTTATCTAGAGAGGCTTTAGAAGACGCTATATTAAGCTATGATGGTACATTAATAGTAATTTCCCATGATAGATATTTCTTAAATAAAGTTATAAACAGAATTGTTGAGCTTCAAAAAGAAGGTACTACTGAATATTTAGGAAACTATAGTTACTATGTTGAAAAGAAGCTTAATCCATTAAGATTTGAAGCTTATGAAGAACTAGCAAATGGTAAAACTAAAACCCAACTAAAAGAAGAAAAAAGAAAAAAACGCGAAATAGAAAAAGAGGAAAAAGCAAAGAAACTACAAATTAAAAAGTTAGAAGATGAAATAAGTAAAAATGAAGAATTGCTTTTATCTCTTCAAGAAGATTTATGTAAAGAAGAAATATACTCTAATCCTTCAGAAAGTGAAAGAGTAAATAAAGAAATAAGAATCCTTGAAGAAAAAATAGAAGAACTTTATATCAAATGGGAAGAAATTAATGAATAGTTAAAAAGAGAAATTGCCACGCAGCAATTTCTCTTTTTACTTTAATTTTATTCTCTATATTGTCCTTACTTGGCTCCTGTACTTCCAAAACCGCCACGATCAGAATTTCCAAAAGACTCTACTTCATCAAACTCTATCTCTGGCATTACTTCCATTATTCTAAATTGTGCTATTTTATCACCTTTTCTTATCCAAGTACCCTTTATTTCTTCTCCTTCTATAATCTCTGTATTTTTTCCTTCTAAACAGTACACAGGCATATGCCATTGATCATTATCACCTATATATGTATCATCAACTACACCAACTGAATTTGTTTGAATTATTCCCCAAGTTTTAAATGTTGAACTTCTTGGAGCAAGATGTGCTTCCCACCCTCTTGGTAATTCTAACGCAAACCCTAATGGAATCATAGCTCTTTCGTTAACTTTTACGAATACATCCTTATTAGCATACACATCGATCCAGTTACCTTTTGCTATCTTTTTCAACTTAGTTGACTCTTCAAAATACTTTATTCTTATTTTCATAATTCCTCTTCCATTCCTTACTCTTTAGACTATTTTACTATCATTATAACAATAACAGACATATATTTCTACAAAATAAAAAAGGCTTATTCTTCAAAGCCTTTTTTATATGAGGAAAGTATAAAATTTTAATTAGCTATAAATCAAAGGTATTCTTACATTTTTTAATTATAAAATATAAAATCAAGATTAATTATCTTCTACATTGTCTTTGATTCTTAATTTTATTAATTACATAAATACAACTTTCTGTTGTACATTCATCAATAGTAACCTCATTCCAATTTATATATTGAGGTTTTTCAAAGTATCTCTTATCAATTAATTCTATAACCCTATATGCCCCCTCGTGAACATTACAAAATACAACTTTACCATCACAATCAGTAACCTTTGAATCAACTAGTTCTGGACATATTCCATTAAGTTTATAAAGATTAACTTTTACGCCCTTTATTTTTGTTCCTTCTTTACTATGCAAAGTTGAAATTACTGTTATAACTCCCTTTACTTCTTTTTTACACTTATCTTTCTTACCTTTAACTGAGCATCCACAATTATTATTTTCAGTCCACTCATCTTCGCAGTTTAACCACTTTTGACTTTCATACTCTTCATAATATTCACTAGTATTTACATTGCATGGTTCTTGCTCTACATATTCTTCATCTTTACAATCATTGCAAATATGATCATCTTTTGACCTATCATATTCCTTTTCTGTAACATTTATGTCTGCATCACTATAATAGCATTTCATTTCTTCTGCTTCTATCTTACTATTAATACAACTATCATCATTTTCTCCAAAAACATAGCTTTCTGCCCCACAAGTATGAGTTTCACATCTACCATCTGGATATGATATATCAAAATTCACTACTATATCTTCAGTTTTTCCTTCTTGTTTTGCTTCCGCCTTTTCCTGTAAATATTCCTTCATAAATCTCTCTATAATAGGGTCATCATCTTGCATGTTAGTACAATAAACTCTTTTCCCCTTTTCTTCGCTCACAAAAAAACCTCCTTAGTTTTCTTATATTAATAAAATATGAGAAACTAAAGAGATATGTGATTATTTTACCTGTCAAATACTAGTGTCTTATTCCCCGTAAAACCTTTAACTAACTTGTCAAATCCTAAAGGTTTACTAAAATAATATCCTTGAATTATATCACAATTAACTTTTTCTAAATAATGAAGTTGATTTTTAGTTTCCACACCCTCTGCAACAACTTCTAAATTAAGCATATGAGCTAATTCAATAATTTTTTCAATTATAAATTCACTTTTCAAGTCAATTCCTATATCTGATACAAAGCTTTTATCTATCTTTACTTTATCTATAGGTAACCTTTTTAAATAATTTAAAGATGAGTATCCTGTACCAAAGTCATCTAAAGCTATAGTTGTACCTAAATCTTTTATCTTTCTTAACATCTCTATATTGCGCTCTGCTGATTTCATTATAACACTTTCAGTAACTTCAAATTCAATGTTTTCAGGGTCTATATCATACTCATCAATCTTTTCCTTTATATATCCCAAAAGTTCAACATCTCGTATTTGTACTTGTGAAAGATTTATTGCCACTTTAAATTTATCATCTATAATGCTAGTTAAATATTTACACTTTTTAAACGCATCATCTATAAGATATTTACCTATATCAATTATAGATCCTGAACTTTCTGATGCAAGTATAAACTCATCTGGATACACATAACCTAATTCACTACTCTTCCATCGTGCTAAACATTCAAATCCTTCTATCTTTTTAGATTTGCACCAATACTTAGGCTGTAACTCAAAATATATTTCTCCGTTATCTATGGCACTTCTTAAACAACGTTTCACAGCTAACTCCCTATTTATTTCATCTGAAACTTCCTTGTTAAATACACAAAATCTATTTTTTCCATTAGCTTTTGCTTTATACATTGCAATATCAGCTTTCTTCAACAATGCTTGTACAGTTTTTCCATCAGTTCTGTAAAAACTAACACCTATACTTACTGTGCAATAAATTTCTTTACCTGCCACTTTTAAAGGTCTGTTAAATGTATCTAGTATATCATTAAGTATTTTTACTACTTCTTCTTTTGCTTCTATATCCCCAATTGCTATTATAAATTCATCTCCACCAAACCTAGCTAATAAACATTTTTCATTTACAACACTATTTAAACTATCACAAAAACTATTTAAAAGTTTATCTCCTGCATCATGTCCAAAAGTATCATTAACATATTTAAAGTTATCTAAGTCTAAAAACACTATTGCAAAATCTTTTTCATTTCTCTTAGCCCGAATTAACATTTTTTTAGATTTTTCTATAAAATATCTTCTATTTGGTATTCCAGTAACTTCATCAAAGTGGCTCATATAGTATATCTTCATTTCTTTTTCTTTGCTATCACTTATATTACTAATAGAACCATATATGTATAGTCCATCATCCTCTAACATCCTTTTCCCTTTTTGTTTTATCCATAGAATTTCACCTTTCTTGCTTTCAACCCTAAACTCTACTGAGAAATATTCTTTCTCTTCTCTCAAAAATTCTTCATATCTTTGTATATAAATCCATCTGTCCTTTGGTAAAATAAAATTTACCCAACTCTCATTTGAGATTTTACATTGATCTTCATGATTGTTAAACAATAGACCTTCCCTATCATTTATAATATACTCTCCTGTATCAACCTTTAAATAAAACATTATATCTTGACTACCTTCTAAGGCTCTTCTATAATTTCTCTCACTTATCCTTAGCAATTCGTCTTGTTTTTTCTTTTCTGTTATATCAATAAAAATACCATTTAACTCATATTTGTTATCTTTTATTTTTCCTTTGCCTGAGCATTCTATATATAGTTGTTGCCCTTCTATATCTATAGTCTTAAATTCTAATATGAATTCATCCTCAATTTTTTTATCTATTATTTCCGTAAAAAAGTTTTTTATATATTCTTTATAACTATCATCTATAAACTCATATAACCTATCGAATGAATCAATATTATTTTCAGTCTTAAATACTTTTTTATATCTACTAGATATAAAAAGTACCTTATAGTCATCAAACCATTCCCATACTGCTCCATTTAAGGCACCTAATGCTTTTTCATATTTCCCATGCTCTATAGATAGCTTAAGAAAATGAATTTTTCTATAAACAACAAACTGGTAACATAATATCCCTAAAAGTATAAGATTAAAAATTGTATTTCCTTTATATAAGGTTATAGCAGCTACTATAATAGTTGTTACTACAAGCATATTAAAAGTTTTATCTAAGTCCCTCATAAAGCCCTCCGTAATATCGCACTTTCCATTTCCCTTAATTAAATTTTACCACATTAGCTCTTTATTTTATATACAAATCTGTTATATAAAGGTAAGAAGTAATAGTAACTGAGCAAAAATAAAAGTCTTGAAACTATTAAATAATTTCAAGACTGTATTATAACAACTATTATTTATTTCTATTTAGCAAATTACTTACCCAAGTTAAAACTAAATTTAATATTACACCTACTAATGCTGCAAAGCTTAATCCTGTAATAGCTACTTTTTCAGTAATTTTAATCCCTAAAATTATATTGTAATTACTTTCTACATATGAAGCTCCTAGTCCTAGGAATAATATAACACCCATAACAATTATGTTATTCCACGAAAATTTAACTTTTTCACTCTTTATAGTCTTAGGTCCTACTATTGCAATCATTGTAAATAACATTAAACTTATTCCACCCATAACAGCTTGCGGTACAGTTCTTATTGCAGCTCCAAACTTAGCTATAAATGCTAATCCTATTGCAAATACTGCTGTTATTCTAAGAATAGATGGATCATAGTTCTTAGTTACTGCTAAAACCCCTGTATTTTCACCATATGTTGTATTAGCTGGTCCACCACAAAGTGAAGCTGCTATAGTTGCTAATCCATCTCCAAGTAATGTTCTATTTAAACCTGGATCTTCTATAAAATTTTCTCCTACTACTTGACCATTTGTTGTAATATCACCTATATGTTCCATAAATACTGCAAGTACTACTGGTGCAATAATCATTATTGCCCCAACATCAAATTTGGGTAATGTAAATGATGGTACTGATAATACTGCTGCGCTTGCTATTTCAGCTGTTTGAACTTCTCCCATTATTAAAGCTACTATATATCCAACTGTTACACCACATAATATTGCAATCTGCTTTGTAAATCCTCTTCCAAAGAATTTTATTATTAAAGTAACACCTAATGTTATAATTGCTAATGTCCAGTTATTTGCTGCCATATCTATAGCTGTCGGTATAAGATTTAATCCAATTACCATAATCATTGGTCCAACAACTTGTGCCGGTAACATTGCTTTTATTTTTCCAACTCCAACCTTCTTTATTATAAAAGATACTATTACATATATAAGGCCTGCTACAAACATCCCACCTTGTGCATAACTTAAATCACCATATGCATCGTTAACTGCTTTAATTACTGGTATAAATGCAAAAGATGATCCTAGGAATACTGGAACCTTTCCTTTAGTACATAAGTGAAATATTAATGTTCCACATCCTGCTGTAAATAGAGCTACTGATGGGTCTAATCCAGTTAAAAATGGTACTAATACAGTTGCTCCAAACATTGCAACTAAATGTTGTAATGCCAAAATGCATCTCATTACCTTTTCCTTTAAAGTTCTACCTTTTGATTTTTCAATTGCTGAAAGTATCATTTCTGACATCTTTTTACCTCCTTAATATTTATAAGGAGAAATTTCTTTCTCCCTTTTTCAGTCTCTCTGGACTTGAATTAAAAGGTTTTAATAAAATAAAAAACTTCTTACATGGCAGTAAGAAGTTATAATATGTCTATATAACCGTAAATCTTTCTTCTTACTAGCCTCTCTGGACCACTTTAAAGAATTTTAATTTTTATTTAAACTTCTATAAGTATAGCATAGCAATCTAAGTAATTCAACAACAAAATATTACACTTTTCTTTAAGGGATATTTTTTTTATATAGGAACATACTAAGTAATAAATATTTATAGAAGGTGATACATATGAAAAAAAACAAATACTCTTTTCTAGCCTTTGTATGTGTTTTTATTTTTGCATTAAGCTTTTTTTCAGTTGATACAATAGCTGAAGAAGAAAATGTAATTTATCTTACTTTTGATGATGGTCCTGGTGGAAAAGTAACCACTGAGGTACTAGACATATTAAAAAGAGAAGAAGTTCCTGCTACCTTCTTTCTAATTGGTGATCAAATAAAAGGACAAGAAAAACTAATTAAACGTATGGTTGATGAAGGACATTCAATTGGACTACATAGTATGTCCCATAGTAAATCAAAACTATATTCTTCAGATAAAGAGTTTTTAAAAGAAATGCTAGAGTGTCAAAAAACCATAAACGATGCATGTGGAATTAGTCCTTCTATATTAAGATTTCCTTTTGGTTGCAATAACAATTCTTATCATTTAAAGAAAACACTTGTTGACTCATTACATGAAAACAACTTGAAAATTTACGACTGGAATGTAGATAGTACTGATGGTGCTAATCACAATGCTAGCCCAAGTACTTATATAAAACATGCTAAAAGTGATAAAAATAATATAATTTTGCTTATGCATTGTGGCTACATGAATAAAAACTCTGCAAAAGCTTTACCTGAGGTAATAAAATACTATAAAGATAAGGGCTATACATTTAAAGCAATTTCAAGTGATACTGATGAAATGTTTCATTTTATGAAACATTAATAGAAAAAACCTAGAATAACTTCTAGGTTTTTTCCAATTAACATGAAACGTTAGAATTATCTATATATTATATTTAGTAATTCTCATAGCTTGTTCGACTATCTTATATATAATCATTCCTGCAATAACATTTATCACTGCTGTAGGAACTACTACTGCAAATATAGTTGTTAATATAGCTCCTTCCAATCCTGATATAAGTGCTAAAGAGGTTAAAAATACAGTCCCACTTAATAATGTTCCAAAAACAAATAGTATTATCCCTTGAATATTATTACTTACTTTCTCCCTTAATGGAAGCATTAATAAATACATTACATTACAAGTTATAACTTTATCTATAATATTAGGTAATTGTCCACCTGGTGATTTAGTTGTTAATGCAGTAAATATACCTATTATTATTCCTGAAAATATAGTTGTTTTATAATCTCTATTAATTAACATTATTACAAAAAGCATTGCTAGTGCAAAATCCGGTTGAGCTGGTAACCCAAAGGATGGACTTATTGCGTGTAATATTACTCCTATTGCAATTAATATTGCGTTTAATACCATTTTCTTTGTATCCATTTTAACTTCCCCCTAATTTTAAATATTTCTTATCCTGGTTTCCACTCTTCATTTCATAACATATCAATCACGCCCCAAACTTATTAAATAAAATAAAAAAACCGTCCTAAATTAATAGGACGGATATGTTCCGCGGTACCACCTAACTTGTGTATAACACCTCTCTAATTTCAAGTACTAACATACTCTATTTGCTGTAACGTGCAATCCACGGCTTAACTACTCTCCCCAAAGATTTCATATTGCTCCTCAAAGGCCCATTCACCATTAGCTACAGTACTGACATTCCACCATCATCAGCTCTCTTTAACCTTGCACCTGGTTACTCTCCCTCATCAAAGGATTTATCTTAATATTATAGTATGCTTTTTTTCTATTTTTGTCAATATATTACACTTACTTTTATTAATTTTTTTTACTAACTACCATATTAGAATTTATAATATAACCTTTTATTTTTTCTGTAACCTACTTATTATTTTCTTCTTGCCCCTTATTTTTTTTATCATTAACTAATGATGCTATTAAAGCGGCCGATGCTCCTAAAAGTACTAAAACTTTTCCTGTTTTTTTCATATTCATATGACAACCCTCCAAACATAAATTTTACCTATATTAGTATTATAACCCATAGACTTGCCTATATACTATAGTTTGAAATTTTTAAATATTTTTTATCTAAATTGGTTTATTTCTCTTATATAAGTACATCCAATAGCATTTAATTTATCGCAAATTTCTTTTTCTGAAACATCAATATCTTCACATAGTTCTTCTAATGAAGAAAAAGTATCTCTAAGCTTCATATTTATAACACTTAATAAAATATTAGGGTCCATAGCCATTATTGATTCTCTATCCATTCTTTCACCTTCTTAGTTTTATCTGTATAATTTATATTTTACATATACTAAAAATCATTTCAACTTCTATTTTTGTAGATATATAGATTTATCTCTCTTTGTAATAATAATTGTATATATAAAAGTGATACTTTCAACTATTGGTACAGTTAACCACGCCCCTGTTAATCCCATAATATATGACATAATTACTATTACTATAGAAATTAATACAAATCCTCTAATTAAAGATATTATAGTTGATACCTTTGACCTTTCTATAGATTGCATGAAACCTATAGATACTATATTTACCCCCATTACAATAAATGATAAAAAGTATATTCTTATTCCACTACAGGTAATATCCAAAATCCCCTCTATATTACTAGAAAATATTCTCGCTATAAATTCAGGATTAGATACACCAATTATAAAAAATACAACTCCAGAAACAAATGAAATTCTTCTAGCTAACTTAAAAGCAGATATAACTCTATCTATCTTTTTTGCTCCATAATTCATACTTATAATAGGCTGAATTCCTTGAGATATTCCATTAAATATTGCAGTACAAATTAATGCTACATTTGAAATTATACTATAAGCCGAAACCGCCTCTACTCCACCTATTTTTACTAAAACTATATTAAATATAAAAATAACAACTCCTGCAGACATTTCATTAACCAAGCTTGGTATACCATTTGAGATAATTCTTTTTGTATATCTTAATGACTTTTTATATTGTGATATATGTAAGTGTATCGAATTCTTTTTAAATATAAAATGTAATAATAGTATACTTACCCCTACTAATTGGGCAATGGATGTAGCTAAAGCAGCCCCCCTCATTCCTTTATTTAGTGGAAAAATTAATACATAATCTAAAATAATATTAGTTAGATTAGTACAAATAACAGCCCACATTACCAATTTGGGATTATTGTCATTTCTAACAAATACAGAAAGAGTTTGTATCACAATAAAAGCTATTCCAAATGATAATATAGCTGATAAGTATTCTTTTACTAAAGGTAAAGTCTCTTGTGATGCGCCTAAAAATAATGAAAGTTGCTCTAAAAAAAACATTCCAAATACAGATAATATCGCCCCTGATATAAATGATGATATTACTGAAAAAGTAAAAATACTGTTTGCTGAATTCAATCTTCCTTTTCCTATTGAAATTGAAAGTGCAGTAGCTCCTCCAACTCCAAATATTAATCCTATACTATTAAATATACTATACATAGGAATACCAACATTTAGAGCTGCTAAACCTAGATTTCCTATTCCTCTCCCTATAAACATAGTGTCAAAAAATATACACATAGATAACCCAAGCATTCCTAAAACACTCGGAATCATATATCTTACAGCTAAAGTTCCTATACTGTCTTCTAATAAGTTAACTTTCTTCATATGTACCTTCCTTACTATCTTTTGTAATCAATTTTTCTAAACTCTATATTAAACCTTTCATCATCAATATCAATTACTGCAAAGCTTATCTTTTCATCGTATGATAATCCTAATGATCCAGGATTAATCATAATCTTTCCTTCATAAAAAGATAAATAACATTGATAATGGGTATGACCAAATAATACATAATCCCATTCACCATTATAGTCATTTAAAAATTCTTCTAATATTCCTCCATTATATAAGTAAGGTATATCCGTATTACTATTTATCCTACTATGTACCATTAAAAACTTTTTTCCTGCTACTTCTTCTACTCTTTTTAAAGGTATATTTTTTATCCAACTTAACTCTTCTTTTGAAAGCTCTTCATCTATATAATATAGATTACTATCATGATTACCACATACATTTATGAACCTGTTGTCATTCATTATTATCTTCAACGCCTCTTTAGGACTAACTCCCCCCATTATATCTCCTAAATTAAGAACAGTTTCTATATCATTCTCATCTATATAATTTATAAAATATTTTAATGCTTCTACATTACCATGTACATCAGATATTATAGCAACCTTCATAATAAACTCCCATTCTTAAATATTATTATCTTTATATTATAATTTTTCTATACTTATTTTTCCATATTTAATTTCAATTTTAATCATATACATTTTTTTGTAAAACATAATGTAATCCATATACTTTTTTATCCAAAAATAGTACAATATAAATGTAATATTTTTTGTAGGGGGACTTTTTAATGAAACTAATTGCAACAGATTTAGACGGCACGCTACTTCAACCAGATTCAACCATATCAAAATATGACTTGGAATGGATTAACAAAGCTGAAGAATCAGGAATTAAAGTAATTGTAGCTACAGGAAGACAATACACTGCAGCTCTTGAACTTTTATCTAAGTCTAATTTCAAACCTGATTACATAATCACAGATAATGGGTCATGTGCTTATTCAGTTAAAGATAACAAAAAAATTTGTTCATATCCAATAAAAGAAAATACCGTAAAGGAAATACTAGATTTTCTAGAATCTAATAATTATCCTTATAGCCTTTCTTCTGATGAACATAGAATACATTTTAGGGATATTTCAAAACGTCTTACAAATGAATTTAACAGAAATAAATTAGCTATTCCTGACTTAGATAGAAATCATCTAGATTCTTTAGTAAATTTAATTGAAAGTGATGGTGCACTATTTGTAAATTCATATAAGGATATATTAAATCTAAATACTGATTTATTTAATATCTCTGCTCTTTCATTTGATCCTAATAGAATAAAAAATGGAATTACTGAAGCCTCTAAAATTAAGGGTGTAAATGTTGTTTCTTCAGCATATAACAACTTTGAATTCCAAAACCATGAAACTTCTAAAGGGCAGTCATTGGCATTTATTGCAGACTACCTTGATATCTCTTTAGATGATACAATGGCAATTGGCGATAACTATAATGATGTATCAATGTTTGAACATGCATACCATAGTGTTGCAATGGGAAATTCTAATGATGATATAAAGAACTTATGTAGATACACAACACTAACAAACTTAGAAAGTGGTGTTGGACATGCTATTAAAACTTTCGCTTTAAATAAATAGGAAAAAAGTGGAGTGAACATTTATTTTGCTTATTTAGTCGCTACGCTCCAAGTTACATCAAAAAAAAGAAGTCATATATATGGCTTCTTTTTTATATGCAACTATTCTTCAAAACGCTCTAAAAACGAATGCTTTTCTCCATCTATTTCCCATCCTAAAATAGAATCTATAGCTACATTTTCAGCAGCTTTGAATATAGACTTATCTACATCATTAAAGTTTTCCTTTAGACTTGCAATAAGCTCTTTTATTTCATACCTCTTACCACCGATTTTTTTTGCTGCTACCATACAAGCACAATTCAGTGGCCATATTCCACTATAATTTATAAATCTTTTTATAGCTTCTTCCTCTATAAGATATAAAGGTCTTATTAACTCTATTCCTTCAAAATTTTTAGATTTAAGCTTTGGCAACATTGTTTTGAAGTTCCCTGCATAAAGAATATTTAGCATAGTTGTTTCAATTACATCATTGTAGTGATGTCCTAAAGCTAATTTATTACACCCAAGTTCCTTAGCCTTTTCATAAAGTGATCCTCTTCTCATTCTTGCACACAAATAACATGGGTAATCTTGTGCTTTTTTATCTATAACTTCAAATATTTTAGAATCATAGATATGAGCTGGTATTCCTAAATAATCTAAATTTTCTTTATGTAAAGCCTTTATTTGTGGATGATATCCTGGATCCATAGCTATAAATTCTAAATCAAACTTAACATCACTATATCTTTGAAGCTGTTGGAAACATTTAGCCATAAGCAAGCTATCCTTCCCCCCTGAAATTGCTACAGCAACTTTATCTCCATCTTGTATTAAATCATATTGCTTTATAGCTTTTATAAACTTTGACCAAATTGGCTTTCTATATCTTTTTATAATGCTCTTTTCTATTTCTTCTAAAGGTTTCTTTTCCTCTGTTGGAATTATTCTTTCACAACCTGTTCCTGCTATTCCGCTCATCTATATCACCTCGTACACATGATATTATATCATCACATAATATTTTTTCAATTGAAATAATATTCTATTTGTCACCAAGTCGCTTTTTTACTATATATTTTTATATTTATATGTTTTTATATTTATATATTGTAGCACTATTTTAAAAGAGAAATTGCTAAGCAATTTCTCTTTAGGCTCTGCTATTCATGTTTTTCAATTTTCTTTTTAGCCATTAATGCTACTCCAATAAATCCAGATAAAGCCACAACTGTAGTCAACTTACCAAATATAGGTCCTTTAGTTACTACTATTGGTCCATCATCATTTGCCCAATCTACAAATTCATTAGGCGCATGTATATCAGATGCAACATTAAATTTAACTTCATCTAAATCCCCATTCAATCCTACCATACTTAAAGGTAATCTTATTTCAATTTTGGATCCATCTGAATTAGTAAATAATCGATCTTCTCCTACACTGTTTCCATCTAACTTTACCTTTACATTAAATTTTTTCACCATACTTCCCGATTCAGAATCCCATAATTCTACAAAGCCACAAGTTATCTTAAAAGTCGATACCTTTTGAGGATACCACACTTGTCCTTCTTCAGAATCCCAAGGAAAAAAACAGTTGTGACTTCCATTTCCATTTCCATTTATTATTGGAATCCACATATCCCACAATCCAGAATCCGGATATTCATCACCATGTGAAGGAAATCTTTCTATATATAAATACAGATAATCCTTGTCTACATAATACTTTATTTCCTTTAAATCCTCACTTTTTTTATCTGAATCTGATTCTTTATCTATACAATTGGGCATACCATCCCAATCGTTATATATACCATCAATTATTATAGGCGTATTTTCTTCTGTAGTAGTTGCTGCATATGTAACTTGTCCACTTATTGTGCAAAAAATAGCACCCGCTAATAATATTTTACTTATTTTATTCATACTACCACCTCTATTTACCAAACTTACAATTACTTGTAACAATTAATCCAAGATTTTAATCTATAAAACCAAAAATAATCATTTTTCATCTTTTCATTTATCATTTCTTTTTCTTGATTAAATGTTTTAGTATTCCAGTGACTCTTTTCCTTTGTTGCATTTAAAATTCCAGCAACTCTCATAAAAAATATTACTATTCTATATATAGGTAAAAGAAAAACAATCATGAAATTTTTATTCATGAATCTTATTAAATCTTTTTGCTCTCTTAAATAAAGCTTACTTACAATAAAATTAACTACAGATAATAAAACATAGGAAAGATACATTATTAAATTAGCACCTACAATAAGTTTCATTGGGTAATCTATAAATATTAAAAAGATAAGCGCAAAAATCCAGATCAATCTTGGAAATACTAAAGTATGATCTTTAATTATGTTTAGTTTAAGTATATTAACTAAGCCTTTCTTTACATTTTTACCTGAAAATAAAGTTGAAACCTCTATTTGACCTCTTTGCCACCTTTGACGTTGTATATATAATTTATCTAAGTTTTCAACAGGATCTACAAAGAAAAAGGCATCTTCACATAACTCTACTCGTCCATCTAAAAATGCTCTAATTTGAGAGGTCATATGAGTATCCTCTCCAAGAGTCTCTCCATTATATAATTGAGTTCTCAAAACACTATCTCTTCTAAATGCTGAAAAAGCACCTGCTAAAGTAAACATAGTATTTGTTTTGGATTGAAATCCTCTCCCTATTAGAAAAGCTTCACTATATTCAAACAGCTCACACTTTTGAAATACTTTTTTAATACCTATATTGGTCTTATCAATATCTTTATAATTTGTTAATACCACACCAGTCATAGCTATTACATCATCTTTTTTTTCAAACTTATATACCATATTGAAGATAGCATCTTTTTCTAAAACTCCATCAGAATCAATATTTATTATATATTTTCCATCTGCCATATATAATCCCTTATTTAAGGCTTTTGCTTTGCCTTTAGATGAGTCAAGCCACCACAACCTTAATTTGGGGTACTGTTGTTGAAGCTCACAATAAACTCTATAGGATTCATCTTTAGAGCCATTATCAATTAACAATACTTGTAAATTACTGATTGGATAGCTTTGATCAACTATAGATTTCACACATTGACATAACGTTTTTTCAGAATTATAAACTGGTATAAGTATAGTTACATATGGATAGAAGCTCAACTTTCTATCATCATTTTTAGTGAAATAATCAAAAGATACTACTATCGCTGCTACAATTCCTATAACAAAATCAATAATTAATGGTATAATTAACCATACTCCCCAAAAAACAAACTCTTTAATTATTTCATCCATTATTTTATTTCACCAACCTTTTGTTTTTTAAGCTGATTCTTAGTGAAAACTATATAATATAATAAAACAGTAAATACAAAGAAAAAAACTCTTCCAAGCACCATATGTATAAAATCATAGCTTTCTAGTCCAAATTGTCTTGTTAATACAATAATCATAAGTATCCTTAATATATTTATAAAAATCAAATATATATTACCTACTATTACAGCCAAAACTTTCTTAAAGCTTTTAACAAACGGAAAAAATATTACTAAAGAAGTAAATATTAAAGATTCTATTACACCTGAGCATTGATAATTAATTGACATAGATAAAATACTACCATCTACATAAAAATTTATTATTGAGTAATTTTTCATAACTTCAAACATATCACTTTTATCAGATATAAAAGCTAATATATTATTTATCAAGTAAAGAAAACCACTTTCTATTGACTCTCTAAAGAAAATCATTCCTATAGCAAATATTCCAAAACTCCCTACTATAAACTTGAAAAATTCCATTTTTAAATTTCTAAATAATAATATTGCCATTATCCATAATGCTAAAATAAAAATCAACCAAAGCCCTTCGTTCATTTGCTCAACTCCTCATTATAGGTCAAATAGCTTTTTATTCGTCCATTCACCATGGATTTAGAAATAATTAATATTAACAATAGTGATATTAATGATATTGCTATCCCTATACTTAATTTAGGATATGTAACTTCAATGATTAGTTCTTTACTTTTTAAATTAACTAAATTATTAAATACTTGATAACTTCCTTCAATTGTTTCGAATGAACTAAGAGCAGCTATAGGCACTATTACATTATCCATTTCTGAATTTACCGCTATTCTATTAGATTCAAAATCAATTTGTATATTTACACATTTTCTATCAGGTAAAATATAAGATTCCATGTTAATAGCTTCCTCTAATATTTCTAAAGCAACGTCATCCTTAGTTATCATCTCAAAGTAAGGAATATTCAATCCTAAAAATACTAAATTTTCATTATAGTATTCCATATATTCAAACATTCTTGTATCTACATTAATATAATTGTTATTATTATCTTTGCCACCTAACAAATAACTGCATCTAAATATTTTCTCATCTTCAGGAAAATCGCTAACTTTAACACGCTCTCCTTTAAAATAAAATTCGCCATAATTATCTTCTAAATCTATCTTTTTTGATGAAATTCCTAAAAACTCTTCATCACCAAGCTCATTACCATCTACAACTACCCTAATGCCTTTTTCGGAAATCTCCTTTAACATATCTTCTGCTTTTTTCTTATCCCTATATTTAAATCCAGATAAAAATACTGCTTTAAATTCAGACAGCTCTGAAACTGTATAGTCATCTATATAGTCCTTGTCCCCTTTAATGAAATTAGGAAAACTGTAACATATATTTTCTGCATATTTTCCTATTGCAATTCCATCAAACTTTACTGTTGTTCCAAAAGTACCTTCTATTGGATACTTATAAATAATGTCGTTTGTATCTTCATAAACTTTAATATAACCATTTTTGTTTGCACATTCATCTAAGTAATTAAAATCATTTATTAAATCTTTCTTTATTAGTAAAGTGTCTGCTCCCAATTGAATACATCTATCAAACATAACTAAATAATAATTTTTTTCCAATGCTGTATTAATCATTACTATGTTCTCTGATGTGTTAGCACTCTTCCATTGCCATCCAAATACCTGGTTACTACTCTTTCCTTTTACTCCATACTTCAAATAATAACTTGGTAATGCACCATACTGTGATAAATCTAATATTCCTATTCTTTGAGTCGCTATTTCACTAGCATAATCTAATGAGTCTACTAATCCTTCTGGAAATTCTCTATTATGCCCAATTAAGTCAAATGTCAACATAGAGTCTGATAATAATATGAAGCATATTACTACTATCAGTACCTTTCTAAGATTTGTCCACAACAAAATTGATACTAATATCAAAGCTATTGCTATACTAGTCACTTTAGAAAATATAAGAAATTCACTAAAAGGAATATTCTTAAGTACTTTAATAAAAACATTACTAGTTCCTATAAAAATAAGTAATGCATAAAAACTTAACTTCTTAATATCTCTTCTACCATCCATAAATAAAACAGAAAATATTCCTACTAAAAAGAAGCTTAAACCAAAATAATAAACTTCTACATTATAGAACCTTAAAACTGGCGAAATTGAATCTAATAAACTATATGAATTTTGAGTTAGATTTTGTATCACTTCACTTTTATTACTATTGAATAAACCTTCACCTAATGCAGGAACAAGCCAAAAGCCTGATAATAAAATACCTAATAATGATAATAAAACAATAAAAAATTTCTTTCCAAAATAAGTTTTTCTTATAGCATCAAAAACTGCCAATAAAAATAATGCTAGTAAAATCATTATACCAATGTGTATAGAATTTAAAGAAATCATACAAATAATAGCTGATAAAAGTACATAATTTTTAAATTTATTTTCCCTACTAGCTTTATAATAAATTAACAATAAATATGGTATTAATGCATTTATTATAACTAATTGAAGATTTCCTTCTGAAAAAAGCACTCTTAAGTTGTTTGGAACAAAAAACCACAGTATTCCAAAAAACAAACCTAATTTAAGTCTATTGCAATAATAACCCCATAATAAAAATCCAGTTCCCCCCACAATGAAAACTAAAGTAATAAAAACACTAAAAGTAACGTAGATGTCATTAGTTAATAAATTAATAAGCGCTAACACATAATATGGTATTGGTTCACTACCTTTTAAAAGTTGAGTTCCATTATACCAGTTAACATCATAACTAATGAATGATTCTCCATTTATAAACGAATCATACAAAATATTACCTTTATATAAATATCCAAAAGTTTCTGATCCCCACGGATAATTTCCTATTTTATTAATAGTAAGTATTGTAATGATAGCAAACATACATAATATTACAAAATAAAAAACTAATGTTAATATTTTATTTTTATATTGCTGTTTTTTATTTTTCAACATATCTTTTCTATTAGTATTGTCCTGAGTAAAATGGTTTAAGCCTTTATCAATATTCATATCTATTTCTTTATTATATACGTCCTAGTAGGATTTTCACTTATCTCAAGGGAATTAAGAATTAAATTATTACTATCAAGGACATTACTTATATCAACAAAAATCTTTCTTCCTATATTCTCCATCGTAGGGATTGACTCTTTAAAACACTTTAAGTCATTTAAATATCTTCCTTCATATTGATGAAAATAAGTTTCTAACACTTTTTCCATTTTAGTGAAATTTATGTAACTTTGTGATTTTACTCCAATATATATAACAGTCTCCCATGTATGTGGATGAATATCTGATTGATTTCCATCAAAATTTACTGAGTGTCTAGCATTAATATAGAACTTAAATTTATAAGAACACTCCATACTCCAACTCTCCTATCTAATCTTATCTTTTTCTACTAATTCCTCATATTTATCACTTATCTTTATAAAACCATATCCAAATAACAGCAAAAAATATGAAAGATAATTTATTAAATATCTTGATCTAGCTTCAAAAAATGCTAAGAATAATATTATACCTACTATATTCAACCTAATTACAAATACTTCTCTATTGTTATAATCTTTATCTCTAACAAAAATAGGATATGCTATAAGTATAATAATTATAGCCCAAAAACCTTGAAGCATATTGGCTAGCTTAAAATAATCTTTATTCTCATGATTATAATAATTCTGTATTTTTATACTTGTATCATCTACAGCATATGGTCCTTGTCTAATAAAATTTCCTTCACCACCGTAATAAAAAGTCCCATCAGATAAAAACCAATTTACTTTTTTAGCTAAAAATTCAATATACCCTTTAATTCCAAAGTTATTCAATCTTTTTTTAATCTCTTCAATATTTGCTTCTATTTTTTCTTCTTTTGAATGCTTACTATTAGTCAACCTAACATCATCTTCATCATATGCACCGTATATAGTCCCTCTATTTTCAACAGTTACACTCTGCATACCCATCATAATAAAGTGTGTAAAGGGAACCTCTAAATGATCTCTATTATCTAAATTAACACCATTAACCACAATATTACTTGTAAATTTATTAACAATAAAACTAGTAGTTATTCCCCCTAAAGATAAAATAAATATAAGAAAAAATGCTTCTAAAAAATTCTTCTTTTTTCTACTTATAAATAGTAATTCACTAATCACTATAGCTATGATACTTATTATTACAGTTGGCTTAATACTTAATCCAACTACACCTAAAACTGCCATTAGAAATATATAAAAACTTTTCATAGCCTTACTTATTATTTGCTTCTCACATATATATAAATAAAATATCAATATTGGAAATAACATACTTAATGTATCTGAATAAGGTATAACTAACCAAGGAGAGAATGCAAATAAAGATGTAAAAGTTGCAAGTATTATTACAGCAATTTTTTTCCCGTATATCTTTTTTGCTGTAATAAATGTTACAAAAATAGTTAAATCCACAAAAATCACATTAATTATAACTAAAATAAATGTAAAATCTATAGAACTACAGAATTTAGTTATACTATAAATTTTGCTAAATATAAGCATAAGAAATAAATTATTAGGATACATCATAAAGTAACTGCTATTAAACTTTTCTGGGCTGTCAACAATATTAATTGAATGATCTATTAATCCGCCTACATCCCATCCTGGAAGAAAATATATACTTTTTACTAATATGATTTGCAATAATAAAAGTACTATGAAAAAAATCAGGATTGTAATTCTAAAATGCTCTTTTACCCAAGTTACTTTCATAATATCTCTTTTAACTAAACTATATATTAATATTAGGCTTCCTAGAAAGGCTCCTCCTAATATTAATGATGGTATCATTCTAAAATGAACAATATCATTTTGATTAAAAAATACCAAACTAAATGCCACAGCTAAAAAACATAACAAAAAAAACCATGTAAATATGAAAATTAAAATATTATATGTTTTTTTATCTTTCTTCTTAAATCTTCTTCCCTTTTTCATTTTTCTCCTCTTTTTTCATATTTCTACACAATTCTTTCTACTATTATCGTATATTTTTTAAATAATCAAGTCAAGGACTATAGTCCCTGCAAGCGACATATAGAAAAAATATTATTTAAATTTTACTTTCATTAAACTTTTTTCTTAATTTAATAATTAACTTTTCATTCACAATTCGTTATTTTTCTGCATAAATTGATTGCAGATAAACATTTACGAGGGGATAAACATTTATGTACTATGAAAGACATTGCATTGACTGTAATGAATGTGTAAAACATCCTTCAGACCCAAAGTGCAATACTGCCTGTGAAGATAAAAAGAAAGATTGCTATGAAAGCTATAAAACTTTTTCGCCAAAAATTTATGGAAAAGCTTATATAGTATGCCAACCTTATGACACGCTATTCAACTTAGATGAAGCTATTTATTCTGGAACAATATTCAAAAACCTTTATGAACCCTATTGCAATATAATGTATACAAAGGGAGGTAAGTCTTGTGAATAGAAAAGAATGTTTAGAACAATTTATGAAATTACAATTTTTTGCACTTGATTTAAATCTTTATTTAGATAACTTCCCTTGTTGTTCAAAAGCTCAAGAAGACTACAAATTTATTTCTAAACAACTAGATAAAGCTAAATGCGAATATGAAGAGATGTATGGCCCATTAACTAACTTTGGTTCAGCTTACGTAGAAAATCCTGAAAAATGGATAGATACACCTTGGCCATGGGAAAGAATGTAGGGAGGAAATAAATTATGTGGTATTATGTAAAAACTTTACAACATCCTATAAACTTAAAATCAAAAGATCTTAGGATGGCCCAACTTTTAATATCTCAATATGGTGGACCAGATGGAGAACTTGGAGCTGCACTAAGATATCTTAATCAAAGATTTACAATGCCAACTAATAAATCTAAAGGATTATTAACTGATATTGGTACAGAAGAAATGGCTCATGTAGAGATGTTAGGAACAATGGTATATCAACTTATGGAAAACGCTTCTATAGATGAAATTAAGAAAGCTGGTCTAGATGGACACTATGTAGATCATGGTAAAGCTTTATTCTATACAGATGCTACAGGCAACCCTTGGACTGCAACTTATATTCAAGCAAAAGGAGATATAATTGCAGATTTACATGAAGATATGGCAGCTGAACAAAAAGCTAGGGCAACTTATGAATGGTTATTAAACCTAACAGACGATCCTGAAATTAAACAAATTCTAGGATTCTTAAGAGAAAGAGAAGTTGTTCATTATCAAAGGTTTGGCGAAGCTTTAATGGATGTACAAGACAACGTTAAACCTATGGACTTGTACTGTAAATAAGCTTTTAAAAAAGGTGGAGTGGATATTTATTTTGCTCGTTCCGTCGCTATGCTCCAAGTCACATCAAAACAAATAACCACCCCACCCATACTAAAAGTGCGAAATTTTATATTTCGCACTTTTTTTATTTTATTATAGCTATTGCCTCTATTTCAACTAATGCGTCTTTTGGTAATCTTGCTACCTCTACGCAACTTCTTGCAGGAGCATTTTCTTTGAAATATTCACCATATACTTCATTAACCTCTCCAAAATCATTCATATCTTTAATGTATACTACTGTTTTTACCACATTTTCTAATGATGTTCCAGCAGCTTCTAAAATAGCTTTTACATTTTCTAAAGATTGCTTTGTTGCAGCTTTTATTTCAGTAACTAATTCTCCTGTAGAAGGATTTAATGGAATTTGACCTGATGTAAATAATAAATCTCCTACCTTCTGTGCTTGTGAATACGGCCCTATTGCCTTAGGTGCTTTTTCTGTAAAAATAACTTCTTTATTCATTTTATAATCCTCCTAACTTCTATTCGTATATCATTGTAGGCTTAATTGATTTGGGATTATATCCATTATCCTTTAATGATTTAATTATCTTTTCTTTATGCTCATGTCCAAATGTTTCCATAGTTATTACTAATTCCACTGCACTACTTCTGTTTATACTTACAAATTGATTGTGTTCAAGTTTAACTATATTCCCTTGTGCATCAGCTATAACCTTTGAAACATTGGTTAATTCCCCTGGCTTATCTGGTAATAATACGGACACTGTACATATACGCCCTCTCTCAATTAATCCATGTTGCACTAATGATGAAAATGTAATAACATCCATATTGCCACCACTTATTATTGGAACAACTTTTTTCCCTTTACACTTTAGATGTTTTAATGCTGCAACTGTTAGAAGCCCTGAATTTTCTGCTAGCATCTTATGGTTTTCAAGCATATCTAAAAATGCGCCTATAAGTTCATTGTCATCAATTGTTATTATCTCATCTATGTTTTCCTTTATATACGGAAATATCTTGCTTCCAGGAGTTTTTACTGCCGTACCATCTGCAATAGTTTCAACCTTAGGCAATGTAACAACATGTCCCTCTTTTAATGAGACCTCCATACAATTAGCACCAGCTGGTTCTACCCCTATAACTTTTATATTAGGATTTAATAATTTAACTAAAGTAGATACACCTGAGGCTAAGCCGCCTCCCCCTATTGGAACTAAAATAATATCAACAGTAGGTAGTTCTTTTATTATCTCCATAGCAATGGATCCTTGTCCAGTTGCTACATCTAAATCATCAAATGGGTGAATAAATGTATATCCATTCTCCTCTGCTAACCTTAAAGCATAACTGCATGCCTCATCATATACATCACCATAAAGTATTACTTCTGCACCATAGGCTTTTGTTCTATTAACTTTAACTAAAGGTGTAGTTGTTGGCATAACAATTACTGCCTTTACCCCATAGGCCTTTGCTGCATATGCAACTCCTTGAGCATGATTTCCAGCTGATGCAGTTATTAATCCTTTATTTCTCTCTTCATCTGTAAGAGTACTTATCTTATAATAAGCTCCTCTTATCTTATATGCCCCTGTTTTTTGCATGTTTTCAGGCTTAATATATATCTTATTACCTGTTAAATCTGAATAAAAATCACTATAAACCAGCTTTGTTTGTAAAATTACTTTTTGTACAACTTCATAAGCTTCTTCAAACTTTTCTAATGTCATCATCTTCCAAATTCCCCTTTTATTGCTTTGCTAAAATATACTAATATAATATCATTTGTAATATTTATGTCAATAAAAAATTAGAATGAATATTTATTTTGCTTACTCTCTCATATTAACGATAATAAAGGAAGCTGATATTATACTCAGCCTCCTTTATTACTTTTTAATAGAAATTCCTTGTGGAAATCCAAAAATATTTTGTGGATCATATTTCTTCTTGATTTCTCTTAATCTATTAGTATGTGTACCAAAGTATTCTCTTTCATAATCTTCTAATTCTGCATATGGAAAATTAATAAAAGATCCTTCTGTCATTTCAATTATGTTCTTAAATTTATCTACAACCCATGCTCTGTTAGCTGGTGCGTATTTAGGATCTTCCCATACAGATTGGAATCCCATTATAAAGTTAGAATCCCTAAATGCAAAAGCTGTATCTTCATTATTTTTATCTCTTACAGCCCCACCTAATCCATAAAATGATACTGCTGCATAATATGCACCTTCAGCTCTATCATCTACTAATGCTATTATTTCTTTAATCTCTTTTTCCGAATAATCTCTAGACACAAATCTTCCTGAAGATTTATATTTTTCATAATCTGGATGACTATCTTGAATCTTTCTATTAGCATCTAAAACAGTTGTATAATCTAAAGAAAACTCTCCAAAGCTTGGAATTCTTTTAAATGGTTCAACTATCTTTTTAGCTTCTTCCTTATCCCCATAGAACAATCCAGTAAGTTTTATTCCTTTTCCTTTTGTTTCTGAATTATATATTCCTAGCTTAAAATTAGCTCTTCTATCCAAATTCTTATATTCATTTTGCCACATCTTTATAAATTCTATCTTTTCTTCTAAATCAATATTAGGAAAATCCATGTTTATTAATGTAACCATATCAATCTTTTCAGGAATATTAAAAGTCATTGATACCACAACACCAAAATTTCCTCCTCCTGCACCTCTGCAAGCCCAGAATAAGTCACTATTTTCCCTCTCATTGGCTATTATTAAGTTACCCATATAATCAATTAATTCAAGTTCTACTAAACTATCACAAGACAATCCTAATAATCTGGTAGAATATCCCCAGCCCCCTCCAAGTACTAGTCCTGGAACTCCTACTGTAGGACATCCTCCTCCAGGGAATGGATACCCTTTAGATCCAGTTGCTTCATAAAGCTCTCTGTTTCTAACTCCACCTTCGATTTTTACTTTTCCTTTATTTTCATCTATGTAAATATTATTCATTTTACTAACATCAATAACTACTACATCATTTCCTGTGGAATATCCTTCATAGTTATGACATCCTGATCTAACTCTTATTGGAAGCTCACTTTTTCTTGCCCAAAGAATTGAATTTCTAACATCATTTTTTTCTTTGCAATAAATAATTGCAAGAGGATATTTCTCTATAGCCCTATTCCAGCTTATTCTGCTCTCTTCATATCTAAAGTCATCTCTTGTAACAACATCTCCTGTTAATTCTTTAAAATTATATTTAATCATTAGTAACACCCCTATTCAATAATACAATATTTTCATAATCATTATTTAATTCTTTACTGTATACCTTCATATTCTTAATTATACCAGGTATTCCATTTTTAAATTCTAAAAGACAAATTCCTTTATGATATTTATTTATACATTTATAAGGAAGTAAAAACCACTCATGTATTATAGCTTTTATTTCTACATCTACTTCTATTTCTTCACTTTTATCTAAATTTCTTAAAGTATTAAATCTACTACCTACATAAATATCTTCCTCTAGTATATTAGTAAATATAAATATAAAATTCTCATTATATTGTATCTCTTTAAAGTCATTAATACACCTTTCAAGCTCTTTAAAATATTCCCCTTGCCCTTTTTCTTTCATAACCCTTTCTGGAAAAACTTCATTCTTATATCTATAATAATACCCATCATCACCTTTAAAGGTTAGTCCCATAATCTTAGGTCTTAAATCTTCTTGATTTAATTCTTCTAAAAACTTAGTCTTCATTTTTATACTCCCATCCATATTCTCTATATATTTATTAATACAAATAAATTCCTCTAAGTCCAGTAGTTGAATCAATAAAAAGTGGAATATTAGGTGGATTAAATGTGAAGTAAGTAAATAAAACTATACCAAGTAACAAAATAAACAGCAAAGAATAAAATACAACTTTATTATATTTATAATTCTCATAATACTTTAATCCAATTAATTGCCCTATAAAAACTCCCAGTATAAGTGAAAATATATCAAGTACTAAATTTTGTATACCAAGAGCACCTGTATAAGTATAGAAAAAAATAATTATTATAATAGGACTTATAATTATAGATATTATCATAGACATAATCCACTTTCTTATATCTATATACATTTTTCTGCAGTATATAAAATATCCCACTCCCCACCATAATACTGTAGGATAAAAAGCTAGTTTTAGATGTTCCCATATACTTTCATTTATTGGTGTAAAAATTCCTACAATCTTTATATTTCCACTAAACCCATATAAAAAGTGACTTAATGATGAAATAAGAACTATAGCAATAACGCCATACAACATATATTTTTTTATTAAGTATGATTTATTGAACATATACTCTCCTTAATGTTAATTTTTTTATATTATATGAAAAGCTACATTTAAAAGTATATCTATTCATAAATTCTTTATAAGTAAATGATATAATATATTTAATTTGAATTTAGGGAGTGATTATATGTTAGAACTATTAAAAAATAGAAGAAGTATAAGAAAATATAAAGATACACCTATTGAAAAAGATAAAATAGATAAGATAATAAAATCAGCACTTCTTGCACCATCATCTATGAACAAAAAGCCAGTAGAATTAATAGTAGTAAATGAAAAGTCTACTTTAGAAAAACTTGAAAAATGCAAAAACATGGGTACACTTGCTTTGAAAACTTCCCCTGTTGCTATAGTTGTAATTGGTGACTCTTCAATAAGTGATGTTTGGATAGAAGATGCTTCTATTGTTTCAACCTTAATTCAACTTGAAGCTGAAAGTATAGGACTAGGATCTTGTTGGGTACAAATGAGAAATAGGCAAGGTGAAAATGATAATTCTGAAAAAGAAGTAAGAAATGTATTAAACATACCAGATGATTATGGTGTACTAAGTATAATTACTTTAGGTTATAAGGATGAAGTAAAGATACCTTATGATGACTCCTCATTTAACTTTAATAAAGTTCATTACAACAAGTTCTAATTTAAAAGGCGATGCAGCTTATTGCTGTATCACCTTTATTTCATTGTTTTCATATTCTATTGTGCATTTACCACCATTTTTTAATTTTCCAAAAAGGATTTCATCTACAAGTAGAGATTTAATTTCTTTATCTATAACTCTTATTATCTCTCTTGCACCATATTCTTCACTAATTCCCTTATCCTCAAGAAAATCTATGCAAGAACTTCCCCAGCTTAAATCTATCTTCTTTTCCTTCAACTTATCCTTTAATAAATTAAGTTGCTTTAACACAATATTTCTACTCATTTCCTTATTTATAGGATTAAATACTACCACCTTACTTAATCTATTTCTAAACTCTGGAGTAAAAATTTTCTTAACCTCTTCTGTTATTCCTTCCCTAGTGACCTCTCTATCTCCAAATCCAATTAAATTTTTGCCAACCTTACTTGCTCCTGCATTTGAAGTCATTATAAGAATTACATTTCTAAAGTCCGTTTTTCTCCCTTGGTTATCTGTTAATGTAGCATAATCCATAACTTGAAGAAGAATATTAAATATATCACTATGGGCTTTTTCTATTTCATCTAGTAACAGTACACAATGAGGATTCTTTTTTACGCTATCTGTTAGTAGGCCCCCCTCTTCATATCCTACATACCCAGCAGGTGCTCCTATTAACTTAGCAACAGTATGTTTTTCTACATACTCACTCATATCAAATCTTATAAGTTCTATATTTAAAGTATTAGCTAGAGTTTTTGCAATTTCAGTTTTACCAACACCTGTTGGTCCTACAAATAATAAACTAGCAACAGGTTTATTATCATCATTAAGCCCAGCCCTTGAAAGCTTTATGTTCTTAACAACTTCTTTTATTCCTTCTTCCTGACCAAATACCTGTGATTTTAGTTCATCTTCTAACTTGCCTAACTTTTCAATTTCATCTATTTCTACTGTTTGTTTTGGTATATTACAAATCTTAGATAAAACCTCTTCTATTAGCTTATTATCAACAGTTTGAACCTTCTTTTTTAATGGGTGCATCACTCTATAAGCTCCTGCTTCATCAATTAGATCAATTGCTTTATCAGGTAAATATCTTTCATTTATATACTTATCACTTAATTCCACTGCATGTTCTAAAGTGCCTTTAGAATATTTTACTCCGTGATAATCTTCATAATAACCTTTTAAACCACTTAATATTTTTATAGTTTCTTCTACTGAAGGCTCTTTTATATCTATGTTTTGAAATCTTCTAAGTAAACTTTTGTTCTTAGAAAAATGCTTATTAAACTCATCATAAGTTGTTGCCCCAATTACTCTTATCTTACCTTCTGTTAAGTATGGCTTTAACATATTGGATACATCAAAGGTTCCTCCATTAATTGCTCCTGCTCCAACAATATTATGAATTTCATCTATATAAAGAATTGGATTAGAATACTCTGCTACTCCATCCATAACCATTTTAAAACGCTTCTCAAAATCTCCTCTATATTGAGTTCCAGCTAAAAGGCCACCTAAATCTATTGAAAATATTCTAGAATTACTTAATTTCTCTGGAACCTTTCCTTCATTAATAAGTCTTGCAAGTCCAAAGGTAATGGCAGTCTTCCCTACCCCTGCCTCACCTATGTGTATAGGATTATTCTTATATTTTCTACATAAGATTTGCATAGTTCTTTCAAGTTCTAACTCTCTACCTATAAGAGGAGAATACCCACCTACTATATCATTTAAGCAAGTCACATAAGATTTCCATCCTTCATCCTTTGTTTCTTTTTTCTTCCCCTCTTCATCTATAGCCTCTTTATTTACTCTTTCTTCCCCCTGCAAATCACATAACTCATATAAAAGGTCAGTCCATTCAACTTGAGACAATAGATAATAAGCCGCGTAGCTCTCTTCTAAATTTATAATACCATCTAAAAGATGTGATAACTCCACTTCATCTCTATCACTAGCTTGTGCTCTAGATGTTGAATATAAAATCACTTCATTAAAAGAGTGGCTTCCTTGAGCTTCATGTTCTTCAATAACATTTATATTTTCATTAATATATCCTTGTAAGTCCTCACGTAATTTAATAATATCTCCACCAACATTATTAAATACTCTTGCAAACTCTTCATTAAATGTTGTCATATATAATAAATGTTCTGGAGTTATATATTCATGATTATTTTCTTTGGCATAATTTATAGCTTTAACAACTATTCCTTCTACTACTGCAGATAGTCTCATTTTCTTGCCTCCTATGCAACTTCCATAGTAACCTTAAATGGAAATCCCTCTTGTCTTGCTAATAATGTAGTTTCTTCTACCTTACTTCTTGCTATATCATAAGAATAAGTACCTACCATGGTACTTCCTCCCTTATGTACCTTTAGCATTAAATCATTAGCTTCCATTTCATTTTTATTAAATATATTCATTAAAACAAATATAACAAACTCCATTGAAGTAAAATCATCATTATGCATAATAACCTTATATCTTTTAGGTTCTTTAATCTTAACTCTTGTCTTCTCAATTATTGATGTACTAGCTCCCATAGTTATCCTCCTACATCTAATCTATATTTTATTATAATAGTAAAGTTACTATAAAAGTGATTTATTTTCAATCACATTTATACATTCTATGGTAACATAACCCCAAAAAAGACTTGGCCACAAGCCAAGTCTTCTTGATTTAATTCCTCTTTATCTTTATGGTACCTATAGAATTACTCTCTCTACTTTTTAGCTAGTATTCCAGCACCAACTAATCCTGCATCATCACCTATATTAGCTAATTTAATATTCACTTCTATTCCTTCAAAAACTCTTTTCTTTACTTCAACTTTAATATCTTCTATAAAACTAGGGTTATTAATAATAACTGATCCACCTAATACTATAACTTCAGGATCTACTGTAACTATTATATTTGCTATAGCCTTTGAAACATTAATTACCCAATCTCTTATAATATCATTAAAAACACTATTATCTTCTTTTGCTCCATCAAATACTTCTTTGGCAGTTAATTTATTTCCTAATTTAGAACTAGCAATTCTTGCGATATTGCTTCCACTGCATTGCCCTTCAAATCCGCCAAGATTCATATTTGAATGTTTATACTTATCTCCATTTATAATCATATTTCCTATTTCTGCTGCGATACTATTAAATCCAGATACAATCTCTCCTTTATATATAAACCCTCCACCAACTCCTGTTGATAGAGTTATATAATATACACTTTCACAGCCTTTTCCAGCACCAATTATAGCTTCACTAAGTGCTGCTACATTAGCATCATTATTAACTTTAACTGGTAAATTTAATTCTCTTTCAAAGTATTCTTTCACATCAAAATATTCCCAACTTCTTAAATTAGGTGCTACTAAAATCTTTCCTTTTTTAATATCTAAAGGACCTGGACATCCTACCCCTACAGCAACTATGTCCTTATAATTCCATCTCTCTTCAACTCTAATCACCAGTTTATTCAAATTGTACTCTGGCCCTTTTTGAACCTCATTTCCAACTTTAAATTTATCTATCAACGTAAAGTCTTCATCAAATAAAGCTGCTCTTAGGTTTGTTCCCCCTATATCTATTCCTATATAATATTTCATATCTTTATAACCTCTACACATAACTCTTTAATAAAGTTAATTCTCCTTGTATTGTGTACTTCCCTAATTTAGCAGGTATTAAAATACTATCTCCCCTTAGTATATCCATCTTTGTTCCATCTTCTGAAATAATAGTTCCCTTCCCATCAACACAAGTAAATATAAAGAATTTTTTTATATCACTATTTTCTGACACTTCACTACTAACAACATACTTTTCTATTGTAAAATATTCACTAGCGCATAATATTCCTTTCTCATAACCACAAAAACTAACAAGCTTTTTTCCACTAGCATTTATAGGCTTTAAATTAAAATTAATTACATCCATTGACTTTTCCACATGAATTTCTCTTGGTCTTCCATAATCATAAATCCTATATGTTATATCGCTACTTTGTTGTATCTCTGCTATAATAACACCTTCGCAAATAGCATGTACTAGTCCACTATTTATAAGAAAACAATCCCCTTTTTTCACTTCAATTTTATTTAAATATTCTTCTGTCTTACCTTCTCTTATAGCCTTTTCAAAAATCGCCTTATCACAATTCTTTGTTCCAACTATTAAAGAAGCTCCTGGCTTTGCATCTACCACATACCATGCTTCAGTTTTTCCTAAAGAATTTTCTACTCTATTTGCATATTCATCATTAGGATGAACCTGTACAGATAATTTTTCTTTTGAATTAATTAATTTTACTAGTAAAGGAAACTCTTTATTTTCAAAATCTTCTCCTAATAAATCTTTTCCATGCTCTTTAATTAATTCTTCAAAAGTCTTTCCTTTTAAATATCCATTAGAAACTATGCTCATTCCATTAGGATGACATGCTATATCCCAGCTTTCACCTATATCTCCATAGGGTAAATTTTCCCTAAAATTTTCAAAATCTCTTCCTCCCCAAATCTTTTCATAATATAAATTTTCAAATTTTATCGGATTCATAACTATATATTCCTACCTTTCATTTAACAAGTTATATAATGCGCCTATCATATTAGCATCATTTCCATATGCACACTTCTTAATAATAGGCTTTATCTTACCATCGGTATTATTACTCATTATCTCATCTAACTTTTCATTAATACTTTCAATATACCCTTCTCTTTCACTTATAGCTCCACCTAAGACTATAACCTCCGGATCATAAGTATACTGAATATTATAAATTCCTATAGCCATATATCTAAAATACTTATTTACCTCTTCAACAGCTATGATATCTCCTTCATCATATAATTGAAATGCTTTAAGCCCATCAATATCTTTTTCTTCTAACCCTTTTCTTTGAGAAATAGCTCTAGCTAAAGCAGATGTTGATCCAACTCTACTCCATGTTAAGTATTTTTCTCCACCATCTTTATCATAATCTACAATACAATAACCAAACTCTCCGCCATGCTTATGTATTCCAGTATGAACTTTTTTATCTTTTACTATTGCCCCTCCAATTCCAGAGCCACAAACAACAAAAGCACAATCATTTTCTTCTTTAGCTGCTCCAAGCCAACACTCACCTAATGCTGCACAATTAGCATCATTTTCTATGGCAACATCTAACCCTGTTTTTTCTTTTAATATTTCTTTAAAGTTTGGTCCATGGATATAAGGAATTGCACTTGCACCACCTACAATTCCAGTTATAGAATCAACAGCACCTGGTGAACTTATAGCTATCCCTTTTAAATTAAAATTGTTTTTATTAATATTAACTATTTTAGATAGCTCTTCAAAAAATTGATTTACACTGTCAGCAACCTTTATCTTATCCTTCGTTAATATATCTCCCATTTTACTCATTATGGACCACTTTACTGATGAACCTCCAATGTCAAAAACAATATAATTACTCATATACTTCCCTCCAAAAATTAATCGCTATATAATTGTAATATTCTAGGTTTTATTATATCTGTTATTTTTTCATATCCTTTTTCTGTCAGATGTAATCCATCTGTAGTATAAATCTCTTTGATATTCCCACTAATTTTATCTAATAATGTACTATATATATCTATAAACTCAACATTCTCATATCTATTACAAATATTTTGAATTTCTTTATTTACTATACTTATATTGAAATTAGTTCTTAAACATTTTCCCATCTTAGGGCCTTGTTTGTTTTCATCACATGGTGTAGTAGAAGCAATCATTATCTTTACTTCTTTAAGATTTCCTCTAACTAATCTAATTAACTTTTCAATATTTAACGCTATTTCTCTAGGACTTCTCATATTAGTATTTCCTAAATCATTTGTTCCAACTGAAATATATACTAAGGATGGTTTATATTTTACAACCGCCTCATCACAAATCCATAGTAATGTCTCTGATGTAAATCCCCCTATCCCGCAGTTATATTTATCATTTATTTCAGGAATGTATTTATTGATATCATATCCTTGAACAATAGAATCTCCATAAAAAACAACTCCATTTTCTTTGGAAATTCTATTATTAACTATAACCTCTTTCATCCTATCAACTTGAAATTCTCTTAACTGATACTGGTCATCATTAAAAATCATATTTTCCTTCATAAAGCTCTCCTTTCAACAATAGGGTGGCATAATTGCCACCCTTATTATTAAAATCCATTATTTTGTGATACTTCTTTTATCCATCTTCCAGATTTTTTAATAGTCTTTATCTGTGTAGGTAAATCTACAGCTATATATCCATATCTATTTTTATAAGCATTAGACCATGACCAACAATCAATTGGAGTCCATGAATGGAATCCAAAGCAGTTTGATCCTTCTACTATTCCCTTATGAAGATATTGTAGATGTTCCTCGAAGAATTCTATTCTATAATCATCCTCAATAATTCCTTCATTATTAATATATCTTTCTTCTCCTTCTACTCCCATACCATTTTCTGATATATACCAAGGAATATTGTTATAATTATCTCTTATATTTATAGCAATATCGTACATACATTGAGGATATATTTCCCATCCTCTATATGGATTCATTCTTCTTCCTGGCATCTCATAATTTTCAAAGTACTTATCTGGCATCCATCCATTTTTATTATCAAATTCTACTTCCCTAGCTTTAACTCTTCTTGGTTGATAATAATTAACTCCTAGGAAATCTATTGTATTATTCTTTATAATATTCATTTCTTCTTCAGTTGAATTCCATAATACATTATCTTTTTCTAATGTAGAAACTAATCCTTTAGGGAATTCTCCTTTAATAGCAGGATCTAAGAATGAATTATTAAAGAAATCATCTGCAAATTTTGCAGCTTCTAAATCTTTACTATCATTGCTTCTTGGATATGAAGGTGTTAAGTTAAGAATAATACCTATTTTCCCATCTTGCTCTTGTTTTCTATAGGCTTCAATTACCTTAGCTGATGCAAGATTAAGATTATATAATACTTGTACAGCTTTTTTACCATCAACTAACTTTGGATAATGGAATTGATATAAATATTCACCTTCTACTACAACTATAGGTTCATTAAATGTTGTCCAGTACTTAACTCTATCCCCGAATAATTTAAATGCTATTTCTGCAAACCTAACAAATAAGTCTACAACATGTTTCGATTCCCATCCCCCATACTTATCATACAAATCTACCGGTATATCAAAGTGGTGTAGATTCATGACTGGAATTATATCATTTTTTATACACTCATCTATAACATCATTATAGAACCTTATAGCATCCTCATCTGCTTCTCCAGTCTCAAAATCCTTTATTAATCTTGTCCATTGAATTGACGTTCTAAAAGAGTTTAAACCTATTTCTTTTAGCATAGCTAAATCATCTTTATAACTATTATAAAAATTTGATGCTGTGTTTGGTCCTACTCTATCAAAGAAAGCTTCTGGCTCTATATCATACCAATAATCAAATACACTATCATGTTTTTTGTTAAATCTACCTTCTGATTGAGGTCCAGATGTTGCAGAGCCCCACCAGAAGTTTTCTGGAAATACATATTTTTTATTCATACTAATACTCACTTTCTTTAACGTTAATTATTTAATTTATTTCTTCAGCTTTTAATTTTTCTTCATTTTTGATTGTAAATCTATCTAATGATTTTATAAAAGGCATCCATGTAACAAATACTATGGCAAAGTTAACTATTTGCAATAATCCCCCTCTTAATGAGTTTGTTGCTAAAATTCCACTAAAAAACATTGGAACTGTCCAAGGTACAGCAACACCTGTTGTTTTTGGAACTAATCCTGTCTCCATTGCAAAATAAGATACCGCTACAACTAACATTGGCGCTATAACCCAAGGAATTAAAATTGTTGGATTCATTACTATTGGTAAACCAAATATTATTGGTTCATTAACATTAAAAACTCCTGATGGTGCAGCAAGTTTTGCCACTTCTCTCATTTGTCTACTCTTACAGAATATAAATATTCCAACTATTACTGCTAGGGTCATACCTGTGCCGCCCATTCCAACAGTAAATGTTTCAATAAATTGTTTTGTAATTACATTAGGAATATCTGTTCCAGCTACAAACGCCTCATAGTTTTCTAATGATAAAGTATTCCAAATTGGATCTAATACTGAATTTACGATTATTTGACCGTGTAATCCAAAAAACCATAATATTTGAATTGCAAATATTGCAACTAAAGTTGCTAGAAGTCCACTACCTAATGATATTAATGGCATTTGAATTATTTCATATATACAATCATGTATATTTCCCCATGGTGTATAAGTGAAAATAGTTCTTATAACTAAAAATAAACCGATTACAATACATCCAGGAATTAATGCAGCAAATGATTTTGCAACTGTTGGTGGCACTCCATCTGGCATCTTAATTGTCCAATTTCTTTTAATTGCCCAAACATAAACTCTTGTTGATATAAACGATCCTATAATACCTACAAACATTCCTTTTGCCCCTAATCTAGCAATTGGAATTACATCATTAATTACTGTTCCATTATCCGCAGTAACAGTAAGTGGAGTTAATACTAAGAATGCTGCAACCGCTACACCTGCTGCAAATATTGCATCTACATCATAGCTTTTAGCTAAATAATATCCTATACCTATTACCACAAACAATGTAGCTATACTCATAGTCGCCGAAGGTAATATACCAAAAATATTATTAATTGCTGCAACGCCATCTGCTCCTATAAGCTTGTCCAAATAAGGCAAATTCATAACTACTACTGCAAGTGAACCAACAATAGTAAGTGGAAAACTTAGCATAAATGCATCACGTAATACAGACAATATTCTACTAGAAGCTAATTTTCCTGCAATGGGTAATAACTTTTCTTCAATTAAAGACGTAAATTTATTCATAATTATCATCTCTCCCAAAATATTTAGATAGTGATATCACGCTTTATGGAATCCATTACATTAAATATACAATACATTATATCCTTTGTCAACTAAAAGATATGTCTTTTTATTTATAATGTGATGTTATTTACTAAAATAATAAAAAGAGACTTTTTTAAAGTCTCTTTTTACCTTACTTTACACTAATACTTTTAAATTCAAATTTATCACTTCTATGCCTAGATTTTGAATATTCAAATGCTTGACCAGTATCCAAATAGGCTGTCTGCTCTACTTCTAGAATAGGAAAGTTTTCATTTATCTCTAAATACTCTTGTTCTATTGCTGTTGGTAAAGATGCTCTTATTGTCCTATGAGCACTTTTTATTTTTAGATTTAATTTATTCTCTATATATTCATATATAGAGCCTTTAAGCGTATCAAATTTTACACCAGGTATAAGATCTATTGGCATATATGTATATTCCATTACATATGGGACTTTATCTGCATACCTTGCTCTTACTATGTAATATACAAACTCATCTTCTGGAATTTTTAATTTTTCTGCTATTTCTCTCTCTGCATTAATCACTTTAAACTCTACAATTTTAGATATAATTGTCTTATCGCTAAAAGTCTTTGAAAATCCTTCAAATTGATATGATGTACTAATATCAGAAACCTCTTTATCATCAATGTCCTTTACGAAAGTTCCAGCTCCTCTTCTCTTCACTACTAATCCCCTCATCACCAATTTGTCCATAGCTTTTTTAATAGTAATCCTACTTACTCCATATTTCTCACACATTTCTTTTTCTAATGGTAATTGGTCATTAGGGCGATACTCTCCAGATTCTATCCTATTTTTTATATCCTCTGCTATTTCTTCATATTTTAGCATCTAAGTGCACCCCACTTTTTATGATTATAACTTTATTATATCAATTTATACTAATTTGTCATATCTTTTATTAATATAAAAAATAATCAATATAAGCTTTCCTAGGAATACTCTATATTTCTATTCTTTTATAAATAACTAATGAGATGGACAACTAGCACATCTCTTACGCTAAAATTCTATTCTTAAATCAACTTTTTTATCAATCACCTTATAAATTATAAACCCAATCATTCCGCCAAGAGTATTTAATATAATGTCGTCTATATCACAAGATCTAAAATTTCCAAAATATATAGATATATACTGAATCACCTCTATAGATAATGACACCAACGCACAAGTAATTACTGTTGATTTAAACCTTCTTAGTCTTTTAAAACACATTGGTAAAAATATACCTAAAGGTAATAATAAAAGAATATTTCCAAGTATATTTTTAATCCAAAATCCAACCATATAACTCTCCATTCCTATTGGCACTTCATATATATCTTTTATAGTATTAAAAACTGGTACAATATTCATAGATGGTTCTCCTATATACCCACCTATAACAAAAGGAAAAAGCGTTACTATAATAACCATAAGTATATAAAATTTAAATGCTAACCTAATAAATTCCCTAAAGCTCAGAAATTTTTCTTCCTTATTCCTTTTTATAAATTTAACCACTTCTATAATAAGAATTATTATACTTCCTACTATAAATGCAAATTTCATCCCTAACATATTAATACTCTCCCCTTAAGCTTTTTCCCTTATATATATTCATTATAATTCCAATTCCAAGAAAACTTATTATTATATTGGAACCTCCATAACTTATAAAAGGTATTGAAACAGAATAAAAGTTCAAAATTCCAAAATTATATAAAAATCCTAATACATACTGACATGCAAATATACTTGATATTACAATAATTAATCTTTTTCCATAGATATCGCATATCTTTCCACTAACTTTAAACATATATATAATTAAAAATAAAACTAAACATAATACTAACACACCAAATACCCATCCAAAGCTATATATTAACGATGCTATAATACAATCTGAGATACTATTAGAAAATATATCTAGATCAATTCCTGTTCCTTGACCTATAAACACCGATGACTCTAATAATTCTTTTATAGTATTATGTAAATAGTTATCATAATTATTCCGACTATAGATTAAAATTAAAGCTATTATAAAGATAAACATTAACCCAAAAGTAAGTTTTCTATTTTTTGTACTTATATATAATAAAAAGATTAATGTTACTGTATATATTATTGCTACTCCTAAAGAATACTTTAATATCATCAAAATGCCCAAGGGAATAAAACTTAAAATCAATCCATAAATCATTCCTTTTTTTGTATCCCATTTAATATCTTTAAAAATTCCTACTAATGAAATTAAAAATATATTAACTGCCAAATCTCTTATATTAACAGTTACTGGGCCAATACTAATCCAACCCTTAATATCATTTATAGGACTATTAAACAAAAGCAAAACCATAAATAAAGCTATCGATAATATATATAAATGCACAGACTTATTTTTTATTTTTCTATAGTCAAAAAATGATATTAATAGAAATGCTCCTATCCCCAAAGTAGTGTAAATAATCATCCTATTTATAAAAAAATATTCATTTCCCAAATAATTATATGCATTCCCTCTTAATGAATACATAGTAATTATCCCTGTTATAATTAGAAAGGCAACTGTAATTAATATTCTATAATTAAACTTCTCCTTATGAACCTTGTTTAATTCTTCTCCCAAGATATCAGAACTTCCCATATCTCTTAATGCTTTTTCTTCTGCTATTTTTTCACTATCACCACATTTAATATAATCCTTTTTCTTTTCTTCTATATGAGCATATAATTCTTCCTTAATTTCACTATGTGCTCTCTTACTTTTAATCTTAAGGCAAACAGACTCTAAATATTTAATTATATTCTCTTCTCCCTTTACTTCCATCCCATCCCCTCCAAGTTCAACACTCTTTTGGTGCTTTTATTATAATCAGTACTCTCTTCCTTTTGGGATATATACTCTCTTCCTTTATCAGTTAATCTATAATACTTTTTATTAATCTCACCTTCTATCCAATAAGAAGTAAGTAACCCTTCCCCCTCTAGTCCATGAAGTATTGGATATACTCCTCCTTCTTTTAAAGCAAAACTCCCCCTAGATTTAATTTCAATTTCCTTCAATATTTCATACCCACACATATCTTTTCTGCTAATCAAAGTTAATATCATAATATCTATATCACTATTTCTAGTTATTCCTTCTTCATTAACTCTTTTTAAAATATTAGTTAATATTTTGTCTTTAGAAATTAAGTTTTCATCTATTGATTTCTTTATTAAATCTTTTTTATTCATAATATCACCTACAAATCAAATTCCTTATTTATTTCTTTCATAGTTCTATAGAGTCTATTTTTTACAGTAGACTCATTAACCTTTAATATATTAGCTATATCTTTTATTTTTAAATCCTTGTTAAAATATAAAATAAATATTTTAAGAGTTAATGAATCTTTGTCTTTTAAATATTTCCATATAGAATCACAAAGTAGCTTTTCATCATAGTTGTGTTCAACCTTTAAATCTGTCTTCAAATTAAAAAACTCTTCCTCGCTCTCTGAGGAAAAAATAGGAATAAAATTTTGACTCAGTTTTAGAATACCGTAATGTCTATATACCTCATTTCTTGCAATCCTAATAAGATACTTTTTATAGTCTTTTATATTTTTATTTGATAATGCTCTATAAAAGTTTAGATATGTATTTTGAACTAAATCGCCTACATCATCTATATTTCTACATTTTGATAATATATATTTAAAAATATCTTCATAGGTTTCGTTATAAACTGATACCAATATCTCTTCTGAACTTACTTCACTCATAACTTTAATCTCCACGCGCGTCCCACCCTTCACTTATAATGATGGTAGAATTGTATATTTAGTTTCATTATAAAATAAAATTGTGATAAAATATTATTTCATGTTATAAAATCCTAATTAAGGAGGATAAAAATGATAATAAAAGATATATTATACGGAGAATTTCAGTTAGAAAACATATTCGAGATTTTAATAAATACAAAGGAAATTCAAAGATTAAAAAAAATTCATCAAGGTGGAGCTAGCTTTTTAGTTAATCCAAGATGGAGTATTACTAGATATGATCATTCTATTGGAACTATGCTATTAATTAGATTGTTAGGCGGAAGTATTGAAGAACAGATTGCAGGGCTTTTTCATGATATTTCACATACTGCTTTTTCCCATATTATTGATACTGTTTTAGATAATAAAAATGAAGACTATCATGAAATGATTTTAAAAGATGTAATTAATAAATCTGATATTCCTAAAATATTAGAAAGTAATGGTTACAATTATGAGGATATTTTGCTTAATCATGAAAAGTGGAGCATATTAGAAAAGTCAGCTCCTAAACTTTGTGCAGATAGAATAGACTATACTCTTAGAGATATGTATAACACTGGAATAATTACTATCGAAGATGTAAAAAAATTTCTATCTAATATTAAAGTTATTAATAATGAAATAGTAGTTACCTCCCTTGAAACAGGTGAGTGGTTTGTAGAAACTTATTATAAAGAAGTTATTGATTTCTTTATGGACCCTTTAAATATATTTTCTAATTATAGATTTGCAGAAGTTTTAAAGTTAGCATTAGAGAAAGAAATAATAACCCTAGAAAACTTTTTAGAAGATGATGAATACTTATTAACTGTTCTAAAGTCCTCAAATGATACTGAAATAATTAATTTACTGAATTCTATTTCTCCAAATATAAAAGTAATAGAAGATAGTTCAAACTATGATATATACAGAGTTAATAAATTAAGAATAATTGATCCTACTATTTATATAAATAATACATTAAATAAAACATCTAATTTATCTTCATATATTAGACAGATAAATGAAAATGCAATAAAAAAATCCATTAAGGGATCTTATATAAAGATAATAGTATAAAAAGAGTTAGTCACCTAACTCTTTTTATACTATTCTTGGAAGAGATATTTTAAATTGTGTGATTTCTGAATTACTAAAAACTTCAATGCTCCCGTTATTTTTATCAACTATTTCTTTAACAATAGCTAATCCAAAACCATGATTCTTATCTGAATTTTCCTTTGTTGAAAAACCTACATCAAAGATTTTATCAATTTTATCATCATCTATCTTGGGACCATCATTTTCTATTTTTATAACTATATTTTTTATATTATAATATGTTCTAATAGATAATGTTCCTTTTCCATCCATTGCAGTAACTGAATTACTTACTATATTAGAAATAATTCTTTGCAACTCCATTTCAGAAATATCTATATCTGATAAATCTGCTTTTTCGTCCACTATAAGATTTATACCTTGTCTTACTATTCCTTTAGCAGCTATTGATATTATAGAATCATTGTCTTTTCCAATATACACTGCATCTAGTATATTATCATGTCCATTAATTATATCCTTTAATGAATCACCTAATCTTTCATACCTTTCCATTAAACATAATCCGTATAAATATGAAATTTGCGCCCCATAATCATGCTTTACTTTTTTAAGTTCTTTTACTTTTTCTTCAAGGACTTCATTTAGCTCTAAAACTTCTCTGCTTTTCTTTTCTACACTAGCAAAATAAATAACTGTACTAATTAAAAATATTGATAGTAAGGTAAATATAATATTTTCAAATAAATCATTATTTCCTGATGTTAAAATGATATTAATTGATGCAAAAAAATCAAATATTATACTAATCATTGTTAAAAAAATTACAGAATAATTTTGTGATTTTATACTACGATAAATCTTATGCAAATCGTTCTTATGAGTTAATATAAAATAACTCATTATAAACTGTGGTAAATATATAGTGATTATCATAGCTATTTCTACGTACTTAAGTGAAATATTATCAATAACCATATAATTAAATATACTGGACATAACTATTGCATTTAATCCAATACTTAAATATATAACACAAAATACTATATAGGCACGTAATAAACTTTTTCTATAAAATATTATTACTATCATTAATATAACCAAATGCGTAATTATAACATTTAAACTTGAATTTCCAATAACAATAAATGATATTTGAAGGCTTATCCATACTGATAATGATAATAATACAACAGAACCCTTACTTTTTTTATATTTATCTTCTACACAATAATTAATACATACTATGAATAAAAAACCTTGCAATATACTATTTATTGTATCTACTATTTGTATGCTCAAACTAACCGCCCCCACCATGACATTGTTCGACACTTTCTCTGATATTATATCATTCTTTGATACTATTTAAAATATCTTATGATTTTTTTAAAAATTTATTTTTCAATTCAATATACAACAATCAAATTAATAATTAATTTCTTAATTGAAAGCAAAATAAAAGTAACCTAACTCTACGTCAAGCTACTTTTATTTTTAAATTCTTTTTTCTACTATTTTAGAATAAATAATATAAACCAGATTAGCTCCTATAATAATAGAAACAACATTCTCATTACCCATTCCTGCTAAAAATATAGCAATAAATATACTAGTTTTTAAGTTATCATTTATTATTTTCTTGCCAAAAAAGTCTAATAAATATGAACATATATATAACATAGATAACATCATCAACCACAAATAATTTAAAGAACCAACTTCCCATAATATAGTTTCTGATACAATAGGAGTTCCAAAGATTACTAATATATGCACTATCCATATCTTAAACCAATCATTTTCTTCATCATTAATTCCTAATGTACATTTATAAATTAAGAAACAAAATATAAAATATACTATTGTATTACAATTTGCAAATATACCTCGTCCCACCATAAAAATAAGTGTGATAAGAACATAGGAATTATTCTTCCTCCCCAGCTATTATAAAAAATTTCTAAAGACTTAAATATGTCACTAAAACTACTAATTCGCTGGCTTGTTCCAAAAACAAAAGCATAGTTATAATCATCAGCATACATAGGCTGTAAATAAAGTAATGTTATTTATATAATTTGTCAATAAATCCAAATAAAAAAAGAAAGAGATATAATGCTAAATATTTGTGCTATATCACTTGTAAAATATTATTTTATAGTGCAAGCCCTAAAATAATTGCAATAGTAAGTAATCCATACACCTCTAAACATAGTTTAAATAATTTCTTTTTACTACTACTCTTATATTCCTTCACTTTTAATTCACTGTTCTTCTCCTCTATATAATTTATAAATTCCTTTTCTCCAATAGGCAAAGACTTAATTGGAATAAATATATCTTCACTAATATCTCTTAACTTAATAATTAATCCAGCATAAATTATTATTATCTCAGTTATTGATTCAAGTGGTGCTTCAATGTATGAATATTTATTTTCTCTACATATTTTATATTCATCCATTTTAAAAGAATATATAGTATCAATATCAACAAATTGCTTTTTATATTTTTTCATACCTATCTTTTTTCCTAATAAACATATAAGAATTATTATAACTGTTATTCCGAAAAATAATAATAAAATAGCTGTAGTAATATTAGATGCAAATTTATTTTTATTAAAAAGCTTAAATATGTTTATAAATACCAGTATATACCCTAATAACTTTACACAGGTAATATAAATTTTATTAAACACCGTATTCATTGTCCTATAGTTAATATACTCCCTATATTCAAATTCATTTTTAGAAGGTGAAAATTTAAAATTCATTGTAATACCACCTCACCTCTTTATACTTTTCTATATCAGAAATTAGCACATCTTTCTCAACATTAAAACCATCAAAAGTCATAATATAACTTAATACACAAGAAATTTTACTAACAAACATTATATAGCCGTCATATATTCTAACTTCTTTAATTCCTTCCCATGAAATTTCTATTAATGATTCATTCTCCTTAATATTAAGTCCCTTTTCATTAAAATCAATCTCAATTTCTTCATGGGCCTCCTTCCTTCCCATAACTACTTTATTTATATACTTGCCATATATAGTTACCCCTAAAATTATCTGTAATACAATTAACGCTGGAAGTATGTATATAAGATAAGATGATTCTAAAAACAAATTTTTAGTAGCAAGATAAAATAACAGAATTAATATTATATTCACAATGGATACCATTGTGAATATAATCGGAATTAAAAATTTTCCATAAGTTTTTTTAATCATATTTATATTATTTGAATCTGCTATCTGTTTATATGAATACATTATATTCCTCCCATCCATAAATTCTCTTATTACTTTTATTGTATCAGTCACCTCTGCCCTTGACAATTTATACCACATATATTGTGCTTTGAAAAATTAAAAGAGGCTGTCTAATAAATGATTTTTAATCATTTATTAGACAGCCTTGTTACACTTAATAAAAAAAATATATACTCATGTATCTTCTTATTTTATTTCTACAGTATCATTTTCATCTTATTTATAAGTATTTAATATTCGTACATAGTGATTTGCCTCTCTTAAAACATGGTCAGCAAGAAGTGGTAATATTATAGATTTTATTTTACAATCATCTATACCTTCTGCACCAGCTTTCTTAAAATCTCTTAATTTAATTGTTTCAGCTAATGTATCATTTTGAGCTCCCTCTATAGGCATAACATCCTTATTGGCTGCTTTTTTAATTAACTCACTATACTCATTTGCAAATTGATTTGCTGTATTTATCAGTTCCTTTTCACTTGGGTCAAGAAGTCCCCTTATAAATAAAGAATGTTCCATCATAATTTGATCCCAGAACAATTCAACCTTTACCATATCCTCTTCTTCAATATCTTTATCATTTTCAAGTGCATCTATATATGAATAATACAACTTGGCTTCACGTAAAATATGCTCAATAAGTAAAGGATAATTAACTGTAAATAGCTTACAACATAGCATTTCATCTAAAATTCTTTCCTTTAACCCTATTAGGCCACTAACCAACTTTTTAGCTCTATTATTAATTTCACATACAGACTTTAACATTTTAGAATCAATATGTTTTTTAGATTCACAACCTAAAGCTTTCTCTAATATAGTTATCTTAGAATTTATGTCAATTCCTGTGTAGTACTGAGTCTTTTTTTCTGTGCTCAAAGTCTAGTCAGTGAAAATTTCTCCAGAATCTATTACTGATTTTCTTGGAAACCCATCACTTATCCGAATAGTATCTAATAGAAGTTTTTCAAATCTTACTTTATAACTATCTGCCTCCTTGGAAAGTTTAGAGTTTTTTGGGGTAAAGCCAGCCTCTAAAAAAAGAGAGTGCTCCTTCATAATCCGTCCAAAAAACAAATGTAGTTCTAGTGATAAAGTTACATACCTTTGACTACTTAACATAATCATTCTCCCTAAAAATTTTATTATATTATATTCTCTTTAAGTGGCATTTGTTAATAATCATTAATACTTTTGTTTATTAAATAAAAATAGGATAGCTTACAACAAGCTATCCTATCTCTATTATTATTTTAAAATTAATGTTTCTTCTTTAGCATTAATAAGAATCCAACAACCATCATAGCTATACCATTTACACCCACCATAGGCCATACATTATTTGTATCTCCAGTTGTAACAGTGCCGTTAGAGACACTACCATTTCCTTGGCTAGGAGTCTCCCCTGGTTTTTCAGTTGGAGTATCAACTGGTGGTTCTGGATCTGGATTTTCTGGTTTTTCTGGTATCTTTGTATTATCCATTGCATCCTTTAATGATTCCATGATACTTGTTATTTCATCTTCTGAACCATCTATTAAAGCATTTTTTGCTTCTTCAATTTGCTCTTTTAATGTTTTCCAAGCATCAGCTTCATAATTTTTCTCTTCTAACTTTTCAGCTTCTGAAATTAACTCTTTCAATTCAGATACATCAACAAGCTTATCATCTATTGATTTTAAGCTTTCTACTGCTGCATTTACCTCATCTTTACTTGCATCTGATTTGTTTAATATTGTTTTTGCTGATTCTACTGTACTAATATATTCACTCCATGAATTTACTGTATAATTTACTTCATCATGAGGAACTAAATTATTAATAGCTTCTTTTAATAATGTTAAATCTACCAATGCCTCAACTTTTCCTGGTGCTTGTGATATTATTAATTGAATTTCTTCATCAGTAGCCTTTGGATTATTTAATGTGTCAATGACACCATCAATGAACTCTTTATAAGCATTCCATGATGCTTCTGTATAAGATTCCTGATCTTTCTTATTAAATTCATCAATAATACTAATCAAAGCTTTTCTATTCTCATCTAATGGAATTAGATTTGCAAACGCATCTTGTAACTGAGCCATTATTTCTGTTACTTGCTCTTTTGTTGCTACTGGATTTGATAATACTTCATTTCCTTTTACTAATACATCTTGCAACTTATTATAACTTTCTTCAACAAATAGCTCTTTATCTAATGCCTCATATTCTTCTACCATTAATTTTAAATCCTTTATATAAACAAGAGAATTCTTAGCAGAAGTTAAAGCCTCTGTAGCATCATCAACTTGTTTTTGTGTTGCATTCTCAGATAATAATATTTCCTTTGCACTATTATATGACTCTGTATATGCTCCAAAACTATTAGCTGTATAATCATCCTTTGATTCAACAATAGTTTCATATTCAGCTATAGCATCTTCTAGTTCTACTTTAGTTACAGTATTGATTAATTTTGCATCAGCCCATACAGCATGGTCATTTGAATCTGCACCATTAGTTTCTGTAATAAGTGATACTGTTTTAGCTCCACGAATATCTACATTTACTGGAACTGAAGTTTTAAACATCACATCATTCTTACGGAATACCTCTTTACCATCAACCTTTACTACAAAGTTAACATTACTATTGCCACCTTGTTCCATTCCAATTCCTGCAATTGCAGTAAAGTTTGTAGCATCTTTACCTTCAACATTAATTGTTACTTCAGAAGGGGCATGTGATCCAACACCCTTTTTAAATGAAGTTTTAACTCCATCAACCCAAACACCTAAAGGACTACCACATGTACAAAGATCCCTTTGGTTTGAACTGTATCCGCCCTTATCAACTATCCACTCCATATCACTTACATACATTTGATCTACTAAATTAAACTTTATAGTATATACCTTTTCTATACCATAAGATGAAGTTGCTTTAATTGTAGCTACAGGATTTTCCCTTGTAGCCTGAGTAATTTCTAATTTTACATTTTCATCTGTAGCAGTAACTCCTACCTTAGGGAATGTAACATCTTCTTTATCAAATAAATCATAACTATATTCAGTTCTTAAAGGCTCAAATCCATCTAAAGAAATGCCGTCTAAAGTTATATCAGTAACTGGCATTATTGAATTTGAATTTAACTTACTATTTTCCATTCTCTCTTTTACAAATTCACTATCATTAGATGCAGCTTTTGTAATTGGAGTAATTCTAAATGAATGTGTATAAGTTTCACCTTTATTTAAAATATATTCACCTAATGGACCAGGACCACAACTTGCATTACCAAGACCTCTTTGAGCATAATCTACTGTTAATACAGTATCATCAATAGTAGGAACTTGGTATGGGTGACCTAAATTCTTCCAAGTATTATAGATGTCTTCAGCTTTATAATGTAGTGCACTTGTTTCCATCTTATCCTCGGCAACTACCATTATACCTTTACCATTTTCACCATTTGTTAAAGCAGTCCATCTAACATCTGTCTTATTTCCATTCTCTTGTGGTCTAACATATTTACTTGAGAAGGAATTAGTTACTGTATCCTTATAAATTCCAATCTTAGCCCCTGTATTTCTATCGATATAATTTTCTTGAGGCCCTCTACCATAATAAGTGATGTTTTCATATCCTTCTGGAACTATCATCTTCATACCAATTCTAGCAATTTCGCCAACTGCATTAGAATTTGCTGGTGTAAAGCTATTGCTTACTACAATATCACCATTTGCATAAATTATATAATCAATTGAGTTTGGTGAATCTATTCCTTCAATAGTTCCATCCACATGTACTGAAACCACCTTATCTTTTACATCTACAGTATAATTATTAACCTTAAAGTTATCAGCTGCATTTTTCATACCATCTGTAAAGTTTGGATCATTACTTACTCTTGCTCTCCAGTAATTTGGCTTTGGTCCTTCCTTTAATAAAACCTCTCCATTTACTGTATAATTTGTTATATATCCAGTATTTTTATCAACTGTAACAGAGAATTTCTCACTGTTTTCTCCACCAGTAATAACTGTTGAATCCTCTTTTTCTTCTACATTTACTGGATTATTTTCACTTACATCAATAGATGGACGAGCCACTTCTGGTGTATAGTTTAACATAAGTTGCTCGAAAGCTATCTCATCACCCTTATGTCCATAGTATTCTCCTGCCCATGGTTGATCTTCTTTTAGTGTTACACTGAATTCTAATATATAATCAGAACCTTCTACTATTTGCATTTCTGGTAAATCTAATTGAATAGCCTTTTCTTCACCAGGTAAAATATTTTTTTGCTCTTCTGAAAGCTTTCCTTGAGCTTTAATTCCATTATCAATTAAAAGCTTCCAACTTATATCGTATTCATTTAAGTTTGTATTTAAGAATTCGTTTACTATTCTAACTATTCCATCTTTAGCTTGTCCGTCATCATAGAATGAAACTTCTTGATGTACTTTTTTAACTTCATATAACTCATCAGATGGAGTTCTGTCTGCATTCATTAATCCATTTGCACAAAAATCATTATCAGTAACTTTTTCTCCCCAGTCTCCACCATATCCAAAGAAATATTCTCCTTCTGGGTAATTTGTTCTTTCTTCTCTAACTTCATTTTCATTAAAATCCATAGAATATACTACATATTCTTGAGGAACTTTGTAGTTTTCTTGAATTTCTTGTTTAGTAAGCGCTTTCTTTAAAACCATCACGTTATCAATCAAACCGTTAAAAGCACGTCCATTGTATTGTGGGTCATCACCAATTCCTATATTGTAGCTTGCACTATCTACTGGAGTATTCTTTGAAATGCTCTTTTCTCCAACCATTTCGCCATCTATATATAAAGAATATTTGCCATTTGCATATGTGCCCACGATATTAGTCCATTTTCCTATTTTTTCACTAGGGAAATCAACAGTTAAAGTACCACTGCTCCATCCATCCACGAAAAATTCTATTTTATTGTTTGCTTTAGATATTTTTAAATTATAACCATTGTCACCTTTAGAAATGATAGCTTGATCACTTCCTGTCATTCCATCTAACTTCACCCATGCTGATAATGTTAATTCATCACTATTTGCATTTACACTTGGAACAAAAGTCTTTCCTCTTAACGCTTTTCCTTCTCTTCCATTTTCCAATGTCCCTTTTATTTCTGATTCAGTTCCATCTGAATTTTTCACGTAATACTTTGTAGTATTTTTAATCTTAGTAGCAATTGACTGATCCATCCAATCCCATATGAATCCACCTTGGGCATTTTCATAATTTCTAAATACGTCCCAGTACTCCTTAAAGTTTCCTAGTGCATTTCCCATTGCATGTGCATATTCAGATTGAATATAAGGAGCCTTATTATTGGTATTAGTTACATGTCCAACTACTGATGATACTCCCCAGTATTGTGATGAATAAATATCTACCATTGATTGTTCTCTATTTCCCTTTGTATAACGGTTATCTCTTTCATACTTTCTTAATCTTGATGGATCACGTTCTAATATCCATTGAGTAGAATTATAAAAACAATAACTATCATTCATAGGGTAAGTTCTATAAGTTGCTTCATTTCCTAAAGACCAAATTACAACAGATGGATGATTCTTATCTCTTTCCACCATATTTATGGTTCTATCCATAACAGAGTTATTCCACTCTGACTCACCTGATGGTATATCAGCTTCAATTGCCCCTTTATGTGATTCAACATTTGACTCATCACATATATACAAGCCTAATTCATCTGCTAACGCATAAGTATATGGATTATTAGGATAATGTGATGTCCTAATTGCATTAACATTGAATTGTTTCATTGTTACTAAGTCTTCTTTTATATCTTCTCTTGTAAGAGCTCTACCATTTATATGGTCAGTCTCATGTCTATTAGTTCCTCTAAACATGATCTTTTTACCATTAATTTGAGCTTGCTCTTGACCTGCTTCATTTATATCAACTTTATCAATTTCTCTAAATCCAACTCTTTGACAAGTTGTTTCAACTACATTACCATTTTCATCTTCTAATTGAATTAACAATCTATAAAGATTTGGTGTATCTGCAAACCACTTTTTAGGGTTAGCAACCTCTTTAGAGCCTGTCCCCCTTTGTCCCTTATCATCTGCTCTCTCTTCAACTGTAGCTTTTCCTGCGCTTACTTCTATATCATAAGAAAGTGGTTCATTCCAAAGTTTTTTATCACTATCTATTTCATATAAATCAGCTTTTACTGTATACTTACCAGACTTTTCTGGACTTAAACTTCTTACATCTGTTTCTAATGTAAGTACAGCATCTTTATATTCTTCATCTAAATCAGTTTTCACGAAAATATCACGAATCTCTACATCTGATTTTGAATATAAAAATACATCTCTAAAAATACCACTTAAACGAATAAAGTCTTGATTTTCTAGGTAGCTTCCTGTTGACCACCTATATACCTCAACTGCAATTGTGTTTTCTCCTGGTTTAAGGTATTCAGTAATATTAAATTCATCAGCAGTATAACTATCTTCAGCATACCCTACTCTTTGTCCATTTATATATAAATAGAATGCTGATTCTACACCTTGGAAAGAGACAAAGGTTTGTCTACCGTCCCAGTCCTCTGGTAAAACGAAAGTTCTCTTATATTGGCCAACGCTATTTTTAACAGTTGGTGCAACAGGCTTATTCTTTCCATTTGTATTATAGTTTACTGATTCATAATTTGCCCAAGGATATGTCTGATTTGTATAAATTGGTGTGTCATATTTAAAATCACCATTTGCATCTCTCTGAGTTTGTATATTACTTGGAACTTCAATCTTATCCCAGCCTTCTGTATTCCAGTCTTCTTTATAATTTTTAGCTTCATCACCTCTTAAATCGTTTTCACGATCTGCAGGTTTTTCAGCCCATTTAAAGTTCCATGTTCCATTCAAGCTTTGATACCACTTTGAACCTGTTTCATCAAGATTATCTAATGCTGACTTTTCATGCTTCAATGCCTTTTCAATAGTTTCATATGGAGTAAATGTAGATCTTGCTGACTCACGATTTACTTCTATAGTGCTAATTTGGTCATACCATTCTTCTCCTGCAAATTGCGTATCTACCGCTTTTACAAATTTCACTGAACCGAAATCTACTACAGATAATACTAGAGTACTTGCTAAGAGTAATGAGGTAAATCTTTTCGTATTTTTTAAATTTCTACTTTTCATATTTTCCTCTCCTAAATCTTCCTAGTTTTATTTTCTAATATTACTCCTTACCCTACTATGAACTTTTTAACACTTTCTATAATTAATAGATATGATCTCGAATTAATTTATTAATTTTTAATCTCCCTCCTCTCTTTACAAAAAATAAATATCATATCTATGGTTTCCCACAGTTTAATTATACCTTATATTACATAAATTGTATATATTTTTAATACTTCTTCTATTTAATTAAATTATAAATCAAAATATATAATTTAACTATCTCTTCCGCTAACACTATATTACTTTATTCCTACTACAACTACTCCTAAAAAAAAACTATCTAAAGATGACATTAAAATAAAAGTTCATTTACAGCTAACGCTTATATATTTCATGGATCTTTAATATCAAATCAATAATTTTCATTTGATAAATGATGATTCTAGTTTTTTTGTTTTATATAGCATTTAGAGGTATATATGCTTCTAACTAACCTCTTCTTCTCTCACAACATAATATGGTGCATTTTAATTTTGACATTATAATGCCTAACCTATATACTAAGAATACAAGTTAGCTGATGCAAACTTAAAACTTAATATCGCGGGATGGAGCAGTTGGTAGCTCGTTGGGCTCATAACCCAAAGGTCGTAGGTTCAAGTCCTGCTCCCGCAACCAAAAAAACTCTTTACATTATGTAAAGAGTTTTTTATATAGTAAAATTCACAAAATGACCCAACAGCTAATTTTAACTGTTGGGTCATTTTATTATACACAGTTAAACTTCACGTATATTCTTATGATGCATCCACCATTAAGTCAACATGTCTATCTTTAAAAATAAAAGTACCTATTATTCCTCCTAGTATTGCTGGTATTATCCAATTAAATCCTAATCTATCAAAAGGAAGTGCATGAATAAAGTTTATATTAATACCTAAATTATCTATAACAGTAAGAGTACTTACAAGTAAGGTAGCATAAGCTGCACCTTTATATGTAGAATTCTTAGTAAATATATTTTTAAAAGATACCATTAAAACTAAAACAAGAGCTACTGGATAAAGTATAGTTAATATTGGAGCTGCTATAGAAATTATTTTATCAACACCAAAATTAGAAATAACAGCACTAAAAACACAAATCAATGTAACTAAATGCTGATATTTAATTTTTTTATTACTAAGTTCTTCAAAATATCTAGCTGTAACAGAAGTTAAACCTATAGATGTAGTAAGGCAAGCAAAAGCAACTACTACGCTTAATAAAATTCCTCCAGAAGATCCTAATAAACCTTTTGTTATGGCAATTAGTAATGCAGTTTGAGATATACTAGTATCATAAATATTAGAAACTGTAGCTCCTAAGTATGCTAATCCAGAATATATCAATATAAGACCTACTGCTGCTACTAAGGAGGATTTTATTGTAAGACTTGTAACTTCTTTTTTATCTTTGTATCCTTTGGCTAAAAATGTAGCTATAATAAGTGCAGCAATTCCACCTGATCCAAGTGCATCCATAGTTTGATACCCTTGAGCAAGTCCAGTTGAGAATAAACTTTGTAAATCACTAGCACTACTTAAGTCACCCAATGGATATAATACCCCTTTTACTATTAATGCAGCTAATGTAAGTAAAAGTATAGGAGTTAAAAACTTACCTATGATATCAACAACCTTATTTGGCTTAACTGTTAAAATAAATGTCAAAGCAAAGAATATAATAGAAAACATAACAGGACCAATTGAATTAGTTAATGGAGCAATACTTATTTCGAAAGTTGTTGCACCAGTTCTTGGTATAATAAGTATAGGCCCTAAACAAAGCATTATAATAACCTCTAAAGCAAGTCCAAATTTCTTACCTGCCCTTCCTAAAACAGCTTGATAAGAACCAGCCCTTGCAATAGCAATAATGGATAAAAGTATCATACCTACATCTGAAATAATAAAGCCTAGGTAACTTATTAACCAGCCACTTCCTGAAGTCATACCTATATATGGGGGAAATATTAAGTTTCCTGCTCCGAAAAACATTGAAAATATTGCAAATCCTACAACAATTATATCTACTACTTTTTTCATAATGTTACCCCTTTTCTTTTTCACACTCAATCTCTATATCATAATATTTTGTCACTTAAAATTTTTTATTTTCCTAGACATCAAAAAGCCACATAGACTTAATCTATGTGGCTAAAATAACAAGTTTACTTACATAATATATTAAACCTAGCCATCATAGATACAAAACCAATGGTCTGTACCTATGATGACTATTTTTTATCATAAATACAGACCTAACTAAAATAGCTAAATTCAAAATAGATATTTAATTTTAAACTGTCATTTACATTTATGCTACCTATCATGTTAATAAACTCCTATATAATCAATACTTGTTTCAATAATATATTAATACTGAACCCTTGTCAATTAAATATTTGCAACATTAACCTATTTTTAGTATCCTGTTTCATAATTTTAAGAAGTATAATCTACTCATCATATGTATCCATATACCTCTCTTGAGATACATAAAAACAAATAGACATATGTCTTTCATAGCATTCTTCACACATTATCTTTAAACATTCTGGACATTCTCTCATCTCTTCTTCGTTGAAACTCTCTCCACACAACTCACATTCTATCATGCACTATCACTCCTAAGTATATAATTTAAGCATATTTTACCACAACTAACTTCTATCCCCTAAATTAAATTTGTAATCATTTCACACTTAATAGCTTATATGCTATAGTAGATATTACTCGTAAATATGGACTGACCTATGAAATAAGAAAGATAATTTTCATTTAAATAATATTGAAAATTAGAATATTTAATCATCAGTTTATAAGGAATATCAAAACCATTTCCGGCAACAAATAATTCTTTCATCATACATCCCTACTATTTTATCTATTATTATCCTAATTTCACTTAATAAAAAAAGGCTAAAATACACCTTGATACTTCTAGCCTTTGATTCATAAAAATTAAATTTACAAATATAATGTATTACTGTAGATTATCTATAGCATATTTTGCTTCTTCTGCTGTAAACTTCTCTCCATATTCTGATATTAATTAATCATAAATTGCACTTGGAGACATTGCCATACTTTCTTGATATGTTTTTGCTTTCTCTAATGCATTTTTCTTCCAATCGGCTTCTACATTATCTATCGCGTATTTTGCTTCTTCTTTTATAAATTTCTCTCCATGCTCTGATATTAACTGATCATATACCCCAGCTTTAGACATATTCATAGTACTACTATACGTTTTTGCCTTCTTTAATGCATTTTTCATCCAGTCTGCTTGTACATTATCTATAGCATATTGAGCTGCTTCTGCTGTATATTTTTCTCCATATTCTGATGTTAACTGGTCATATACCCCCGCTTTAGACATACTCATAGTGTCACTATATGTTTTTGCTTTCTTTAATGCAGTCTTATATTCTGTCGGAACACTATCCTCTGCTTTGTCCTGTGTTGGAACATTTTGTTCTACATCTGAATTCTGAGTAATTTCCTGATCTTGCGCAACTGTTTGATCATTTGTCGAATCAGACTTATCATCACCCATTGCTCCAATTGTTCCAATAACTATAAAGAACGCTATTACTATGAACCATCCTCGTTTATATATTGGTTTCTTGTTTTTAGCTCCACAACTTGGACAACTTTTAGCAGATGACGCAATTTCATAATTACATGTTTTACACTTTTTTATTTTTGCCATAATATTCTCCCCCCATATTTTCTATTTTGTTACAGCAAAATACATATTATCATATTTTTACACATTATTCATTTTTTTATTTTTATTTTTTAAACAAAACAAAATTTAACTTTTAAAAAATGTAAAATCAATACAAAATATACTTTTTATTTTATAACATCTAATATATTTATATTTAACAACAACCAATGTTCTATATAAGTAGTTATTTATTCGAGAAAATATAAACTGCAAATTAAAATAGGAACAATTAACGTAGCTGATTCTATTTACAAAGACTTCTTAAAAGATATTCTTTAAGAAGTCAAAGCCAATATTAACGCTAAGAATCCTAATGCAATGTTTACTGTAAAGGAAGTTTATTTCTTAAAGACATAATAACTAAGATTCCTGATGTTTAAATGCATCAATATTCATCTATTTAGATTAAGTAGCTCACTATACAAATCCTATATTCCAAAAACTATTAAAGACAAATAAACTTGGACAATTAATGTCTAGATGTGGTAATTACTGTGATAACACCCTGAAGGTATCTTTTTGGTGATATATGAAAGATAAAACTGATTATAAAAATTGTACAACCTTAGCTGAGCTTCAATCAGTCATTGACGATTATATTTACTACTATAACAATTCTTGTTGTACGTGAAACTAAAAAAAGCTGACTCCTGTTCAATACAGAAATCAGCTTTTAGCTGCTTAACTCTCTTTTTTAAATGTCCTTTACATAGGATGCACTTTATTTAAATTAACTCTTTTTCTATACTATTACACAACTTTTGTTGTCCACTCTTCACAATTCCAAATTTCAGTAGCAACTTCTCTATAGAATTCTGGTTCGTGAGATACAAGTAAAATTGATCCCTTATATTCCTTTAAAGCTCTAGCTAATTCATCTTTAGCATCTTGATCTAAGTGGTTAGTAGGCTCGTCAAGGATTAATATATTAGTTTCTTTATTTATGATTTTACATAATCTAACCTTAGCAGCTTCTCCCCCTGAAAGAACCATAATCTTAGATTCTAATTGCTTTGTAGTTAATCCACACTTAGCTAAGGCAGCTCTTATTTCATATTGAGTAAATGAAGGGAATTCTGACCATACTTCTTCAATACAAGTATTAGTATTTCCACTTCTATCTTCCTGTTCAAAGTATCCTATTTCTTGATAATCTCCTCTTTCTACTTCCCCACTTAATGGATTTATAAGACCTAAAAGGCTCTTAAGTAAAGTAGATTTTCCAAGACCATTAGCCCCAACTAAAGCTATCTTTTGTCCTCTTTCCATATAAAGATTTAGTGGCTTAGTTAATGGTTTATCATAGCCTATTACTAAATCCTTAGTTTCAAAGATAACCTTTCCTGAAGTTCTTGATGTCTTAAAGTTAAATTCAGGTTTTGGCTTATCCTTTGAAAGCTCAATTCTTTCCATTTTATCAAGCTTCTTTTGTCTTGATTTAGCCATGTTAGATGTAGCAACATTAGCCTTATTTCTAGCAACGAAGTCTTCAAGTCTTGCAATTTCCTTTTGTTGCTTTTCATAAGCTTGTTCTAATCTCTTCTTATTTTCTTCATATATTCTCTTAAATTCATAGTAGTCACCGACGTATCTAGTTAGCTTTCTCTCTTCAACATGATAAATTAAATTAACAACTTCATTTAAGAAAGGAATATCATGTGATATTAATATGAATGCATTTTCATAATTTTGTAGGTACCTCTTTAACCATATAATATGTTCTTCATCTAAGTAGTTAGTAGGCTCATCTAGTAAAAGAATATCTGGATTTTGTAATAATAACTTTCCTAAAAGAATCTTAGTTCTTTGTCCACCTGATAAATCATCTACATCTCTATCTAATCCTAAGTCTAAAAGTCCAAGCCCCTTTGCTACTTCTTCAACCTTTGCATCTATAACATAGAACCCATTATTATCTAATAGGTCTTGGATTACAGCTGTTCTTTCAAGCATCTTCTCAAGCTCTTCTGGAGTACAATCTCCCATCTTTCCATATAGAGTATTCATTTCTTCTTCTAAATCGAAAAGATATTTAAAAGCATCTCTTAATGCATCTCTTATAGACTGTCCTTTTACTAAAGCTGCATGTTGGTCCATGTATCCAACTCTAACATTATTTGACCAAATTACTTGTCCCTCATCTGGCATTAATTTATTTGTTATTATATTCATAAATGTAGATTTACCTTCACCATTAGCTCCAACAAATCCAACGTGTTCGCCTTTTAATAATCTAAATGAAACATCTTCAAAAATTGCTCTGTCACCAAAGCCATGATTCATATTCTTAACTGTTAAAATACTCATATGTTCCTCCAATAATCTTATCTTACTTGCTTTTTATATTATAAATGATTTTTCTATAAAATAAACTGGAAAATCCATATATTTTAGTGTATTTTTTTATTTTTTATAAGAAATACTAGTGAAACTAACATTAAAATTATAACCATTGTAACAATTAGTCCACCTTCTGGTCCAAAAGTACCTCCATTTAAAATAGAATTACCTACAAAAGTCATTTCATAAAGCTTAGGTGTAGTTATTCCACTTACAGGCATTCCATATATGCACCCTTGAAAGAAGTTCCAAGTTATATGAAACCCTGTACTAAGCCAAATGCTCTTTGTTTTAATATACATAACTCCAAATAGAATTCCTACTAAAAATATATTTAAAAAAGGAATAAGTGAAAAGCCATTATTACCATAATGCATTAATGAAAATATAACTGCTGAAACCATTACGGCAAACCACTTATTATTATTGCTTACTTCCATTGCCCCAATTATATATCCTCTTGAAAGCAATTCTTCTGCAAAACCAACAAATATAAATAAGATAAAATAAACAACTAAACCCAGTGAAAATCTCGGTTCTAATAAGCTGTTTACTAAAACTCCACTTTTACTAATTAATATAAGAACAAAAGCTAATGTAATAGCTATTATCCCCATAACTAATCCTAGTATTAGATTTTTTACCTCTTTTTTGTTTAAAGCCTTCAATCCAATAAGAGATAAATCCTTCTTAAATAAAACCTTCCATGACAATATCGGTGTAAGAATTAAAACAATTTCCTGGGAAAACATAAGTATAAAATATATATTTTCTCTTATATAGCTAGAAATAATTACCTGACTACTTATTATATTTGCCACTATAATTAGCAAAAGATACTCAACCAAAAACAAGGTAAGTATTTTCCACCCAGAGCGAACTTCTCCTTCTTCATTCTTAAAAACTTTCATTATATACCTCCCGTAACTCTCTACTATCTACATATATATTACCACTTATAAAAATATACTAAAGAACAAAAAAGAGAAGTTGCTATTGCAATTTCTCTTTTCAATCATTTATTAGTATTGGTAGTCTTTTGTATTTTCACAAAGTTTAATTTCTAATATTCCATTATCTCTTAATTTCTTATATGAACACAGGAAGTCACTAAGTTCTAAATCAGCTAAGTCTATTTTTCCTTCACTATAAATAAGAACATTTTCTTCATCCAAAACTATAGTTACATTATTCTTATCATTACTAATTCTGTATCTTGATATAGCTTTAGTTTCTATTTGGGAGTTATACTTTTCATTAAAACTCATATTTTTTCTTACTTTTTCATAGTCACTACTAATATCTGATACATTTATTCCCGCTGACTTTAATTGCTCATCTATCATTGATGAATCAAAACCATATCTCTCCATAAGCTTCTTTTGTATATTAAAGAATTGCTCTTGAGTTATATTATTTTCTTCCATGTATTTATATATATTTTTAGTAAAGTCAGCCATTGTGATTTTACCTTGTGCCATATCATAATATAAAGAGTACATATAATTTTCAAGTTTATCTACAAGCTTATCTTCGTCTTTTTCTTTTGCCCTATTCTTAAGCTCGTTAAAATCAATGATTCTATCGTCCATAATATCACTCCTTTTTGTATATTATATAATAAAAGTTTACATTTAACTACAATATTAATAAAAAAAGGTGGAGTGGATATTTATTTTGTTTGTTCCGTCGCTACGCTCCAAGTCACATCAAAACAAATATCCCCCCACTCATACTAAAGGTAAGGAAAAGCTATAATTAGCTTTCCCTTATAAATCATTAATTAGCAGATTTTATTTCTGTCCAAGCATCATCATATATTTTCTTCACATCGCTTGGGAAATCTGTATATATTTCGCATCTATCCATTATTTCTTTAGGCATATATGCATTAGGGTTATTTCTAACCTCTTCTGGTTGTTCTAGTCTTGCTTCTCTATTTGGTGTTGTATATCCAATTTCATCAGCAATTCTTAAAGCACTTTCCTTATCACTTACAAAGTTTATAAACTTTTCAGCCCCGTCAACATTTGATGCATTGTAAGGTATGCATAGGCTATCAATCCAGAAATTTGCTCCTTCCTTAGGTACAACATATACTAAGTTTGGATACTCATCTTGTAAATTTAATCCTTCTCCAGACCAAATCATATTTATATCAGATTCACCTGCTGGAATCATTGTTGTTCCATTATCAACCCCATATAATGGGCTAACTAACTTTCTTTGATCTAGTAATAATTTTTTTGCCTCTTCAATTTCTTTTGGATTAGTTGTATTTAAAGAGTAATTTAACTTCTTTAAAGCAGCTCCCATTGTATCTCTATATGTGTCAAACATAAAGATCTTTCCTTTGTACTTTTCATTCCAAAGTATATCCCAACTATCAACAGGTTCTGTTACTACATCCTTATTATAAATTAGCCCTACTGTTCCAAACATATAAGGAACTGAATACTTGTTTCCTTCATCAATATCAAGATTTAAATATGCCTCATCCATTTGAGAAATATTGGGAATGTTATCCTTATTTAACTCTTGAACAAGATTTTCTTTGATCATTCTTGGCATTAAAGCGTCAGATACTAAAATAACATCGTATTTTACTCCTCCATCTTTAATCTTTTGATACATTGTCTCCATATCATCAAAAGTAGTTATGTTGACCTTAATTCCAAATTTATCTTGGAATTCTTTTATAGTTTCTTCATCTATATTCTCCCCATAGTTAAGAAAGTTAATTTCTTTTGAAGAATCTTTATTACATCCTATAAAAAAGGTACCCATTATAACCATACAAATTGATAAACTTAATAATTTAAATAACCTTTTCATTTTGTACTTCCTTTCATTATTATTTAAATTTTAAATATTCTTTTGGCATTATATCATTATTTTAAGTATATATTCAATAGATAAGTAATATTTATTATTACTTCATAAAAATTAAAAGACTGTTACATAGGACTTAACCTTTTGTAACAGTCGATATAAATAACTATTTTTTCTTTTTCTTTTTATTAGATAATACCATTCTACTTTGAACCTTTACCTTTGTAGAAGGTCCCTTTGCTGCATTCTTATATAACTTATAATGTGCATAGAATCCTATTAATAATAATGGAATGTAGAATGTTGAAAGAACTCTAATATATAATGCTACTGGAGCTAAAAATGAAGCTATAAAAAGCACTATATTCACATTATATCTATCACAAAGTCTATTATATAATGTAATTGCATAAATAGACCAAGCAACAGAAACAATTGCTCCAATTACAGTGAATGCCATATTATCTACTATAGCAGTCGATACAGAACCTGTAATAAAACTTACAATAGCTAGTATAATCATTATCATATTACCACCAGCCACTTTAATTACCATATATGAATTTGCAAAAGGTATCCAAGCAAGCCATGGACATTTTACTTTTTCTACCTTTGCTATCTTATAAATTGCTAATGACGATAAAACATAATTTACAACTCCAAATAACATATTTACCACTGCCATTAATCCCATTAACGATGTTGTTTCGTACACTATAAACCCTCCCATACTTTTGTATAGATATAATCATATCATATTTATTTATATGTCAACAAGTTATAAATCAATATTCATTATAATTAATTATATCCTTTACATTTTTTCTAACTTTCCTTCTTGTGACATCACTTGATAGATATCCTAAGGATATAACTAGCTTAATTTCTCTGTTTTTAGGAATGCTTAAAAGTTCCCTTATTAACTTTTCCTTAAGCCATCCCATCATACAAGTTCCAAGACCAAGCTCAGCAGCTCCTAAACAAATATGTTCACAAGCTATACCTATATCTAAGATTAAGCATTACATTCAGATGGATCAACCCTTGCCCCCTCAATTATTTTTTATATAATCAACCAAAGACTATAAGGAATAAAGACTACTCCCCATTACGCTTATTATATATTTTTATATTTATATATTGTTATATTTATAAGAATTTTTATTTTAAAAGAATTTTTCTAAGATTTATTATTTATATTAATAATATTATTTTTATTTTTAATATAAAAGTGAGGTGGATATTTATTTTTATTGTTTCATCGCTGCGCTCCAAGTCACATCAAAACAAATATCAACTCCACTCATCTTGAAGTTAAGGAAATAAAAAAAGAAGAACTACACTCAGTTCCTCTTCCCTCTAAAAATTATTTCTTCTTTCCTGTTAAGAAAATATATGATCCAGCTATTACTCCAGCTCCTCCTATGAAATTACCAAGTGTAACAAATATAAGATTCTTAGCCATAGCGCTTAAAGCTAGTCCACTTCCTGCTGGTATTAACTTAACTATTGCAAACAATCCCATGTTAGCAATACTGTGTTCATATCCTGCTGTCATAAATGCAAATACACACCAAAGAATCATCATTATTTTTCCTGATTCACTCTTCATCTTGTAAAACATCCAAGAAGCTAAGCAAACAAGAATGTTACAGAATATTCCTCTGATAATCATCTCAGGTGCAGTAAGAGATATCTTGCCCTCAACAGTTTTAACCATATAGTAAGCAGTAGATTCATTTATTAATCCACCTTCTACAAATAAAACTGCTGCAATAATTGAACCTAAGAAATTTCCAAGCCAGCTAAAGCCACATATCTTAGCTACATCAATCCACTTAGTTTCTTTTTGGTTTGCACCAATTACCATTGTCATTGTATTACTTGTAAATAAATCTGCTCCAGCAAAAACTATTAAACATAGTGCAATACCAAATGATAATCCCATTATTATCTTTGTCCATGGTGAATCTGCAGTACCTAAAAGTCCACCTATAACATAGGCTAACATTGTACCAAAACAAACATATAATCCACCAAGCATTGAAGATAAACCATATTTTGCAAAGCTATCTTCTAACATATCCATTTTCTTTCTCGCAGAATGCGATATTGTCTTTAGTTCATTGATATACATACGTACTCTCCTTAGTAAAAATAAGACCCTTAAAATGTCCTTAAAAATTTTATAATAAGACAAGCTATTTATCAAGTATCTTAATTAGGCTTTTTAGGTATATTTCTCTAAATTCATATCTTTCTCCTAAAGAGGTATCCTGTTTATTTACTTTAAATCCATTTAACCCCAATTTAGAACACCAGGAGTCTTTATTTTCTCCAAATATATCCACCTTGGCATGGTACCCTGACACTATTAAAAAAGAGGTTACTGTTAAGGATTTTACACTATCTTTTTTAAGTTCTTCTACTATTTCATCAAAAGTTGGATTTCCAGCTAAAGTTGCAAAGTATATTCCTTTTATATTTCTCTTTTTAAGTTCTTTTCTAACTAACATAAATGGTAAATCACAGGTATTTTTAATACCATGCCCAATAAAAAGTATAGGTTCATCCTTCGGCTTTATAGATATAACTTTTTCAATAATATCATCCATTTTACTAAGACCGCCATGCTTATCTAAGGATAACAATGGTTCTGCTATGGTCATAGAATTAAATTTATCTTTATAGCTCTCAGCAATTTCTTCAATATTATCTTGTTCTTTACCTCTAATAAGATGAAGAGGAAGTATTATTACTTCCTCCACACCCTCTTTATATATTCTTTTTAAAGCTTCCCCTAAACTATGAACTTGTATATCATACTTTAAAAGTAACTTTTCTCTTATATGTCTAGAAGTAAAGACTTTAATTACTCTATAATCTGGAAAAGCTTTATTTATATCTCTTTCTATTGGGTCAATACTATTTTCTATCCCTTTTCTTTCAGATGTTCCAAAAGAGGTTAATAATATGACCTTTTTCATTTTACTCTACTTCCTTTTTAACAAATTCCTCAAATGCTTTTAAGAATTTAAAAACATGTGTAATATTATGTGTTGTTGATAGGAATGATGCTTCATATTGTGATGGTGCTATATTAAAGCCACTATTTATCATATGAGTGAAATATCTCTTGAATCTTTCCTCATCACATTCCTTAACTTGGTCATAAGATGTTACTTCTCCATCTTTGAAGAATATAGTAAACATTCCACCTGCTCTATTTATAGTAACTGGGAAATTATACTTTTCTTTAATCTTATTAATACCATCCTCAAGCTTCTTACCTACATTTTCAATGTGATTATAGTATTCTGGATGATCGTATAGCTGTCTTAATGTTGCAAGCCCTGCTGCCATTACTATTGGATTTCCTGACATTGTTCCAGCTTGATATACTCCACCTAATGGTGAAAGATGTTCCATAATCTCTTTTCTACCACCATATGCACCACATGGAAGCCCCCCTCCCATTATTTTTGCATATGTTACTAAGTCTGGTTTTACATCAAAAAGACTTTGAGCTCCTGTAAATGATACTCTAAATCCAGACATAACTTCATCAAATATAAGTAATGCTCCAAATCTATCACAATACATCCTTAATTTTTTAATAAACTTTTCTTGTGCCTTAACAACACCCATATTACCTGCTACAGGTTCTATAATTACTGCCGCTATTTCTTTACCATAATTTTTGAATAATTCTCTAACTTGATTTTCATCATTATAAACACCAATTAATGTGTTCTTAACGCTTTCTTCTGGTACTCCAAGAGATCCTGGGATTCCTTCAGTTAAGACCCCTGAACCTGCTTCTACTAAGAATCCATCAAAATGTCCATGATAACATCCAGCAAATTTAATTATTTTATCTCTTTTTGTATATCCTCTTGCAAGCTTTATAGCACTCATAGTAGCCTCTGTGCCTGAGTTAACCATTCTTACCATTTCTACATTAGGCATAGTCTCACAAAGGAACTGAGCCATTTCTAGCTCTAACTTAGTAGGTGCTCCAAAAGCCAATGCATTTTCTGATGTTTCTTTGATAGCTTTCACAACCCCATCATTGCAGTGTCCTAATATTAAAGGCCCCCAAGCTAAAACGAAATCTATATATTCTTTTCCATCCTCGTCAGTTATAATTACACCTTTTCCGTTCTTAATTACAGGAGGATTCATCCCCATATTTCTATAGGCTCTAACTGGACTATTTACTCCACCAGGCATATATTTCTTACTTTCATTAAAAATGCTTTCATTACTCATATAAATTTCTTTCCTTTCCTAACAAAATGAAGAATAAAAGGTTCATTTTCATCAATTAACCTTTTAACTTATTTGCTGCATAAATTGCATAATAGGTTATTATTATATCAGCTCCAGCCCTCTTTATGGAAGTAAGCATTTCCATAACTATTCTTTCCTCATCTATTAGACCTGCCTTAGCTGCTGCCTTTACCATTGCATACTCACCACTTACGCTATAAGCTGCAACTGGAACTATAGTACTATCCTTAACTTCTCTTATTATATCTAAATAAGAAAGAGCTGGCTTTACCATAACTATATCTGCTCCCTCTTCAAGGTCCATTTCTACTTCTTTTAAAGCTTCTCTTCTATTAGCTGGGTCCATTTGATAAGTCTTTCTATCCCCAAACTTAGGTGCAGAATCTGCTGCTTCCCTAAATGGGCCATAGAATGCAGAACAATACTTAGCTGAATAACTCATTATTGATACGTTTTTGTACCCATTATCATCTAAAGCTTCTCTTATATAACCTACTCTACCATCCATCATGTCAGATGGTGCCACCATATCTGCTCCTGCTTCTGCATGAGATACTGCAATTTTACACAAATATTCTAAGGTTTTATCATTATCTACATATTCCCCATCTAAGATACCACAATGTCCATGATCTGTATACTCGCACATACAAACATCTGTAATTACAAATATATTAGAATCAATTTCCTTAATTTTTCTAACAGCTTTTTGTAATATTCCATCCTTAGCAAAACCCTCTGAACCACAACAATCTTTAGTTTTAGGTATACCAAAAAGAATAACTCCTCTTACTTTAGCATTCCTTACTTCTTCAATGATTTCATGAAGTCTATCTAATGAATAATGATAACATCCTGGTAAAGAGCTTATTTCTCTTTTTATATTTTCACCTTCAACAACAAAAATAGGTAAAATAAAATCATCTGGTGAAAGAGTTGTTTCCCTAACTAATGCCCTAATATTTTCATCTCTTCTAAGTCTTCTTCCTCTATTAATCATTTACTACACTTCCTTATTCACAATCTCAACAATTTCCCTTAAAAATCCGTCCTCTGAATGTTGCTTACACATAAGACCTTCTATTCCATGATCTTTTAAAGCCTTGAAAGTAATAGGACCTATTGCAATACATTTCTTTTTCCTAACTTCTTCAATTCCAACCATATCTACCATATTATTCACTGTACTTGGGCTAGTAAATAATACTATATCTACTTCATCAAAACTTCTTTTATTTTTGACCTTTCCTGGAACTGTATTATAGGTATGAACTCTATCAACTTCTAATGCTAAAGCTTCGATTTCATCCTTTAAGAAGGTTCTACTCTTTGATGAACATGGAATCAACACCTTTTCTCCAGGTTTTAAATCTTCCTTAATAGCTTCAAAAAGCCCTTCACCAACAAATTCTCTAGCCATTTTATAAGCTTGTATTCCTCTTTGTGCTAAAGCTTTCTTAGTAGCCTTTCCAACTACAGAAAACTTAGCTTTTAATCTTCTTATATCGTAATTTTTTTCTATTAAATAGTCAAAGAAGATATTAACTCCATTTACTGAAGTAAGAATTATGTGATCGTATTTATCTAACTTTTCTACATATTCATCTAGGTTTTCTGAGGTTTTCTCAATCTTAATAGAACTTATGCTTGTAACCTCTGCACCTAGTTTAGCTAACTTATCCTTTAAGCTTGATGCTTGCTCTCTAGAACGTGTTACACAAATATTCCACCCGAATAGAGGCTTTTTTTCATACCAAGATAGCTTATTGCTTAAATTAACCACATCCCCCACTACAATAATGCAAGGTGATTGTAGTCCTGCTTCTTTAACTTTATCTATAATATTATCCAAAGTTCCAATAACCTTTTTTTGCTTGGATGATGTACCCCTCATTACTACAGCTGTAGGGGTATGAATGTCCTTTCCATACCTCGTTAAATTTTCTACTATTTTTTCTAAATTACTAAGCCCCATCATAAATACAAGGGTTCCAGTCTCATTTGCTAAGGCTTCAAAGTTTATTTTTTCTTCAACAGCTGTCATTCCTGTTACTATATGAAAACTTTGTGCAATACCTCTATGAGTTATAGGAATACCTGCATAGTTTAATACAGCTATAGGTGAAGTAACTCCAGGAATAACCTCAAAGTCTATTCCCTCTTTTTCTAAAGCTAGAACCTCTTCGCCACCCCTACCAAATACATAAGGGTCCCCCCCTTTAACTCTTCCTACTACATGACCTTCATTAGCAAGCTTTACTATCATTTCATTTATTTCGTCTTGAGTTTTATAATGAGCACCAGGTTCTTTACCACAATAATAAACTTCACATTCATCACTTAAATAATTTAAAACATTATTGGATACTAATCTGTCATAAAGAACTGCAGTACATTCTCCTAATGCCTTTATAGCCTTTAAAGTTAATAATTCCTCATCTCCAGGACCTGTTCCTATTATATACGCCTTACTCATTTTACTACCTTCCACAACTTAATACTTTTTCTGCTAATCTTTTTCCAAGCTCTATGTTTTCTTCTATGGAACCCTCTATATCTTTCTTTATTATCCTTCCATTCACCATATAAGTTCCAATCATATATAACTTACTTCCCTCTGTAATTGAATAAGCTCCAATAAGGCTATGACAATCTCCATTTAGAGCTTTCATGAAACTTCTTTCTGCTTCTACTTCTAAACGTACCATCTTATTATCTAAAGCCTTAAAATACTCTTTATTTTTACTATTTTTTAAGCACTCTATTCCAAGGGCCCCTTGACCTATTGCTGGAATAAATATATTAGGGTCAAAATAATCTGTTATTATTTCCTCCATCCCTAATCTTTTTAATCCCGCAGAGGCTAAGATTATACCATCTAACTCTTGTTCTTCCATCTTTTTAAGCCTAGTTTGAACATTACCTCTAATAGGTACAATCTCTAAGTCACTTCTTATCTCTTTTAAAAGTGCAGCTCTTCTATTACTACTTGTTCCTATCTTTGCACCTTGCCTTAATTCACTAAAATTAATGCCTTTTCGTGAAATAAATGCATCTCTAACATCTTCCCTTTCAGGCATTGCAACAAGTTCAAATTCTTCAGCTAATTGAAAAGGAACATCTTTCATGCTATGTACTGCACCATCTGCTTTTCCTTCTAATAATGCTATTTCTATTTCCTTTGTAAAAAGTCCTTTTCCACCTATCTTATCTAAAGTTACATCTAGTCTTTTATCACCTTCTGTAACAACTAATAACTTTTCAGAATCTATATTTTGTTGTTCTTTTAATAACGCCATAACTCTATCAGTTTGAACCTGAGCAAGCTTACTTTTTCTTGTTGCTATAATTAAACTCATTTATTTCACCTCATTAATTTATATTGCCTCATATTTCTATATTATATTCTATCATTTACCAAGTCCAATAGGTATTTTTTATCTTTTCAAAAGGTGTTTAATTATATGTAATATTCAATACATTTTTGTAATTTATTTGTAAATACTATCCTTATGTAAAATGCTACTCTTAAATTATAGAAAAATAAATAAAAAGGGTGATAAAACTTTATGAAGAATAAATTTATATCTTTTTGTCTTTTGTTAGCTTTACCAATTGCGTTAATATCCTGTAATACATCAAAAAATGAAATTATTCAATCTAATCCTTCTCCAAAAGAAGAAGTTACTGGTGAATTACAAGAACAACCTGAAGAAAAGCTAATAGAATCTAATATTGCTACACCATATACCAAAGAACAATCTATAAAAAATAATGATTTAGTTTATGACACTCAAGAAGAAAAATATGTAGATAATACTCCTCTTAAAAACTTCTTAGATAATGTAAAAAATAATAGACCTGCTAAAGTTAGATATACTCAATATTATGAAGGCTTACTAGATAAAATGAGAGATGTTGAATTTGACGGTAAATCATTCAAATTGAAAGAATACGATACTAAATCCCCTGAATTAAAATATTATAATTATATAGTAATAAGAGGAGAATCTATTACTGTTGTAAGTAGCTACTATAAACTAGATGGAGATGGAATCAAGCTATTCCCTGTAGAAAACATAAATACTTTCTACGGAAAATGGAGTATTGATAAGAATGTTGCCAGTAATTCAGTAACTTTATTATCTAATGATGATATTTCTAAGATAATTGGACAATCAATAGAATTCTCACCTTCATACATTAATTACAACAATAAAAAATATTTAAATGTTAAATATAATAATAAAAGTATTTCTAATGCCGAATTTCAATCAGAATTTAAAGGTGTTAACTTCAATGATTTAGGTATTGAATCAAACACAGTAAATTCTATTTCCCTAGAAAGCTATGATAATATGATTCAAGATGATGAAGTAAATGGTATACACGGATTAACAATATATGAAAAAAGTAAAAATACGATAATCCTATATAAAGGTGGAGTCTTCTTCGAATTACGCAGACAACAATAAATAAGCTTTTATCAAAAAGAGGGACTGCATAGCAATCCCTCTCTTTAAAACTACTCCCTATATTTAACTCCGCTCCAATAAACATTGTCTTTTACTATAGCATCCTCAGGTAATTCTACCCCTTCAAGAACCCATTTCTTAAATTCCATAAATCCAGTTCTATCAACAATATAACCTACATGCTCTTTTCCACCTGGAGCATTTCTATCTATATATTGTTCAACATATTTATAACAATTGTTTATAATTTTAACTATACTATCTTCATCAGCCCATATAATAAAATCTTCTCCAAGTCTTGGATTTTTCTTACCTGTCCTTCCCATGATAGTAAGTCTATAATATTTCTTCTTGCTTCTAGTCCAAGCACCTGTAGGACAATTAATTACACATTCACCACATCCGATACATCTTCTGTGATCTCTAATAACCCTATAGTTTTCTGCATGTAAAGCTTCTGTAGACTTCTTCTTACAAGCCCTTACACAGGCCCCACAAGATACACACTTTTCTGAATCATATTGTGGCATTGTCATACCTATAATACCAAAATCATGCATTCTAGCTTTAATACAATCATTTGGACATCCTGTTAATGCTATCTTAAAGTGAAGATCATTAGGGAAAATTTCTTTTTCAATTCTCTTAGCAAAATTAGTAGTATTATAGTTTGCATATGGACAAACATTATTTCCTATACATGCAGATACATTTCTTGTTCCTGCTGCTGTATATCCCTTACCTGGGATTTCTTGATTTATATCTAATCCCTCTATAATAGGTTGTAATAATTCATTAACCTTGTCTATATCTGAAAACTTAATTCCTGGTATTTCAAACCCTTGTCTAGTTGTTAAATGAACAGTACCATTTCCATAAGTATCAGCTATTTCTTGAATTAATCCAAGATATTCTGCTTTTAAGTGTCCACCTGGAACCCTTACTCTTGAAGCAGTAATTCCTCTAGTTTTTGTTATTCTAAAAGCGTTCTTTTTTAACTTTTTAGTATTTATATCCATATTAACTACACCCCTAATCTCTTAAAAGTTTGCCTTTGGAATAATTAAATACTGGTCCATCTAGACATACATATGTATCATCTATTCTACAGTGTCCGCATTTTCCAAGTCCACAACACATCTTTCTTTCATGTGATATCCAAATGTTTTCTTCCTTCATTCCAAGCTTTAAGAACTCAGCCACAGTAAATTTCATCATCATTGGAGGTCCAACTACAATAACTTGTGCAGTATCCATATCTTCAAACTTAAGTTCTGGAACATACTTTGTAACTAGTCCAACATTTCCTTCATACCCTTCTTCAGCAGAATCTACTGTTAAAGTGAAGTTAATATTCTTTTCCCATTCTTTCATATCTTCCTTAAATAATATATCCTTAGGAGACTTAAATCCTGCAATAACTCTTGTGCTTGTTGCATCTTGAGGATTCTTTGAGAAGTAATCTACTATTCCCTTAACTGGTGAAAGTCCTGTACCACCAGCAACTATAACAACTTCTTTTCCTTTATAGTTTTCTACATCAAATCCATTTCCATAAGGTCCTCTTAAAAATAACTTATCTCCCTTATATTTAGCGAAAACTTCGTTTGTTACCTTCCCTACCTTTCTAATAGTTAAGTCAACATAATTCTCTCCTATTCCACTAACTGATATTGGAGCTTCTCCAAATTTAGGAATAGAAACTTCAAAGAATTGTCCAGGTTTTACATCACCTTTAAATGACATTCTAAATGTATACTCTATATCTGTATGTTTAATAACATCTAAAACTTCTGAAACAAATGGCAAATATTCATTATGCATATTACTTCACCTCATCCATAGCTTTTTCTAACTTATTAATACAATTTGAGAATGATATATATTCTGGACAGATATCATCACATCTACCACATCCAACACACATGTGATATCCCCATTTCTTCTTATAATCATAAACCTTGTGAAGAACCTTATATCTCATTCTTTCACCCTTAGCTCTTCTAAAGCTGTGGCCACCCGCCATATCTGTGTACCCATCAACTTGACATGATGCCCATACTCTTCTTCTTTCTCCTGCCTTGCCATTATCTCTATAAATAACATCTTGCATTGTGAAGCACGTACATGTTGGACATACAAAGTTACATCTTCCACAGGCTATACATCTTTGAGAATATTCATCCCACATCTTAGAATCCATTACTGATAAGTCTAAGTTTTCAGGGATATTAACCTTTACTTCATTCTTTTCTACAAATTCAGGTATAACATTAATATCTTCTTTAGCAAATATTTTTACTAATTCTTCAATTTCTTTATCTTTAACATCTAATAAAACTTCATTTCCATCTACTTTTATGTAACAATCATATTCATCAGTTTTATTAGTTCCCATATCTACACAAAAACAATTTTCAAAGCTTTTTTCGCATCCAAACACTATAAACTTTGCCTTTTCTCTTATCTTTTTATAATAAGGGTCAACAAATCCATTTCTAAGGTAGATATCATCTATTCTTTTAACTCCATGTAAATCACAGCTTCTTAAGAATACTACTAAATTCTTTTCTTCTACCTCTGCTTCTTTAACCTTATCTTCTGTAAAGAAGAATAAAACTTGTGTTATTGGTAAAAGTACTTCCTTATATGAAAAATCTGATTTTTTATTAAATTCTATTTCTTCTATTTTATTTATCTTTCCATATCTAATTCTATCTGTATCTGAAAAAGTTCCTTCTCCTTCAAAAACTTTAGGAGCATATACTTCACTATTCTTTTGTAATTGAATTATAAGCTTATTCATATTTTCTAGAGTTAATCTATATCCCATATCAACATCTCCTTACAGAAAACTTGTCTTTGTTCTTATATCGTTATTATAATAACAATATAAAAAAAACTCTGTGATAATTCTCACAGAGTTTTAATTATTTTTAAAATATTTAGCTAGTTTATTTTTATCTTTTACAATTATTTTTTTACCATTTAATACTATAAGCTCTTCTTTTTGTAATACTTTTAACGCTCTAGAAATAGTTTCTCTTGGAGTTCCAAACATATCTGCAAGATAAGTAATACTTATATTAAGCCCTATCTCAACTCCATCTTCAACCTCTATTCCATGGTCTTTAGCAAGTTTCCATAGCTTAGCTGCAACCCTCTTTTCAATCTTAATAGGAGTGGCATTTTTTATTTGTCTATATAATCTTCTTACTTTCTTAGACAATGAATTAATTACCACAGTAGTAAGTTCAAAGTCATTTGACATAATTTTTACAAACTCATCCCTATCAAAACATAAAATTTCACTATCTTCAAAAGCCTCACAGCTTATTGAAGCTGGTAAATCATCTAATACAACATCATTTATTATATTTCCTTCTCCTAATATAAAAACAATTCTTTTATGGGCTTTTTCACCTATCTTATATAATGTAACCTTTCCTTTTAACACAATAAATACTGTGGTTACCTTATCTTTATCAAAAAATATATGTTCACCTTTTTTATAGTGCTTTTCTATACATAAGGAAGTAAGAGAATCTATTGTTTCTTGCTTTAATCCAGAGAATAATTCTAAATCACTTAATTTTTTACTCATTATTAAAATCCTTTTCCTGAAAAAACATTTTTAATATTATATTAGATTTTTTTCTTTTATGAAAGAAAAGGAAATCTTCTGTAGAAATAAAATCTGTTAAAACTTTTTTAATACTACTATCTATACATCTATTTCTTAATATAGTAGTATATCCAATAAAATCATCGTATTTTAATAGTTCTTCTTCTACTTTTTGTGCTATAAATCTACTTCCTTTAGGATTTCCTCCTCTTGTATTAATACCAACAACAATATTTTTTAAATCCTTTTGCATTGGTATTGAGCCCATTCCTTCCATAAATTCTGTTGAATCTATGTATATCTTACTTTCTTCTTCGCAATCTTTCTTTATCTGTTCTTTTTTATTCTTATCATCTATAGCTATAATAACCAAATGCTTATTTTTTATAAAACTTCTATCATATTCTTTTATATATATTTTTATATTTTCTCCCTTAAGTTCTTTAAATTCTTCTCCTATTTCTTTTGCTAAAACATCCACTGAGCATCCTTGATTAAAAAAGTGCTTTGCTTTTATAAATCCACCACGCCCTGCTCCAATAATGCCTACTCTTAGTTTTTTTGAAAATACTGATATTAAAGAAAAATCTACTCCTCTGTTAAGAATATCTTCCTCACTATTCTTAAACATTCTTCTTCACTTCCTTTAAGAGTCTCATTTTTTATAACTTCAATGGCTCTATTAATATACGCATCTGAGGTACTTTTTAATAACATTTTTACAAGCCCTTCATCTTTTAAATCCTTACTTTTATTATGATAAGTATTTAATCTTTTTGAGTATACCTCTTCGCCCTTTATCTTTAACTCTTTTATAATTGGCGAAATCTCTCGAAGAGCCTTCCACTCCATATATTCCTTTAAATACTCTTCATAAATATACTTATATTCTGACATTCTTTGAACTCTTAATGCTTTATTTTCGTCATCAACTTCACTTATTTCATCAATATTATATACTTTTACTTTATTTAATAATCCAACTTCTACTTCAACATCTCTTGGTACCGCCATATCAAATATAGATAATGTTTTTTTTCTTTCTACAATATCATCCTTTAAAACAACAGCATGTGGAGCATTAGTGCAGGATATTATAGAATCTATTTCTTGGATAAATTGATTTTTTTCTTTGAAATTTATAATTTTTACATTTTCCTCATGTAAATCCTTAATTTTTTCCGGCTCCCTAACTACTAAATATATATTTTCTACCTTATGTGATAAAAGATATTTAACAGCAAGTCTTCCTATTTCTCCATAACCAATAACCATAACTTTTTTACATTTTTCTTTTAACATAATAGAAATTGCAACCGAAACAGATGAAACTGGTATCTCAAACAGCTTAGCTTCTGTTCTAAACTTTTTACCACATGTTATTCCTTCTTGAAATAATCTTCCTAATTCTCCACTACATGTACCTTCTTCTAAGGATTCAATATAGGCATTTTTAATTTGCCCTAAAATTTGATCTTCGCCAACTATCCTCGAATGATATCCACAAGCAAGCCTAAATAGATGTCTATATGCTTTTTCCTCTTCTACATAAAATATAAAAGGTTTTAACTCATCATTCCATCCTATTGTTTTAAATATAACATCTATTACTTCTTCTTTATTTAGCTTACTATCTACATATATTTCTGTTCTATTACATGTTGTTAATATTATTACTTCATCAAAATATTTCACTAATTCATTTAATATTTCATTTTTTCTCTTCTTTTTTATAGTAAAGGCTTCTCTAATTTGAATTGGTATCTCTCGCCTTATTCCTATTAAACTAATCATGATTTCACTCCAAAATTTTTCAAATAATATTATTATTTTATCCTATTTTCTTTATTGTATATTAACATACAGCTATTTTAAATGATATAAAAATAAAAGATAATAAAGATGATCTCTTGTTTTTTCATCTCTATTATCCTATTTTATATATTAATGTACATTTTATATCCTATGTAAAATATCATTAATAAACTTTTCTTGTCCTATTCTATCCATAGTCTTACAGATTCTTTCTCCAGCTACACCATTTTCTTTATAATAATCCATAATACTATCAACAACACCAACAATCTCATCTTCCTTAAAAATTCTTCCTAAAGATGTTCCAAGACTCATTCCTCTTCCAAATCTTCCACCAACAAAGATTTCTGCTCCTTTTTCCCTAGCAATAAATCCACCTGTTCTACAAGCTCTTACACATCCACCACATTTCACACATAATTCCTCATTGAAGACAATTTTCTTATCCACTAATTGTAAAGCCTTTTGTCTACATGCTTTTACACAAAGTGAACATCCGACACAATTTTCTTCTACATATTCTGGCACAGTTCTCCCCATTATTCCAATGTCATTTAAACTCGCTTTTGCACAGTTATTGGCACATCCTACAATACCAATTTTACATTTTGCATGAGTGTCTGTTCCAAAATATTTTCCTTCAAGTTCCCTACAAATTCCTTGAGTATCAATATTTCCATGTAAGCATACAGTCCCCTTACAGGAAACAAGTGGTCTAACCTTCATTCCAGTACCACCATGTCTTAATCCCAATTTTTTAGATTCTTCCATTACATTTTCAACATCTTCATTTTTAATCCACGGAACTTCAATTTGAAGCCTAGTTGTAACACCACTATATCCTTTTCCATATTTATCTGCTATATAATTTATATTTGCTAATTCTTCAGTAGTAAAATTCCCCGCTCTACTTAAAAACCTTACAGCAAAATGTTCTTTATCATTTTGTAATAAAAATCCTAATGCTTTTAATTCTTTTTGTCTTTTTTGATTTACTGCCATACCATCCATCCCCCTTTGATAAATATATAACAATATTTTAGTAAATTTTTCATAATAGTTCCAATACTAATATCTTATATATATTATAAGTAATTAGTTATATAGGATATTTTTTTTACTAATGGAAATAATATGATTATAAATTTGTTGAGGTGATATATAATGAGAGTTCCAAAACATATAGGTATTATTCCAGATGGTAATCGAAGATGGGCAGTAAAAAATGGGATGACTAAAGATAAAGGGTATGCACTAGGCATAAATCCTGGTCTTCTTCTATTTAAACAGTGTAAAAAATACGGTATAGAAGAAATAACTTTCTATGGATTCACTGTTGATAATACAAAGAGACCTAATGAGCAAAAGTTAGCATTTACAGAAGCCTGCATAAATTCAGTACAACTTTTAACTAAAGAGGATTGTGAAATATTGGTAATGGGGAACACAAAATCTACTTCATTCCCTAAAGACCTTATCCCTTTTACTAAACGTAGAACCTTCGGAAAAGGTGGTATGAAGGTAAACTTTTTAATTAATTATGGTTGGGAATGGGACCTAAATGAATTAAAATCTGCTGATGAAAGAAAGAAGAATATATATAATAATATTCATTCAAATGATATTTCTAGAATTGATTTAATTATACGTTGGGGCGGTAGGAGAAGATTAAGTGGATTCCTTCCTGTTCAATCTGTGTACTCTGATTTTTATGTAGTAGACGACTTTTGGCCGGACTTTAAACCAGAACATCTGGCTGAAGCTTTAAATTGGTACAATGAACAAGATGTAACCTTAGGAGGATAAAAATATAAAATTGTAGTCCTCCCTTGATTTATAGCAAAGTAAAATTTTATAATTTCCTAGACGTTAAAAAGGTCCTGTATCCAGGACCTTTTTAATATTTATTCATTCTAATATAAAATATAGTTTTGTCATCATTTTTTCTTTTTACTATAGAAATTTCACCATTATGGTTTTCCACTATTTTCTTGGCAATAGATAATCCTAATCCCGAACCACCATCGCTTTTTCTGCTAGAATCTCCTCTTACAAAAGGATCAAAAAGTGTATCTTTTATATCATCCGGTATTCCTACTCCATTATCTGAAACTTCTATAACAATAGATCTCCCCAGCTCCCTAAGCTCTATTTTTAATCTAGTTCCTGGTGGGTTATATTTTAAAGAATTATCTATTAGATTACTAATAACCCTCTTAAACAATCTCTTATCTATTTTTAATTCTATTACTATTTCTGGAATATTTACTACCAGATCAAACTCTCTTTCACTTATTTCATCAAAGTATTCCGCAATTAACTGCCTTAAAAACTCACAAATATCTACAACTTCTAATTTTAGCTTATACTGAACACTCTCTAATTTTACAAACTCAAAAAGGTCATCTACCAATTCCCCAACCTTTTCTGATTTGTTGTATATAGTTTTATAGTATCTCTTTCTTTGTTCCTCTTCTTCTATAAGATTTTCATATAATGCTGCTGAAAATCCTCTTATTGTAGTAATAGGTGTTTTTATATCATGAGATAAGTCTATTAGCATTCTTGTTTTACTTTCTTCAAGTTTCTTGTTTTCTTCTCTACTTGCTTTAAGCTTATCAATTAAATAGTTAATTGTATCACTTATTACTATGAACTCTTTCTCTCCATCTAAAACTAACTTTTCTTCATAATCACCTTCTATAACTTTTCCTAATGCATTATCTATTTTACTTAAAGGCTTCTTAAACTTCTTAGCTGTCCAAATACTGTAGGCTACAATACTAATTATAAAAAATACTAGTGCTATACTTATAACTTTTATATAAAGTTTAAATAATGGCTTTCCTAAACTATAAGGTACAGAAAATATATTAATAGCTAAAGAAACTTTATCTTCTGGTACTCTAATCAATATAGTTTTAAAGTCATTATCCTCTTCTACTGTATCAACTAATACAAAATATCTTTCATCTTCATCACTCATACTAATTGTCTGTAACAACTCATATTCAGAATAGGAATCCTTTAATGTTTCATCCTTAGGTATTTCTCCCATTCTATGAATAACATTTCTTTTACTATCTAAAACCTCAATAAAACCTTCAAGCTTTATTAGTACATCTTCATTTAACTTAGAATAGTCTTCATATTTACCATGAAGCAAATCTAATACTGGTGCCCCCTGATTCTCCATAGACCTGGACATTTTATACCCCAAATAGGTGTACGCTAAGAAAAATATACTAGCTAGTATTATTACAAATGTAATATAATTTTTAAATAAAGAAATTAAGAGTTTATCATTTCTTTTCTTCATAGTACTCTACCTTTTTTCGAACTTATATCCAAGACCTCTAACAGTCTTTAAATATACAGGATTCCTAGAATCCTCCTCTATCTTATCCCTAAGTCTACTAATATGCACCATTATAGTATTATCACCACTTAAAAAAGCTTCGTTCCACACTGCTTCAAAAATTTGATTTTTAGTTAATATTCTCCCTGAATTTTCCATTAAGTACTTTAATATTCCATACTCTATAGATGTTACTTCTACTTCTTTTCCTCTAACTATAAGTTTTACATTATATGTATCTAATTCTATATCTCCTATAACTATCTTAGGAGAAGCATTCTCTTTAGCGCTTAATTTATATACCCTTCTTATCTGAGCATTAACTCTAGCTACTAATTCTAAAGGATTAAATGGTTTTGTAATATAATCATCTGCACCTAGATCTAGACCCAATATTTTGTCTGAATCTTGATTCTTGGCTGATAGTATTATTATTGGGATATTGTATAGTTTTCTTATCTCTTTAATCAGCTTATATCCGTCTATACGAGGCATCATTATATCTACAATTGCCAAATCAAAATCAGTATTGTTTTTTACTTTTTCAAGAGCTTCCTGTCCATCGTTTGCTTTTACCACACTATACCCTTCTTTTCCTAAGTATAGCTCTATTAATTCTAATATTTCTTTTTCATCATCACAAATTAATATCTTATAATCCATTTTATCTCCCCTACTTCCACAATAAAGCATAAATAAAGAAAAGCCCTACTATGGACTTTTCTTTATTATACAATATTTTACACATTTATTAAATGAAACTTTTAACAAATACTATTAATATTAAAATAGGTGTAACGTACTTTATTATAAACATTAATAAACTAACTACTTTTTGATTCTTTAATGTCCCCTTATTAGTTAACTGTTCTATTATAAAATCTTTTGATACTCCATATCCTAAAAGAAGTATCACTAGCAATCCATTTATAGGTAATAATATATTAGAAACAAACTTGTCTAATGAATCAAATATTGTAAACCCAAAAATTTTTATATGTGCTAAAACTCCATCTGGATTAGCTGATAATGCAGCTAGTGAACCAATTAAAACAATAATTGAAATATTTATTATTATAGATTTTTTTCTTGGAATCTTTAATTCTTCAGTAAATAAAGCTATAAGAACCTCTAATAGGGATATAGTTGCCATCGTTGCCGCCATTGCTGTTAATCCAAAGAAGATTATTGATAAAATACTTCCTCCTGGCATTTTTGCAAATATTAATGGTACGGTATTAAATAATAATCCTGGTCCTTCAGTTGGAGCTAGTCCAAAAGAAAAAACTGCTGGAAAAATAGCAAGTCCTGCAAGCAATGATACTCCAGTATCAGCTATAGCAACCTTTCCTGCTGTTCCTATTAAATCATTATCTTCAGTAAAATAACTACCGTATGTTACCATAGTACCTGTACCTACAGACAACTTAAAGAACGCCAACCCTAAGGCTGATAAAATTACACCTACTGTTACCTTAGAAAAATCCGGCTTTAATAAAAATTCTATACCTCTATATGCACCTGGAAGAGTTAAACTTCTTAATACACATAGTATTAATAATCCCATTAATATTGGCATAAGTACTTTAGTTAACTTTTCTATGCCACTTTTAACTCCCAAACCTAATATAGATCCTGCAACTACTAAAACTATAAGTTGCCATATAATTGGCGAAATAGGACCTAAGCTTGTACTATTAAAAATTTGTGCTGCCTCTTCTGCTGTAACTCCTTTAAGCACACCAAATAAGGCTTTAAAAACATATGAATACACCCATCCTGCAACTACTGTATAAAAAAACAGCATACAAGATGTTGATAGCACTGCTATATATCCTATTGATTTAAATCTTCTCTTATCTGTGACTTTTGATATAGCTCCACAGACATTTTTTCTTGTTCCTCTACCTACTACGAATTCGCTTATTAATGTTGGTAACCCAATCAATAATACACACCCTAAGTAAACAATTATAAAAGCTGCTCCTCCATTTTGACCTACTACATATGGAAACATCCATATATTACCTAAACCTACAGCTGAACTTAAGGTAGCAAAAAACACAGTAAGACTAGATGAAAATTTTTCTCTCTTCTGTTCCACGTAATCCACTCCATTTTTCTTTAGTATAATTCAAAATTATATATTAAAAATGTGAGTAATTACAATATTTTTATTTAAATTTGTCAAATTTTATTCTTTATTGTAACAATATTCTAATAAAGATATCTTTTCTTTAATTCTCTTCTCTTAGTTTTACTTAGCCCATATTCTACCTCTAAGTACTTATCTATGTTTTCATATTTATCCCTTATTTCTTTAAATGATGCTTCTATATATTCTCTTCTTACTTCTAGCATCATATTTAATAGCTCAAGATGTTTAGGATTATTAGATATCATTTTTATAGATTTAATTATTTCTTCATTCTTACTTTTCCTATATTCATTACTTAGTAAATAATCCTTAATTACTGTTTCTTCTGAAACTCCAAGAATTAATAATATAAGTGCAGATGCAAATCCAGTTCTATCTTTTCCAGCAGTGCAATGAAATAAAATAGGTATTCTTTCTTCATTTTCCATACAATCTATTAATTCCTTATAGGCATGATTATTAAAAACTGCACTTCTATATCCCTCCATAAGAAATTTCTTTCCATCAAAATTCTCTAAATAATTTTGATTAAAAATAGACAGCATATCAAAGTTTCCATTATTATTATCTAACTCAGACATACCAGAAATATTTATATATTTAACACCTTCAATATTAGGATCAGGTGAAGATAGCACCTCTCCCTTAGACCTTAAATCTAAAATTGTTTTTATACCTAAAGCCTTAAAATATTCAATATCTTCTTCTGTTAAATCTGACAATTTATCTGACCTATAAAATGTATTCCATTTAACTCTCCTACCATCTCTCGTTCTATATCCACCTATATCTCTAAAATGATGTGCTCCTACAAATGGAAGTATCGCTTCTCCAACTAATTCAGAATTGTATCCATCAGATTTTAAAAGAAATAATGATCTTCTTTTATTATCTGGATCTGTAAATATAACCTCATTACTATTCTCAATTTTGTCTATTAATAGTTCCTCATCATCATTTTCTAAATATATTTTTACAATCGAATTTTTAGGTTCTTCCCATGTTATTTTTAATTTATTATTAGCTAATCTTATGCACTTTACCTCTTCAAAATACTTCATAATTATTCCTCTTTAATCATTTCTAATATCATTAATATTAAATGGTGTGTTTTGATATACACAATAATTTAACCAATTTGCAAATACTATGTGTGCACTCCCCCTCCAAGACATAGTTGGCTCTAAAGTTGTATCATCATTTGGAAAATAATTTTTAGGAATACAAATTTCTAACCCCTTTTCTTTATCTCTAAAATATTCATCTTTTAGTGTTTCTCTATCATACTCTAAATGTCCTGTAATAAATACCTTTCTATAGTCACTTGTAGAAACAATAAATACTCCTGCATCTTCAGATTCTGAAAGTATTTCTAATTCCTTAACCTTTTCTATATCCTTACTTTTTATTTCTGTATGTCTTGAATGAGGTGCAAAAAAAGTATCATCAAGCCCCCTTGTTAATTCAACATTTTCCTTTAACACTCTATGAGCAAAAATCCCAAACATCTTATTATCTAATTTATACTTTGGTACTCCATAATGGTAGTATAACCCTGCTTGAGCTCCCCAACATATGTGTAAAGTTGAATAAACATTACTTTTACTCCACTCCATTATTTCCTTTAATTCATCCCAATATGCAACATCTTCAAATTCCATTTGTTCAACAGGTGCACCTGTAATTATTAATCCATCAAACTTCTCATTTACAACTTCATCAAAGTAGCTATAAAACTTATTTAAATGCTCTAATGGCGTATTGTGAGATGTATAACTTTTAGTTTGTAATAACTTAATTTCCACCTGTAATGGAGTATTAGATAAATATCTTAACAATTGATTCTCAGCTTGAATTTTCTTAGGCATTAAATTTAAAATTGCTATTTTTAAAGGTCTTATATCTTGTGTTTCTGCCCTTTCATCATTCATTACAAAGATATTTTCCCCACTTAATACTTTGTAAGCTGGCAACTCCCTATTAATTTTTAATGGCATAATGTCGTCCCCCTTTTTATTTCTTTGATATAATTACCACCATCATAAAACTATTATATATTCCAAGAAGTGGTTATACAAATCATTTCCTTTTATGATATAATGATATGGAAATATTTGGAGGTGATTGCATGGATAAAACTATTTTAAAAGGTTTTATTGGAACTTATACAAATAAGAAAAGTAGAGGAATCTATAACTTTGAATTTGATTGTGAAAACAAAGTCTTTAAAACGCATGCTTTAGCTTATGAAATCGAAAAGCCATCTTATCTAGCTATAGATAAGGAAAATAATATTTTATATTCAGTTTCTAAAGATAAAGATTTAGGAGGGGTAACTTCTTTCAGAATAAAAGAAAACCTATCTCTTGAAAGAATAAATTCTGTTCTTGAAACAGAAAATCCACCTTGCTATATTAATTTTTCTAATAAACAAGGCTTAATTTTTACTGCAAATTATCATCATAATAAAGTTAATGTTTATCCAATTGAAGATGGTCACAGAATAGGTAAAACCATAAAGACATTAACTCATACAAATAATACCCCTCATATTCATTATGCTGACCTTGACCTAGAAGAAAACTTTCTTTTAACAGTAGACCTAGGACAAGATTATATTAATCTTTATGAGGTTAAAGAAAATGATTTTGTTGAAAGAGAAGATTTAAGAGTAAAATTTAGTAAGGGTTGTGGCCCTAGACATTTAGCATTTCACCCAAATGGTAAATTTGTCTATGTTTTAACTGAATTATCTTCTGAAATAGCATCTTTTCAATATAATAAGGGGCATTTAAAGCTAATAAATATACTTTCAACACTGCCAAACAAATACACTGGGGTAAAATCTGGCGCTGCTATACATATTCATCCAAATGGCAAATTTATTTACACTTCAGATAGAGGAAATAACTCAATAGCTTGCTTTAAAATAGATAATATAACTGGATCCTTATCATTAGTAGAGCATAAGCCTACATTTGGATCCTGCCCTAGAGATTTCGCTATAAGTGAGGACGGCAAGTATATACTTATTACAAATCAAGACTCCTCTTCTTTGGTTATTTTTGAAATTTCCGAAGATACTGGTAGATTAATTAATCATGTTGGAAGTATAGAGGTACCATCCCCTGTTTGCATTAAACTATTATAAGTATAATTTTACCTTTGACACAATCCATCTCTATAATTATAATGAGACACAATATCAACCTATAAGCTCAATAATATGGTTTGAGCGTATCTACAATACTACCGTAAATAGTATTACTAGGCTAATTAAGTATATATGCCTCATGGGTTGAATAAAATTAATAGAGGTGGATTATATGAACAAATCTAATTTTATTGAACAAATAAAGGGGGCAAATAAAAGTATCCCTTGTGATTTAGTAATAAAAAACATATCTATAATTGATGTCTTTGGACAAGAAACCTTCATTTCAGATGTAGGGATTAAAAATGGGTATATTGTTGGAATTGGAAACTACCATGGAAATGAAATTATCGATGGTACCGGAAAATATATATGCCCTGGTTTAATAGATGCTCATGCTCATATTGAATCTTCCCTAACCACTCCAGCTGAATATTGCAAAGCTGCCCTTCTTCATGGTGTAACTTCATTAATTGCTGATCCCCATGAAATAGCCAACGTTCTTGGATTAGATGGTATAAAACTTATGCTAAAACTAAGTGAAGGACTTCCTTTTAATTTTTTCTTTATGCTTCCTTCTTGTGTACCTGCAACTTCTTTTGAAAATTCAGGTGCAATTTTAACAAGTAAAGATTTATCTAAACTATATTCTAGTGCTCAAGTATTAGGATTAGCAGAAGTTATGGACTTCCCTTCTGTAGTAAATTGTGAAGAAGATATGATTAATAAAATATATTATGCAAAAAATCTTAACCTTAGAATAGATGGCCATGGTGCTGGATTAAATACGGAAACACTTAATGCCTATTGTACTGCAAATATAAGAACTGACCACGAATGTCATCTAAAAGAAGAAGTAACTGATAGAATTAGACGTGGAATGTATGTACTAATTCGCGAAGGTACTGTAGCTAAAAATTTAAAGGAATTAATAAAGGTTGCTTCAATAAAAAACAGTAGAAGACTTTGCTTCTGCACTGATGATAGACACATAGATGACTTAATATTAAATGGTTCTATTGATAGTTCTATTAGATATGCAATAAAGGCTGGTTTAAATCCAGAAACAGCTATTCAGATGGCATCATTAAATTCTGCTGAATGTTATAAACTTAATGACTTAGGTGCTATTGCTCCTGGCTATAAAGCAGATTTTATTATTCTAAACAATTTAGAAAACTTCCAAATTCAATCAGTTTACAAAGATGGACAACTTGTTGTGGATAATGGTATCCTTGTTAAAAATAATATACCTACCCCTAAAATTGAAACAAAAAATAGTTTAAATATAAAGGATCTTTCAAAGGACAAGCTAGATATTACACTATATAACAAATCCATTATTAATGTAATTAAAGTAATTCCAAACAAACTAGAAACAATACATTTAAGAGAACCTATTTCTTCTCCAAGTAATAAATTTATTGCTGATATAGAAAAAGACCTACTTAAAGTTGCTGTTATAGAACGTCATAAAGGAACTGGAAATGTAGGAGTTGGAATTATTAATGGAATGGAATTAAAAAGTGGAGCTATTGCAACTACTATAGCTCATGATTCTCACAACTTAATAGTAGTTGGAACAAACGATTTAGACATGCTATTTGCAACTGAGAAACTAAAGGAAATTGGCGGAGGAATTATTATTGTCGAAGATGGTAAAGTACTTTCTTCTATAAAGTTAGAAATTGGTGGGTTAATTACTGACCGTCCTATTAATTCAATAATGAATGATTTAGAGGAACTTCATAATTCTATAAAAAAGATAGCTCCAACAATCAACTTCAACCCATTCTTAACTCTGTCATTTTTATCTTTACCTGTAATTCCAGATATAAAAATTACTGATAAAGGAATATTTGATGTTAAGAAATTTGACTTTATAGATATAGCCCAATAAAACTTGTGTTAATAATGAATTGCTATAAGGGTTTCAACATATTGTTTCCTAGATGAAAGTTCCACTATTAACCAGTTAATCAACTTAGCTTTACGTAAACACTATTATTATATTTATTTTATTGGTATAATTTCCTTATAATACAATTTTATTTTGGTGATTTTAGGGGGATTGTTTTTATGTACGTTATTAAAAAGGTTAATTCAGAAAATTTTGGTTCAAGCACTTGGGATAATATTGAGGCTATCAATATTAATAACTATCCATGGGACACTACTGGATATATGCCTAAAACAAAGGTTCAACTTTGTTACACAAATGAAGAAATAAGAGTAAAATTCACCTCTTGTGAAGAAAAAGTTAGAATTGAAGTTAAAGAATTTAATGGACCTTCTTGGTATGATAGTTGTGTAGAATTCTTTTTCTTACCTGAACCTGAAAAGGATAAAAGATATTTTAACTTTGAAATAACTGCTAGGGGGAACCTTTTACTTCAATTAGATTACAAACCACCAGTAAGACATAATATGGACTATATAAATCCTAATTATTTTGAAATAAAAGCAGATGTTAATGATGAAAACATTAACGACTTTGATAACTTTAAACCTTGGACTATAGAATATAAAATACCTTTTGATTTTATAAAGGCCTTTTTCCCAAGTTTTGAAGCTAAATCAGGTAAAGTTATAAAAGGAAACTTTACTAAGTGTGGAGACAAAACAATTACTCCTCACTTTGGAACCTGGGCAGATATCACAGTTCCAGAACCTGCATTCCATGTACCTCAATTCTTTAAAGAAATAGTTTTTGAATAATTTTACAGCCATCTAGTTTACCTAGATGGCTTTTATTTTACTCACACATTGATTTACTGTTAAAAAAAGTATATAATTCCTGTATTGAATTTTTTTACACTTAAGGAGGAGTTATGCCAAGTTTGATTTTGGAAGGTGGTACCTTTAGGCCAATATTTAGCGCAGGAGTAATGGATGCTTTACTAGATAATAATATTATGTTTCCTTATTGCATAGGAGTTTCTGCTGGTATTACAAATGGGGTATCATATATATCAAAACAAAAGAAAAGAAATCTAGATATACTTTTGACGTATAGAAATGACAAACGATATTTAGGACTAAGAAATTTCCTAAAATGTAAAAGCCTTTTTGGACTAGATTTTGTTTATGGAGAAATTCCAAATAAACTATCTCCTTTTGATATGGAAACTTATCAAAAATATGAAGGAAAAGTATTAGTTGGGGTAACTAATGCTATAACTGGTAAAACTGAATACTTTGATGGAAAAGAATTAGATGATAATTGTTCAATCTTAAGAGCTACCTGTGCTATTCCATTATTCTTTCCTGCTATCAAAATTAATGATAATTATTACTACGATGGGGGTATATGTGACCCTGTTCCCATAAAGAAAGCTATTGCTGATGGTAATGAAAAACATTTAATAGTACTTACAAGACCAAAAGAATATAGAAAAAGCCTTAGTAAGGGAAATATTATAGTTTCAAAGCTATTTAGAAAGAAATATCCAAATTTAAAAGAACCTTTATTAACTAGACATAATCATTATAATGAAACTATTCGTTTTTGTGAGGAATTAGAAGCTCAAGGAAAAGCCGTAATTATACGACCTACCTTAGAACAATCTATTGAAAGTTTCGAAAAGGATGTTAATAAATTAAGAGATGGATATAATAACGGCTATAAAATGGCTATAGAAAATCTTGATAAAATTAAAGAATTATTTAACTAACATTGCTTAAAAGGAATGTTAGTTAAAGCAAAGCTATATAGGAATGGATATTCTTTTTCAATATATTTCATATAAACTATCCATTCCTTAGTTAAATATTTATATAACCTTAAAATATCGCTATTTAAATGAGATATATCTTCACTTGTTAAATCCCCCTTGCTTTTTCTAAGCTTTATCTCACTATGTAAGTGTACTGCTGCCTGCAATAAATCTGTAAAAATATCATGTTCATCTAAGTATGGATTCTCTATAAATCTAAATAGAACTTCTTTATTATCATTTAAATTAATATAAATATCCTCTATATCTTCTTCATTAAAATTTAATTTACAACTATACTTTTCAATTCTTTCTTTTAAACTGTTAAAATCATTTATAATACTATCCCCTATCTTAGGTATAACAGAACATAATTCATCACAACCATTGTCTCTTTTTGCAATTGTCCTCAACAATTGGTTCCCAACCTCTTCAAAAAATATTTCAATTAATAGATTTATCTTTTGTAATTTATGCTTCTTTTCCCTTTTTTCTAATGCTCTTTCAATAATTAATACAGTTACTAATACCTCAATTGGAATAAAAGCTAAGTCTTCTGTGAAAAACATTCCTATATGGTGTAAATCTTTAAAAATAGCATAATTAATTAAATATAATATTAAAGATGCTCCTATTAATACTAGTATAAACTTAACCATATACCTGTCTTTTTTCATACTATCCCTCCTAAAAACATTTCAATACTATTGTTTCCATAAATAATTAATCTAATAAATAATTAATTAACAAAAAAGTAGGGTGGATATTTATTTTGCTTGTTACGTCTATACGCTCCAAGCCACATCAAAACAAATATTCACCCAACTCATACTAAAGGTAAGGAAATTATAAAATTATTATCCTTTATTTTATATGAAATTGTAATAATACCTTTGATTTATAACTAATTAAATTTTTATACTTTCCTGGGCTAAAAAAAGAAACCCTGCAAAAACTGCAGAGTCTCTTTATTACGATTCTTACCTTCTATCTAATCTATGTCTTCCACCTTTATGTTCTTTTCCTTTAACTTACTATTAGTTATAGTTGAAAGTAAAGTATACAACACTCCAAATAAAGGAATTCCTATTAATATACCTAAAATACCAAATGTACTTCCACCTACTGTAATAGCAAGCAATACCCAAATTGCAGATAATCCAATAGAATTTCCAACAACCATAGGATAAATCAAGTTTCCTTCTATCTGTTGAATTACCACTATAAGAATTACAAACCATACTGCTGTCATTGGTTCAACCATGAAAATTATAAATGCAGCAGGTATTGTACCTATTAATGCCCCAAATATAGGAACTAATGCTGTTACACCTATTATTGTACTTACAAGTAAGGCATATGGCATACTAAAGATAGTCATCCCAATAAAACATAATCCACCCAATATAACAGCTTCAATACATTGACCTGTAATAAACTTAGAAAATTTATTATGAGATATACTAGCTACCTCCATAACTTTATCTGCCTTACCCCTATCAAAAAATGCATAAAGCATTTTCTTTGCTTGTATTCCTAACTTCTCTTTACTTAAAAGAATATATATAGCTATTAATATTCCCATAAAGAAGTTTATTATTGTTGCTGTTACACCAACAGTAATATCAACTAATTGACTAACCAGACTTCCTGTAACCTGTCCAACAACTTTTATTATATTTTCTCCCATAGATAAAACCTGATTCCAAAGTTCATCAAAAACTTCAGTTGTACTGAAATGTTCTGCTATAAACATTTCTAGTGTCTTAACGTAATCAGGTATGTTCTTTACCAAAGTTGCCCCACTTTCTACAAGTTGAGGAATTATAAATAGTACTAACCCAACAATAATTGCTATTATAGTGATAATAGTTAATATTATTGCCAAAGGTCTACGCTTTTTAGGTTGCTTTATAAGCTTATCTAAAACCTTCTCTTCGTAAAACTTCATTGGTATATTAAGTACAAAAGCTATACATATAGCTATTAAAAATGGCTTTAACATTGCCATTGTAGAACCAAATACGTTTCCTACAGATTTAATATTTATAAATATAAAGGCTAGTACAACTACATAGGTAGCTAATAACAAATTAGATTTAAATTTTGGATCTTTCATATTACTCACTTTATCATCTCCATCTAACTAAATCTCTTCACCAATACATACCTTCTTAATCCCCCATACTTAATTTTATCTTTAGCTATTTCATATCCTAAATCTAAAAATGTATTTACACTATAAGGATTATATGGTGAAGCAGTAGCACTCATAATTAATGTGCCATTTTCTTTTGCAATATCTTCTAGTAACTCACATATTATCTTCTGTAACTTGTTGCCTCTAAAACTTTCTTTTACTAATGTTGATTCAATTTGTCCTACCTTTAATAGTTCCTCTCCATTAATTCCAATATCATAGCCGTAGTTATCCTCATCATAGCCTAATTTGCAATATACGCCTATAGCTATAAGATCATCTTTTTCAGTAACACATCCAATTATATTTCCTTTATTAGATATAAATTGTAAGAATTCTTCTTCTTTACTTGGAAAATATAACTCTTTATTCTCTAGTCCTTCAACAATTTCATCTTGAAACCTCATAATCTTATTAATATATGATTCATCAAGCTTCTTTAATATTCCTTGTATTATCTTACCATCTTTCCTCTTTAAAGTAATTCTCTTAATCATATTTCTCTCCAGTTCTATATCAAAACACTTTTCTTAAATTCTTCTATTCCTATTCTATCAATAAAAAAGCCTAACTTCTCTCCCATTTCTGCATTTTCTATATAATATTTAAATATATTGTCTACTATTTCTAAAGCCCTCTTCTCATCAACTTTATCTACTATTATATCCGCTATCCTAGGATTATAACCTGATGAACCTCCTGCTGTAACTATGAATCCATCCTTATCAGCTATTACCCCTACATCTTTACTATAAACACCTCCACAGGCATTTCTACAACCTGCTACACCTATCTTACTTCTACAAGGCATACTCATCCATTGATATTTATTTAATAGCTTCATTCCAGTTCCTATAGTATTAAACTTAGATCTTTTACAGAATCCAGCTGGACATATCTCTACATTTTTAACAGAGTTCTGTTCCTTAACTGCTGGTTCCATTCCTAGTTCATTCCATATATTTTCTAAATCTTTTTCTTCAAGGTTTGTTATTAATATTCTTTGACCTGATGTTATCTTTATTACTCCGTTGTATTTTTTAGCAACCCTTGCTATTTTCTCTAAAGTTTCAGGCAGAATAAATCCCCCAGGAATATGTGGTGTTATACCATATTTTCTTTTCCCATTATAAATTTTTTGTAGATTACCATATTTATTAGGCACCTTCTCACCTCTTACTACTCTATTTTAGAATAAATTTTTTAACAACTTCAGCAACACCGTCTTCGTTATTGCTCTTTGTTATATAGTTTGCCGCTTCCTTTACATTACTATGCCCATTTTCCATAGCTACTCCAAGTCCTGCGAACTCAATCATATCCAAATCATTTCCCGCATCCCCTACAGCTATTATTTCATCTTTATCAACATTTAAATAATCTGCTAATGCTTTTAATCCTAACCCTTTATTAGACTCTTTATTTATTACTTCAAAGAAATATGGAGTGCTCTTTGCTAAATTATATTTTTCTCCAACTTCTTTTGGAAGTTTTTCTATTGCCTTATCTAGTACCTCTGGTTCATCTATAAGCATTATTTTTATAATGCTCTCATCTTCTGATATTTCATCAAAGTCACATATATTTATATTTATCTTATTAATCTCAGCTTCTACTTCAGTATACTTACTATTTTTAGGAGTTATTAACCCTCTTGTTGGAGAAAACGCATGTATATTAACTCCAAACTCCCTTGCAAAATTATAAATATAGTGAAGATCACTTCCCTTTAGTCCTTTTTCCGAAATTATTTTTTCACTCTTAGTTTCTTGAACTAAACACCCATTGTAGCTTAATACATATTCATTATCATCTACTAATCCTAATTCCTCTAAATATCTTCTTAATCCATCTATAGGTCTTCCTGAAGCTAGTACAACCTTTACCCCTTTTTCCCTTGCTAATTGAAGTGCTTTTTTAGTAACCTCTGTAATAATCTTATCATCATTTAATAAAGTTCCATCCATATCTAATGCTATAATCTTGTACATCAATTTCCATCCTCCGTTTATTCATTAAGCTTAACATTCTATGTAATTATATCATAATTTTTCACATGTTATGGAATACTAACTATAGATTTTATAAAGAGAAAGTGGGTAATTACTATGAAAAAATATTTAAAGATTATATCTTCAATTCTAATATTTTCTTTATTATCGCCATTATCTATTTCTGCCCAGGAAGTAGAACAAGTCTGTTTATCACTTGATTTTGAAAATACAGACTCACTTCCACATAATTTTAGGAAAACTACTGATTTATCTAATGTTATAAAAGGTGGTGGAAATACTACAGGACTTGAAAACTTAAATATATCAGGTAGTTCTCAATTTACTTCACTCTCCTTCTTAAACTTAAAAAAGAATATTAATACAAAAAATGAATTTTGGGATATAGATTTAAGACAAGAATCACATGGATTTATTAATGGTAATGCTGTAAGTTGGTATGGCCCTGGGGATAAAGCTAATACTGGACTTAACTATAAAGAAGTTATAACTAAGGAAGCTAAGCAATTAACAGAAATACCTTTTGGTAAATCTATTACTTTAGACAATGGAAAGCATACATTAATACCAACAGTTGTTGAAAATGAAAGTAAACTAGTTTCATCAAATAATGTAAGATATTTAAGAATAGCAGTAACTGATGGTAATAGACCTACTGATGAATCAGTAGATCAATTTGTAAAATTCGTTACGCTTTTGCCTGATAATTATTGGCTTCACTTTCATTGTAAAGAAGGCATTGGAAGAACAACAACCTTTATGTCACTCTTTGATATGATGAAAAATTCAAAAAATGTAAGTTTAGATGATATTATAAAAAGACAGTGTCTATTAGGTGGATTTAATTTATTTAAACCAGGAGATGAAAGTAAAAGAGTTTTATTTCTAAGAAACTTCTATAGATATACCAAAGAAAATAATGATAATTTCAAAACAACTTGGAGCGATTGGATTAAGCAAAATAACATAACTCCATATACATTAACTACAGAACTTCCTAAAAATTAGGGAGTTCTTCTTGTAACTAAAGTAATATTTTATTCATATATATACTAATAACTAGAAATTTGTCGAGGTATATCTATGATAGAATCATTATTATTAGTTTCTTCAATTTGTATAGATGCTTTTGTTGCTAGCATGGCATATGGAAGCAATAAAATAAAAATTCCTATCATTTCCTCTATAGTCATTAGTATTGTTGGTTCTGTAATTTTAGGAATCTCATTATTTGTTGGTGGATTAATAAAAGACTTTTTACCAGGAACACTTCCTATAGCTTTAAGCTTCTCTATACTAATGATTTTAGGTATATATAGATTATTCGAAAGCTTATTTAAAACCTATATTCAAAAGCACTTAAATAAAGAAAAATCCTTTACCTTTAGATTATTTGACTTTAATTTTATATTACAAGTTTATGCTGATGAAACAAAGGCTGACCTTGATAAATCAAAAGAATTATCAGTTAAAGAATCCCTTTATCTCGCCATTGCCCTTTCATTTGATAGCTTAGCTGTTGGATTTGGTAGTAGTTTAGCAGGTAGTGGATATATACAAACCATTTTATTATGTTTCTTGATAGGTTTTCTTGCTGTTATAGTAGGTAGTTTTATTGGTAAAAAATTAGTTGAAAAATCAAATATCAATTTATCTTGGCTTTCAGGGGTAATACTTATGGTTTTAGCTATAAGTAAAATTATCTAAAACAAAGAAGCTATTGTAAAATAGTTATTTACTTTACAACAGCTTCTTTATAAATTATTTCAATTGTTCACCATTATGATTCTCAAAAAATGATGGTTCATTTTCATTTCCTACATTGTTTTGATCTTCATGTAGCCTTTGTCTTCTTTGTCCTTTTTGTAGACCATTATTTGTTTTCTTATCAGCTTTCATAAATATCACGCTCCTCATAAATATTATTTCAAATAATGACGAAATTTATGAGGTGAATATTATAACTTTTCTGGTTCTGGATAATTAGCACCCTTAGTATCAACTCTTATTTCTTCTATAACTATTTCCTTTTCAGGCGTTTCACCTGATACTTCAGCATTTTCTATTTTGTGAACTACATCTAATCCTTCTATAACCTTACCAAAGCCTGCATAACTTCCATCTAAATTGCTAGCCTCTTTAGTTACTATAAAGAACTGACTACCTCCACTATCCTTATCTTTTGCCCTAGCCATAGATAATACACCCTCATCATGTTTAAGTGTATTATATTTATATCCATTTCCCTTAAATTCTCCTCTTATTGAATAACCTGGACCTCCAGTACCATTGCCATCAGGATCTCCACCTTGTATGACAAAGTCTTTAACTATTCTATGAAAGGTAACACCATCATAAAATCCATTGTTTGCAAGGGATATAAAATTATTTACTGTATTAGGAGCATATTGAGGATATAATTCAGCTACTATAGTACCATAATCTTTCACTTTAATAGTTGCTATTGGCAAGTCCTTTGGAGCTGCCACCTCTTCTCCCCATTCTTTAACACCACAACTAACCAATATTAATGGTATTGCCATTAATATTATTAATACCTTCCCTAATTTACTCTTCCTCATAATTATTCTCCTATATTTCAAATTCTTCTATTTCAATATTAAAAGCTCCACACCCTGCACATACAATAATACTTACAATATAGCTATCATCTACTAAACCTTCTCTTTGAAGTCTATTAAAAGATTTTCCTTCTTCCTCAACAGCCAAACTATTTGTTACATATTTGCCATCTTTAGTATATATATAGAAATGATATTCTAAAAACTTATAGGCTCTCTCATTTTCAACTTTTTCGCCACCACAGCTTTCACAAGTTAAAGAATAATATGCTTTTTCAAAATCAACATTCCTATCTTTTATCATATTAATGATAATTTCTTCATTAATATCTTTTATAGGATTATTTTCATCATTAAAAAATCCCTCTAGTTTTTCATTTTCTAAAGTAACCATATTTAACTCCCCTTTACATATTTATTCTAATATTATATCCTCTTATGGCAAATAAATCTATTTTATCTTAGGATTAATTTTGTTTTCTCCACATTTATATGGCTTTAGAGCTTCTGTTGCTGGTCCTTCTAATACTTCCCCTTTATAATTAAACCTTGATCCATGACAAGGACAATCCCATGACTTATCATTTTCATTCCAATTTAATTCGCATCCTAGGTGGGTGCATGTAATGTCTACTATGTAAACTGCATGCTTCCCTTCTTTATATGCTCCATATCTTTTTCCATTTAGATTTATTATCTTACCTTCACCCTCATCTAAATGAATCTCCATATCACCTACTTTTAGTTTTCCTTTTATGTAGTTATATGCTACCTCCATATTAAACTTAAAGAAATCCGAGGATAGAAAAGCTTTAGCCCTTGAAGGATTAAATGTATCCTCATACTTAGACTCTCCAGTAACTATTAAATCTGAAATAATAATTCCTGCAAGAGTACCATTTGTCATACCCCATTTCCCAAAGCCAGTTGCAACATATATATTCTGATTTTCGCTATTTAAAGGCCCTATATAAGGTATGTTATCTGGCGTCATATAATCTTCTGCCGACCATTCATACCTATAATTCTTTATTCCAAACTTATCTCTTCCATATTCCTTTAATACCTCATAATGGTTTATTCCTTTATCAACACCAACTTTATGAGAATCTCCAGCAATAAGTAATAAATGTTCATTTTCTTTATTAATATAATGTATACTTCTCCCAGGCTCTTCAACATTTATATACATTCCCTCTGCAAACCCTTCTGGTGCCTCACCTGCTACAAGGTAGGTTCTTTTAGGATCCAATCTTGAGAAAAAGAAACCTGCGCCATCATAAAAAGGAAAATGAGATGCCAATATCAACTGTTCACATTGAACCCACTTTCCCTCTCTAGTTTGAAATGAACACTTTTCTCCACTTTCAACTTGGGTAACAGGGCTATTTTCAAATATTTTACCACCTTGTTTTACTATTAAGTCTCCTATCCTATCACAATACATTTTAGGATTAAAGCTTGCTACATTATTAAAAGCAATTGCTCCTTTGCTCTCTACTGGAATAGGTAATTCCTCTATGTAATCACAATCTATATCTATTTCTTTGCATACTTCATACTCTTCTTTTAATTGTCTTACCCCTTCATCTGTCTCTGCAAAAATATACGAAGTTCCTCTTTCAAACTCACATTCAATATTATTCTCAGTGACTATCTTTTCTATAAGATCTATAGCTTCCTTATTTCCATTATAATAATTTCTTGCCTTTTCTAAGTCATATTTATTCTTAATCTTAGAATAGATAATATCATGCTGAGTTGTTACCTTTCCAGTATTTCTACCTGTACAACCTTCCCCAATCTTATTTGCATCCACTAATACAACTGTTTTCCCTTTTTTAGTTAATAAATAAGCTGTTGTTAATCCTGCTATTCCTCCACCTATAACCCCACACTTACAATCTTCACTTCCTGATAATGGTCCATAAATTCTTCCTTCTGATGAATCTATCCAATATGATTCTCCCATCGTTATCCTCCTATCACAATTACTCATATTGTGTCATAGTAAAATCCATATAATATCCTTGAGGATATGAGCAAACAGGACATATTAGAGGAGGTTCTTTACCTTCATAGATATAACCACAATTTGTACACATCCATTTTATTGGTTGATCTCTTTTATAAATTATTCCATTCTCTAATTCATTAATATATCTTGTAAATCTATCATCATGTTCCTTTTCTACGGATGCTACCATGCTAAAGAGTTTTGATATTGGTTCAAAGCCTTCATTTTTGGCTATTTCAGCAAAATCACTATATATATTACTCCACTCTTCCCTTTCATTATATTGGGCATCCCTAAGTAATGATAATGTATCAGGATAATCACCTATTGGATATGCAGCATTAATATTTATATTTTCACCATTTAATTGCTTTAAGGCATTATAATATACCCTTGCATGAGCTTTCTCCTGATCTGCAGTATACTTAAACAAATCATGTATTATTTGCCACCCTTCTCTCTTAGCTACTTCTGCAGCAAATTCATATCTGTTTCTAGCTTGACTTTCTCCTGCAAAAGCTCTTAATAAATTTTCTTTTGTTCTACTATCTTTTAATTCCATAAAAAAACACCTCACTTATCCTTATTGTTTCAATAATAATTAAGTATTATTCTCTTAATTGCTATTGAAAGCTTTTAAATAAATGAGGTTTAATATCACTTTCTACCCATTCCCATAAATAAATTCTTATTCTCTTTAGTTGTTACTTCAACTATATCATAGAAAAAATCCATCTGACTTTTATCACCTTTTTCTATTATCTCTTCTATTTTACCATCTCTTAAAAATACCAGTTTCTTTGTATAGCTTGCAATCATAGCATCATGCGTTACCATTACAATTGTTTTTCCTTCTGTTTCATTTAAATCTTTTAAAAACTGTAATAATTCATGTGATGCCTTAGTATCTAAGTTTCCAGTAGGTTCATCAGCAATAATCACTTTAGGGTCTGTAACCAATGCCCTTGCAGCTGCTGCTCTTTGTCTTTGTCCTCCAGAACATTCTTGAGGATATTTATCCATCTGATCTTCAATACCTAATTTCTTAGACATCTTGTCCACTTTATCTTTAATTACATCTTTAGATATTCCATCTAAAACTAATGGAACAGATATATTTTCTCTTAAAGTTAAATTATCAAGTAAATTAAATTCTTGAAATATGAATCCTATATTTTTATATCTAAATTCTGCTATCTTTCCTTCTCTTAATTCTCTTATATTCTCTCCATCCAAGTAAACTGCCCCTTTACTTGGAGTATCTACTGTTCCTATCATATTTAACAGCGTTGATTTTCCAGATCCTGATGGTCCCATTATACCAACAAAATCTCCTTCCTTTACACTTAAACTTACTCCATCCAATGCTTTTATTTGCCCTTTACTGCCATATACCTTAACTAAATTTTTTACCTCTATAATCTCAGACACTAACATATTTATACCTCCCTAATAGCTTTAAAGATAATATTTTTATATCCCAAAATAGAAATTAATCCACTTAAAACAAAAACTCCGAAGTAAATCAGAATAATAACTATTCCAAAGGATACTACTATTCCACCACTTAACATATTACAGATTAGTACTCCTAATATTTGTGGTATAGGAATTATTAATAATAGTCCATACAAAAATATTACTTCTTCACCTACTATCCTTTTTATTTTATCTCTTGTATACCCAATTAAAAACAATTGCTTAAATATCCTTTTTCTATTTACAGCCTCAATAAAAACCTTATAATTAGTAGCTAAGGCCATTATTGATACTGTTATAATAAATGTAATTAAAGTAATAATTTTTTCATATCCCAATAAATCCTTATCAGCCATTAGGTTGATTAGAATAACACTAGAAACTATAGATACAATTATTAAAAATTTCACTTTTCTTAAAGAGTATAGTAAGTTGCTTAATGATTGTAGTTGAATTTCTTTATATAGATATTTCTCCTCTTTTATGTTTTTAATTTTTTCTGGAATAAAATCTTTTAGTATAAATAATATTCCAATTATAGATAAGAATGATGTTGTTATTACAATTTGTGATTTATTATCAATATTTATTGGTAATAAAAGTGCTAACATAGGTAATATATAGATAAAAATAAAGATATAATTTTTCCTTCTTTTTCTCTTCTCATTATCCTTTTTCTTAGGGATTCCATACCAACCAGAAAAACCACCTGCAAGCTTAACGCTTTCTTCTAAATCCTTTGTTCTTGTTATTGGAATATCTATTGTATTTGACTCTTCTTTAATTAAATCTATTATTTCTTTCCTATAGGCATACCCCATATCTACTAATATCATAAATACAAATTGAATAATAATTATTAGTGATGTTAAAAGAAAACCCAAACTACTAAAGGCATATGGATTCACCTCTAACCCAGCACTCTTATAAACAATTGTGTTTATAATTGGCATTATGCCTACTCCAGCTAATAATCCAAGTACTATACCTATAATGCATATAATCATATTTTGTATAGTTAATATGGTCCCAACATTATAAACGGATCTACCACTAAGTATTGCTATTGATAATTCCTTTGCTTTTCCTGATATGAAATACATATTAGCAAAGGCTATCAAAAATAGGGATACCAATAAAATTATTACTGTTAACAAAGAAAATGTTCCATAATAATCTTTGCTAACAAAATCACTGTTATACAATAAGTTAAAAATATTAAAAATCACCATAATTGCAAATACCATTGAAACAATATAAAAAATACATTGTTTAATACTTTTAAAAAGCATCCTTAGTGAAAACTTTATACATCCCATATTTCCCACCTCTTAATATTGTATTTATTCCCATTTACTAAATTGTACACCACCTTATAAAGAAAAGGAATAAATTTCAATAAATTTATTCCTTACACTTTATCTTATAATTTTTTAAAATATTCCTGTCCTTTAGTATTTAAAATACGTACTGCTAATGCTACCAATATAACCTCTATCACTAATGCTATAATCATAAATATGATTATATTAACTGATGGTAATAGCTTGTATACTCCAAAGCCTATTCCTACAGGAATGATTGATAAGAATATTGTTATAGTTACACTCATAGTATTTTTAACTGCTTGTATTTCTTGTTTCCAATCAAACCTTGGATAAAGAATATTTATGAAAAGCCCTGAAACAGCTATAAATATATTATAAACACTTGCAAATACAATTATAAAAACAGTATCTATAATTGATAAGCTCAATCCAAATGAAATAATTAGAGAACTTATTACTATAGCAGGTATGCTTAATATTAAGCTCATTGATACCTTTGCTTTAAATATATCCTTTATATCTATAGGTAAACTTTTTAATATCCAAAGATTTTTACCTTCTATTGATATAGACGATGGAGTTGTAGATGCCATTCCAGACATTACACCAAACATTGCTGCTACTGCTAGAACTATTACTCTTCCAGCACCCTTAGATATCATACCTAATACTTCATCCCCTGAAAATACTGATACTACACTCATTATTACTAGCATAGCTGTTATTCCCAAAGTATTAAAAACATATGAAGTGGAGGCAAAGTATCTTTTAAACTCTTTATTTAGTAAAGTCTGATACATACCTTTTTGCTTTAATTTTGATATCTTATAATTAGATTTTTGATAACTCTCTCCTAAGTTAGAATTTATTTTTTTAAAGCTTCTACCAAATATAAATACAAATAAAATAAATGGAACTATAGAAATAAATATAAACTTTAATAAATCACTTACATTTCCATTAATTAATGAAGATGTAAACCAAGCAGATGGAATATATGCCTTTTCAAAAATATTTTCTATACTACTTGCATTCATCATCAAATAAGACATAAAATCTTGTGCCTTTAATGAACCTATAAAGATTACTATTATTACACCAATCATTCCTATGCTATATATAACCTTGCTAAATCTAAACTTTGAAGACATAATATTAAGAATAAAAGCTACTATGGAAGCTAGTATTATAGGTATTAGAGGCAAAATAACTATTCCTACTACCATATATAAGAAACAACTCATACTAGCTGTACTTTTTATATAATAAACAATTGTAGAAGGTATCATAATCAATGCACTTATACCGATATTTAATGATAATAGCTCTATCAGCTTACTTGCTAAAATAGTTCTTGAGTTTAATGGCAATGATAATAGAAAATCCAAATCCTTACTGCCAAAAATTGTTCCATCAGCTTTGAATATTGAAAGCATAAATGTAATTATTACAGTTATTAGCGAAGCTACCATTGGTAGTAAATGTACTAAGTTAATTTGAGATAAAACCTCTCCTATTATTTCTGCATAAACTGTTGCCATGATTATTACTGATATGGCTATAACTAAAATCATTCCAAAGCTCTTAACACTTTTGCCTTTATCTTCTTTTGCTATTTTTTTATTAATTACTGCATTTAATCCAAAGTTATTTATATAATTTATCTTTAATAATCTAAACAAACTATTCATTATCAATCAACTCCATAAACACATCTTCTAAGGAACTTGTACCCTTAACTTCCTCAACAGTACCATATGCAGCTATCTTTCCGTCTTTTATAATGGCTATTCTTCCACATAGTTTTTCTACCACTTCTAATACGTGACTTGAGAAAAATATAGATGCTCCCTCTTCACACATCTCCTTCATTATTCCTTTTAAAGTATGAGAAGCCTTTGGATCTAACCCAACAAACGGTTCATCAAGTACTAATAGTTTAGGCTTATGAATTAATGCAGATATTATTGCTAACTTTTGCTTCATACCATGTGAGTATGATGATATTAAACTTCCTAAGTTATTAGTTATCTCAAATGCATCTCCATACTTTTTTATCAACTCTTCTCTTTGAGATTCTGATACTCCATAAACATCCGCCACAAAATTTAAATACTGTATTGCTGTTAATGATTCATATAAATCTGGATTATCAGGTATATATGCCATAAGCTTTTTACATTCAATTGGATTATCCTTTATAGACATTCCATTTATTAATATATCACCCTCATCAAATTCATTTATTCCAACAATTGATTTTATAGTTGTAGTTTTACCTGCCCCATTATGTCCAATAAACCCAAATATTTCTCCCTCTTTAACCTCTAATGAAATAGTATCTACTGCTCTTTTATTCCCCTTGTATATTTTAGAAAAATTATTTATCTTTAACATAATTACCCCTCCTTTTATCTGTTATATATAATATATAACAACACTATCAAAAGTTCAATATAATTCTTATTAAAGTTTTTTCATATTCTTTTATAAGTTTTACACTTTTCTATGCACTAAAAAAGAAGGAAAATTGCAAAGCAATCTTTCCTTCTTCTAATTTATTCTTCTAATATGCAAACTCCCAGTGCTCCTGGTCCAGTATGTACTCCCATAGTGGCTCCTATCATCTCTAATGATATATGAGATATGTTTGTATGACTTTTTACACTTTCATATAATGCTACAGCTTCATCATGTGAAGCACCACTTAATATCCAAACCTTGCATCTAGCATTTTCTAAACGTTCATGGATAATTGACTTTAGCTTAGATATTGCTTGTTTTCTACCTCTACACTTACCCCATGGATATAATTCCCCTTCTTCATTTGCAGAAATTATTGGCTTTAAATGTAATATTTCACCTACTGCTCCTGCTACTCTACCTATTCTTCCACCTTTTCTTAAAAATTCTAAGGTATTTAAAGTAACAAAGGCATGTAGCTTTGTTTTTACTGCATGTAGCTTGTCTATTATTTCTTCAGGAGTTAGCCCTGCTCTTATCATTGAAGAAGCTTCCAATACTAATGCTCCAACAGGGAACCCTAACGTCTTACTGTCATATAAATGAAATTTTAATTCTTTATGGTCTTCTATTAATAACTTTATGCTATTTAGAGTACCAGATAATCTACTTGAAACAGTAACGACTATAATGTCTGTATATCCTTCTTCTTTTAATCTGCAAAATAAGTTTTCTGTATATTCTAAATCCGGTAAAGAAGTTGTCGGAATTTCCTCACTTAACGATTTATATAATTCATCCTGCGTAATATTTACTTGATCTAAAAATTCTTTATCTTTGTAAATAATTCTAAAAGGTAACATTTCTATATTATTATCTCTTCTTGTTTTTTCCCCTAAATCGCAACTACTATCAGTTACTAAAGCTATTTTTTGCAATGGCTAATCCTCCTTAGTTATATCTCTCTCTTAGAATATCATAATATGTTTACGTTAACAATTATTTTCCACTGTATATTTTTTTACATTTTTTCTAATCTTATATATATATATATATATATAAATATAAAAAGGTGATTATATGAAAATTAAAAGATTTTGTTGTTTAGTAATTATTTTTATAACTTTATTTATGCCCTCTTACAGTCATGCATATGATACTACCCTAGAAAATAAAGACTATATTATTTTTATAGATATTAATGAATTATCACTTTCATTACTTGATAAAGAAACTAAAACATTAGTAAAGAAATATCCTATTGCTATAGGAAAAAAAGAAACTCCATCCCCAATAGGCAATTGGAGGATAACTAGTAAAGCTTTAAAGGATGGTCCCTTCGGTGGTTACTGGTTAGGGCTAAATGCCCCTTGGGATACCTTTGGTATACATGGTACTAGTAATCCTGGTTCAATTGGTAGCCTTGCATCTAATGGTTGCATAAGAATGTATAATGCAAATATAAAAGAAGTCTTCTATGCAGTTAATTATGATACACCTGTTATTATTTATAGCGGTCCTAGTTGGCTATTTTCACCTTATGCTAGAGATCTAAAACCAAATGATAAAGGTACTGATGTTTATTATGTTCAAAGGACTTTAAAATATTTGAATTATTATTCTGATATTGTAGATGGTATTTATGGATACCCTTTAGAACTAGCAGTAAAGAAATATAAAGAAGAGCACCAAATGGATGATACCCCAATAATAGATAAAAGTTTTCTAGACTCTATTGGATTATATAAGTTTGAATAAAAAAGGTTTGGTGGATATTTATTTTGCTTGTTCCGTGGCAAGCTCCAAGTCACAGAAAAATAAATATCTATTCCCTTTGTACTTAAGGTAAAGAAAAAGAGAGGTATTCCCTCTCTTTAATTTATAATTCAATTTCAGTTGGATCAGTATCTTTTAAATTAGGAAACCATTCTTCACTAGTCTCCTCATTTGTATCAAAATTAGCTATTTTTTCAATAGGCATTTTTATATACCTTCCTTTTGCAGTTACTGCAACATCTCCATTAGCTAATATAATTTCTCCTGTTCCTTCAAACATTCTATTAGTTTCTTTCGTTATTCTTCCAACTATCTTTATTTCTCCTTCTAAAGGTACTGGCTTTCTATACTTTGTTGATAGTTCTATTGTTACTCCCCATAAATCAGGATTATTAATTGCAGCTGCCCTTCCTATAGTTTCATCTAACAAAGCAGCTGACACACCTCCATGTCCTCTTCCCGGGAAGCTTTGATGCCCCTCTTTAAACTTACATATACCTACTAATTCTCCATTTTCTAATTCATAAAAGTCTGTTTTTAATCCTAAATCATTTTCTGTTCCACAAACAAAACACATTTTTCCTACATTTTGTTTCTTTAAAACTTTGTACTTCATATGTAACCTCCCAAAAAGTAATATAATACCATTATATCATTTTTTGTTTGACACTCAAAATACATAAGACTTTTTATCTTATAGCTTTTCTGTTAAAATCTAATTAACATATTTTATTTGGGAGAATTATATGAAAAAAGATTATAATAAATCAATTATTATTAAGCCTAAGAATAAAAGAAAATATTTTATTTTATTAATTCCTCTTATTTTTATTTTAGTATTTATGTTTTATAAGTCTAAACCATTTTATAATATTTCATTCCAAGACTGGAACACAAACTATCTTAATTATATCTCTAAAAATACTAGTAATAAAAATATAGAAACAAACTACTATAATTACAAAATTAAAAATAAAAATATAGTTGAAGCTTCACAAGAAGATAGGGACATAGTTTTAGTAATATCTAAAGAGATGGTTAGCCCAGAAAAATATAATATATTTTTCTCCTACCTTTGGATTCATAATCCTATAAAATTTGATAAATATCAAATTTCATTAAATAATTCTAAAGCTGTAGATACCTCTAATATTAAAAGGAAAATAATAAATAATTCTAACTTGAAGGTAATAGCAGAATGTAATTCCTCATTTTCAATAGCACCTGGAACAGATGAATTGTTTTTTTCTTACTTCACTAAAGAAAATTATACTAATGGTCCTTATACCTCTGATATAATTTCCTTTCCAGCTACTAACATCAGTGATTTAGTTATAACTTATGAATTTAAATTAGAAGATAGAAAAAATACTTATAAAATTCAAATACCAGGTTTATAACCTGGTATTTTTAATCCTTAAATAGGTCCTGCTTTTTTATTTCCTGTTTTAGCTTTTCCTTGTATCTCCGGAACAACAGGATCTCCTTTTCCATATCTTTGTTTATGATTACTTTCTGTTCCATGAGGCTCATTAACGTCTGGTCTTCTCATACCTGCCTTAGCCATAATATCACTCTCCTCTATTATTCTTAAACAACTTTACTCAATGATATTATTTGTAATACAGGCCCTCTTCTATTCATAATATTTAATTCCAAAAATCCACAAATATATAAATATATAAATATATAAATAATAGAAGCCGCCATTGGCAGCTTCTTAGTTATTATCAAATAGATTTGCACTTGGATATTCAGCATCACATGTAACGTCTATACCTAACTTACCAAATGTTTGATCATCACTTCTTGAAAGTATTGTTGTAGAGTGAGCTTGACAACCTCTTAATTCACCTAACTTACTCATTGCAACTTGTGCTGTAGGATTTGTTGCTGCTGATATGCTTAAAGCCATAAGTACCTCTTGGCAACTTAACGCAACATTTCTTTCTTTCAAAGTATTTCCTTTTAAATTCTTAATAGGTTCTAATATAACTGGTGAAATTAAAAATATATCATCAGCAATCTTAGCTAAATGTTTAATGGCATTTATAGTTGCAGCAGCGGCTGCATCCATTAATGATGAACTCTTACCTGTTACTATAGTTCCATCATGTAATTCTAATGCTACTGCTGGACAAATTTCATTTTCACCCGCCATAAGCTTCAATTTAGCTGACTTTTCTCTTGCAGGAACAACAACTCTTCTATCAGTTTCCTTAAGATTAACCTCTTCCATTATAAGTTTAGCTCTATCGTAAGTTTCCTTATCAACATAACCCTTCTTATATTCACAGCCAGTCTTAAAGTATCTGCTTATAATTTCTTGATTTGAAGCTTCTTTAACTACTTCATCATCAATAATACCAAATCCAACTCTATTAACACCCATATCTGTTGGTGATTTATAAATCGATTCTTTACCTGTTATCTTTTCAATTATTCTCTTTAATACTGGGAATGTTTCTATATCTCTATTATAGTTAACAGCTATTTCACCATATGCATCCATGTGGAATGAATCAATCATATTTACGTCTTTTAAATCAACTGTAGCAGCTTCATATGCTATGTTTAAAGGATGTTTTAATGGAACATTCCATACTGGGAATGTTTCAAATTTAGAGTATCCTGCTGTATTTCCTCTTTTAAACTCATGATATAACTGACTTAAACATGTAGCAAGCTTTCCACTTCCTGGTCCTGGTGCTGTTACTACAACTATTGGTTTTGTAGTTTCAATATATGGATTCTTACCATATCCTTCATCACTTACTATAGTATCTACATCTGTTGGATATCCTTTAGTTGCTCTATGTTTATAAACCTTAATTCCTCTTCTCTCAAGCTTGTTTATAAATACTGTAGTTGCAGGTTGATCATTAAATCTAGTAATAACAACACTATTTACATCTAAATCATATGCTCTTAAGTCATCAATAAGTCTAAGAACATCCATGTCATATGTTATACCAAAGTCGCCTCTTATCTTATTTCTTTCAATATCTCCAGCATATACACATATTACAACTTCAACTTTTTCTCTTAATTTATGTAATAACTTTATTTTTGCATTTTCATCAAAGCCTGGTAAAACTCTTGCAGCATGTTTATCAAACATAAGTTTTCCACCAAACTCTAAATAAAGCTTATCATAATTATTAACTCTCTCTAAAATATACTTTGATTGTTCTTCTAAATATTTTACATGATCAAATCCTATTTTCATACCTTACCTCACTAAAATAATTTTTTCTCAGAAATCACATTTTCATATTATTGCATAAAGTAATTACAGTGTAAATTTTACTTGAATACAATCTGAGTCTATTAGTGTTAATTCTACTCTTTTCTTTAATTATTACATTATTATACATACCTACTTAAACATTGCAATTAAACTTTATTAGTGATATTATGTTATACGTATCACCCCTTTTTTAAGGATAACAAAAAGAGCAGGAAATATATTTCTCTGCTCTTTTTTTATTAAATATTTTTATAAATTTCTTATTCTGTTTTATCAACATCTTTAAATTTCTTTTTATAAAATACCATAAAACAAGTAACTGTAGTTAATGTTGCTATTATATCCGCTATAGGTTCCGCAACAAGTACTCCCATTAACTTATCTTGGAATAAGTTTGGTAGTATATATATTAAAGGAACTAATAAAACTACCTTTCTTAATAAAGCTAAGAATAAAGATATCTTTGCTTGCCCTAAAGCTAAGAATGTTTGTTGACAAGCTATTTGTGCACCAAATACAAATATTCCTAAGAAATAGATTCTTATTGCCCATGTAGTAATTGCTACAAGCTCTGGCTCATTGTTAAATATACCTACAAAAAGATTAGGGAACAACATTAATAATGAACACATAATTACTGTAAAACTTAAACAACTTATTAATGTTAATTTAAAAGTTTTCTTAACCCTATCCATCTGCTTAGCTCCATAATTGTAACTTATTATTGGTTGAGCCCCTTGAGCTAATCCTTGAAGTGGCATAAGTATAATTTGCATTATACTACTCATAATAGTCATTGCACCAACTGCTATATCTCCACCAAACATAGATAATCTAGTATTTAATGATATAAGAACTAAACTTTCGGTTGATTGCATTATAAATGGCGATACTCCTAAAGCCATAGTTGATCCAACAACCTTTAAATCTGGAACCATGTATTTTTTTCTTATTTTCAAAATACTTTTCTTTCCAAACAGAAACTTTAATACCCATAAAGCAGATACCATTTGCCCTGCAACAGTTGCTAATGCAGCACCCTTAACTCCAAGATCAAATACAAATATGAATATAGGATCAAGAACAATATTTATTACTGCACCTATTACTACAGTCATCATACCAATTTTAGCAAATCCTTGTGTATTAATATATGAGTTCATACCTAAAGCAATTTGTACAAAAATTGTTCCAAGAACATAAATAGATAAGTAATCTAAGGCATATCCTATAGTTGCTTCACTAGCACCAAATGCCCATAAAATAGGTTCTTTAAATATAAGAAATCCTGTAGTCAATATAACTGCTATGATAAGAAGCATAGAAAAACTATTACTCATAATCTTTTCTGCTTCGTCATTATTTTTTTCTCCCATTTTTATAGCACAAAGTGGTGCTCCTCCCATACCAATTAAAGCACTAAATGCTGAAATAAGCATAAGAATTGGAAATGCTACACCTACACCTGCCATAGCTAATTCTCCATTGTCCATTCTACCAATGAATATTCTATCTACAATGTTATATAGAACATTAACTAATTGGGCAACTATAGCTGGAGCAGCTAAGGATACTAGTAGTTTACCAATATTACCTTTTCCTAAATCATTTGTTTTCTTCATACATATCCCTCTTTTTCTGAATTTTAATTCATATAATATTATAGTTATTTTCTTTATTATTTACAATAATTATTGCTTTAATTATATATAAATATATATTCAAAAATAAAAATCACATTTCTGTGATCTTCATTTAAATAATATTTATATTGTTATCTGATAAAACTTTTATGCTATTTTCTAAATTTTCTTCTTTTACAAGTATATAATCTGTATCAAATGTAGATACCACAAATATACCTATTTTTTCTTTAGCTAATATACCACTTATCTCTGATAGTATACCTATTAATGAAAAATCTAAAGGTCCTTCTACTTTTAACACCTTCCACCCTTTTTCACTCTTTATCTCATTTGGAATATTCTTATCTATGCATACAATACTAAGCTCATCCTCTGTTCTTGTAATAGAAATAAAATTCTTTGTGTCTACCCATAAAGGAACCATATCCTCAGATTCTAATCTGCATATAGCATACCTGTCCTTTAATACTTTAATATTCACCTATATTACCTCCCTATAAGATTTCCAAAATCTTCACTTTTATTATATCTCTTAATTTATGTTATGCACAACAAGATTACGCCAATAAAAGTGATTTAAATGTAATTGATAATATAGTTAGGAGGATACACATATACCCTTAGTGCCTCCTCTTTATCTTTATTATAAAAAAGAAGCTCTATCAATTAGCAGAGCTTCTCTCTTATATTCATTATCTTTTTACCCTATAGGAATTCTATTAAATCTTTTCCTAATTTCTTAACTCTAGCTAAAGAATACACATCATATCCTTTATCATCAAGCATTTTTCTTCCTGGTTGGAAAGACTTCTCTATTACAATACCAATTCCGCCAACTCTAGCTCCAGCTTCCTCTACTAATCTTATGGCTCCTAAAGCTGCTTCACCATTTGCTAAAAAATCATCTATTATAAGAACATTATCATCTTCACTTATATACTTCTTTGAAAGAGTTAATTCATAGTCACTCCCCTTTGTAAAAGAATGTACTGTTGTTTGATAAACTTCTCCATTTAATATTTTAGATGTTTGTTTTTTTAGAGTTACCATTGGTAAATTCATTTGCAATGCAGTCATAACTGCTGGTGCAATTCCAGAGCTTTCAATAGTAAATATCTTTGTAATTCCCTTACTATTAAAATATTCTCTAAAGTATGTACCTATTTCGTACATTAATTTAGCGTCAACTCCATGATTTAAAAATGAATCAACCTTTAGTACATTTTCATTTAAAGCTCTACCTTCTGATAAAATCTTATTATGCAACTTCTCCATCTTCTATATTCTCCTCTACAACTTTTTTATCCTCTTTTAACACCTTATTTAAAACAAGCGCTACTATTGTTCCAGTAGATATCCCTGATGAAAATATCATTCTTAATCCTTCTGGTAAATTAGCTATAAAATCAGGACGGAATGTTACACCTAATCCTAATCCAATTGCTGTAGCTATAATTAATAAATTTCTATTATTTATTTCAACTGTACTTAATGTTCTTATACCAGCAGCTGCTATTGTTCCAAACATTACTATACCAACTCCCCCTAATACAGGTTGAGGCATAATATTAATTAATGCTGCAAATTTAGGAAAGAATCCTAACCCTACTAATAGTATACCAGCCATTATTGCTACCGAGCGACTAGCATTTCTTGTAAGAGGTATAAGCCCTACATTTTGACTGAATGTTGTATTCGGGAAAGTACCTAATACACCTGCCATAGCACTTCCAATACCATCAGCTAAAACTCCTCTACCAATTGTCTTATCATCTGCTTTAATCTTTGATACTTGACATATAGTTGCTAAACATCCTACTGTTTCAATAGTTGTTACTATATAAGCTGGGATAAATGCAATAACATTTTTAAAGTCAAAGTTTACTCCATATTCAAAAATATTAGGAAGTGCAAACCACTTTGCTTCATTAACTAAAGAAAAATCAACCATTCCAAGTGGAATACAAATAATATATCCAATAACCATACCAATAAGAACTGAAGCTGTACTTACCATACCTTTTCCATATCTATTTAAAAGTAATGTTATTACTAAAACTGTCATTGCTATTACAACATTTCTTAAGCTACCATAATCTGAAGTTCCTACTCCTCCTGCAGCCCAATCCATAGATACTGGTATCAAAGTTAAACCAATTAAACATACAACTGTTCCTGTAACTAATGGTGGAAAAAGCTTCATTAAAGGTTTAATAAAAAAGCTTAGTACTATTTCTACAATTGATCCCAAAATAGTTGCACCAATTATTCCTGGTAACCCAGCCACTGACCCTACTGTAATTGCCGGAGAAACAAATGTAAAATCTGTACCCATTATACATGGAACTCTTGCTCCTATTCTTCCTATACCTTTTGATTGTATTATTGTCGCTATACCTGATGCTAATATTGTTGCACTTAAAACAGCTGTAGCTGTTACCCCATCAAGTCCTAAAGCACTTGAAATTACAAGGGGTACTGCTATAATTCCTCCAAAAGCTGCAAATATATTTTGAAATCCTAATAAGATTTGAGTAGCTAGCTTTGGCTTATCATCTATTCCATATAATAGTTCATCGCTACCAATTGCTTGTCTGTTTTTTTCCATTATGTTTTATCTCCCATCTAAGTTTTTTTTATCAATAGCTCGTTTATACGTATTAGTGGAAGATTAATGAAAAATAATAAGCACCTCAAATTAATAACAATTTGAGGTGCAGAAATTCCAGTTAAACATTTTTATTAACCAATCTCACCCCGTAGTCTGCTAATTTACGGCTAGCAGGTAGAAACTTTCGGACCATATTTCCGATGATATACGAGCATATTTATTATATGCGAACATTATAGCATAAAAATATTCACTTTATACACATTTAGATGTTTTTTGACAAATGCTTATAATTTAAATGTTTTCATATAATACTTTAAAATTTAACTTGGATAATTTAAAGAATAATGTTAATAACATACTAAAAGTAAGGAACTATACCAAATTATGATATAGTTCCTAATATAAATATTTTAATATTCATCCTTCATCTTATTTGCAGCAATTACAAACGGCATATATAAGATAACTGATAATGCAATTAATAATATAGCAAGCACAGCTGCTTTCAAGTCTCCACCTGTAGCTAAGAATGCTGAAATTACTGGTGGTGTAGTCCATGGAACCATAACTACTGTCTTAGCTATAATTCCTGCTGATGTTGCTAAGTATGCAATAACTAAACAAATTACTGGAACGAATATTAATGGAAGAGTATAAATAGGATTTAGTACAACTGGCAACCCAAACATTAATGGCTCATTTATATTAAAGCATGATGGAGCAAAAGCTAATTTAGATATTGCTCTATCAGATTCTTTTTTACTGAATATTAATAATGCTATAACTAATCCTATAGTTGTACCAGTTCCGCCCATATTTACAAATACATCTAAGAATGGCTTAGTAACTATGTTTGGTATAAACTGGTGAGCTTCTAAAGCCTTTATATTTTCATCAATAGCTGTAAGTAATGTCGGTTCTGTAATTGGACTTAATACGAAAGATCCATGTAACCCAAAACTCCATAATATTCCTTGAAGCATAACAACTATTATTATACCTGGTAACCCTTGGAATGCTGCCTTAATAGGTGTTTGAATAACATTAGTTATAATTTCGTATACATCAATACCTGTTAACTTTATAGTCAAGAATGAAACTAATCCAAATATAGTTAGTGTAAATGTAGCTGGAATTAATAAATTAAAGCTCTTAGATACTGTTGGTGGTACTGAATCTGGCATACTTATCTTTAAAGCATTAGATTTTTGGAATAATCTTAAAAGCTCAGTTGATAATATTGAAGCTATAATTGCAACAAATAATCCTGTTGGAGATGTAAATGTACTTGAAAAAGCTCCTACAGTTTCTCCACCTACTGTTATAGCTCCTGGCATTAATGCCACTGTTGATGCAACACCTACAAATCCTGTTCCTATTCCATCCATATCATAGTGATTAGCAAGTTTGTAAGCAACTCCAAATGCTAAAAATATTGATAAAAATCCTAAAGTTCCGTTATAAACACTTACCCCGATATCCTTATAAGTATCAAAGTTTCCTAAGTTACCTAATAATCCATTTGTTGAATCTAACACTACATTGTTAATTAAAACAAAGAATGAAGCTATAATTACAAGTGGCATTACGGTTATAAATCCATCTCTAATAGCAGATAGATATCTATTTGACGAGAACTTATTTGCTATAGGTCCTAATATTTCTGCTAGTTTTTCTGAAAATTGTCTCATTAGTGCGTCCTCCTAGTTCGTTTAATAGTGCAAAAGTAAATAATTATTCAACCGTGTTTGTAACTTTTATAGAATAACTTCTCTCACTTCTTATGTCAATGTTAATTTCTAGCTATTCCAAAGACATATTTTCTTCTCTAAATAATCAATAACTTTAAATATTATCAAAGACATAATGCTTAATGCCAAAACTCCTGCAAACATTCCTTTATAATCAACCATAGACCAGGAATTCATTATAAAATATCCTAACCCATACCTAGTTGCATAGTTTTCACTAAAGAATAATGCAGAAATAGCTATTCCAATACTAACTCTTAAAGCTGAAAAAACCTTTGGTAATATTGCTGGTAAAATAACCTTAGTAATCATATCTATCCCATTAAAATGCATTACCTTTGCTGATATTAATATATCCTTATCTATTTCTTTCACTCCATCTTTTGTTACAATTATTATTTGAAATATTATTATGGTAATCATAAGAATAATTTTTGATTTATCCCCTATTCCAAACACCACCATAAAAATAGGAAGAAATGCTATTTTAGGTATTGGATAAAGTAAATAAGTAATAGGTGAAATTATATTATCAATATATTTATTTACACCCAATAGAATGCCTATTGGTATTCCTATAAGTAGGGACATTGCTATGGAAGACATTATTCTATAAAAACTGTATATTATATGAAATAAAAAATTCTGTTGAAACAATTTAACAAGCTCTTTAAGAGTATCATAGGGTGTTGGAACCATATTAGAACCTATAGCAAAACTTAATCCCCACCATAATATAACAATCATAGCTATACCATATAAAGGGGTTATAATCTTTTTAATCATATAATTCCTCCCTCACCTTACTGCATATTTCTATATACTCTTTTTTACACCTTATGTCTTTGTCTCCAAAATACCTATTAGAAATTATTCTATGAATTCTTCCTTTTTTCATAACAACAATTTCTTCCCCTAAAAATACAGCTTCTTCAATACTATGAGTAACTAATACCATTGTACTGTTCCTAGTTTTCTTTATATCTAAAAGTAAATCTTGTATCTTTTCCTTATTTATAGAATCCAATGCAGATGTTGCTTCATCTAAAAGTAAAATTTCAGGATTACTTATAATAGTTCTTCCTATTGCAACTCTTTGTTTCTGTCCACCACTTAATGCTTTTGGATATTTCTTTCTATATTGATATAACCCTAGTTCCTTAAGAATTCTATCAACTAACTCTTTCTTTTCTTCCTTGGATATCTTTATATTATTTAAGCCAAGCTCTATATTTTTTTCTACTGTAAACCAATTAAAAAGACCTAAATTTTGAAGTATTAAAGATGTGTTTCCCTTTATTTCTAATTTTCCCTCATAATTAGAAACAAGCCCTGCCATAGTAAATAGCAGGGTTGTTTTTCCACATCCTGATTCTCCTATAATGGCATAAGACTTTCCTTTTTCAATAGATAAATTAATCCTATCTATTGCTACTTCTTCTTTATACCTTACTGTTAAATCAGTTATATTAATCATTCTATTTTACAAACTTTCCTTCTAATAAAGCTTCTGGTTTTACAGTTAAATCTTTATTTAAAGTCTTTGATGTCCAATCAATAATACTTTGTAAGTATTCATCACTTGGAATAGCTGCTTTCTTATATGTTGGTAATACCATAATATCCTTAACTTCTGGATTAGTATTTGGTATTTTTTCTACAAGAATATCTCTTGCTATTTGAGGGTTTTTATTTATCTCATCAACAGCCTTATTATAAGCTTCATGGAAAGCCTTTATAGCCTTTTCTTTTTCAGCTATTGCTTTTCCTGTAAACACTAAACAATCTGGTGAGAACTCATCATCCATACCATATAAGTTTTTCTTTAATCCTTTTAATTCTCCGTTTGAAGCAACTGGCTCTGGGAATAACCCCATATCTAATTCACCACTTTGTATAGCTGCAAGTCTTGCTGGTATTTCATTTATAAATACTTTTTCTATGTTATAGTCCTTACCAAGCCACTTATCTATAAGATAGTTTGATACGCTTACTTCCATCATTCCAACCTTAATATCCTTTTTACCAGATACATCTCCCTTAGAAAGAACAGGAAACATGCCATCTGTCATAGTTGTAGCTTTTATATCAAATCCACCATCAACATTTGTAGCAACTGCAATAAAATCTGTCATAGCACCATCTATTTGGTAACTTTGAAGTGCACTTTGTCTGTTTTGAGCATTAGAATAAATTTCTATCTCCACATTGATTCCAGCATCTTTAAAGTAACCATTTTTTTCTGCTATTAATATTGGTGCAGTATCTACTGCTGGCATTAATCCTATTTTTAATGTTCTATTTTCTTCACTTTCTTTTGATAGATCATCCTTACTTGTACACCCTATAGCACTTAAAGAAAATACTGCCACAAGAAGCAACACTATCCATCCCCTTAATTTTTTCATTTGTTAATCCTCCTACAAACTTTTTAATCCATTTACCATTATATTTAAGTACATTTAATAATTCAAGGAAATTAAAACATTTACTCTTTAAATTTGTCAAATTATATGCAATAATATATTAGTTATTTTAAAAAGATAGGATGAATCATTATGAAAAATTTAACGAAAGATTACTTAAAGAAATTTACAAAAGATAGTTGGATAGCATTTAGACCATTATCATTAACATTAGCTGTTGGTTCAACAACCCTTGGGATAATAGCAGCATATTTGGATGGTTCTATGAAAAATTATTCTTTAGACTATAACATTTTCCTTATCACTATAATTACTATAGCCGGAATACTTGCTCAAGGTGGAGCTAACCTTGTTAATGATTATTTTGAAGGTGACTTTAGATATTATAGACCTTCAGGAAGAAAGAGAAATTTTTTAGGTGTGGAAAGAACTTACTTCGATATTTATGTATTCTTACTTGCTATGGCATGTTTTGCTGGTGCAGCATTAATTGGACTAGCTCTTATATATCTTACAGATATAAGAATGTTTTGGATTGGACTTGTTGGAATAATAGGAGCTTATGCCTATACAGGAGAACCTTTTGTATATAAAACTAAAGGATTAGGAGTACCCCTTTCATTTATATTAATGGGGCCATTAATGGTTCTTGGTGCATATTTCCCATTTAGTCAAAGCTTAAATGTATATCCTATACTAATAGCTTTACCAGCATCATTAATAATACCAGCATTAATGATTAGTAATGAAATGAGAGACTTTCAAAGAGATACTAAACTAAGTCTAGGAACATTAAGCGTTAGACTTGGAAGCAGATTTAGTGCAACTTTGTATAGGTCACTTATTTATGGAGTTTATGTATTATCCCTATTATTTGTCTTTAATGGATTATACCCTTTATCTACACTAGTTGTATTTATAACCCTTCCTCTTGCTGTTAAAGCACTTAGAGCTGTTACTACATTCCAAAAACTTGGAATTCCATATACAAACAATCTACATTGGACATTTACATTAATACTAATAGTTTCTTTACTATTAGGGTAATTTAAAGGAGCTTTTTCAAAGCTCCTTTTTCTATTCAATATGTCTTATTTGCTCAACTACTGGAATTTTTATAATACTCTTTATAGCCATTCTATATACTAGTAATGGAATTACTATAAGAAGCAACACTACAATAAGATTTTGTACTATAGGAAATGAATATATTGCATAGGCTGCTTGTGTTTTAAATGCCCTATATAAGTAGTAGCCTAATATATTTCCTAGTATTATTCCTATACCTCCTATAATTCCAGATATAAATATACCTTCTCTTATTATCATTTTTCTTAGCTCTTTTTCTCTAATTCCCAATGCTCTTATAATTCCAAATTCTTTTCTCCTAGATAAAACACTTGTTAAAATGGTAATAATATAATTTAAAACACCTAAAATTCCAATAACACCTACAATTAAATATCCACCAAAATTTAATTGTTTTAGAGAATTGCTCTGCTCATTATTAACTCCATCATAGGTTGTAAGTTCAATGTTTTCATTTGATTTATATTCCTCTAATAGTCTTTGTTTTACACTTTCTACTTTGCCACCTTTAGTTTTTATATGGAATACAAAATAATCTACATTATTAAAAGACTTATTTCCTTCATAAAGTAATATATTATTATTTGCTTTTATCGTAGTCATTATATCAAAGCCATTAACTATTGCACCTACTTCATAACTATCAATCTCATCATTAACTTTTATTTCAACTTTATCTCCCACTTTATAAGGTATCTCACTTACATCATTCTTATATGGTATAATCACTTTATTTTTACCCTCATACTCACTTTTATCTAAAGAACCTTCTATCAAATTATCATCTAGATTCTTTAAATCACTTGAATTTATAGAATATAAATCATAACTTTTATTGCCTATATATGATCCAACTTTTTTGTTTCCATAAGCATACTTTACATCACTATAATTTATAATATCCTTAGCATTTTTTTCTGTTATTCCTCCATCAATATAGTAGAACATATCATTATTTACAGCTACTTTTATATCTTCTGCTACAAAAGATGATCTTATATAATTTTGGAGACTCATACTATTTAAAACTGTAGAAACTGCTAAAAATAAAATAGTACTTATGGACAAGGATATAATTATGGTCATTGTAGCCCTCTTATTTCTCAATATATTACTTTTAGCTAAATCATTAAGAACATTATTACTCTCTTTAAATTTAACTTCTTTAACCATACTAAATGATGAATACTTCATAGCCTCAATAGGTGACATTTTAATATTTTTCCTAACTGGTGCTAAAATAGATACAAAAATTGTTATTAAAGTTATGAATATTATTACAGGAATAAACCATAACTTATATACTACATACAAAGGAACATCAAGATTAACTGGTATCCTAGGTATTACTATTTTTCCTACTCCTACTCCTATAACTATTCCTATAGGTATAGCTATTATGGATAAAATAAATACTTCCCACCACATTACCTTGGTTAATTGTTTTCTATTCATTCCTAACGTTGATAAAAGGCCATAGTTTTGTACCCTCTCCGTAAAGCTAATAGATACCAGGTTATAAATAATAAAAAATGAAGTTAAAATAATAAGCAATGTTAATATAAAAAAGGCTACTACAATACCTTTTTCTGGCCCTAGCATAAATTTATTTATTATAAAATCCCCGTTTTCTTCTCCAAATATAATAGATGGAGTATACCCTAAATCTTCAGCAATTTCATATAACTTCTTTTCTATATTAAACTTTCCCCTAACAGTTAATCCAACTGAATACCTTACATCTTTTCCATTAACCATTAATGGTTTACCTCTTAACGCTATCTCTTTTGATACATATCCATCGTAAGAATTAGGTGCCGGATTCCCTTTTACATTAACAATACCAGTAATTTTGAATTCTTCTCCTTTTTCATTTGTTATATAGTCTCCAATATTTAATTTATATTTTTCACAAAACTTATCTTCTAGTACAATATCATATTTATCATTTGGAAGCTCACCACTAAGAATCTCTGTCCTATAAAAATCTAGCCATGTTTTATCACTATAATTCAAATAAACTTTCGACCCTTTATATTCTATAATCTGACCGCCTATAATATTTTCTCCAACTTCATCTACATAAGTATGATTCTTTATCCTACTTATATCTTCTTCATCCTTTAAACTAAAATATGCATTGTCAGCTCCAAATCCGTTTACTGCAAGATCCTCCTTGAAAGCCAAATTCAAGCTATAGCACAATCCAAGTATAATCATAAGAAAAGCTGATACTAAAGTAATTGAAAATCCAAGAACAATATTATTCTTCTTAGAAGTTAATAGATTTTTAACCCCTAGCTCTCTATAAATACTGTTTCTCATCACTCAATCACCTTCCCATCTTCAATCCTTAATATTCTATCTCCTTGCATTGCTATCTTTGCTTCATGAGTTATTAAAAGAATTGTTTGATGGTACTTTTTTGAACACGCCTTAAGCATGGAAACTACTTCATCGCTATTTTTTGAATCTAAGTTTCCTGTTGGTTCATCTGCTAATATTATTGATGGTCTTGAAGCCAAAGCTCTTGCAATGGCAACTCTTTGTTGTTGTCCTCCTGATAATTTACTAGGTATTACATCTTTCTTTTGCCATATACCTAATGTTTTCATGATTTCCTCAACATATTCTCTATCCACCTTTTGATTATCTATCCTTATAGGTAATATAATATTTTCATATGCTGATAATATTGGTAGTAAGTTATAGGACTGAAAAACAAATCCTATATTCCTTCTTCTAAATAAGCATAAGTCATCATACTTTAATTTACTTATATTTTTTCCTTCTATTATAATTTCTCCACTAGTAGGGTTATCTAGGCCACCTAAAAGATTAAGTAATGTACTTTTTCCAGATCCGGATGGTCCTATCAAAGTAACAAATTCCCCTTTTTGTATTGATATATTAATACAATCTACAGCTTTTACCTCTCCTGTGCCTTGCCCATAATATTTCTTTAAATCTATAGTTTTTAATATCTCCATATGTACTTCCCCCTTTATACCTATACCTTTATTGTAAATCACCATAATAACAATTCATTAACAAAGTTAATAACATTTTTGTTATTCACTCTAAAAGTCCTTTATAAAAGGTAATTGTAAATATACTTCCCTTCCCAACTTCTGAATTTAAGCCTATAGTCCCCCCCTCTTCTTCTATTATTCTTCTCGATAAATATAATCCTAGTCCAGACCCTTCTTGCCTCTGAACATTAATATCTCTTCCTCTATAAAATCTCTTAAATACCTTAAAAATTTCATCTTCTCCAATTCCAATTCCACTATCTTCAATAACTATTTTTATTAAATCCTTCTCTTCTTGCAGGGATACCTTTACTATTCCCCCCGATTCTGTATATTTTATAGCATTATCCAAAATATTTATTATAGCTTCCTTTGTCCACCTATAGTCATGTCTAAAAACAATATTTAGAAATTTATTAAATTCTAAATTTAAACCCTTTTTTAAAGCTTTTTTATAAACTCCATTTATTCCATCAATTAATGTATCTTTTAAATTATTAGGTTTTATATCAAGCTTTACTATTCCAGCCTCTAATCTAGAAACTTGCATTAATCCTTCACTAAGCCACTCTAATCTCTCAATATCCTTACAGGATGTATTTATGAACTCTTCCCTTTCCTCTTCTGTTAAGTCATTTCCCTTAAGAAAACTATTTGAAAGCTTCAATGAAGTAATTGGAGTTTTTAGTTGATGTGATAAATCATTTATTAACTCTTTCATCATATTCCTATCTCTATCAATGTCATTAATGCTCTTATCTATGTTTTCATTTAATTTATTAAGTCTTGTATTTAAAAGAGCTATTTCACCTTCACCAATATCATTTCTATATTTATATCCACTTTTAAATGTTATTCTCTGTATATCATTGCTTAGTTCAAGAATCCAGCCAGCACCATTTTTAAAGATAAAAAATAATACTAAAAAGCAAAGAAATAATGATAAAAAAATAATGCTTATGATTAACAAATACAAATTTGTAGGTTCATTATAGAAAAGTTCATTATCTAAAGCACCCATATTTCTCCCATATCCTAGCTTATAAAAAAACTCTTCACCTATTCTTAGCCTTTCTTCATCCTCTTGAGAAAATAATATTTCATTCAATTCGCTATCATTTAATATATTCTTTTCTTTTAATCCACCAACTATATTTTGATATTTAATCATTTGCTTCTCTTCCAAATTTTTTAAATATCCACCTATAACAATACCTTGAATAAAGAAAATAAATATAAAAGCACTGAAAGAAATTATAAATCCTCTCTTTATTGTATAATTTCCCCCTATTTCCTTATGCATCCCTGTGCCCATATGTACCCTACCCCTCTTATATTTTGAATATATTCTGGATTACTTGGAATTTCTTCTATTTTGTTTCTTAACCTTCCTATGTTAACTGCAACAACATTCTCATCTACAAAGTCTCCATCACAATCCCATACACTCTCCAGTATCTTTTCTTTAGATAATATAATTTGAGGGTTATTCATAAAAAAGTGTATTAGCTTCATTTCTCTTTTTGTTAATTCAATATCTTTATCCTTTTTCTTAACCTTCATTTCCCTTTCATAAAACTTAATATCCTTTGACTCAATTATCCACTTATCTTTAATTTTATTTACTCTTCTTAATAATGCATTCACTCTAGATATCAATACACCTACACTAAAAGGCTTAGTAATATAGTCATCTCCTCCAATATCTAAACCATTCATTATATCTAGTTCAGATTGAGATGCTGTTAAAAATATAATAGGTATATTAGAATATGTTCTTACTTTTTCACACAAATCAAACCCAAGTCCATCTGGAAGATTAATATCTAATAGTATTAGATCAAACTTTTCACTATCTATTAAACTCTTTGCGCTACTTATAGTATCAGTTGCTTCTATTTCAAATCCTTCTTTTTTCAAAGCAAAAGATATTCCTCTAATTAAGGCTATATCATCCTCAACTAATAATAACTTCAAAACTATCACCCGCTTCTTTACTATCGTCTATATACTAAGATATTCTTCTTAGAAAACCATTTTCCTCTACCATATTTTACAGATAAAAATATTTATGCAAAAAATAGACACTATTTATGATAAAAATTAAGGCTATCATAATTGAAAAAATACCATATAATAAAATTAGCTAAATTAATTCATAAATTTAAACCTTATTTAAGACAAGTTCCCCCCAGGATCTTGTCTCTTTTTTTAGCCATACTACAGGTTCCAAAACTTGTTTTTGGCGTTCTGCGGTGGCACTATAATTTTTATTTTAACGTCTTAACATATTTTCATCACTCAAGCCATCTATCAATAAGGACTTGCTACTATTCCTAGACGTATAAAAAGGCTATATTAAAATAAATCTTACTTTAATATAGCCTTTGCCTTTATTTTTTTTGTTTTTCTAAAAATCTCTCTATTCTCTTTAACGCTTCAATAATATTATCCATAGAAGAAGCATAGCACGTCCTAATAAATCCTTCCCCACAATCTCCAAATGCATTACCTGGAACTGCTAATACTTTTTCACTCATAAGTAGTTTTTCACAGAACTCATCAGAAGTCATTCCTGTAGATTTAATACAAGGGAACATATAGAATGCACCATGTGGCTCAAAACATTCTAATCCAAGTTTCCTAAATCCATCTAATAACACTCTTCTTCTTCTATTATATTCCCTTACCATCTTTCCTACGCTTTCATCCCCATTTTTCAAGGCTTCAATTGCTGCATATTGTGCAGTAGTAGGAGAACACATTAATGCATATTGATGTATCTTCTTCATAGCATCTATTAAAACAGGATGTCCACAAACATAACCTAATCTCCATCCAGTCATTGCATATGCCTTAGAAAATCCACTTATAACTATAGTTTTATCTCTAACTTCCGGAAAACTTGCTATAGAAACATGATTTTCCCCATAAGTTAATTCTGCATAAATTTCATCTGAAAGGATTATTATATCCTTATCCTTTAAAACATCAACTATAGGTTGCAAATCCTCCCTAGTCATTATTGCCCCTGTTGGATTATTAGGGAATGGTATTATAACAACTTTAGTTCTATCTGTAATTGCTTCTTCAAGTTCCTCTGCTGTAAGCTTAAAATTATTTTCTGCTTTTAAATCTATAACCTTAGAGGTAGCACCCGTAAAAGCAGTACATCCTTTATATGCAACAAAACTTGGTTCTGGAACAACAACTTCATCTCCAGGTCCAACTAGCGCCCTTAAAGCTATATCTATCCCTTCGCTACCACCAACAGTAACTAAAATTTCATTATTAGGATTATAGCTTAAATCAAATCTTCTATTTAAGTAATTAGCTATTTCTTCTCTTAGCTCTATAAAACCAGCATTGGAAGAATAATGAGTATGTCCTTTTTCTAATGAATAAATCCCTGCTTCTCTTACATTCCAAGGAGTTACAAAATCTGGTTCCCCAACACCTAATGAAATAACATCATCCATCTCATTAATTAAATCAAAATATTTTCTAATCCCAGATGGTGGCATATTCTTCACGTCATCTCTAATCATATTTTCTAGTATCATACAAATATAGCCTCCCTATCTTGAACCTTCTTTTCTTTAAATATCGTTCCGTGATCCTTATACTTCTTTAAAACAAAGTGTGTTGCAGTACCAGTTACAGCTTCTTGACATGCTAGCTTTTCCGATACAAATAGTGCAACTTCCTTCATTGTCTTTCCTTCTACTATCACTGTTAAATCAAATCCCCCAGAAGACATTAAATAACAAGCCTTTACCTGTTCAAACTTATATATTCTTTCAGCAACTTTATCAAAACCAACGTCTCTTTGAGGTGTTATCTTTACTTCAATAAGAGCTGTTACTGTTTCTTTTCCTGTATTTTCCCAATTTATAAGAGTAGTATACCCAGCTATTATATTCTTCTCCTCATAATCCCTAATAGCTTCTCTAACCTCTTCTACTGTTTTACCAGCCATTAACGCTATCTGTTCATCAGTATATCGACTATTTTGTTCTAATATCTCTAAAATTTCTTCCACAATATATACCTCCTATATATTTATAAAATAAAAAAAGCTCCAATCCCCAAAAAGGGACGAAGCTAAAATTCGCGGTACCACCCTAATAAGTAAAATATCTTTTTACTCACTCAGTAAGGATAATTTCTTATCCTCTCCTCTATAACGTAAGGGACACGTCTGTATCTACATTAAGAATTAATCTTAGTTCTCAATACGCGATTCAAAGGCTGCTTTCTATAAAATAATCTACTAGGTTCCACCTCCCCCTAGCTCTCTAAAAGACTTAACTTATATACTCTTCCTTATCACTATCTTTATCCTATAATTTTATTATACTAATTATCTAATATATGGAGAATTTAGTCAAGTAGATTCGATTAATAATGAATGATGATTTAATTAATATTTTCCCATTTAATATTTCTTTGCCATCTTTTTTTCTTGTTGTAAGTAATGCTATACCTTGGTGTATTAAATTCTTGTTTCAGTTTACTTTACACTCTTTATTTTATTCCATATTTTTCTTTTTTCTTCACTACTTAAAATATTTAATGGAATTATTAATCCAACATAATCTTTATTTTTATCACCATTACTACGTACATAAATACATAAACTTAATCTATTTTCTATGATTTTAGTTATATCATCAATAAAGATTATTTCTTCTTTACCATCCTGTCGTATAGTTATTTTATTCTCCTCAAATTTTACAAATTTATTTGAAATTAAATGGCTATCTTTTTTAATTCGATATTGCATAAGAGATATACACCTTAATTTTATTATCATCTTGAAAACAAAATATAAAATAACAAGAAATATTCCCAAAAGAATAATAATATAAATATCATTACCATTTACAATAAAATCCCATAGCCCACAAACTATAAGTATAGTCGAAATTGTAAAATATAAAACATTACTTGTTGTTAATTTTCTCTTTTTTATAGTATTTAATCGTAATTCTACTAACTCACTAAGCGTATTACTAAATTCAAACTCCATATATATCACCCACTTTATATTCTATATATTACTGTATATAACTTTATTTTCTGCGATCTTTTTTATAAATAGTTCTTTCTCATTTTCCTTAAAAACATATTTAGGTATTATCGCTATAACAAATGCCTTATATTTATCACTTAAAACTATTATTTTCTTCTTACTTTCAATAACTTTAGATATATCACTGATTTCAACACTTAAACTTACATGACTAATTTCCACTACAATATTAGTTTCATTAATATATAAGTTAATTTCTTTAAATATATCTGGAGTACTTAAATAATATTCTTCTCTATCTCTAAAATATTCATAATTATACGCTTTTAAAAATAAAATCCAAGAAATTATGATTATGGACGCAAAAATTGATTTAAGATATATATTGGAAACTACAAGACTCCTAATAAAACAAAATACATATATAATGCTAATAAGAGTTACTCGAGATTTATATCCAAAAAATTTAAATTTACTTTCAAGAATTTTATCTCCTTCTAAAAAATCACTTAAATTATTAGAATATTTTAAATGCATGATATTTCCTCCTAATTTAATTACCTATGATTATTTTACCATATAATGTAATCACCCAAAGTATTTATAAAATCTATTTTTCTAAAAATATTTTTCAAATTAATTGCTAATTTAAGCCGTTATAATTTTTGAATTGCAAAAGTATCTTTAATGAAAAAAAGACCTATGATAATAAATCATTGGTCTTTTCAACTATGACAAATTCAACTTTGTTACAATTATTAATTGTATTTATTTGATGTGACATTGAATCTTAAAATTACTTTTCTTGTTAATGATAAATAATTACTTATAAAGAATTCCAATGAACCTCATAAATTACTATTCATCATGCAAACTGCTTTGCCAGTTTACTAAAAGCCTCCAAAGATTTTTCAATCTTATCATATCCAATACAGTAAGAAAGCCTAAAATATCCTGGGCATCCAAATGATGATCCTGGAACTATAAGCAAATTAAACTTCTTAGCTTCTTCAGCAAATTTCTTATCATCTGGAATTAGTGCCTTAGGGAATAAATAAAATGCTCCTTCAGGTTTTATGCATTCAAATCCTAAACTTATTAAATGATTATATAATAAATCTCTATTCTTCTTATATATATTAACATCTACTTCTGCACCTAATGTTTTTCCTATTACTCTTTGAAATAGGGATGGTGCATTAACAAATCCTAGTATTCTATTTGCTACATTTAATGATGCAATTACATCATTAAAATCATCCATTACACTATTTACTACAATATATCCTATTCTCTCCCCTGGAAGAGATAATGACTTACTATATGAATACCCTATAAAGGAATTTTTATAATACTTAAGTACATATGGTACCTCTACCCCATCATATACTATTTCTTTGTATGGTTCATCAGAAATAAGATAAATACTAGTTCCAAATTCCTTTTCCTTTTCTTCCAAAACCTTAGCCATACTCTTTAATGATTCATCTGAATAAACAACTCCTGTTGGATTATTAGGAGTATTTATTATTACGGCCTTAGTTCTAGGCGTTATAGCTTCTTTCAAGCCTTCAATATTAGGTTGAAATGTCTTAGTTTCAGCTGGTACAACAATAAGTTTACCATCAAAATTAGCTACATAATTTCCATACTCCCCAAAGTATGGTGCAAGAACTACAACTTCATCACCTGGATTTAATAATGTTTTTAATATAACATTTAAGCCACCAGCTGCACCACAAGTCATAACTATGTTTTCACAAGATAAATTCATATTATTTTTGTTGTTTATAAATTGAGCAATTTCCTCTCGTACATCTTCATAACCTGAGTTATTCATATATCCATGTACAAGGTTAGGTGATTCTTCATTTAGTATCTGAACAATTGCATCCTTTATTTCTTGTGGTGGTTCTACATTAGGATTACCAATGCTATAATCAAAAACATTTTCTTCCCCATATATAGCTGATAACCTTTTGCCTTCTTCAAACATTGCTCTTATTACAGAGCTATTTTTTACAAGTTCATTCATCTTTTTTGATATCATTTTTTGCCCCCTTTATATTTAGATATCACTATATCCAAAATAATCTTTTCTAACTTCATTCATGAAGTTCTCATACACACATTGTTTTTTTTCATTAAGCTGATAGAAATACTCATTAACCATAAGATCATGACATATGTAATCTTCACTTACATCAATTAAGCTTTCATCTTGAGTCCAAGTAACTCTACTATCTTCCCCTCTTGAGATTACACCATACAAAGCGTGTTCTCCATCAATAGTAACAGTCATATATCTTTCCTTTTTTTCTTGCAAATAGGTTTCTATATCTCTATGAGGAGTAAGTTCATTAAAGGCATTACTTGTTCCAAAGTATATCCCCTTAATAATTACTCCTCTTTCTTTTCCTTTAATTAACTCTTCTTCAATTTCTTTTACTTCCTCTTCCCATATTGAAAGAGCTATTCTCTTTTGAGCATTAGAAATCAATAGATTTAATGCCTCAATAATCTTCTCTCTTCCCTCTAAAATAGTAAGCGTATTTTTTTGCTCCTTCTTGTTATAAATACTGTTTACGTATTTATCAACACTACTTAAGGTTTGAGTAAAGTTCTTTTCAAGTTTTGAAATTAAAAGCTTTGGCTCTAATGGATAATAAATTGTTGTCTTTTCATCACTTTGTTCAAATACCATTCCTTTAGATTTTAGCATATCTAAAACTTCATAAATTCTTGACCTTGGTATGCCTGATTCCTTACTTAAACTATATCCATTTAGAGGATTCTTTTCTAAAAGACTTAAATATGCCTTCACTTCATACTCACTTAATCCTAAAGACTTCATTTCTTGAATTACTGATGAATTATCTCCCATGTTCCCTCCTACGTTAAAACGCCACTAATACAATAAAAGTAGATAATATTGCTCCTATTACTGGTAATATTATACCACCTTTGTACCATGAATATCCAATAGCAAATAAAATTCCTACTATTCCTGCTACTGGTTTATCTGGTGTAGCATTAAAAACTCCTGGTAAAATCAATGCACCAAGAGCTGTTGCTGGAATATATGATAAAAACTTATTAAACTTTTCTGGAAGTTCCTTTTGATTTCCCATTAAAAATGGAATAAGTCTTGGTAGATAAGTTACTATCATCATTCCAAGTATTAAAATAATAACTTTACTCATTAACTTGAACCTCCTCTTTCATAAATGCTCCTAAAGCTGATATCGATATTATTGAAATAATAACACTCCATCCTGCTGGTAAAAAAGAAATGGAAGATAATATTGTATTTAAAATTCCAGCTAAAATAGCTAGTCCTAATAATTTTCTACTCTTTTTTCCTTCTGGTATTAGTATACCTATAAACATAGCATATAAAGCTATTCCCATACTGTCTTGAACTACTGGGGGTAAAACTTCACCTAGTAAAAATCCTCCAGCTGTAGCTAAGACCCATACTAAATATGTTGATCCTTCAAACCCCAACATAAATTTAGGAGTTAGTTCTTCTTTCTTAAAAGAGGCAATTGAAAATATTTCATCTGTCATTGCAAAAGCCACAAAAGGTGTCCATTTTTGAAGCTTATCATTAACCTTTCTTGAAAGAGATGCACTCATTAAGAAATGTCTAGAGTTAACCAAGAACGTAGTTAATATAATTTGTATTATCCCTGCTCCTGCAATAAATAGATTTAACGCCATAAATTGACTTGCACCTGCTGATACAAAGGCTGAAAACATTACTGTCTCACTAAATGTTATTCCTGCAGTTTTTCCTAAAATACCAAAGGCCATAGCTATTGGTATGTATCCTATAATTAATGGAGCTGCTGCCCTTACCCCTTCTTTTATTCCTTCTTCTCTTTCTTCACGTAACATTAATTTTTCTGCTAACACTTTTTAACCCCCTAACTAGTAACTACTTTAGTAACCACTTACAAGTAGTTATTATAGTAGTCACTAGTTTAAAAGTCAATGAAAACTCCTAGTAAACCCAGGAGTTTTCACACTATTACTCTCGCTACTTAATTCAAAATAAAAAGAACTATGGCAATAAAAAAATTACTCTCCTATTGCCATAGCCCTATAATAATCTAAAATTTAATACTCCATCAACTTTTTTTCTTTCCAAATAACCCTTTTAGGGTTAAGCCAATGCCTGCTGCTGTGGTTACAAACATTATTATTCCTTGGAACATAGTTATTCTGTTAAAATGTATTCTTAATCCCATAATTATTCCAACTATAATAATTAACAATCCAACAACTACCAAAAACCATCCAAATATAGAATCTTCATTAAAAAATAATATTACCACGCCCACTAGTAGTGGAAAAATTATTAATCCTGTAGGAACATCAAAACCTATTAATCGAGAAAGTCCAAATCCTGTTGATATAGTAGTATTCTGAAAAATCATGAAGGCCCCTATACAAAATAATATTATACCTCCAAAAAAGGTTAGAATACTTCCCCCTTCTTTTCCATCGTAATAATCATATTTTCTTAACTCTTCTTCTCTTATTTCTTCTTCCCTTTTACTATCCTTTTCCCTCTTCTTCACCATTATTACCCTCCCCCTAATATATATAACATTATTATATACATTTTATGTAATAACAGTAAATATTTATGATACTATTTTAAGTTTTTTAAGTCACTTTCCAACAACTTATATAATGTTGGATTAAAATTAAATTCTTTATTTAATCTATTTATCTCATCTAAAGCTTCTTTCTTCTTATCAAGAGATATTTTCCCCTTAGACGCTCTAATTAATATATTTTTAGGAGAATGAGCTATATCAATAAACTCTAACAACTGTGTTTTGTATCCCATTGCTTCTAAAAGGTTTGCCCTAACAGAATCTGTCATAAGGGCTGCCATTCTTTCTTGAATTATTCCATACTTAGTTAATATAGAAAACTTATCTGATTTCATCTGTTTATTAAATTCATGTTGGCAACATGGAACAGAAAATATCATATTACTATTCCACTTTATTGCATTATATAAAGCGTAGTCTGTTGCGGTATCACATGCATGTAAGGTTATAACCATATCCACCTTATTGTTATACTTAAATCCATTTATGTCTCCAAGCTCAAAATGTAAATTATCATACTTGTATCTCTTAGCTATATCATTACATTTCTTAATTACATCTTCCTTTAAATCTAAACCAATCATCTTTACGTTGATTTTCTTGATTTTTACAAAGTAATAATAAAGTACAAATGTTAAGTAAGACTTACCGCATCCAAAGTCTAATATAGTAAGCTCCTTATAATCATTCTTCTTTATTTCATCATCTATTATCTCTACGAATCTATTTATTTGCTTATATTTATCATACTTAGAGTTAACTACCTTCCCCTCTTTAGTAAATACCCCTAAATCTATAAGAGGTTCAATTATCATACCTTCCTTTAAGATATAATTCTTTTCTCTATTATGACTTTTATTAGCTAACTTTTCATTACTACTCTTCTTTTTACCTAAGAATATCTTACCTTTTTTAGATATCTTCATATCAAATGTTGTGTCATTTGACCATGCAGAAACTTGCTTATACTTTCCTTCAATGCACTCTAAAAGTTTTGAAGATATTTCATCAAATTTTATGTTTTCATGAAATACTTGTTTATCTGTATATTGCTCTATTTGATAATACTTTTCTTTTTTATTTTCTTTTAACAGAAACGTAATCTTATTATATTTAACATCTTTATTAAGTTTATTGCTTATAACTATTTTAATTAATTCTTCTTTTATCATTTCTTCAATTGATTTTTTTAATTCTTCCATAACTACACACCTTATCCATGTATTTTCTAATAGCATATTATATCATATATAAAATAAAAAGAAACCCAAGTACAAAACTTGAGTTTCTATACATCACAAAATCAACTAAAAAATTTCACTATATTTCTCTAGCTACATCTACTGCTTCTTTAATACAATTTAAAGCTCTACGAGCTCTAACTGCATCTCCTATTATATGATAAGGTATATTATTTTCATTACAGTAAGCTGATATTTCATTATAATCACGAGCTCTTGAGCCTATTGACACAACTACAGAATCACAAGGAACTTCTTCTAATGTACCTTCTCTTTCAATAATAACCGCCTTATCCTTTATCTCTACGCATTTAGCATTAGTTATAGTAGTTATTCCTTCTTTATATAAATTCTCCATTACACAAATTTTACGAAGTTGTCCTAAATCCTTAGCAACCTCATTTAACATTTCAACAACAGTAATCTTTCCAACTTTACCTGAAAGATATTCAGCTACCTCAAGACCTACCAATCCTCCACCAACTACTACAACATCTCCATCTACCTTAGCCTTACCAGCTAATACATCATGAGAATTTGTAACATTAGATAACTTTGAACCAGGTATGTTTAATTTCATTGGAGAAGATCCTACCGCTACTATAACTTCATCTGGATTTACGTCTTTAATAACTTCAGGCGTTACCTTTGTAGAAAGCCTTATTTCAATTCCAGCCTTTTCACATACTTCTCCCATATGAATAGCTGCTAATTTCATTTCTTCTTTTCTTGGTGCAGCACCAGCTAGTACAAATTGTCCTCCTAAGGAATCACTTGCTTCACATACTACTGGAATATGTCCTCTTTCCTTTAAAGTAGTTGCTACTTGTAAACCAGAAACTCCTCCCCCAATAATTAATATTTTTTTAGGTGTTTCCGTTTTTCTTAACTCATATTCCTTCTCTCTTCCTAAGGCTGGGTTTCTTAAACAAGTTATAAAAGGAACATTCTTATCAGAAAAGCCATCATAACACCCTTGGTTACAGCCTACACAACGTATAATGCTATCTGCTTCTCCTCTCATAGCTTTATTACAGAATTCTGGATCTGCAAGTTGTGCTCTTCCCATTACAACCATGTCAGCTTTACAATCTTTAATTATTTCATCAGCTTGCTCTGGATCATTTATTCTTCCTACAGCAATTGTAACCAAGCCTGTCTCATTCTTTATTCTTGTTGCATTATCAACATTAAAGCCTCTTGGTAAATCTACTGGTGGCACTTCATATTTAATAGCTGCACTTGAGAAATTTCCTCTTGAAACATCAACTACATCAACTCCTGCATTTTTAGCTAATTTACAAAACTCAATTACCTCTTCAATAGTTAAACCATCTTCAACATAATCATCAAAGGCATCTATTCTCATAAATAGAGGCATATCTTCTGGAATATTATTACGTATAGCTTCTATACATTCTAGCAAAAATCTTGAACGATTTTCTAAAGATCCACCATACTCATCTGTTCTTTTATTAAATGCCTTACTCAAGAATGAGTGTGGAGTATAATTGTGCCCTGCATGAAATTCAATAGTATCAAATCCTGCTTCTACTGCTCGCTTTGCTGCGGTTCCAAAAGCTTCAACAGCTTCCTTAATTATTTCTATACTTGCTCCAGGTATTACATAATTAGGAGCTGCTTGAAAATCACTAGGTACTACAACCATTGCAGTTGGATCTCCAAATAATACTGCTGATCCGCCTAACCATAATTGTACTCCAGCTAATCCTCCAGCTTCATGAATTGCATCAACTAACTTCTTCATTCCTGGTATATACTTATCATCAGATATTGCTAAAAAATTCTTTGGTGATGATTTACTATATACAGAGCAAACTTCTGTAAAGTTTAAGCCATTTCCACCTTTTGCTCTAGCTACATGGTAATCAATAAGTTGATCAGTTACATAGCTATCTCCATTAAGCATCTTCGTACCCATAGCAGGGAAAACCACCCTATTTTTAATTTCTAAACCTCTTACCTTTATAGGGCTAAATACATGATTGTAATACATAATATACCTCCTAAAATTCACATAGTTAACTAATTAACAATCCTTCCTTAATGCAATTATATTTCATTTTAAAAATTAAATCAATATGTTTCAAACATTTTGTTTTATTATTGTTTTTTAATATTAAATTGTAATAATACCTTTGATTTATAGCTAATTAAAATTTCATACTTTCCTGACAAAAAAAAGAATATATTTATCTTTTCATAAATATATTCCTGGCTTATTTGCTTATTCTATTTTAATATACTTAATATATATTTTATATACTTAATTCGTCCCTCTTTATTAGTTATAAGTTCATTATTTAAGTCTGTTGTGCTAAAATCAGTAGTTGGATAAATAAGTGATGATAAAAATATCATTTTTATATATGAAAATTCATTCTTTGATGATTTAACAACTCTTTTCAAAACCTCATCTAGCTTTTTATTCATAGATTCTGTAACTTCTATGATTTTTTTTGCAATATCATCATCTTCATATGAAGTTGCTGCTTCCTTTTGCATTACAAAAATTCCTGGATATCTTAGTGCATATTCCATTATTTCGTTAGCACATAGAATTAACTTTTCTTCATCACTAAGTTCTTCATTATCAAGCTCAGAATAAGCTGAAACTATATTCTCTATATAAAATGCCTGTACATTTTTCACCATTTCATCCTTACTGCCAAAATAATAATTTATGGCACTTACATTAACTTCAGCTTCCTTTGAAATAGCTCTGATCGGAACATTTGATGACCCATTCTTTCCAAAAAGATATAATGCTCTATCTAAAATTCTTTCTTCTATACCTTTAAGTTCTCTCACTTTTTCACCTCTTATAATAGATATATAAATTCATCCAATTAATATTAGAATTATATCAAACTAGACTAATTATGTATACCCTATGAAATTTAAATCTTTATTTCCATAGTAAAAATATTTTCATCAATATCTACTAATATTTCTCCTCCATTATTATAAACTATAGTCTTAACATTATATAGTCCAACTCCTCTTTCATCTCCCTTGCTAGAATACCCATAGTTAAACATTTCTGATATGTTTATATAATCATTATTACTAACTGAATTTTTAACTACAATATCATATTTATTATCTTTTTTACTCAAAGTTAGTTCTACATATTTATCATCACTTTCAGAGCTTGCCTCTATTGCATTATTTAAAATGTTTGACATAATAATTACAAGTTCTGAATCAGAAATCCCTATACTCTCCAAACTACTTTTTATGTAATATTTAAAATTGATTTCTATTGAAGTTGCATAAGATATTTTGCTATATATTAAGGCTCTTATTAATTGATTCTTTATCTTTGATAATTCTATTAAATGATCCTCATTTGAAACATTTTGAATATACCCCTTAACTAAATCTTTTATCTGATCATAATCACCAACCTGCAATATTCCATATATAGCATTAAGATGATTTTTATACTCATGTGAATCCGCCCTAATTTTTTCAAAATACTCTTCAAGAACTTCATTATATCTTGACTTTAATTTATCCTCTTCTGTCTTCTTAAACTGCTTAAATATATCAACAGATAAAAATATCACCAGTAAAATAAAGCTTAATATTAAAAGCAATATTAATACTTTTTCAGCACTTGTTAACCATGTTGTTGTATTTATATATTGAAACAAAAAGAAAATCATAAAACACTGTAAAACAACCATAATAAATATTTTTATATTCTTCTTTATTATATCTATAAAATTAATAGCCATTTTTTTGTTTAAAAAATATATAAGTAGTATTACTGATATATTGGTAATACTTTGAGATATTATCATATTTCTAGCGGTAATATTAATCTTTAAAAATTGATACATTATTGTTAATATACTTTCCGCAACTGCTAAGCTTATAAAAGCCATAAATAGCTTTATTTGATTATCAATTATTTTTTCATTATTAATTAATGATAAAACTAGTCCATACATAAAATTAATAAAAAAAATCCATATATTCATGTTGCTACCTATAGTCGAAAAAAGTAAAGATATAATTACTATTACAATATAATCTCTAATACTGTTTCTTTTAGATACTATATTATAAATAATCCCCAACGATGTAAATTGTATAAACAAATTAATCCACATTATACTCTCCTAATAATTCCATTAAATCATTCTTATAATTTAGCGATAACAATGCTACATCATTTATTCTATCAAAATGAATTTTCCAAAGCTTATAATACTCTTTTTCTATTTTTTGAATATAAGTGCAATTAACTAAGAAAGACTTATGAGTTTGAACTATATTTTCACAACTAATTAAAGTACTAATTTTATTTAAAGTATATTCTCTTGTAGTAAGAATGCCCTTTGTTGTATGTATTATACATCTTCTTGATAAGTACTCTATAAAAATAATATCTTTAACTCTCAATTTATATTTCACCTTATTCTCTAATGTAACAAGTAAAAATTCATCTACTTTCTTATTATCCATTTTTATATTTTCATTAAAGATATTTATTATATCCACAACCTCCTTACTATCATAAGGCTTCACAATGAATTCATAACAATGTGTTTTTTTAAACGCATCTAATATTAATTGTTTTTCAGTAGTTAAAAATATAATTCCTGTTAACTCATATCCTTTAATTTTTCTTATTTTTTCTGCAAGCTCTATACCAGATCCATCCTTAAGTTTTATATCTAACATGAATAAATCAATTTTTCTTTCTTTTAATAAAAGCAGACTCTCTTTTACAGTGTCAGAATATAGAACTTGTACATCTTTAAATCTACTTTCTACTATTTTTATCAAATTATTTCTTTGAACGACATCATCTTCTACTATCAAAACTCTCATACTCTCACCCTAACACTATTATATTTAATTTTTACTCTTTTTACAAATTATTGTAAAAAATATGTCAAATTTAGTTTTTCTAGAATTTTGTGCTCTATTTTTATACTTTTATGCCAAAAGCATTGTGTTCTTATACCTTGTAAACTAAAATTTATTAATATAAATATATGTTAACGAGGAGGCTTATATATGAACTTAGATTTAAAAAAGGCATCTAGAATTCTTTCTTTCATTGGTATATTAGCAATACTACTTAATTATGTTGCTTATTTTCTAAATTTTGTTCAAATAAGCATGCCCTTAAATATTATTTTTATTATTTTAATTATAATTTTTCTATATATACTTGTTCTTTCAAGGTAGGACTTATGATGTTAATTTTGATTGTTTTAAGTATAATTAATCCAAGTGTTTGTATCCCTTTATTATTTAAATATATAAAAAGGTAATTTATCCCTTTATCACAAAAAAGTTGTACTTGCTTTAATAACAAGTACAACTTTCTTTTAAAAACATTTAACCATTTTTATTATTCTCTCACCAAAAAGAACCTTATCAAAAACTTTATTGTAATCCAGCTTTTCGTAGAACTTAGTTACATTTTCATCCTTTGCTAAAAGTGATATACCTTCATACTCTTCTTTCTTTGCAACCTGTTCAGCATATTTCATCAATTTCTTTCCAATTCCAAGGCCCCTAGCTTCTTTAGAAGTAGCTATGTTTGCTATATAAAGGTCCCCTCTTCTACATTCCCTTAAGAATATATACTTAATATCATTAAATATAAAATATAGTTTATCTAATAAACCATTTACTCTCTTAAATTGCTTAAACTCAGTTTCAAGACTTAATCTATCTAATTCATCATAAGGTATTAAAACCATTGCTCCTAGTACTTTTTCATCCACCTCTGCAACCATAATATAATCCAAACTATATCTTGATTCTTCATCTTTTACAAGTTCTTTTAAATTTTCTAAACACTCCTGTTCAGACTCTCCCCCTCATACATCATGAGGTTTCACTTCTGTATAGTATATCAGGTGAGCCACCGTGTCTACATCTTGTTTTTTTGCTTTTCTAATTTTAACCTTTTTCACAACTATTACCTCCCATACAGAAATTTGTTTCCTGTATAGTATTATTATATAAACATAATACATCTATTTTAATTGCTATTTATGTTATGTTTTACGTACAGTTATGCTAAGTGAAAAAAGTATGATTTAACAGAAATCATACTTTAAGTTTATATTTTTATACTATTTGTACTTTTTAATAATTCTCTAATACCCCATATAATGAATTATCTTGAAAAAAAGTATTTGCATTATATAAAAATAAAATTTCACTGAACTTCTCTTCTTTAATTAATTCTTCAATATCTCCATAATAATATCTTGGATCTACCATTACGATTTCTTCAAAATAAGGAGTTAAAAACTGTACTATACTATTTGCATAAGAATCTTTAATTAAAAGTAATTTTTTATTGTATTTAGCTGTAGTTTGAATTTTAATTATAGGCTTATTCCCTCCAAGAAATACTCCATATTTATCGTTCGTGTCAAGCTTTAAACTATCATATAATGATGGAATTACTTTCTTTTCTTCTAACTGATTGACTATAACTTCATCATCTTCATTTTTAGGAATATATACTTTTATCTCATCCTCTTTACTAATATCAAACAAACTACGTGAATATAAAGTACCTTTAAAATCATTTGATACTAGTTCAATATCGTAATAACTCTCTTCATTCTTTTTTAAGTTCATCTTATCGCAAAGTGCTAGGTATCCATAGTAAGCCCCCTTAGTTGTCCAATGATGGTCTGTTCTATAAAAAATTTCTTCTTCCTTATTCTCTATAAAATAGTCATATGGATTTATAAATGAAATATTCTTGTCTAACTTATTAGAAAAGTTACTTATATACTCTTCTTGCTTAGATCCAGATATATATTTAGGTAGCTTTTCATTATATATACTAATAGCATTAGGAACCATCATAAAATTCATTTTTATTTCTGAATGCTTATTAGCGAATTCATTTATAGCCTTAATATTCTTCTCCAAACTTTCTTTATTAGGCTCTAGAAATTTTTCAATTAAAAAACCATCTGAACACAAATAAATATTGTTATTCTCTTTTTTCCCTAATAAGACATCAATCTCACTCTTCAGTTTTATAAATGCATCTCTCATAAAAAACTGATCGTTTTTATACTTCTCATAATTTTTTGTGTACCTACCTTCAATTAGTCTATCTATTTTAAAAGTAGGCATTTTAGCCAATGACCTATTTTCTAAGTTAGAAAATTTCTTATCTTTATTAAATATATTAATAATAAAAAATCCAAAAATAAATATTACGAAAACTATAACTAAGACATTTCTATATTTCTTTCTCATTAATTTCACTCCAAGCATATTTAAAATCTAAAATATATAAATGGATTGTATGTTGAACTTAATAAATATGCAGTAGCTATTATAAGAATAAGCACATTTACAGCTCCTACCACTGTATAGCATATTATCGAATTATAAGACTTTACCTTTTTTACTATATATGCTGGAATTGGTGTTGAAGCCATTATTAATATAATGAATAAAATTATATTAGTACTTAAATAATATAAAGCTGTATTATCAATTATTGGATTACCTGATATAAAAAACATAACTTTTAAGTAATTTAGAGCTTCATATAATGTATTCATACCAAAGAATACCCATCCAACCATAACTATAACAAGTGTATATATTCTTCTAAATATAGTTGGCAAGTTATTAATATATCTTCCTATAATGAACTTTTCTATAATTAAAATTACACCATAGTACATTCCCCAAATAATAAAGTTATAACTTGCTCCATGCCATAATCCAGTCAATGTCCAAACTATCATTAAATTTCTACATTGTTTTTTTATTCCTTCTCTATTGCCTCCAAGGGGAATATATACGTACTCTTTAAACCATGTACTTAATGATATATGCCACCTTCTCCAAAACTCAGTAACACTTTTTGATATATATGGATATTTAAAATTCTCTTTAAATCTAAACCCAAACATATGCCCTAAACCAATGGCCATGTCTGAATAACCACTAAAATCAAAATATATTTGAAATGTATACGCAACTATACCTATCCATGATGTAACTACAGAAATATTATTAATATCTAATACACTAATTACACTCCACAAATATCCTATATTATTGGCTAACAGAACTTTTTTCCCAAGTCCTGTAATGAATCTCTCAACCCCATATCCAAATTCATCTATTGATTCTTTTCTTTTTTCAAGCTTATCATTTATATCAGTATATTTTACTATAGGCCCTGCTACTAACTGTGGGAACATCGAAATATATGTAGCAAATGATATTATGTTTTTTTGAACTTTTACTTTATTCAAATAAACATCTACTATATATGATATAGTTTGAAATGTATAAAAGGATATACCAATAGGTAATGATAGATTGTTATATTGTATATTTAAAGAAAAAATACTATTTATATTTCCTACTATAAAATCATAATACTTAAAGAATCCAAGCATCCCAATATTAAGGACTAAAGTTAATATAAATATATACTTTTTTCTTTTCCCTTTTTGTTTTTTTATTAGTAAAGCTAAAACATAATTAATGACTATTGTTAATATCATCAAAATTATATATACTGGTTCTCCCCAAGCATAAAAAACTAAACTTCCTAATAGTAAAATAGAGTTTCTTAATTTTCTAGGAGACAGATAATATGTAACTAGAATAATAGGCAAGAATGTAAACATAAAAATAATACTACTAAATACCATCTTGTCCCCTCTTTCTACACTTTTATACTTTCTATAAATATTTGTTTGTTATTTTCTGCATTTTCTCCAATACATAAAAATACAAATTTCCCTCTTGCTATTAATTCATAATCTTCTATGATTTTTGTCTGCTCTGGGGCATATCCACCAAAATTATTTAATTGATTACTAACTCTTTGTTCCATTGCACTTTCTATAGATTCTATTTGATTTTTATCTTTTACTTTTATAATCAACAATTCATTAACTTCCATGGTAGATTTAGAAATACATAATGAAACTTCCTCATAATCATCACTATTTAAAGTATAAAGTCTTTTTAACATCTTTTTATCTGACTTTTGCAATTTTTCATCTTCATGTAGAATATTATTAGATATTTCATCTGTGGTAATATTCTTATAACCCTTAGTACATCCACTCATAGTGAACATAGCTAATACAATCATAAGAAAAGACAGCTTCCTCAATTTATTCACCTTCTAAGTTATATTTAATCAATTCATTAAGCCACTTTGGATAAAATGAGCTTTTTACATGAATTCCATCTGGTTCATACAACATTTTATTTTCTTCAATTATGTACCTTATATCAACGAATGTAGCTCCTTCATTAATAGCTAGTTCATTTAATCTTTTATTGGCTTCTATAATTCTCTCTTTTTTATACAAAGGATTTTTAGAACTAACCTTGTCCATTACAGGCAAGATAGAATTTATATATATTTTTGTATTAGGACTTCCTTCCTTTACTCTATCAATAAGTACTTTATAATTATCAATAAATAAACTTAAGTCTTCAAAAACTAACAAATCATTCATTCCTAAAAGAATAAATAATCTTTCTGGAGATAATCTTATTATGGTATTTATATCTTCTCTTGCTTTTAAAACATCCTTCCCTTTCTTTGCTACTACTGAATAATTATTTAAATATTCATATTCTGATAATGCTTCAACAATAGAATCTCCCCAAAAAATATCTCCTTTAAAAATAATTTTATAGTCTATTTTCTTATCTCGTACCACTTTTTTAATTTCTTCTCTTCTCTTCTTTTCTTCCTCTTCTCTATGCATATTATCAATTTTTGTTTGTATCTTTGAAATGTCCTTCTCCTCTAATTCTTTTAACATATGTACTCCATGCTCTAGTTCACCACTTACAGACTCTCTACTGGATACATATGAACTTTTTACAAACCTACTAATTAACAACACGAAAATTGTACATAATATGACCTCTCTTTTGTACTTTTTTATCATTTTCCTCACCCACATATCTTATTAGTTCTCTCACTAACTTAGTATATATAATAAAATTTAATATATAGTTTAAAAAAAATTACAATCATGTATCAATTTAACTCTAATTTGATACACAATTGTAATAATTTAAATTTATATATTCTTTTTTCCTATTTTTAATCTATAAAATATAATACCTAAACAAGACCACATTATTAAAGCAACTATAGGCTCAATTCCTAAAGCAGCTGGAGATATTGGTACTAATAAAAGTAGCATAAACAAGATACTAATTAGCACCCCAATGACCCCTATTAATTTACCACATTTAGTTTTAACTTTCTTAATTGAAATATATGATACATAAAAATATGCAATAGCAGCCCCTAAAGATGACATATCAACTATCCATATTATTACCTCTCTACCAAACCAAGGAGCAATCAAGCTAACAATGGTTACAAATTTAATAGAATTATTAAATACCCCACTATTATTTATATTTCCTATAGAAGAAGGAACTAATCCATATTTAGCTATAGACCCTAAAAGCTTAGAACTACAAATCATAAATCCATTTATTCCACTCCATACTGCTGCACATAAAGCTATTATAAGTAAAAGGAAAGCCCACTTACCTAGAACTTGTATAACAGCACTTCCAGCCGCCCAATCTAATGCAACTGCTTCTGAGGGTGAAAAAGCTAATGCTGTAATGATATTTAAAAGATTATATATTAATGTTCCAATTAATAATGATACTATAGCCACAAATGAAGCCTTCTTTTTAGAAAACTTAAATTCTTTTGATAGCTGTGGTATAGCATCAAATCCTATAAAAGCAAAAGGTGTTATTGAAAATACCTTGGCTATTCCCCCTAAATCGAATTTATAATTAGATATATAGTTATTCATAAATGTTGTCTTATCACTTTTAACTACCATTCCAATAAATACTATAGAAATACTTGATATCAATGCCATTATTATTATATTTTGAATTTTACTAGTTCCACTTATACCTTTTATATTTACATAAGCAAATAAACAAATAATAAATGTAGATAATATTATTTCTCCTAAATATACATCATATCCAGCAATAGTATATAAATACCCTACTTCAAATACCGGACCTATTAACTTTTTAACTACTAACGGAAATGCAGTAGCATTTAATGGAATCATACTAAGATAAGCTAATATTAAAAACCATCCTACTATAAAACCATGCTTCTTTCCCATATTATTATATGTGTAAGAAAATTCTCCTCCCTCTTCATCTTGAGAATTTATCATAACAGCATAATTTTTTTCAATTAATATTATACATATTGCTCCCAGAATAAGCCCTAAAGCTGTATTAATTACTCCAGCCTCTTTTAAAAACTTTGTTCCAGGCAGCATAAAGGATCCCCATCCAATAATTGCTCCAAGTACAATTGCAAAAATATCAAATTTCCCAAGACTTCTCTTCACTTACTATTCCTCCAACACTGAATTATCTTATGTTCTATAGCACTAAAAGGCAGGAACAAGTTTCCTTGCTCTGCCTTATTAATTTAAATATTAAGCTGGTATATCAAACTTCTTAACTATTTGTATACCTATTAATCCTCCAATTACTAACATAACAAGGAATACCCATCCTGATAATGACATGTTAGCAATACCTGAGAATAATGCTCCAACGTTACATCCACCTGCTAATTTAGCTCCATATCCCATTAAAATACCTGCTAAAGCATAGAATACTGTATCTTTAGCTTTAAAGTTTACATATAACTTCCACTTTCCAGCTAATAGCATGCAGATTAATGCTCCTAGTATAATACCTATATTTCTAACTGAAACTGGATCATTTAATATTCCACCATTAACAACCTTAACACTTCCTGCAAATCCATCAATAGCAGAGAAATCAATTCCTAACTTACTAAATAATGCAACTCCCCAATGAGTGTAAGGACCTGATGCTCCCCAACTTGAACCTGTTGTATTTATTATGAATAAGAATAAGATTCCAATTAATACTGCTGAAACATAGAATGACCATCTTTCTACAAAGAACTTGTGATAAGTTTCTTTACTGAAGAACTTATATTCTTTAGCTTCTTCCATTGGTCTTTCATCCTCTGGAGCCACTTCTAAAACTTGAGTTCCAGCATTTTTTCTCTTATTTTCATAAGTTTTAACAATTGCATATAATACAGTTAATAAAAGTAATGAAACAACTACTGCTCCTATGTATCCAAACTTATCTGGTAAGTAAAGTGTATATCCATTTTCAAAAAGGAAAGTCTTCTTTAACTTTGGTAAATGCCATGTTCCAAGCATACCACCTATACAGAAGAAGAACAATACTATAATACCTCTTACAGAACCTTCACCTGTATCAGATAATGTACCTGATGCACATCCTCCACCTATAATCATACCAATACCAAATAGTAAACCACCAATTATGAATGCTAAATTAATTGCAGATACGCTTCCTGTACCTGGAATTGTTGCAACTCCCTCAGCTGCTCTAAATGCTGCTTCTGCACCTTTAGAAAAAGCTCCATAATGTATACCAGCAGCTCCTATTGTTGTTATAGCAAATAAGAATAATAATGCCTTTGATAATTTCCCATCACCAGTCATAGCAATCTTTCTAATACCACCAGCGAATCCGAATCTACTTCTTTGTAAAACATAACCTAGTAATAAACCTGTTAATAGGAATAAAGCTAATTTACCATTTTCCTTATACTGTATTGCACCAAATGCAGTAACTGCTGCTAATACACCCAGTCCAATAAAAACTTGTCCTTTTTTCATTTTCTTCCCCCTAAAATCATTAGTTTTTGTTTGTTAATTATCAATCATTATTTTTATATTTCAAAGGATAGTTATAACTATCCTTTATAATAAACTTAGTCAAAATTATAATCTGTAACTATCTTTTCTCTACCTGTTACTTGGTCATGGAAATATTCATAGAAGCTTATCCCCATAAATCCACCAGAAACATTATATATATTGTCAAATCCTAAGTGTCCTAATGCTAAACAAGCATTATAGCTTCTTTGAGCACTTCTGCAATGTAAATAAACATTTTTATCCTTTGGAATTTCATCTAATCTATCCCTTATTTCACTTAAAGGAATATTTTTAGCTCCAATAATATGGCTTAATTCATATTCATCTTTTTCTCTAACATCAACTATGAATGCACCGGATTCTACCAATTCCCTTACATTTTGAACATATACTTGTTTAAAAGTTCCTTGTAGAATATTTGACGCTACTAAAGCTGCATGATTAACTACATCCTTGGCAGTTCCGAAAGGTGGTGCGTAGCAAAGTTCTAAATCAGCTAAATCTTCAACTGTACCATTGAACTTAATTAAAGTTGCTATAATATCAACTCTCTTATCTACATTTCCCTTACCTATTGCTTGTGCTCCTAAAATTCTACCTGTTGGTACTTCAAATATAAGCTTGAAGTGAAGAGGCTCACTTTCTGGCATTAACCCAACCTTATCTTGAGGTATAACTCTCACTATGTCATAATTAATATCTAATTTTTGAGCTTTAATTTGTCCTTCTGTTAAACCAGTTGAAGCTCCATTGTAATCAAAGACTTTAATACATGATGACCCAATAAATCCTGTATTTCTAACAGGTATGCCATGAATATGATTTGCTACTGCTCTTGCTTGCTTTTGTGCTGGACCTGCAAGCGGAAGCTTTGTAGCTGTTCTAGTTAATGCACTAAATACCTCTATTGCATCTCCAACAGCATATATATCCTTATCATTAGTCATGTAGTTTTGATTTACTTTTATTGCTCCTGTAACTCCAACCTCTAATCCGGCTTCTCTAGCTAAATCAGTTTCTGGAACTACTCCAATAGCCATAACTATCGCATCAGATTCAATTCTCTTTTCTGAAGCTAAAACAACATTATTTCCTTCAAAGGCCTCAACCTTATCCCCTAAAATTAAATTAATTCCTTTATCATAAATCTCTTTATGTAAAACTTGTACCATATCAGCATCAAATGGCTTCATTATTTGATCCATAGCTTCTATAAGGGATACATTATAACCAGCTTCCTTTAAGTTCTCAGCTACTTCAACTCCAATGAAACCTCCACCAATTACAGAAACATTCTTGCACTTCTTTTCCTTTATAAAAGTATTAAGCTTGGCTATATCAACAACATTTCTTACTGTAAAGATGTCAGCATTATTTATGCCTGGAATAGGTGGTACTATAGGCTTAGCCCCTGGAGATAAAATTAACTTATCATAGCTTTCCTTATATTCTTTTCCTGTAACAACGTTTCTAACTGTTACTTCTTTATTTTCTCTGTCTATAAATACTACCTCTGTGAAAACTCTGGCATCAATTCTATATTGATTAAAGAATTGTTCAGGCTTCATCAATACTAAATCTTCATGATCCTCTACTTTGCCACTTAAATGATATGGCAAACAACAATTTGAAAAAGAAACGTGTGGCCCTCTTTCAAACATTACTATTTCATTACTTTCATCTAGTCTTCTGGATCTAGCTGCAACAGATGCTCCTCCAGCTACTCCACCAACTATAACAATTTTCTTCCCCATTTCTTATCATCCCTCTAACTTTATTTATACTTTGTTATTTTTTTATCTTTCAAGAGTATATTTGTCTTTCCTTGTCTTCTTGTCTTTATATTACCATCCAAGTTTCCCCTTGCATAATAAGAATCCCTTATGCACAATAATAATTTATTATATATAATAAATTTAATTAAAATTAATGGTATAATTGTGTTTATAAATACTAATAAAAAGTGTGGAGGAGTATATATGAATTTATCCTATATGCAATCGTTCTATACAACGGTTAAATGTAATAGTATTTCAAAAGCAGCAAAAGAACTACATTTAACGCAACCTGGATTAAGTATGCAATTACAAAACTTTGAGAATGAAATTGGAGAAAAACTATTAATAAGAAGTAATAAGGGTGTTTCTCTTACAGAAGAAGGACAAGTCGTCTTTGAATTTGCAGAATCAATGCTTTCATTGCAAAATAATTTAGATAAAAAACTTAAAAATCTAAAAGAAAAGAAATCTAGACTATTTCTTTCAGCTTGTAGTAGTCTTGGAGAACAAATACTTCCTTGTAGCATTTATACCTTCAAAGAAATTTACTTTAATATAAACGTTTCAATGGATATAGATAACTCTGAAAATATATTAAAAAAGCTACTTAACCATGATACCAATTTAGGTATAATATATGAATTAGACAATATTCCTGACAATGTAGTTACAGAAAAGATAATATCAGACAAACTTATTTTAGTAGGAAGTAATAAGTCAGAGCTTAAGAATATTACTATAGATGAACTAACAACACTACCTCTAATTTTAAGAGAAGAAGGCTCTGGAACATTATCAATATTAAAAAAGTCATTAGGTGAGAAAAACATTTCAACTAATAACTTAAATGTATTACTTTCATTAAATTCATCGGAAGCTATAAAATCATCGGTTATATCAGGTAGAGGATTTGCTTTTATGCCTGAACTATCAATTACTCATGAGCTTAGAACAGGATCTTTAAAGAAGATTAATATAAAAGACTTTAATACAAACTTTAACTATAACATTGTGGTAAGAAAAAATTATTGTTTATCTGATGCAGAAGAGAAGTTCTTATCTTTCCTTACATCAAAAAAGAGATGCTTTTGTTATTAACAAAAGCATCTCTTTTTTTATACATATAATACTATTTAATATTTCCCACTTACTCTATCCCATACTTTTTCTCTGGATTAAAGTTATCAGGATACCTTTCTGAAATAGTAAGTTTTTTATTTTGATCTACACCTGCATAAAAAACATCTTTAATAGCAGTTATATTTTTCTTTTTAAGTTCAGATTTAATCCACTTTTCATCTACTCCTGCTATTTTAAGATTTTTATCTACTATTTTTCCATCAATTATAATATCATTTATCAAAGAAAGATTCTTTACCTTTATATTCATATCATATGGAGTTATTGGCTTTTTATCTGCTTTAATTAAAACTGATAATTGTCCATTACTTTCCATTATTGCAAATTGTACATCCTCTATATTGAAAACATCCTTCTCTCTTAACTTCATCATAAGCTCATTTATTGTAATTCTAAGTTCTTTTATATTCTTATCAATAATACGCCCATTTTCTATTAATATTAAAGTCTTTGCATTTATTATGCCTCTAGCTATATAACTTTTTAAATTTAAGTAACTAGTTGCTATAGTTAACAATGAAAAAACTATTAATGCTATAACTCCTGAAAAAACTACATGGTCTTTATCAATAATAATTTTCGCAATCATTGATCCTATAGATACTCCCATTACGAAATCAAAGAAATTCATTTGTGAAATAATCTTAATACCAATTAACTTACTTAGAACTAATGCTAATATATATACTAAGATACCTTTAATTATTGTGCTAAATAATATGCTACTATACATAAAATTACCCTCCTATCCTAAGATACAATTATATTTTTAGCAAGAAAAGTAATTTTATCCCTATCTAATCATATTATCTCTTCAATATTATTAAACTTAAGTGTTAACATTCATAATTATTTAAAAAAACTATAGAGGAATCATCCCCTTTTTTTAATCTAGGATATTTTAATATATCCTTATCTTCTTCTTCAATTTCTCTTATTAACTCATAAGTTTTTTCACTTCCAAACTCAATTAATCTTTCTATTAATTCAGCTTCATTAAAATACTTATAAGTATCAACTATTGCAGCAAATCCATCACTCATTAGAGCTAAATTCTTAACTTCCTTATCTAAAAACTTTCCTGCAATACAATGATTAACAGCCTCTTCATTAAACTCTAATATCCAATACCCATCTTGAGTATTTTTCAACAATCTATTTTCTATTAAAGTTGGATTAATAATCTTCCTTGCTTCTACCCAACTTATATTATTTTCATCTCTTACCTTAAGCATTTCACTTATAGCCCTATTATCAAACTTCTCTAGGGATATATCTTTAATTTTAGTTACATTATTATCCATATCCTTTATTAGAAGTGTACAATCTCCAAGCATAAAGTATTCAATTATATCTTCATTTTTTCTAACTATTGATATAGATGCTGATGGCCTTTTTATTTCTTCTATATAATCTAAGCCACACTCTTTATAAAATCTATCCCTAATTATCCCTATACCTTCCAAAACTACATCTCTTATAGTTTTACATTTATCATTTAAATTATCTTTTAAATATTTATCCCATTCATTTACAAACCATCTTGCATCGCTTTCAAATGAGGTTAATTTTTTATCTGTTAATCCTGTAGCTCCATCTAATACCCATGCCATATTTTCATCTGCATAGGCAATATCTTCATTGACCTTCTTAATTGACTCGTTGATTATCTCCCATTGAAATTTACTCATGTAACTCCTCCTATTCCTTATCCCTTTATGTTATTCTATAATATTTTACAGCTTAATTTTTATCATATAACCTTATAAATTACAGTTTTGCTTATAATATATTATTTATAATACAACATTCTCATCTATAAAAATAGCCTTAACCAAGTAATCCTCTTAGCTAAGGCTATAATCTTTTTGTCTTTAAATTAATAGTCAAGATTAATTTTCTACACATCTCCAACATAGCTACGTGTTAAGTTCGGCATTATAAGCTGTCCTTTATCGCTATATTTTTCATAAATCTTTTTTAATTCATTAATGTAGTCATTATACTGTTCATCATTACTTTTTAGCGCATATGAGGCTGATAGGTTACGTCCAATAAATCCATCCATATCAAAAATTAAATTATTAGAGAAAACTTTTGTTTCATATTTACCATTAAAAAAGTCTGAAAAATCATCTTCACTAATTTTATCATGCATTCCACCAGAAAAGCCCTTGAAATTCGGACAATATTTACGATTAACTTCATAATTTTCTATCACTAATTCATTTTTATTATCTCTATTATTCCAAACTAAAATCACTTTTCCCTCAGGTTTCAAAATACGCTGGCACTCTTTTTTAAATTTTTCCCTATCAAACCAATGGAAAGCCTGTGCAACAGTGATGTAGTCAACGCTATTATCATCAATAGTAGTATTCTCAGCATTTCCATTAACAGATGTAAATCCAAGAAAATCACTTAAATTAGTTTCAGCAATAGCACGCATATCATCATTAGGTTCAATACCATATACCTTACTGCCTTTTTCAAGTAATTGCCCAGCTAAAATACCAGTACCAGAACCTATATCAGCAATAATACTACTTTGAGATATTCCTACATCTGTAAAAAGATAATCAATAAAGCTTATGGGATATGATGGACGATATTTAGAATATATTTTTCCCATACCATTAAACTTATTCTCATTCATATATTTAACCTCCTATTCGTCTGTTACCTAATATTATTTACTTTATTTATTAACAAGTAAAACTTCATCTTCATGAATTCCCAAAATACTTATTCCTTCATTCAAATATCCCTTTATTTCTTCAATTATTTCCTGGGTAATCTTCTCCCCACTAGAAACTAGTGGTATTCCAGGAGGATAAGGTACAATAGCTTCCTTAACAATTCTTCCCTTTGCATAATCAAGATTAACTAATTCCCCTTTATGATTAAACACCTCATAAGGTTCCATTCCCTTTTCAGGGATAACAGAATTAAACTTTATAGATTTTTCCTCATTCATAAGTAAATTCATATCTAATTCTTCTAAAGCCTTGTAAAGTTTTTCTAAACCGCTATCAACATTAGCAGGTGATAAAAGTAATACAACTCCAGAGAAAAAGCTCATTTCGCATTGTATTTTCTTACTTCTTAAATAATCCTGAAGTTTGCCACCACTATATCCTTTAGGTAAAATTAATACGTATCTACTTAAATCTATATCATACCCTTTAGGTAACTCTTCCTTTGAAAGAACTCTTACCTTGCCTAATTCATTAAGTTTCTTCTTTTCTTTTTCAGCTTTCTTAATTAAATTTCTATAATCCTCTTCTCCATATTTACTTAAGTAATATCTTGCATAGTCTAAAGATGCCATTATTAAATAAGATGGTGATGTAGTCATAAATGCACTTATATAGAAATCAATATTCTCATTCTCATCATTAACTAAGAGATAAGCCCCTCCTGTTAATGCTGGTAAAGTCTTATGAGCACTTACTACAGTATAATCTGCAATTGGTGCAATATTTTTAGGTAAGTTTTCACATACTCCATAATGTGCTCCATGAGCTTCATCAATAATTACCTTTAAACCTCTTTTCTTTAGGTCTTTAATTATCTCTTCCATATCATAAGATATTCCAAAGTAATTTGGGTAAGTTAAGATAATTCCCTTAGGATTGTCACACTTTTGAAGAGCAGAATATATATTATTCTTATCTGGAGGTAAGAATAATCCCCCATCACCAAAAACCACCGGTTCAATATATCTTACCTTCAGTTTTCTTAATATCAGTCCATTATAAACTGATTTATGGCAGTTTCTTTCTACCAATACTTCATCACCTTCATTAAAGGCAGAAAATATTGAAGATAGATTTCCACTTGAGCTTCCATTTACTAAAAAATATGCTTTTTTAACCCCATAGTACTTTGCTAACAGTTCTTGTGACTCTTTAATTACCCCTTCTGGATGATGAAGATTATCTAATGGATCTACTTCTGTTATATCTAGGCTTCCTAAACTTTCTCTTAAGTAATTTCCTATTTCATCCCTAGAAAAAGCAAGACCACACTTATTTCCTGGCATAGAAAAAATAGTGTTTTCTTCTTTATGATAATCTATTAATGCTTGTAATAATGGTAATTCTTTATTCATAAAGCCCCCTTGGCATAATAATTTCTATAGAAGGATTTTTTAAAGCCTTTTTAGCTACATGAATTATATCTTTGGATGTTAATTTTTCTATTCCTTCTAACATATCTACGAAAATATCTGTATCTTTAAACATTATGGCATAAGTAGTCATACTATTTGCTAATCTAATGCTTTGTTCTTCTTTAAATAATTTCTTTAACTTTATACTCTTATAAAGTTCCTCTATTTTCTCCTTAGTGAAGTCTTTCTCATATTTCTCAACATTATTAAAGGCCTCTTTTACTAAAGTTAGTGATTTATCTAACTTTTCTTTAGATGTACTAAACTCTATTTTATAAAGTCCTATATGCTTTTCATTTGATATTGTTGTTATAACATCATAAACCAGTCCATTTTTAGTTCTTAATATATCAAAAAGTATGGAGTTCATTCCTTCCCCAAAGAATTCATTAAATATTCTAAAAGACTTAATTTCTTCATGCGTTAAATTACTTATAGTAAAAATCATCTCTACTCTACAGGAGTTTATACCTTCCCTAAAGTCTATATATTCTCCTAATCTAGGCACTTCAAGAGAAGCTTGCACTTCTACCTCTTTCCCCTGCCATCCCCCAAAGTATCTTTCAACCTTTTCTTTTACTTCTTCAAAAGGTAGCTCTGATACTATACTTATTACAGCATTTTTAGGAGAATAATATCTTTTGTAGAAATCTTTAATATCCTCTAAAGTAATTTTATTTAAATCTTCCATTCTTCCTATTATAGGGTACTTCAATCTATTTTTATTAAAAGAATGGATGAGAAGCTTATCCTCACAAAACTGTTGTAGCTCCTCATCCCATTCATTTAACTCTTCTTTGATTGAATCCACTTCTTCCTTAAATCCCTCTATTGGAAAGCTTGGGTTTATTAAAATATCACTAAAAATATCTAACCCTTTATCTAAATCCTCTCCCAATAAAGTTCCATAATAAATTACATAAGGAAAATTTGTCATAGCATTAGAAAATCCAAATATTTTACTTAACTCTTCATTTATTGTTTTTTCACTTCTAGTTTCAGTGCCCTTAAATATCATATGTTCTGTAGCATGTGATAAACCTAAAAGCCCTTCCTCAACAGAAGCCCCAGCTTCTAAACCAATAGAAACTGAGGTTAACATTGAAGGCCTATTCTCGTAAATTAATTTCATTCCATTATCTAAGATGAATTCCTTCATAACTTTTCTCCTAAGATTGTAATTCTTCAGCTTTTAAAGCTATTGCACATTCAATTCTCTTCTTTTGCATTTTACAACCTATTTCATATGGAATATTCATATCTCCATTAAAGTTTACATTGTTAGCTTGGCATCCACCACTACAATAGAATCTAGCCCAACAATCCTTACATTTTGGTTTGTTGTAGATATGAGCCTTCTTGAACTTCTTACCTAATTCAGCATCATAAGTATCATCCCAAATGCTTCCTAGCTTGTACTCTTCCTTACCTACAAATTGGTGACATGGGTAAACTTCACCTTGTGGTGTTATTGCAACATATTCAAATCCTGCTCCACAACCTGAAATTCTCTTATAAACACATGGTCCACCTTGTAAATCTATATTAAAGTGGTAGAATTTAAACTCGTCTCCCTCTACCTTTCTTCTTCTCATTTCTTCATATAACTTATCATAGTTATCAAATATAGTTGGAAGGTCTTCTTCTCTTAAAGCTAAAGGATGTCCATTTTCAAGAACAACTGGTTCTATTGATATTTCTCTAAAACCTTCATTTACCATAGCTTTAACATCTTCATAAAAATCAGTATTTGCTCTAGTAAATGTTCCTCTTACAAAGTACATCTTTCCTTCTGTTCTCTTATCAATCATCTTCTTTATGTTAGGAAGTATATCATCATAAGAACCGCTTCCATCAACCTTAATTCTTACATTATCATTTACTTCTTTTCTTCCATCTAAAGAAAGGATTATATTACCCATTTCCTTATCCATGAATTCCATCATTTCATCATTTAAAAGAGTAGCATTAGTAGTCATAGTAAATCTAATGTTCTTCTTCCACTCCTTTTCATGCTCTCTAGCATAAGCAATGATTTCTTTTATAGTATCCATAATCATAGTTGGCTCTCCACCAAATAGATCTATTTCAATATTTCTTCTTGGACCACTTCTCTTAACAACATAATCTATTGCCTTCTTTGCTGTGTCTATATCCATAACACCCTTGTGTCCATGATATTCACCCTCATCAGCAAAACAATACTTACATCTTAAGTTACACCCATGAATTATGTTTAAACAAACAGCCTTTATGTAGTCTCTATCATCCATTGATCCATGAGCTATTTCTTCATATTGATCTCCAGAATAAAGGATTCCTTCTTTAACTAATTCCTCTATTTCATCGTATGCTTCTCCAATAACACTTTCTTCATACTTTCCTTTTAGATTAGTTAATACTTCTTCCTTGGATTTTAGACTTGAATCATCTAATATGTCATAAACAAGCTCGTCCACCACATGAACAGCACCTGTATTAACATCTAGTACAAAATAGTTTCCACCTTGTTCAAATTTATGAATTAATGCCATTTATTTCTCCTCCAAACTCTTAGTAAAGAAGCAGTAACTTCTTTACTAAAGTTACTGCTTCTGATAATTAGTTTTCGCACTCTAAGTTTGCAACTGTGCAAGAAGTCTTACAAGCAGATTGACATGAGTTAGCGCACTCCTTACAACCTGGTTTGCATAAGCTGTTTTTGATGTTAGTCTTGTTAATAGTCTTAATATGTTTCATTAGCTTATCCCCCGCTTTCCTTAATTAACGTGAATATTATACCACAACTGCCATTGGTACAAAACACTTTTATAATTTTTCCATGTTATTAATAAAATATATATTTTTTTATTCTTATTTATTACTAATCTTTCTTTTTTCTAGTTTTAAGTTCAGAAAAAGCTGGGTAAAATCCTGATTTAATTGCTATATTTTGAGATATAACATGAGATTGACCAGTTCCATAGAAAGGTACTTTTTCAAGACTTAGTATCTTTTGTTTTATGAGATAAACAAGGTTTGTCCCAATCCCTTTTCTTTCCCATCCTTTAAAAACATTAATTCCTATTTGCCACATGTTTTCTGAATCCCTACTAGCTCCTACCATCCCAATTATATTGTCATCTTCATCTAATGCTGCAACACCTAAAACATCTGGGTAGTTTTCATCAAAAACAAAAGCTTCATCAAATCTCTCATCATCTTTAAACTGTTTTATTTCTTCTTGATTATACCACTTTATTTTTGTCATCGGCTTAACCTCTTCTACATTTTCCTTTGGCAAATAATACTGATGGGTATCATCTATCTCATATCCAATATCATTTAGCTTCTTTTCTAATGCTCCTAACACTCTAAAAGAAAATATCCACTCACCAGGAAAGTTTAATAACTTTTCCACACACCATTCTCTTAATTCTTCACCTACACATACTATAGCTTTCTTACCAAATACAAGTATTTTTATAGGACTATGCTCATCCCCATAATTTCTTCTTCCATCTCTTAACTTATAGTCCGTTATTAAATTCTCTTCATTATTAAAATCCTCTATACTACAATTATAATCTCTTGATAATTGTTCCTTAACTTTCCCTAACATTTCTTTTCTATTCATAAACTTCTCCCCAAATTATCTTTATCTAAATTAATTATATCTCATATGCAGCCCATCACCCAATTTTCCTATATATTTATATAATGTTATATTTATATATTTTTATAAATATAACATTATTTCTCAAGACTTATTAAGTTTCATGCAACTCAACTAAATTTAAGCTTGTCATACTTCTCAATAAAATCAAAGAAGAAACACTCGCTTTAGTAATGTTTCTTCTTTATCATTATTATCATTATTATCTTTATTAATTCTATTCCACTTACTACTCTTCTCTCTCACCTTTAGATATATAACTAGTTATAATAAATCCAAAGATTCCAAGGACAACTCCTATTAAACTATTTATTCCATCAAAACCTGGAAACACTCCAAATACAGAACCCAAAATAAATCCAAAGATTATCATATAAGTTTGTTCGGGATATCTATTTAATAGCATTTCTATTAATCTTGCACTTAAAACTGTTCCAACTATTCCTCCTAAGGCTATAGGAATAAGTATTGGAATATTAAAATCAGTTATTGCTGTTATTACAGTATTATATAAACCTAAAATTAATAACATAAATGATCCACTTATTCCTGGCAAAATTAAAGCTATAGCTATAACTACTCCTCCAACAAATAACCACATAAATATAAATGGTGTTAAACTAACTATAGCATCTGAATATCCGTTGTAATCTCCTGACATAAGTAATACAATTGCAAATCCAATAACTAAATAAACTAAAGATCTCTGACTAAACGACTTCTTCGCAGTAGCTTTTCTAAACATTAGTGGAGCTCCACCTAAAATAATTCCTATAAACATATATCCCAACGGGATAGGATATCTTTCCAATAAAGTTTTAAATATATTACTAAATAAAATTATTCCTACTATTGCTCCAAGTCCCACTCTAAATAAAATCTTATATTGATTTTTAAAATCCTTAACTATATTATTTACTGCATGTATTAACTTATCGTATATGCCTAGGATCATGGCAATAGACCCACCGCTAATACCTGGAACTATTTGAGATATACTTATTATTATCCCATAAATAAAATCCTTTAAGAAATCCATAACTCCCTCCAAAATATTAATTTCTAACAATTATATCACTATTTTTAACATAACTTATATATATTAACCTACATTTAACAATATCAACATTTAATTTATAGGCAATTAAAATTTTACACTTTCCTAGACGAAAAAAAGAACTACCTTTAGAAAGTAATTCTTTTAAATTGGTTATTCTTTTTCCTTACTATTTAATTCAATATTAAAAGTTGTAATATTATTTTCACTTGTTACTCCAACTTTCCCCTTATATTTTTCCACAATAGACTTAGCAATGGAAAGACCTAATCCATATCCACCCTTTTCTCTTGCTCTTGCTTTATCTACTCTATAAAATCTATCAAATATTTTATCTATATCTTCTTTAGGAATTGTATCTCCTTTATTAGTTACTGATAATAATACTTTTTGTTTTCTTTCTTTTAACTCTACCTTTATAGTACTTTTTTCATAGGAATGTTTAATGGCGTTATCCATTAATATTCCTATTAATTGATTTATGCTCTCTCTATCTCCAATAAACTCTATATCATTTTGAATATCTGAATCTAACATTAAGTCATTTTCATACATTATTGCTTCAAAGCTTAATAATTGACTCATAATTGCATCACTTAAATTAAATTTAGATATCACTCCAAGAACCTCATTATTATCGGCCTTTGCAAGATAAAGTAGATTATTCACTAGGTTTGACATCCTTTCAGTTTGAAAGGATATATAATTAATCCATTTCTTCTGATTCTTTATTGTATCCTCTTCATTACTGTTAATTAGCTCTATATTAGTATTAATTATAGCTAATGGTGTTTTAAGTTCGTGTGACGCATCTGCTATAAACCTTTTTTGTGAATTATAAGCTGCTTCAACTGGTTTTATTGATTTATTAGCAATAAATATGCTTACTATAAATAAAAAAATCAAACTAATTGGCCCAACTATAAATGATGTAATTATTAATCTCTTTATAGTATTTAGGTGAATAGTACTATCTTGAAATACCATCTCAATCCCTCTTGGTCCATTTCTATATAGATAAGCAAAATTATACCCACTATATTTTATAAATCCTTTTTCTTTCTTATTATTGATTGCTTTTTGAACTATATTTACTAAGGTATCTTCATCCATATTATAAGCATCATTATAAAGTAATCTTGAATTCTTAGAGTCATATATAATAAATGTTGTATTATTAAAAGGCTTGCCCCTCCCATCTATCTCTCCATTAGGAGACATCTTCATCCCATTTAAGGTATCACTTAATTGAGTAAATATCATGTATTCTCCATTTTTGCTTATTCCAATATATATAGCAAAAAATATAGCTATTACTATTGCTGTAAAAAGAATCATTAAAGTAGTTATAAATTTAATCCTTAGCTTTTTAAACATCATTATTCTCCATCTTTATATTCTAAAATATAACCTAGATTTCTTATAGCTTTAATAACTACCTTGGATTTTAAATAGGATAATTTCCTTCTTAAAAATGATACATATACTTCAACATTATTATGTTCTGCTTCTGATTCATATCCCCAAAGCTTACTTATAATATCATCTTTATTTGAGATCATATCCTTTCTATTAATTAATAATTCTAAAAGTCCAGATTCCTTTGCAGTAAGCTTAATGCTATTTTCCTTTGAACTTAATTCTAAATTACCTATATTTAAAGCAATATCTCCATAAAACAGTAGATTATCACTTTGTACCTCACCTTTTCTTCTAGTTAGAGCTCTAATTCTTGCCATAAGCTCCTCAACATAAAATGGCTTAGGTAAATAATCATCTGCACCACAATCTAATCCTAGAATCCTATCCTCCACTTCTCCCTTAGCTGTTAAAAGGATAATTGGTGTTGATATTCCCTCTTTCCTTACCTTCTTTAATACTTCTATCCCATTTAATTTAGGTAGCATTATATCTAAAATGACTCCATCATATATATCCGATAAAATATAGTCTAATCCACTTTCTCCATCAAAAACTCTATCAACTATGTAATTATTCTTTTCTAAAATTGCACCAAGTGCCTCTGATAATTGCACCTCATCTTCAACTATTAAAATTCTCATTTTTTCACCTTCTTTATTAATAATATTACCATAGAAAGCTTAAATGAAACTAAAAAATGTGGGATAGATATTTATTTTGCTCGTTCCGTCGCAAGCTCCAAGTCACAGAAAAATAAATATCTATCCCCCTCATACTAAAGGTAAGGAAATTATAAAGTTATTATCATTGATTTTATACTTTCCTAGACGTTAAAAAATAGGCTTACAAATGTAAGCCTATTTCTATTATTTATTACTCAAGATTCTCTCCGTTAGTTAATATGACCTTTTTGTACCAATCAAAACTCTTTTTCTTTGTTCTTTCTAATGTACCATTTCCATTGTCATCTTTATCAACATATATGAAACCATATCTTTTGCTCATTTCACCAGTAGATGCACTTACTAAATCTATACATCCCCAAGGAGTGTACCCTATAAGTTCAACTCCATCCTTAATTCCTTCTTTCATTTGCTCAATATGTTTTCTTAAATATTCAATACGATAGTCATCATTTATTGAACCATCTTCTTCAACTTTATCCACGGCGCCTAGTCCATTTTCAACAATAAATAATGGTTTTTGATATCTATCATATAATTCATTCATTGTAATTCTTAATCCAACTGGATCTATTGTCCATCCCCATTCTGATTGCTTTAAATATGGGTTTGGTAAGCTCTTAAAGGCATTCCCAGTAAGCTTTTGGCTCATAACAACTGGATCTGCACTTCTTAATCTACTTGAATAATAACTAAAAGCTACATAATCAACTGTATTCTCAGCTAATATTTTCTTTTCTTCCTCAGTAATTTCTATATTGAAGCCCATTTCTTCAAACATTCTCTTTGCATAAGCTGGATATTTACCTCTTGCTTGTACATCAATAAAGAAGTAGTTATCTCTATTTCTAGCTTGAGCTTCTAAGATATCTTCTGGATTACAAGTATATGGATATATTTGTCCTGCTGCAAGCATACACCCTATTTTATTTTCTGGATCTATTTCATGACCTAGCTTAGTTGCTAAAGCACTTGCTACTAATTGATGATGCGCTCCTTGATACTTAATTTGATTTACATTTTCTCCTTCTTCAAATATAAGTCCTCCACCAAAAGAAGGTATATGCAGAATCATGTTTATTTCATTAAATGTCATCCAATACTTAACTTTACCTTTATAACGGTTAAATATAACCTTACAGTAATTTAAGTAGAAATCAATTAGCTTTCTATTCTTCCACCCACCATATTTCTTTGTTAATTCTAATGGTGTATCAAAATGATTAATAGTAATAACTGGTTCAATACCACTTTCTATTAACTCATCTATTAACGAATCATAGAACTTTAATCCTTCTTCATTTGGAGCTTGATCATCCCCATTTGGAAATATTCTAGCCCAAGATATTGAAGTTCTTAAACACTTGAACCCCATTTCCTTAAATAACTTAATATCTTCCTTATATCTATGGTAAAAATCTATTGATACATGAGATGGGTAATATCCATAGTCTATTTCCATAGCTCTTTTAGCATCTGATAAAGCTTCTTTTCTTAAGGCACCTCCCGGTAGAATATCTACCGGTGACATACCCTTTCCATCTTCAAGATAAGCTCCTTCACATTGATTAGCTGCTATAGCTCCACCCCATAAGAAATTTTCTGGAATTATATTTTTCATAATTAATCTCCTTACTGCTTATAGAACTGTGATTACTGTTTCTCCTACCTTAGCCTTTTCATCACATTTCCCTACTATGTCTAAATATTGATCTGAATTTGTTATTATAACTGGAGTTACTGTCTCATATCCTTTTGCTCTTACAGCTTCTAAATCTACATCTACTAATGGATCTCCAACCTTTACTCTATCTCCATCTTTAATGTGAGCTGTAAAATGCTCTCCATTTAATTGAACTGTATCCATACCTATGTGGATTAATACTTCTACACCTTCATCGGATAATAATCCAATTGCATGCTTAGTTTTAAATATTGTTTGAACTGTTCCGTTTATTGGTGAAACTACTTTTCCATCAACAGGTATAATCGCAACACCTTTACCCATAATTCCTGATGCAAATGTTTCATCTTCTACTTTATCTAAAGCAATAACTTCTCCATTAACTGGACATGCTATTTCAACTTTTTCTACTAATCTATCTACAGTTTCAGTTGCTACTACTTCTTCTTTGCCTTCTTCTACTGGGTCATCGAATCCTATGATCCAAGCAGCTATAAATGAAACTACAAATGCTATTACTGCACCTATACATGCATTTATTATATTAGCTGATCCATTTCCTCCAATATATCCTGGTAATGCTAATAATCCTGGAGAGCCTGATACAAATCTACCTACTCCTGTAATTCCAAGGTATAACCCTGAAACTCCTCCACCAATCATAGCAGCATATAAAGGTTTCTTTAATGCTAAGTTAACACCATACATTGCTGGTTCTGTAATACCACAAACTGCTGTAAGTCCTGATGATCCTGCTAATTGTTTTAAGTCTTTGTTCTTTGATTTTAATGCAACACATAATGCTGCTCCACCTTGAGCTATGTTAGAAGCTAACATACCAGGTCCTACTACTGTATCAAATCCTGCTGTAGCAATATTGTTTATTCCTATTGGAATTAATCCATAATGCATTCCTGTCATAACTAATAATGGTGAGAATGTACCAACAACAAATGGAACTAACCAACTTGCATATGAATCTAAGAATGCTATTGCACTTGCTATACCGTCACCTAGAATAGTTCCTAAAAGTCCTAAAACTATAAGTAATACTGGTGCTGTAACTAAAATTGTAATAAGTGGCTTTGTAAAGAATTTAACTACCTTTGGTGATACTTTATCAGCTATTGGTTCTACAAATGACATAAACCATACTCCAAGAATTATTGGAATAACTGATGAAGAGTATCCTGCTAAAGTTACTGGTAATCCTAAGAATGAAACTGGGTCACCAGCTGTTTTTAATGCTGCAAAGTTAGGGTGTAATAGTACCCCTGCTATTGTCATTGCTAAGTATGCATTACACTTAAACTTCTTAGCTGCTGAGTTTGCAAGTAAGAATGGTAAGAAGTAGAACGCTGCATCCCCCATAAAGTTTAAAATGTAATATGTTTGTGATGATGTATCTATTAAATTAAATGATACTAATAGTGCTAATACACATTTAATCATACCTGCACCAGTGATTGCTGGTATAATTGGTGTAAAGATACCTGCTATTGTATCAAACACTTGTACTAATTTACCTTTCTTTTCCCCATCATTTTTATTATCATTTCCATCTGCGAAGTTTCCTAGCTCAGTAAGTGGCTTATAAACACTTGCTACGTCACTTCCTATGATAACTTGAAATTGTCCACCCTTATTTACAACTCCCATGACACCTTTTGTTTTCTTCAAAGTATCCATATCTGCTTTAGTGTCATCTTTTAAGTTAAATCTTAATCTTGTTGCACAGTGAGTTAAGAATGCAACGTTTTCTTTTCCTCCAATTTTCTCTAGAATTTGTTTTGCTAATTCTGCGTAATTCATAATTTTCTTTCCTCCATTTATTTAAATTATTAATAATGAAGGTTTTGCCTGCTTTACCAGTAACAATCCTAAAAATATATATTGTCTGTACTTGGCTAAAAGAAAAAACCTAAACTAATCCTAGAGCAAAAAGGGTGAAATATATATGCTCTAAGAATAATCTAGGTTTTGCCTGCCGTTCCAGTAACAATCCTGCTAATTATTTATTTTCTGTCACACGTTGTATGTGAATCATTAGATATAATTTTTCTTCTTTTGTTAAATCATATGTATACTTTTCTTTTATAAATTTTTCTACTTTCTTTACACATTCATGTGCAATAGGATATTTAATCTTGATCATATCATAGATTTCATCATCCTTATCAGTATAAGTCTTTCCATTAAATAATCTTTGTGCGAAGAATTTTAAGTGGGTTATGAATCTGTAATAACTTAATGATTCTTCATCAAAATCTATTCTATAATGATATTTAACTATGTTTAAAATTTCTTGCATAACCTTAGTCATATTCATAAGGTTTGGCATTTCTTCATTTAATTCTGCATTAACTATGTGAAGGGCTATGAATGCAGCCTCATCTTCTGGAAGCTCTATATTTAAATCTTCCTTTATCATTTTTAATGCTTCAACACCAATACAAAACTCATCCTTATAAAGTCTTTTTATATCCCATAATAAAGCATTTTTTAATTGGATACCATTTTTATATCTGTCAATTGTACTATTTATATGGTCAGTTAATGAAATAAATATACTTTCATTTAACTTCTTACCTAGTTCTGACTTAGCGTAAGTAATTATTTTTTCAGATAACAACATATACTCACTTGGAATCTCTTGTAGTAATTGCTGGAACTTATCAGTAATATCCTTATTGGTTATTGTAAATATCTTTTCTATATTACCTTCATTTATTTCTGCTCCAATCTTCTTTTGAAAAGCAAGGCCTCGTCCCATAATAATTACTTCTTGTCCTTTGTCATTAATTGAGACTACAACATTATTATTAAGTATTTTTTCAATTTTCATTAGCTAACCTCCACTCTTCAAAAATATAAAAAGGCAAAACCATCCCATAACAAAAAAATATTATGAAATAGGTTTTGCCTGCATTACCAGTAACAATCCGTGTATACGTTTTATATTTATTATATTATCATCTCATTTATAGCCTGTCAACATTATTCTACAAAGTTTTCAGAAATATTTTAAGCTTTATTTAAGCTTTAAACTATATAATTCCGTCATAAGAAAAGGAGGTGAATTAAATGAATAATCCAAAATATAGACACGAAATTAAACACTTCATTAATTATTCTGACTACTTGCAAATAACAAATAGATTAAAACATATTGCATCAATAGATACATCTAGTACTCCTAATGGTAGATATAAGATAAGAAGTTTATATTTTGATAATTTTTATGACAAAGTTTTAATGGAGAAAATTAATGGATTCAATATGCGTGAAAAATTTAGAATACGTTTCTATAATAATGATACTTCCTTTATAAGACTAGAAAAGAAAAGTAAAAATAATGGACTTTGTTTAAAGGAAAGTACTATTTTAACAAAGGAACAATGTAAAGATATTACAAATAATAATCTTCATTGGATAAAAGATTCTAAGGATAATCTACTTCTTGAATTTTATAGTAAATGTAAATATCAATTATTAAAACCTAAAACAATAGTAGATTATATTCGAGAGGCTTTTGTATATGAACCAGGTAATGTAAGGATAACTTTTGATATGGATGTTAGGACAGGAGTATACTCAAACAATATCTTTGATCCTTCCCTTCCTGTTGCTCCGACTAATACAAACTTAATTATATTAGAAGTTAAATACGATGAATTTTTACCTGAAATTATAAATAATGTTATTCAAACTAATAACAGAGAAACAGCAACTATATCTAAATATGCTGCAAGTAGAATTTATGGATAAAAAGGAGAATTAAAATGGATAAATCACTAACATTTAATGATATTTTTAAATCAAGTTTCTTAGAAAAAGCATCAAGCTTTTCAATATTAGATACTTTTATTGCTCTTACTTTAGCTTTAGCAATTGGTATGTTTATTTTCATAATATATAAAAAGACTTTTAATGGAGTTATGTATTCTGCAAATTTTGGAACATCCTTAATTGCAATGACCTTAGTTACTACATTAATTATACTTGCTGTTACATCTAATGTAGTTTTATCACTTGGTATGGTAGGTGCTCTATCAATAGTTAGATTCCGTAGTGCAATTAAAGAGCCTATGGATATAGTGTATATCTTTTGGTCAATTAGTGTTGGTATAGTACTTGGAGCTGGATTAATTCCTCTAGCTGTTATAGGCTCTCTTTTCATAGGTTTATTTATGATTATATTTATAAACAGAAAAACTTCAGATAATCCTTATATCTTAGTTTTAAATTGCTATAATAATGAAAGTGAAAAAAAGGCTGTTGATTACGTAAAACAACATGTAAAAAAGCATGTTATTAAATCAAAAACTATTTCTTCTGACTTTAAAATCGAGCTAACAATTGAAATAAGATTAAAGGATATGAGCACAGATTTTATAAATAAGTTAGCTTCTATTGATGGTGTTAATAACGCTGTATTAGTAAGCTACAATGGAGACTACATGGGCTAATCCCCTTGTTTTATAAAAACTTTGATTAAAAGTAATAAATTCAAGGTAGTTGCTTGTATTTTCATGGTATGTGCTCTACTATTTACAGCCTTTCTATTGGTTTATCCAAAGGAAGTGTCAAATGCAAGTTCTGCCCAATATTCAACCTTACTTTTCGATAACACAAAAGTTTCTGATATTAAAATTGATATATCTGATGAGGACTGGCAAGATATGTTATCTAATCCCTTAAAAGAGGAGTATCACAAAGCTGATATAACAATTAATGGAGAAACTTTTTATAATGTTGGTATTAGAACAAAAGGAAATACAAGTTTATCTCAAGTTGCCTCTTCTGATTCAGAAAGATATAGCTTTAAAGTTAAATTTGACAAATATGTAAAAGGACAAAGCTACTACGGTCTAGATATGTTAAACCTAAATAATATTTATGCAGATGCAACATATTTGAAAGAATACCTATCCTATGATTTATTTAAAATTATGGGAGTTACTACACCTGAAAACTCCTTTTCAAACATAACTATTAATGATAATAACTACGGTTTATACCTGGCTATTGAAGGATTACAAGAATCTTATCTAGAAAGAAATTATGGTTATGACCATGGAAATTTATATAAAGCGGAGGGTTCAGGAACAAATTTGAAATACACTGGAGAAACTCAAAGTAATTATTCAGGACTTAAAGATAATGCAGTTACATCTGTAACAGATGAAGATTTCCAAAAAATTATAGATATGATTAGAAACTTAAACAATGGAACCAACTTAGAAAAATATATTGATATAGATTCCACATTAAGGTATTTTGCAGTAAGTACGGCACTTGTGAACTTAGATAGTTATCAATCTAACCTATTTCACAATTACTATATATATGAAAAAGATGGTGTTTGCACCATTCTCCCTTGGGATTTAAATCTATCCTTTGGTGGATTCTCTGCAGAAATGGGTGGTGGAAATAAAGGTAAAATGAATAATTCAAAAAGAACAAGTAGCGATTTATCTACCATACATTTTCCTATTGATGAACCTACAAGCACCAACTTATCAGATAGCCCATTATTAGAAAAATTATTAGAAGTTGATGAGTATAAAGAATTATATCATAAATATCTTAATGATATTGTTTCAACATATTTTGATAGTGGTATATTTAAGAATAAATTGTACTCCACCGCTTCTCTTATAGATGAATATGTTAAAAGCGATTCTACAGCCTTTTATAGCTATAGCCAATTTAAAAACTCTTTAGATGAACTATATAAGCTTGGAAATTATAGATCAAAAAGTATATCTCTTCAACTTACAGGAGTTATACCATCTACTAAAAACGCACAAAGTCAAGTTAACCTTGATGAATATCTTGGATCAAACCTAGTAAATATGACCATTCTTGGTTCGATGGGTGGTGGCAAAGGGGATGAAAACAAGATAAATTCTATGAATCAAAATACTGATTCTAATCTTTCTTCTAATAAACCACCACAAATAAATAACTCTACAAATGGTAATATGCATCCTCCTGATATGGATATAAATCAAGGAGAAATTAATGGTGATATACTTTTTCCTAACAATAATAATCAGGACAGTATGACTGCTCCACCTAATGACAATGATAATAATATGATGATGCAGCAAACTGAAAATGGTAACAGTACATTGCCTAATCCAGAGGATAATCAGCAACAAATACCAGTTCCAAATGATAAAGTAAAGCCTAATATGGAGAATATGGATAAAAACAACCTTAATTTAAATAAAAGTTTATCAACCCTAGAAATAGCTATGGTATTATCAGCCATTGTTGTAATGAGTGTAGCATGTATATTAGCTAATAAATTTAAAAGAAAAAAATATATGGTATAATTAAAAACTTGGTTTCTTATAAAGAAGCCAAGTTTTTTAATAATAGATATATTGGTATATTTATCAAAAATATAGTTAATAATAAAAAATATTTCTCAATAAAATTATTTTCACTTTTTCTATTGTAATGAAAATAATTTCATGGTATATTGTAAACATATTCAGTGAAAAATATTTTTACTGATATTGCAATTATGAAAATAATTTTATAGAATGAAGGAGGATGTTATGTTTAAACAACTTCAAAAAATCGGAAAATCATTTATGTTACCAATTGCAATATTACCTGCAGCTGGTTTATTACTTGGAATTGGTGGTGCACTATCAAATCCTAACACTGTACAAGCTTATCCGTTTTTAGATATTCCTTGGTTACAAGGTATATTTAAAATAATGTCATCTGCTGGAGACGTAGTATTCGGTAACTTAGCACTTATAATGTGTATCGGTCTTTCAGTTGGACTTGCCAAGAAAGATAAAGGTACTGCCGCACTAGCTGGTGCTGTGGCATTCCTTGTAATGAATGCCTCTATTAAAGGAATGATTGGCGCTTTCAACCCTGCTGTTGAATCAATCGATACAGGAGTTGTTGGTTCCATAGTTATAGGTTCATTAGTTGCATATCTACACAATAGATATCACAACATTCAATTACCTGCAGTACTAGGATTCTTTGGTGGATCAAGATTTGTTCCAATAGTCTCTTCATTTGCAGCTATTGGTGTTGGTGCAATCTTCTTCCTAATCTGGCCTACTTTCCAAGGTTGGTTAGTTAGCGCTGGAAATGCTATTGCTAACTTAGGTCCTATAGGAACTTTCCTTTATGGATTCTTATTAAGATTAACTGGTGCTGTTGGATTACATCACATGATTTACCCATTATTCTGGTATACAGAATTAGGTGGAGTTGCTCAAGTTGCTGGACAAACTGTAACTGGTGCACAAAACATATTCTTTGCTGAGTTAGCTGATCCAAATCACGTAGGTTTATTTACAGAAGGTACTAGATTCTTTGCTGGACGTTTTGCAACAATGATGTTTGGTCTACCAGCTGCTTGTTTAGCAATGTATCATTGTGTTCCAAAGAATAAAAGAAAGGCTGTTGCTGGTTTATTCTTAGGCGCTGCAATTACATCATTTGTAACTGGTATTACAGAACCAATTGAATTCATGTTCTTATTTGTAGCTCCTTGGCTATATGTAGTACATGCTTTCTTCGATGGATTATCATTCTTCTTAGCAGATATATTAAATATATCAATTGGTAATACTTTCTCTGGTGGATTAATTGACTTCTCACTATTTGGTGTATTACAAGGTAACGAAAAAACAAACTGGATTTATGTAATATTAATAGGTATTGCATGGGCTGTATTATACTATGTAACATTTAGATTCTTAATAACTAAATTCAATGTTCCTACTCCAGGTAGAGAATCTGACGGGGAGGAAGTTAAAGTTATTACTAAAGATTCTATGAGCGAAACTGCTGCTGAAATCTTAGCTGCACTAGGTGGAAAAGAAAACTTAGATGATGTTGATGCTTGTATTACAAGATTAAGAGTAGCCGTTAAAGATGTAAGTAAAGTAGATAAAGATAAAATTAAAGCTCTAGGGGCTACTGCTGTCCTTGAAGTTAAAGGTGGAATCCAAGCTATATTTGGAGCAAAAGCAGATCCTCTAAAACAAAAAATTAATGAATTAATCGACAAAGAATAATTTATAAGGAGTGAAAGTAATGAATAAAGGATTAATCGTATCATGTCAAGCACTACCAAATGAACCACTACATAGCTCCTTCATAATGGGTAGAATGGCTTTAGCAGCTAAAGAAGGTGGCGCAATTGGTATACGTGCTAACACTATCGCTGATATTCAAGCAATAAAAGCAGAAGTTGATCTACCTATCATCGGAATAATAAAACAGGATTATGATAATATGATTCCATATATTACTCCTACAATGAAGGAAGTTGATGCGTTAGTTAAAGAAGGTATAGATGTAGTAGCTTTAGATGCAACTATAAACCAAGATGAAAATTTCCTTAAAGAAGTTATAGCTAAGTATCCAAGCCAAAAATTTATGGCTGACATTTCAACTGTTGAAGAAGGTTTAAGAGCCGAAAAATTAGGCTTCCACTTTGTAGGAACAACATTAATTGGATATACTGAACAATCTAAGGGTATGAATAACTTCCAAGTTCTTTCTACACTAATTGAGAACTGTACAGTTCCAGTTATAGCAGAGGGTAATTTCGATACTCCTGAAAAGGCTAGAAAAGCCTTAGAAATGGGTGCTTATTCAGTAGTAGTTGGTGGAGCTATTACTAGACCACAACTTATAACAAAGAAATTTAGTGAAGAAGTTCAAAAAGCATTATAGAATACTCATACCAAAGAGATAGAGACTATTAAGTCCTATCTCTTATTTTATAAAAAAAAAGATTTATGGTATCATTAAATATATCACTGTATTATGGAGGGTTTTAATTGAACATTATATGCGAGATACAACAAAAATATAATAACTTTTCAGATAAAGAAAAAGCTATTGCTGATTATATCTTAAATCAACCTGATATGATTAAAAATATAAATATAACAGAATTAGCTAAAATAATAGGCACTTCTGGTGCTACTATTACTAGATTTTCTAAAAAAATTGGCTGCGATAGCTTTGTTGAAATGAAAATGCAGATTAACTTAAGTACTAATGATAATGAGCCTATTGATAGCGATGATATTTTTTCAAGTGTCTATAGTCATTATAATGAAGTAATTGAAAGAACAAATTCAATTATAGATAAATTCGCTATATTTAATATCGTTGAAGAAATAAAAAAGGCTAATAAAATATATCTTTATGGAGTTGGTAGCTCTGGTTTAACAGCTACTGAAATGATGCAAAGATTAATAAGAATGGGCTTTAATATACATTGTATCTCAGACTCTCATATGATGATTATTAATAGTTCAATAGCATCCTCAGAAGACCTTGTTATAGGATTATCTATATCAGGTGAAACAAAAGAGGTTGTAAATGCTTTAAAGGTTTCTAAAAGAAATGGTGCTAAAACTGCTTGTATAACAAGCTTTGATGAAAGTTCAGTAACAGTCTATTCGGATATAATATTAAAAGTTTATAATACTCGTTTCATAGGTAGACATAAGTTTATAAACTCTCAGTTTTCTACTATGTATCTTTTAGATTTAATATCTACTGTATTATTAGAAGATAAAAACTTAGAGGAAAAAATGCAAATAACTATAGATGCCATAATAAATTCATAATGTAAGGAAAAAGGACTAGTTCAAAATTATTATAATTTCAAACTAGCCCTATATCTTTGTTATTCCTCTACGTGTTTTGCTTCTCTTCCTTGCCTTTCAGCTTTTCTTTCTTCTATAAGGTTCTTTAATAAATGAGATAAAGTCCAATTTATTGATGTTTCTGTTACAATAGCCTTCATAGCAGGAGCAATTCTCATTTTTTTCATATTATCTATAAACATACTTACCTTCATGTTAGGTAAATCATTAAAGATAATTGCTCTATCTCTTATTTCTTCTTCACATTCTGAAGAAATATTATCTTCTAAAATGTCTTTTACTAAAGTATTTCCATTTGTCCAGTTAACTCTTATCTGGTCCTTAAGTCCCATCATACTTCCATAAGTTTTTAAAAGCTTTGCTTCTTTATCATTAAAGTTGCAAATAATTATACAAGGTCTGCTCATATCTTCACCTCTCTATCTAGTAAATACTAATTCATTTTCTTTAGATAAAACCTCATTATAAGTATATCCATCTAAGTCAAAATCTTTAACTTCTTCTACTGTATTAATTTTATTTTGAATAATATATCTGGCCATCATTCCTCTTGCCTTTTTTGCATACATGCTAACCATCTTATGTTTTCCATCTTTATATTCTAAAAAATTAATATCTACTATTCTATATTTTTCATTTATCATAGACATATTCAAGACACTACTATATTCTTTTGAAGCTAAGTTTACTAGTACCTTTTCACCTGGTGATGCATCTATTGCTCCCATAATCTTAACTGTAACCCTATCTCCCCAGAATTCATAAAGATCATTGCCTCTATTATTCTTAAGCTTTGTACCCATCTCTAACCTATATTCTTTAATTCTATCTAATGGTTCAATGACTCCATATAATCCTGATAATATTCTTAGTACACTATTAGAATAAAGAAAATCTTCTTTTGAGAAGTTTTCTGCCCCTATACCTCTATATGCTTCCCCCTTAAAGGCAAGAATAGCTGTATATTCTTTAGTATCTTCATTATAAAAATTTCTATATCTATCATAATTCAATATTCCTAATTTATCCGATATTTTCATTAACGAACATAATTCATCTAATGAAAATTCCTTTAGTATAGAAACTAACTCTTTAGTATCCTCTTCAAAAGCCCATTTCTTATTAGGAGCTTCTATATTATTAATCTTTGTATTTATAGTTTTAGCTGGAGATAAAATCATTAGCATACTTTCACCTATAACATTTCCCTATATAAATCTTCCTTAAAACCAACAAGCACCTTATCACCCTTTATAAGAATAGGTCTCTTTACCAACATACCATTTGTTGATAATAATTCTGCAGCTTCTTCCTTTGTAATGTTCTTAACCTTATCTTTTAAATTCATTTCTTTATATAGTTTTCCTGAAGTATTAAAAAACTTTTTAGTTTCTAAACCACTCATATCCATCCACTTTAATAACTCTTCTTTGCTAGGATTCTCTTCTACTATATGTCTATCAATAAATTCTACATTGTTTTCTTTTAAGAATTTTTTTGCCTTTATACATGTTGTACACTTTGGATATTCTATAAAAATCATACTCATATTTCAATCTCCTTTATTATTTAATAATTATTATCTATTTTATCATATAAGATTTAATTTGCCTATATATAGGTAAATATAATTTTATTAACTAATAATAATTATTTTTCGAGCAAACAAAAAAAGGACTACATTCGTAGTCCCTTATGGTGGAGATAAAGAGATTCGAACTCTTGACCCCCTGCGTGCAAGGCAGGTGCTCTCCCAACTGAGCTATACCCCCAGAATATTACCTGGCAACGTCCTACTCTCCCACACAGTCTCCCATGCAGTACCATCGGCGCTATAGAGCTTAACTTTCCTGTTCGGTATGGGAAGGAGTGTTTCCTCTATGCCATCATCACCAGATGCCTCAGATTCAAAATACTTAATTTTGTTCTCTGAAAATTGCACATAATCATTTGAAATATCTTTAACTTGGTCAAGCCCTCGACCTATTAGTATCAGTCAGCTACATACATTACTGCACTTACACCTCTGACCTATCAACCTCGTGTTCTTCAAGGGGTCTTACTAGCTTATGCTATGGGAAATCTCATCTTGAGGTGGGCTTCACGCTTAGATGCTTTCAGCGTTTATCCCTTCCCGACTTAGCTACCCAGCTGTGCTCCTGGCGGAACAACTGGTGCACCAGAGGTCAGTCCATCCCGGTCCTCTCGTACTAAGGACAGCTCCTCTCAAATTTCCTACGCCCGCGACGGATAGGGACCGAACTGTCTCACGACGTTCTGAACCCAGCTCGCGTGCCGCTTTAATGGGCGAACAGCCCAACCCTTGGGACCTACTTCAGCCCCAGGATGCGACGAGCCGACATCGAGGTGCCAAACCTCCCCGTCGATGTGGACTCTTGGGGGAGATCAGCCTGTTATCCCCGAGGTAGCTTTTATCCGTTGAGCGATGGCCCTCCCACGAGGTACCACCGGATCACTAAGCCCGACTTTCGTCCCTGCTCCACTTGTGGGTGTCGCAGTCAGGCTCCCTTCTGCCTTTGCACTCTTCGAACGATTTCCGACCGTTCTGAGGGAACCTTTGGGCGCCTCCGTTACTTTTTAGGAGGCGACCGCCCCAGTCAAACTGCCCACCTAACAATGTCCTGTCACCAGATTCATGGCATCCAGTTAGAACCTCAGTACTGTCAGGGTGGTATCCCAAGGACGACTCCATCAAGGCTGACGCCCTGATTTCCTAGTCTCCCACCTATCCTGTACAGACAATACCGAAATTCAATGCTAAGCTACAGTAAAGCTCTACGGGGTCTTTCCGTCCAATCGCGGGTAGCGAGCATCTTCACTCGCACTACAACTTCGCCGGATTCACAGTTGAGACAGTGCCCAAGTCATTACGCCATTCGTGCGGGTCAGAACTTACCTGACAAGGAATTTCGCTACCTTAGGACCGTTATAGTTACGGCCGCCGTTTACTGGGGCTTAAGTTCACACCTTCGCTTGCGCTAAGTGTTCCCCTTAACCTTCCAGCACCGGGCAGGCGTCAGCCCCTATACATCAGCTTTCGCTTTAGCAGAGACCTGTGTTTTTGCTAAACAGTTGCTTGGGCCTATTCTCTGCGGCCTGCTCTCACAGGCACCCCTTCTCCCTAAGTTACGGGGTCAATTTGCCTAGTTCCTTAACTGTGATTCTTCCGCCGGCCTTAGGATTCTCTCCTCATCTACCTGTGTCGGTTTGCGGTACGGGCACTACATCTCTCTCTAGATGCTTTTCTTGGAAGCATGGAATCAAGTACTTCGGTTCCGTAGAACCTTCCCCATCACGCCTCAGAATTGTTAGGACGGATTTGCCTTTCCTAACTCCCTAAACGCTTAGACTAGCATCCAATAGCTAGCACACTCTATCCTTCTCCGTCACACCATCGATAATAACGATCAGTAGTGGTATCGGAATATCAACCGATTGTCCATCGCCTACGCCTTTCGGCCTCGGCTTAGGTCCCGACTAACCCTCAGCGGACGAGCCTTCCTGAGGAAACCTTAGATATTCGGCCTGTGGGATTCTCACCCACATCTCGCTACTAATGCCAACATTCTCACTCGTAATCAGTCCACCGCTCCTTACGGTACGACTTCAGCCCGATTACGACGCTCCTCTACCGCTCACACATACGTGTGAACCCGTAGCTTCGGTGGTAAGTTTGAGCCCCGGACATCTTCGGCGCAGGATCTCTCGACTAGTGAGCTATTACGCACTCTTTTAATGAGTGGCTGCTTCTAAGCCAACATCCTAGTTGTCTTAGAAATCCCACATCCTTTTCCACTTAACTTACACTTTGGGACCTTAGCTGACGATCTGGGCTGTTTCCCTTTTGACTACGGAACTTATCTTTCGCAGTCTGACTGCCGGACTAATAGTATGTGGCATTCGGAGTTTGATAAGGTTCGGTAAGCGCTATGCCCCCTAGCCCATTCAGTGCTCTACCTCCACTACTCATATCCGACGCTAGCCCTAAAGCTATTTCGAGGAGAACCAGCTATCTCCGAGTTCGATTGGAATTTCTCCGCTATCCACAGCTCATCCCATGCTTTTTCAACAGCAACGTGGTTCGGTCCTCCACGGGGTTTTACCCCCGCTTCAACCTGGCCATGGATAGGTCACCCGGTTTCGGGTCTACGGCATGCAACTAGTCGCCCTATTAAGACTCGGTTTCCCTTCGGCTCCGTACCTTAAGTACTTAACCTTGCTACATACCGTAACTCGTTGGCTCGTTCTACAAAAAGCACGTCATCACCCTCATAAGGGGCTTTGACCGGTTGTAGGCACACGGTTTCAGGTTCTATTTCACTCCCCTCCCGGGGTTCTTTTCACCTTTCCCTCACGGTACTGCTTCACTATCGGTCATCAGGTAGTATTTAGCCTTGGGAGGTGGTCCTCCCTGCTTCCCACAAGGTTTCACGTGTCTCGTGGTACTCTGGATCAGAACTTGATTATTATGAATTTCACTTACGTGGCTATTACACTCTATGGCTTGACTTTCCAGTCATCTTCAATTATCCATAACTTCTCGTTAATGTTCTGTCCGCAACCCCGGAAATAAATTTCCGGTTTGGGCTCTTTCCCTTTCGCTCGCCGCTACTAAGAAAATCGATTTTTCTTTCTCTTCCTCCAGGTACTTAGATGTTTCAGTTCCCTGGGTTTACCTTCCATAAGCTATGTATTCACTTATGGATACATGGGGTTTCCCATGTGAGTTTCCTCATTCGGAAATCTTCGGATCTCTGGCTATGTGCGCCTACCCGAAGCTTATCGCAGCTTATCACGTCCTTCATCGGCTCCTGATGCCAAGGCATTCACCATGCGCCCTTTGTAGCTTGACCTATTGTCATGATATTAGTTTTAAAACTAAGTTTACAAAGAATATTTCTTGGCTATGTTGTATTAACATATCTATATAATTATGTGCAATTTTCAAAGAACATTTATCAGTTATTAACGCTTATTACGTTGTCGATTTCGTCGCTCCGTATCCTCATGTACATTTAAGTACATTCCGGTACTCACTCCTTATCTCCTAGTACTAATCGTTACTAACAAGATAATATC
>JAQEYV010000001.1:0-362500 GCA_027692445.1 Clostridiaceae bacterium OF42-15pH9A | reverse complement strand
CAACAATCTCAGTTGGTCTATCTTCAACTAACTCTATTGAATCATTTAATTTATAGTCACCTTTATACAATGGAATATAATAAACTTTACTTGCAAGTTCACTTACATAGTTAGCTTCATGTTCCCCTTCTTCATTAGAAGATATTATACATACTGTTTTTCCTTTATATAAAGGAGCATCACAAGTTGCACAATACCCTACACCTTTACCTAGGAATTCTAACTCTCCTTTTAAAGGCTTCGAGAACTCTACTCCTGTTGCTAAAATTATTGATTTAGCTTCATACATTTTATCATTTGCCATTAAAGTGAAATATTCACCCATAGAATAAACATTATTTATTCTTTCTTCAGTAATTTCTATTCCCATAGAGCTTATATGCTCTCTAAAAGCTTCTCCAAGCTTACTTCCTGTAGAATTAGGGAATCCTAAATAGTTATTTATTTTTGGTGCTCTTTGTACCTTTGAGCTAAGATTTCTTGTGCCAAATAATATAAATGATTTATTTCTTATCTTAGCATTAAGGGCCGCTGATAATCCAGCAGGCCCACTACCTATAATTGCTATATCATATCTATCCATTAGAAATTAAAGAACCTCTTCTATAGCTTCCTTTAATACATCCTTTGGCATAAATCCTACTTTAGTTTCAACTTCAGCACCATCTTTGAATATTTTTATTGTAGGTATACTTTGAACTCCATACTTTGTAGCTGTTTCTGGACTTTCATCAACATCAATCTTTAACACCTTAACTTCTGCCATTTCTGAAGCAACCTCTTCTAAAACAGGTGCTAACATCTTACAAGGTGCACACCAAGTTGCAAAGAAATCAACAACTACTACTCCTTTTGCATTAAGTACTTCTTCATTAAAATTACTATCATTAATATGGTTTACCATTTTATTACCTCCTTATACCCCTTAGGGGTATGATTCATTTTCTTTATTGTATCCCACTTTATGTCATATGTCAACTATAAGCCTATACTTATTCTGCTGTATTTACATCTTTTTTATTCTTTCTATCTATTTTATTTAATTCTCTACACTCGAAGCAAATACACCATTCCTCTCCTGTATTATCATTTCTTTGAAAAAAGAAATCTTTACCTTCACTATCCTTTTTTCCGCGAAATCTTTTTCCACAATAACTACAAACAAGAGTCAAAAAATTACTTAGCTCACCTGATGAAATATCTCTAACCAAAACTTCCACCTTCTCCAATATAAATTTCTTTATATTAAATTCTATTTTACTATGCTTTTATTATTACAAAATTTAAAGAGGATATATGAAATAATAATCCTTCATATATCCTCTTACTTAATTTAATTATGCACAAATTTATTTAATTCCTTATATACACCATCTATATTCATCAACTCTTCATGAGTTCCTCTTTCTTCAATACCTTTATCTGTAAGAACTATAATTTCATCTGCATTTCTAATTGTAGAAAGTCTATGAGCAACTACTATAGTTGTCCTACCTTTAGCCAATTCATCAAGTGACTTCTTAATATAATACTCTGTAGTATTATCTAGTGCAGATGTTGCTTCATCTAAAATAAGTATTGGAGGATTTTTCAAGAATACTCTTGCAATAGATATTCTTTGCTTTTGCCCACCTGAAAGTTTAACTCCTCTTTCTCCAATATAAGTATCATATCCATCTTCTAAATTCATAATGAAATCATGCATATTAGCTTTTCTTGCTGCTTCATATACCTCTTCATCACTAGCTTCCATATTACCATATCTTATATTATCCTTTATTGTACCAGTAAATAAGAACACATCCTGCTGAACTATACCAATATTTTCTCTTAAAGAACTTAAAGTAACATCATAAATACTCTTATCGTCTATTAGGATATCACCTTTATCTATATCATAAAATCTTGGAATAAGATTACAGAAGGTTGTCTTACCTCCACCTGAAGGACCAACAAGAGCTAAAGTTTTTCCAGCTTCTATCTCTATTGATAATCCATTTAGAATCTGATTATCTTCATAACTAAAGTAAGTGTCCTTAAAGGTTATCTTACCTTTTACATTCTTTAATTCAATTGCATCCTTCTTTTCCTTTTCCCTATCTTCTGCAAGTATCTCAACATATCTTTGGAATCCTGTCATACCACTTTGGAATTGCTCCATAAAGTTAATAAGCTTCTTAATTGGGTCCATAAACACCTTAATATATAAAAGATATGCTGTAAAATCTCCCACAGTAATATTACCATTAAAAGTATATATTCCCCCGGCAATTAAAACTACATAATTAAGAATATCTAATGAGAAGTTAGCTCCTGAGAAATATTGAGCCATTATTTTATATGCACCTTCTCTTGCATTCATAAAGCTCTTATTTCCCTCTTCAAACTTTTCTTCCTCATAATCATGTGTTACAAAAGCTTTTGATACCCTTATACCACTAATGCTATTTTCAAGTCCTGCATTTACCTTACCAGTTTCTACTCTAGTTTTTAAGAAAGCTTTATTCATTCTCTTTCTTTGATACATTGTAAATATAACTATTATAGGAATAAAGGCAAATATAATTAAGGTTAAAGTTAAATTTATACTACTTAAAACTATAAATGAACCAATTAACATTACTATTGATATAAACAAATCTTCAGGACCATGGTGTGCAAGCTCTGAAATATCTTGTAGGTCATTTATAATTCTAGACATAATGTCACCAGTCTTCGTGTTATCAAAGTACGTATTAGGCAATTTTTGAAGATGATTAAATACTTTTCTTCTCATATCCCCTTGCATTCTTACACCTACAACATGTCCTTGATATTGCATAAAGTATCCACATCCTGCTTTAATTAAGAATAAAATAATTAAAGTCACTGCAAATACTCCTATCACTCTTAGTTCTCCATGATTTGTAGCATTGTCCACTATTTCTCTTGTCATCATTGGATAAACTAAGTCTATTGCAGCCGCTAATGATGCTGCCAATAAATCTAATATAAACAGCTTTTTATATGGCTTATAAAATCTAATAAACTTTTTAAACATTTCTCCTCCTTAGTTTCAACAATTACTATATTAATTTTATTATTTCCTGCTTACTCTCTAATAAATTCTCCTTAAATATTCCCTTTATATTAAATGGCTTTCCACCTAATACATAAATTGCACCATTCATAAAAATAGCCTCGTCCACATCATGTGTAACAAATATAACTAATCTGTTTTCTTTATTGAATATTTCTTTAAGTTCGCTCATTATTGAATATTTAGTTTTATAATCAAGGGACTTAAAAGGCTCATCCATTAAAATTACTTTTGAAGGCTTTAAAAGAGCCCTTGCTATATTAACTCTTTGCTTCATACCTCCACTTATTTTTTCAGGATAATCATCTTCAATTCCTGAAATATGTAATAAGCTAAAGATTTCCTTTAATCTCTTTTCTCCCTCTTCCTTAGTAAAATAATTATAAAGAAATAACTCCATATTTTTCTTTATAGTAAGCCAAGGTATAAGTCTATCCTCTTGAAATATATAACTTATATCTTCATTATTTACTCCAATTATTTCTCCACTATCTTTAGAAGACAAACCCGCGATAATATTTAAAAGTGTACTTTTACCTCCACCGGAAGCTCCAATAATACAATTTATTTTATCTTTGCTAAATTCAACATTAAAATTTTCATATATCTCATTTTCATCAAAGCTTTTGTACAAGTTTTTAATAATTAAATCACTCATATTTTCCCCTTTCACTTCCACTTATTAACCTTGGATATAAGTGCCTTATTAGCCCATTCAAAAATCACTGAAATTATTGCTATTAGAACAATCCAAGCAAAAATTGATGTTGTATCGAAATTCATTTTTGCCAATTGAATGGCTGAACCTATACCATATTTAGGTTGTCCGTGTACTTCTCCTGCAACCACAACCTTAAAAGCTAAAGAGAAAGATGATATTAAGATATTCATTATATAAAACACTATTATTGGAATATATATTTTCTTAATTTTTTCTATAGTAGAAACTCTATATATTTTACACATATCCACTATTTTATTGTCTATTCCATTTAATGAATTAATTATGCCTTCATATAAGATAGGAAACACTATAGCAAATCCCACTACAAAGGGAGCTTTATCCTTGTTAAACCAAATTAAGGCTAATACTACTAAAACCATTGTTGGAATAGTCTTGCCTATTGCATTTAAAGGACTTAAAAAATTTCTAAAGAAGGGGTACTGTTTTGAAAGCACCCCTAAGATAATAGCTAATACTAAAGCTATTGAAAAACTAATTAAAGTTCTATATAAACTACTTATTACATTCTGGAAAAAATCAGCACTCCATATTATATCCCCCATGGAAACTAGTACTTCCTCAATTCTTGGAAGATATATGTTATTATTAATTTTTACAGCTATTATCTCCCATAGAATTAATAGCACAAAACAAGCCAATAACCTTTGACTTCTATTTTTCCATGAATACTCCTTCATCTGGAACCTTGCCTCCTATTGTCTTAGGATCAAATTCGTTTAGTTTATTAAAATAATTTATATACTCTTTAGATGTACCTTTTATTTGTGCAAATTTTATATTCCCCTTTTCTATAGCCTTAGGGATAATTGCTTTATTTGCTGAAACTCCAATTTCTTCGCAATATGCTGCCAAAGTTTCACCATCTTCATTTGCAAAATTACAACTATTTTCAACTTCCTTTAAGAACTTTTCCACAAATTTATTATCATTATCTATAAGTTCTTTTTTAACTATAATTGTAGCTTGTGGAAAACCATATTCTGAATTATTAAGAGTTTTCCACTCTTTATTAAAATCCATTATTACATTAATATCAGACTTCTTTGATAAAACTTGGGAAAGTGCTGGTTCTGGTATTACTGCATATTTTGTCTTTCCAGCTAGTATAGTTGGTGCTAATTCTGTAACTCCATTTACATATGAAAAATTAAAATCTTTATCTGGATCGTATCCCTTATCCTTCAAAACTGTTCTTGTAACAATATCAGGTGTTAAGCCCTTTCCTATATTGTAAATTTCTTGTCCCTTAAGTTGATCTAAAGTTTTCTCCCCATCTGCTGATATTAAATAGAATGATCCCCATCCTGTAGTACCAACAATTTGATATCCTGCATTTTTATTATATTGAGTGGCTGCTACATTTGAAGGTACAACTGCTATATCAGCTTCCCCCTTAAGTACAGATGTAACTATATTTTCAGAAGTTTTTTCAATTGTGTAATTAAGATTATACCCCTTCATAACTTCTGGTTTTTCTTTAATCATTTTAGCTAAGGCCATACTTGGTAAGCCATCAGGAATAACAACTTTAACTTCCTTAGTTTCCTTAGGCTCTGAACCTGAGCATCCAGCAAACAATCCTAAAGAAAATAATGCTACCATAATTACTGCTAATTTCTTTTTCATTCTTTATTCCCCCTTTTTTATTTCTCTCATTTTATATTACTACAATATGCAAAAAATTCCTACCCACTTTCCATATTTATTAATAATGATTATCCATTACATTTAAATTATTAACTTTACTAAACTTATACTTTTCTCTCTTTTTTCCCATAGAAATTTCATTTCACATCGAACTTATTTACCATAATTGTACAGTAAAATCATTTAAAGTATCACTTTGATTATTGCATCCAACCTCCTTAGATTCTAGCTATGTACTTTAGAATAAATAAAGAAATATAATATAAGTGTAAAGAATTTCATTGTAGGAGGAGAAGTCTAATGATATTTTTATTAAAAGTACTTGCTTTTTCTTTTATTATTACAGGATTTATTGCAATGGTTTCTAATCTTTATTTAGGAAGATCCGAACTAGTTAGTCTATATAAATCACTACAAGATAATGTAAATATAAAAAAATTATCACAATATGAAGGAAGTTTTGGAATTATATTCGGTACATTGTTATTATTACTATTATACAGCTCATATAATATGAGAATTTTATTCTTTATTCCTTTATGTTTGCTAACATTAATCTATATTCCACTTAGAACTAAACTTATGGAAGATAATAGATAAAAAAAATGAGATGGATATTTATTTTGCTTGTTCCGTCGCAAGCTCCAAGTCACAGAAAAATAAATATCTATTCCCTTAGTACTAAAGGTAAGAAAAAAGGAATCAATTTTGATTCCTTTTTTATTCTTTATGAAATTATATTTATTATTAAATTGTGGATAACTTCAACAATTTAGCTATATATAATTTTATCTATAAATATCTACAATTAATCCTTGAATTTCATCTATTGTAGCAGCTATACTCATATTTTCCTTTTCTTCACCTAATACAGCTTGAGTTAACTCCTCTAATTTTTCATCTACAGTATCTACTGTAATAAAATATTGAGTTTGCCAAAAGCTAATATCCTTTTGGGTATCATACATAAATTGAAGAACTGATTCTAGGTATTCTTTAATCATTTTTTTATAAAGTCTAACATCGGCATAGGTTTTAGTAATAACTAACCTATTCCCCTTCTTCTTTATATCATCCACCATCTTCTTTAATTGTTCTTCTGATTTTCTTTCCTTAGCTTGGTTAAAGCTTTGAGAAAAATCTTTTCTATTTGAAACAGTCTTTCTTTCTTCTCTATTAATTGTGCCTCGTGTAACTCTTCCTATTTCCATGTTATCATCCTTCCTGTGACTAATTATATCAAAAAAATACATAACCTACTACCATTCATGTTATAATATCACTCGCACTTTTCGATTAAAATGTATATAATAAAACTTATGCTAACTAAAACTATTATTAAAAGGAGATTATAATGAAATCATTTAAAGAATTAGGACTAAATGAAAATATAATAAATGGGTTAAATAAACAAGGAATTGAAACCCCAACTGAAATTCAATCCCTATCTATTTCAGATATATTAGATGGAAGGGACGTTATAGGTGAAGCTCATACAGGAAGCGGTAAGACACTAGCCTTTCTTGCTCCACTTTTTCAAAAAATTGATGAAACTAAAAGAGAGATGCAAGTACTTATTCTAGCTCCAACTCATGAACTAGTAATGCAGATTAATAATCAAATAAAATTACTTAGTACAAATTCAGAAAAAACCGTTACTTCTCTAAATATTATTGGTGATGTTAATATAGATAAACAAATCAAGAAATTAAAAGAAGTAAAACCACATATAATAGTAGGTACTCCTGGTAGAGTATTAGATTTAATGAATAAAAAGAAAATTGCATCTCATCAAATTAAAACCATTGTCATTGATGAAGGAGATAACCTTTTAGATAACACTAGTTCAAACTTTGTTAAAGACATAGTAAAGAAAACAATGAGAGATAGACAACTTCTAATTTTTTCAGCTACTATTAGCAATAAGACCTTAAGTACTGCAAAAGAACTTATGAAGGACCCTATTATATATAAAAATAAACAACAAGTTTCCTTAAATCCCAATATAGAACATTACTATATAGAAGTTGATCAAAGAGAAAAGGTTGAGGTACTAAGAAAATTATTATCTGCAGTAAACCCTGAGAAGGCATTAGTTTTTGTTAATAAGTCTTTTGATATTAACATAGTTAAGGATAAATTAAATTATCATAATAAATCAGCTTTTGCTATGCATAACAGATTGACAAAAGAAGAAAGGCAAAATGCTTTAGAAAGTTTTAGAAATGGTAAGATAAATATTTTGATTTCTTCTGATATGACTGCAAGAGGTTTAGATATTGATAATATAACTCACATTATAAACCTAGACTTTCCTAAGAATTCTGAAGAGTATTTACATAGAGCTGGTAGAACAGCTAGGGGAAATAACTCTGGAATAACTATCTCTTTAGTAACTCCAAAGGAAAAAGGTGCTATAAGAATATACGAAAGAGATTTCAAAATTAAAATTCAAAAGAAAAATCTATCTTATGGAAAACTAATTTAATTAATGATAAGAGGCTGTGATTTATTTGCAGCCTTTTATTTTTTTCAATATATATTTATATAAATATATATTGTTATATTTATGGCTCCCTCTAAGAATTTTTATAATAAAAGAATTTTTAAAAGATATATTATTTATATTATTAATATAAATAATTATCCAACTTCATTCTAATTTTTATTTTCTGTTTTTCCCTTTTATTCCTTTTACTGTTATAATAATCTTATTCGTCTTATCTATTAGTTTCCATCTATTATAAAGGATAAATTATTTATCTTAACTATATACTAATAGTATTGACAGAAAATATTATTGAGGTGATATATATGTGGTTTGATAAAGACTCTACTGATGTAATTAAAGAATTAAATTCAGATTCTTTAAATGGACTAACCTCTGAAGAAGCAAAAATAAGATTACAAAAGAATGGTGAAAACAAATTAGCTAGCAAGGAAAAGAAAACCATGGTTCAATTATTCCTAGCTCAATTAAATGATGCTATGATTTATATTTTAATTGCTGCCGCAGTTATCTCTGGAATAATGGGTGAAATAAGCGATTCTATTATAATCCTTATAGTTATTTTAATTAACGCTACAATTGGAGTTGTACAAGAATCAAAGGCTGAAAAAGCTCTTGAAGCACTTAAAGAACTAAGTACACCTAAAGCATTAGTAAAAAGAAATGGTGAGTTAATAGAAATACCATCTGAAGAAGTTGTAACTGGAGATATTGTAATAATTGATGCTGGAAGATACATTCCTGCTGATTTAAGATTAATAGAAACAGCCAATCTTCAAATTGAAGAATCAGCTTTTACAGGTGAATCTGTTCCAGCAGAAAAAGATGCAAAAATAGTACTGGAAGATGAAAAAGCCCCTGTAGGAGATAGGGTTAATATGGCATATATGTCTACCTTAGCTACCTATGGACGTGGTACTGGTATTGTAGTTGCAACAGGAATGGATACTGAAATAGGAAAAATTGCAAAAATGTTAGATGATGATGAAGAAGAATCTACTCCTCTTCAAAAGCGTTTAGCACAACTTGGTAAAATTCTAGGTTTTGTAGCCATTGGAATATGTGTAATCATCTTTATTTTATCTATGTTCCAAGGAAGAGATTGGTTTGAAATGTTATTAACTGCAATTTCATTAGCAGTAGCTGCAATTCCTGAAGGACTTCCAGCAATAGTTGCTATAGTTTTAGCTCTTGGCGTACAAAGAATGATAAAACACAATGCTATAGTAAAAAAACTACCTGCTGTTGAAACTCTAGGATCAGTAAGTATTATATGTTCTGATAAAACAGGAACTCTTACAATAAATCAAATGACTGTTAAGAAGATATATATAAATGATTCTCTTGTACCTATTGATAACATAGATATTAAAGATAATTCAACAGAGCTTTTAGTTGAAGCAATGGTTTTATGTAACGATGCTACTTCTAACGAAACTTCTAAAACTGGAGATCCTACTGAAATAGCATTACTTGATGTAGGTAACAAAGTTAATCTCTTTAAAGATTCATTAAACGAAGAGCATAAAAGAGTTGATGAGATACCTTTTGATTCGGATAGAAAGTTAATGACTACTGTAAATGCTTATGAAAATAAATTTAAAGTATATACAAAGGGTGCTATAGACTCCCTATTTAAAATATGTAATAAAGTTCTTATAGATGATGAAATAGTACCTCTTACAGAAGAAAAGAAAAAGGAACTTTTAGATGCATCAAACTCTATGAGTGATACAGCATTAAGAGTTTTAGGCGCTTCTTACAAAGAAATTGATAATAAGAATGTACCTATAGATAGCCTAGAAAAAGACCAAATCTTTATAGGTCTTATGGGTATGATAGACCCACCAAGGGAAGAGGTAAAAGCTTCTATAGTTGAATGTAAAAAAGCAGGTATAATCCCAATTATGATTACTGGAGACCATAAGAACACAGCCTTTGCAATTGGTAACGAATTAGGGATGGCAGATAATATAAATCAATGTATGTCTGGTAGCGAAATTGATAATTATAGCCAAGAAGAATTTAATAAAATAGTAAATAACTATAGAATTTTTGCTAGGGTTTCTCCAGAGCATAAAGTAAAAATCGTAAAAGCCTTTAAGTCTCACGGAAATATAGTTTCAATGACTGGAGATGGCGTAAATGATGCTCCTTCCCTAAAAGCAGCAGATATAGGTGTGGCTATGGGAATTACAGGTACAGATGTTGCTAAAGGCGCTGCAGATATGATACTAACTGATGATAACTTCTCTACTATTGTAAACGCAGTGGAGGAAGGCAGAAACATCTACAACAACATTAAAAAGGCCATTATATTCCTACTTTCTTGTAACCTAGGTGAAATAGTTGCCTTGTTTGTTGCTATATTACTTAATTGGAACACTCCACTTTTACCTATTCATATTCTATGGGTAAACTTAATTACAGATAGTTTCCCAGCTCTATCACTAGGAGTAGACCCTAAAGACTCTTCTGTTATGGAAGAGCAACCAAGAAGTCCTAAAGAAAGCTTATTTGCTGGTCATATGGGAATATACCTAGCAGTTAACGGATTATTAATTGGTATTCTAACACTTTTTGCCTTTAAACTTGGAGAGCGAATTTATCCAAACTCATTAATGCATGCCCAAACAATGGCTTTTGTAGTGCTTAGTGTATCTCAATTATTTTTCTCTTTAAATATGAGAAGTACTAAAAAATCAATTTTTTCAGTAGGTTTATTCACTAATAGATATTTAATTGCTTCTATAGTCTTCGGTATATTAATACAATTTGCTGTAATAACAATACCTTTCTTAGCAGGTGTATTTAAGGTTTATGCATTAACATTAAATGATTGGATTCTAGTAATATTAATTTCACTAGTTCCATTAGTAATTAATGAAATATTAAAGATATTCCTAAGAATGAAAAAGAATAAATAATAAAAAATGCTGTATCACACTAAAATTGATACAGCATTTTTTCTAAAAGTTTTTAAAGGCTTCAGCATATTCTACTATTCCTTCTACATTATCAAAATATCCTTTTTTAATGTCCTTAACCATATAATTATCTTCCGGTACATCAAAGGGTGCTTTTACGCCATAAATCCAAGCTGGTTTAAATCCATACTTTTCAAAAATACTTTTATACCCTAGAACAACTATTCCTTTATACCCAAGCTTATTAGCCTTAGTAAATGCTCTTTTTATCATTTTACTTCCTATTTTTTTATTTCTGTACTCTGGTAATACCGCAAATGGTGCTATTGCTAAGGCTTTATTAGTATCTTTCCCATTTATTATATTAACTTCTGTACACAAAATATATCCAACAATCTTATCATCTACTTTTGCTACTATAGATAGTTCTGGAATATAATTTTCTGATTTTCTTAAGGCCTTTACTAACTCATGCTCCTTTTTATCGCTATATTCGATATCTTCAAAAGCTTTAATTAGCATTTCTATAATTTCTGTTCCATCCCCTACTTTTTCCTTGCCAATACTTAAAGTCATTATTTTCTCTCCCTAATTAACATTTCCTTTACTTTTCGACTTTTTTATTTAATACTAAACATGTTTTCTAAAATTTTTACAAACAATAAATATAAATTATTAAGAAAGGAGTATTGTTCATGAAAGAAATTGTATTTGCAGGGGGATGTTTTTGGGGTGTTGAAGAGTTCTTTTCTAGAATAAATGGAGTAAGAAAAACAGAAGTTGGTTATGCAAATGGTAATATAAAAGATCCCACCTATGAACTTGTTTGTAGAACGGATACAGGATTTGCTGAAGCAGTATATATTATATATGATGAATCTAAGGTTAAATTAGATTATCTTATTGATAAATACTTTTCTATAATTGACCCTACCTCCTTAAATAAACAAGGTAATGATAGGGGAAAACAATATAGAACTGGAATATATTATTTAGATAAAGATGATCTAAATATAATAAACAGTAAAATTTTAGAAGAAGCCAAAAAATATGATAAAAAAATAGTAGTCGAAGTAGAACCATTAAAAAACTACTATCCAGCTGAGGAATATCACCAAAAGTATTTAAAGAAAAATCCCTTTGGTTATTGTCACATAAAACTAGATTAAAAAAGGTTGGGTAGATATTTATTTTGCCTGTTCCATTACTGTGCTCTAATTCACATCCAAACAAATACCCTCCACTCATACTAAAGGTAAAGAAATTAAAAAGTCACCATACTACTTTGTATAGTTACTTTTTAACCTATTTTTCCATCTTAATGACTTTATTTCTCTTTTAATTTTTGTTTAAACCATATTACATCCTCTTCACTCTTAAATGCATTGATAGGAACTATTAAGCTAATCTCATCCTTGTTCTTAAATTCAATAAATAAGCATTCTGATATTTCTGTAACATCTGCTACATCCTTAATGCTTATTGTTCTACTCTTTTCTTCTATATCTACAATAAAATTTTCTCCATCTAAAACGAGTTTAATATCCCCATTAGGTAATAAATCTCTTTTATTAGCCATCCTCTTAAAAGCTCTCCTAGTCATTTTTTCAAGTAATGTTGGATAAAAGAAATAAAATACTATACCCAATAATCCAAATATAATTGAAACTGGTATTTGACCTGATAATATTGTAACTACAAAAATAATTGCGCAAGCTGAAGTTAAAAATATTCTTGGTCTATCTAACTTCTTCTCATCCCTTGATTTTTTAGATGCAAAACTAGCACATTCAATCCATTGTTCTACTGTATTTCTATAAATAATTTCAATCATACACATTTTCCCCCATGTTTTATCTATAAAATACATTATACATTATTTTTACTATATTTTGATATCAATATTTCTTATTTTTGAAAAACCATCTAAAACTTCTATCGTACTAATAAATAAAAGTTTATCTTTATTAAAACTAGAACTTCCTATTTCATTTTGAATTGATAACATTTTTTCTTTGGTGAATGTTTCCTTATTCTTTTTAATATATTCTATTGATTTTAATACTTTATCTTTACTTATCTCATCTTTTCTAATCCATCTATATAAATCATATATATTCATAACTAATAGATGTTGCTCTGTAAGATATCTTGATAGTTCATCATAAACATTAGTTGAATTAATACTAGCCAACCTTTCTTCTATTAATCCTGAATATAATATAAGATTCTTCATTTCTTCATCCTTAGTCACATCATTAATATAATCAGATATATTTTTAATCATTTTTTCTACTATATGATTATATGTATTAATTAAATTTATTGTTGAATCTTTAATACTAAATGGAAATATAAATTTATTTATTAACATTGCAATTATTACTCCAACAATTACATATAAAATTCTAACTCCACCAAGCTCTCCTACATTTCCTATTAAAGACGCAGCTCCTACTGCAGATACAGTTGTACAAATCATTTTATATTTATATTGAACAAGATAGCTTGATACATATCCTGTTGCCATAATTATTAATCCTCTAATGCTAGTTTCTTTAAATGCTGAAAAAAGTATTGTAATTATAATTACTCCAATAAATGTTCCTAAAATTCTATCCAAACTCTTCTTTTTAGACATCTCATACTGTGGTTGATTTATGGAATTCACAGTAAAATATATCCATCTTCCATCAACAAGTCCAAAAAAATTCACTATAAATGCACTAAAGGCTATTCCAAGCCCTAATCTAAACCCATATGTAAATCTTAATGAATCTCTTGATATTTCACGTCTACATCTCCATGCTCTTTTGTAATTTTCCGGGATTTCTTCCCTTCTCTTAACCAAATTATAGTCTTTCTTTTCTAATTTTATTAAACTATACAAATCATCTTCTATTAATTCAATAATATTTATTATTTTTAATGATATATAGTCTGTTATTTCCTCTTCTATAATTATCTCATTAAAAAGATAATCTAATTCTTTTAAATTTTCCTTGTCTTCTAAACAAATTTTAATATTTTCAATAAGAGGAATAACCTTCTTTTCTAAGATACCTACATTTTGATTTTTTTTAACCTCATTTAATATAAGGTTTATCCTTGAAAGTGCAACTAATATATCTAGTTTAATTCTACTTTCCTCAGGTAAATAGAACTCTCTTTCTCTTTTATCATATATAACCTTTCTAAACTTACTAATTTCATCTTTTATTTTATTATCTATTTCTTCTGTATTCTCTTTTCTTTCAATTAATCTTATTTTCTCATTTAAATTAACACATATACTTGTTAATAACTTATTTCCAGCTTTTGAAACCTTATCCCTATTTATTATAAGTTGTGCTCCCATAATTACTAATGCTCCAAATATAAGGGAACTAACTCTATTTGGCAACTTATCTAAAGATACAGGTGATGATAGCATAAAAATATATTGAAGTGAAAAGGGAAGATAAGTAGGAGACTTTAAGTTATGACATAAGGTAAATCCAATAATAAACATCACTGCAAAGTTAACTAAAACTCCTAAATACATATTACTAGTAGCTAAATATGCCATTACGCCTAAAAATATATTAAAGCCAATAAGAATGAATGTATTTCTTACAGCATTTAAAGTTAAATCATTCTCCAAAAACATTAAGGCTCCTGTTACCGTTGTTACTGCTATTAGTGTGTTTTCCTCACCAAACATTTTTATAAATGTTGTTATAAATAGTATTATAAATATAAATAGAACTGTTTTTGATACTATAGTTTTTTTATTCATAATTAAGTCCTCCCTAAAAAGCGTACAAAAGCAATCTTATAATAGTATGTTCATTATTTCAACAACGTATTAAATTTAAATTTTCTGTAAAAAATGATTGAAAGACTTTATACATTTATTTTCCTTATACCATTTTCTAAATGTACAAAAAATACTCCAGTATTAGTATACTGGAGTATTTCTTATTACTTTGTTATATATAAATAAACTAATTTAACAGTATTTTCTAAAGCACTATAATGTGTTCTTTCCATACCATGTGAAGCATGAACCCCAGGCCCAATTAAAGCTCCTTTTATGTTATTTCCACCTTTAAGAGCTGCTCCTACATCTGATCCATATTGAGGATATATATCTACCACATAATCTAAATTATTTTCCTTTGCAAGGTTAACAAGGTCAGTTACCATATTATAGTCATATGGTCCACCAGAATCCTTAGCGCAAATAGATACATCATATTCTGTACAGCTTAAATCATCCCCTATACATCCCATATCAACAGCTAACATTTCTGTTATATCCTGTGGAATATAAGATGCTCCATGACCAACCTCTTCATATACAGTAATCATTATTTTCGTTTTGTATTTAGGCTTTCTTCCTTCTCTTTGTAACAATTCTAAAAGAGCTAATAATGAGGCTACACTTCCCTTATCATCGATAAATCTTGATTTTAAGAAGCCACTTTCCGTAACTGTAGTTTTAGGATCTATAAAAATATAATCTCCTGGAAAGATTCCTAAAGCATTAACATCTTCTTTAGACTTAACTACCTCGTCAATCCTTATTTCCATGTTTTCTGCATCCCTAGATTTTGAAGATGCATCCTTATAAACATGAGTTGAAGGACTAGTGCTTAAAAAGGTTCCTGTATATATTTTTCCTTCTCTTGTTCTTATTTTGCAATACTCACTATCTAAAGTAGGTACTGTTGGCCCTCCAACCACAGTAAACTTTAACGTACCAGAACTAGTTACAGATCTAACCATAGCTCCTAAAGTATCTACATGGGCTGATAACCCTATAGTTTTCTCATCACTTTCTCCCTCTATAGTTATAACTCCACAGCCCTTATTAGTATATTCAAATTTATATCCAAATCCTTCTGCAATATTTTTTACTTTTTCCATAACTTCATAGCAAAAACCACTTGGACTATCGCACATTAATATTTCTTTTGCTGTATCTAATAAAAAATTCTTATTTACGTTTATATCCATTGCATTCATCTCCTTCTATATTTTTATAACTTTATTATAAAGAAATAGGAGCTGCTATACCAGCTCCTACTTAATTAAATATCCATAACTTGAAGCATTAAATCATTAGTTCTATTAATAAATTCATCAAGTTCATCTGAATTTAATGACTTATTAGATATTAATGCCAAATCAACAATTTGCTTACAAATGATATTAACTTTATCTTTTTTACTTTCATCATCAGAAATAGATGTAAGTTTCTTTATAATTGGGTTATTTCCATTAATAACAAGACTCTTTTCTTCTGGAATATTCATTCCCATTCCTCCAAATTGAGCTTGCATTTCTGACATTCTTCTAGAGTATTCAGAAAGAAGCACCATAGCTGGAGTCTTTTCATTTTTTAATGACTCTACCTTATATTCCTTCATCTTATCTCCAATTACTGATTTAAATAATTCAATAATCTTTTCATTATTTTCTTTGTTCTCTTCAGCATCCTTATCCTTTAATACATCTGAAAGGTCAGAGTCTACTCTTGTAAACTTAACATTACCATCTTTATATTCAAGGAAAGATATAAAGTTATTATCTATTGGACTACTTAATATAAGTGCATCTAATTCATATTCCTTAAATAACTTTATATATTGAGATTGTTCTTCCTCATTACTTACATAGAACACCTTATTCTCATGCTTTTCTTTAGCATTTTCTAAGTAATCTTTTAAAGTAATATGCTTACCTTCTATATTCTTAAATACTATTATATCTTTTATCTTTTCATAGAAGCTTTCATCCTTTAAGCATCCAAACTTAATAAATAGATGAATATCATCCCAGAACTCATCAAACTTATCTCTATCATTATTAAATATTGAATTTAGCTTATCAGCTACCTTTTTAACAATATGTTTAGAAATTCTGCTTACATCCCTATCATTTTGTAAGAAGCTTCTTGAAACATTTAAAGGTAAGTCTGGACAATCTATTGCTCCCTTAAGTAATAATAGGAATTCAGGGATAACTTCCTTTATGTTATCTGCTACAAATACTTGATTATTATATAACTTAACCTTACCTTCTATAAGCTCAAACTCATTCTTAAGCTTAGGGAAATATAAAATTCCTTTTAAGTTAAACGGATAATCTACATTTAAGTGAATCCAGAATAATGGGTCTTCATATTCATTAAAGACTTGTTTATAAAATTCTTTATACTCTTCATCTGTACATTCACTTGGCTTCTTAAGCCATAAAGGATTTGTATCATTTAGAGGAGTTGGCTCCCCATCTTTATCCTTATCTTCTTCTGACTTTTTCTCTTCTTCATCTACATTGATTAAGAATATTTCTGTTGGTAAGAATGAACAATACTTTTCAATAATGCCTCTTACCTTATAATATTCTAAGAATTCTTTACTTTCATCATCAAGGAATAGAGTTATTGTTGTACCCCTAGTTTCTCTAGAATCAGAATCTGCCATTTCATATTCTGTTCCACCTTCACATATCCATCTTACAGGGGTAGCCTCCTTCTTATATGATAAAGTATCTATTTGTACCTTTTTAGCTACCATAAAAGCTGAATAAAAACCTAATCCAAAATGACCAATAATGTCATTTCCTTCACCCATTTTATCTTTATACTTTTGTATAAAATCCTCTGCACCTGAAAATGCAACTTGTGTAATATATTTTTTTACCTCTTCATCTGTCATCCCTATACCGTTATCACTGAAAGTTAATGTACCTTCTTCTTTGTTTACAGAAACAACAACCTTAAACTTTTCGTCATCGATTCCCTCTGCTTCTCCTAGGGATACAAGTCTCTTATATTTGCTAACAGCATCACATCCGTTACTAATAAGCTCTCTAATGAAGATATCTTTGTCTGAATATAACCACTTCTTAATTATTGGAAATATATTTTCTGTGTGGATTGAAATATTACCTTTTTCTATACTCATTTTTATCCCTCCCTAAAAGATAATTTTAGTTACATTAAATAGTATTGTCAATTATGTCCATGTAAAAAAATAGTGAATTATATAATTTCTATAATCCACAAAACCTCTATTTCAAATAAATTAACGCTCCATAGCTACTATATTTATATACCTTTTCTAAATCTAAATTTCTCTTTTCTCCCCAAGTTGATACATTTATATCTATCTTATTTCCCATTCTAAAATACTTTGTTATTGTCATCCAATGCCAATCAAATTCCTTTAAAGTTGTATTCCTTAGCATTAATATTGCTATAGGCTTATTTTCACTTAAAGCTTTTTTTATAAAAGAGCAAAATTCATAATAACTAGTGTTAAAATACTTTACTCCAAAATCAAGTTTTATTCCTTTATTTTCTCCAAAGCTATATAATCCTTTTATAAAATCTCTTGGTTTTAATATCCCAACCTTTTCTATAGGTTTTGCCCACTTTATAATTTCATTCATATACTTTAAGAAATTATCTTTAGAAAAATCCTCATATTCATATAACTCTTTTATGCCTTCATTAATACTCTTATAAGCTAATAAATTAGCTGCTGCTACTGCAGCACATCCATATTTTCTATTAATCTCATCTTTAAACCACTCTTGGTTTCCACCATAATAAAGTTTTTTTCCATCATTAATATTTAAGAAATTAATATAGCTCTTTATCTGTACACATTCAAAAGGCATAACCATCCCCACTTTCACCATAAATTAATACATAATGTATATTTAGTTGCCTTTTTCTTCATGTATAACATTCTTATTTTCTTCAGTACTATTATTATTTCCCTTATTAAAATAGAAAGTATTAATAAAATCCATAAAATCCTTATTACCACTCTTAGGAAAAAGATTATTTATTACTATTTTAACAAGTGCAACTATTTCCGCAAATATCCCTGTAATAAATAATCTTATAGTCCATTCATCAAAATCCATTTCTCCCTTTCCAATTTTCCATACTACAACATTTATAAATATAACTTGTATAACAAGAATTATACTAATCCCTAAAGATAATCCTTGCTTCATCCTTTGTTCTGTTTTCTTTTCATCCTTCCAAATAGTAAGAACCTGAATCCTATCATCAGTTTCTTTATATTCTTGTTTTTCTTTTTCAGATATTGTTCTTGTAATTGGTGTCTCATAATCAAAATTTATTAAATCATCTAGTCCTAACTCTTCTGGGTCATTATACTCAAAACCATCATTATACTTCTCTTCACCCATCCCATTCACCTACTTCAAATTTAATCTTTTAAGTCTTACATTCATAGCTGATTGAGAAACTTTAAATATTCTTGATAATTCCTTTTCAATTATGCCTGTCCCAAAATTAAGCTTTCTTAATTGTTCAAACTTTTCTACTAGTTTCTTTTCTGGCATAAGTAAACATCCTGCAAACTCATTTGCCTCTTGTTCTTCTTTTGACTTAACAGCTAGTACATCTCTATGAAGATCTACAAATTCTCCTTTATTATTAATATGATTTAAAAAATAATGTCCTAACTCATGTGCAATTGTAAATCGCTTTCTTGCCATGCTATCATTTGCATTAATATATATGCTTATATTTTCATTATTCTTTTTAATCCCACCTAAAACAGCTGACCCTTTTACAGATTTAAAACTAACTTGTGATATTGGTATCCCAACCTTTTTTGCAATAATTACAGGGTCTATAGGTAAACTTCCATCTGTATATTCTTCTATGATACTATCAACTTGAAATCTAATATTATCCATATTAATCTCCACCCTTTCATTGATAAATATAACTTTCCCCATAACTACTCCTCCATCACTTGTAATTACAGAAGATTATACATATCCTTATATACATATAAATCTTCTTTTTTATTTATTCCTAGTTCTTTATATTTTCTCCTTAATACTTATGATATGTATATACACACAATTCGCCCCACCCCCTAATAATTAATTATTTTTACATATTATGGTTAGCATACATAGAATCTCGATGTATTATATACCTAGAAGTTCTAAGTAGGAGGAATTACAATGATATCTAAAGACTTGATAGCCGCTTCATCAAAGCCCTTAGTACTTTCTTTTTTATCTAAACAAGAAAGTTATGGCTATGAAATTATTAAAAATATACAAGAACTTTCTAACAACAATATTGTTTGGAAAGAAGGTACTCTCTATCCCGTACTAAAAAAACTTACTGAAAATGGATTAATAGAATCTGAGTGGAAAACTATAGACGGAAGAAAAAGAAAATATTATAGAATCACAAATGCTGGTTTAGCCTCTCTTGAAAAAGAAAAGGCTCAATGGAAAATTGTAAATAATACACTAAAAAGTATTTTGGAGGAAAGAATATGTTTGACTTAGATGAATCTATTAAAACCTGGAGAAATGCTCTTAACAAAAATGATGTTTTATCTCTGGATGATTTAGAGGAGCTCGAATCTCATTTAATGGATGAAATTACTGTACTTAAAGAAAAAACTTATCGGAAGAAGAAGCTTTTTTAGTTACTAAAAGCAGACTTGGTCAAAATGATATTATTGAAGAAGAATATAAAAAAGTAAATAGAAATGAAATCTGGTTTCACAAGTTATTTACTTTATTTATTGGCTTTATTTCATTTCAATTTATATTAATCTTGATTCGTTTTATCGGACTAATAGCAACAGTTTCCGTTTTCTCAAAATATCCATTACCTAATTCTCCAATATCAAGTTTTTCTTTTGGTATTCAGTTAGGTACATTACTTGCTATATTCACTTTCATATTTTCACCACTATTTCCTAAAGTTTTATCTAAATTTTCTGTAATAAATATTAAAGTAAAATCAATCATTATGCTACTTATACTGTTTTTTAACTTCTACGCTATGCCAATATTATCTTCTAATGTAATTACAGACTTCAACAATGAATATCTCTTAAATTATCTCAATACTTATAATTTCGCATCACATCGTATAGAAACTCTTTTTATTCCTATATTCTTAATGCTTTTCTTAATAGTTAAGAAAATTAAAAAATACACATTTGCTAAAGCCTAAAACAAAAAAACTCAAGCCCAGCTTGAGTTTTTTATTGTCTTGAATATCTTTTTTATCTTTATTTCATTGTTCTAAATTCAAATCCCTTACCTTGTAAATATTCAATAATTTGTGGTAATGCTTTTACTGTCTCTTCTTTACCGTAAGTATCATGCATTAATATTACAACACTATCTGCATTAGGTCCTAATTCCTCTACGCTACTCTTTAATTTTTCAAATAACCCTGTAGCATCCTTTTTCTTTCCTTCTGCATCACCATTTAAAGCATTCCAATCAATATTACAGTAACCTTTTTCGATCATTTTAGCTTTCATTGGTTCTCTGCCCTTCCAAGACCAGTAACCACCTGGGAATCTAATTGTTTTAGTATCAAAATCTTTACCTAATATCTCTTTAAGTAAAGCATTATTCTTTTCTATATCATTAGTAATATTTTCAACGTTCATTACTCTATTAGGATATAAATATTTGTAATCATGACTATATGTGTGATTTGCTATAGCATGTCCACTTCCAGCTATTGTTTTTAATATCTCTTGCGCTTTTGTATTATCCTTAAGAGAAGTTCCTAACACAAAGAAGGTTCCTTTTACATTATACTTGTCCAATACTTTTAATATTTCTGGTGTATTAGTTGTTGATGGACCATCATCGAAAGTTAAATATGCAACTTTTTTGCCATCTGTTCTAACTGGGTAATTTTTAGTTCCTGTTAATAAACCATTAGTATTTTCTGAAACCATTTGAGCACTATCTGCATTTTTATCTTCTTCCAAAGTTAAGTACCCACTGTTATCTAGTTTTGGTTTTTCAGGCTCTTTTTCAACATTCTCCTCTTCTTGCTCTGGTTGTGCTGAAACCATCTGATTTTCACCATTTAATCTATAATCAATATATATGTAAGTAGGTATCATTAATAATACTAGTGTTAAGCATACTACCAATACTACTTTCCTTTTTTTTGAATTTCTTTTTTTACTTAATCTAGTTCTTCTATACTTGTCCATTTTTACTACCTCCACTGCTTCCTTCACTAACATTATAAATCTTAAGGGTATGAATAGTAGTTACAAATTAATTACTATTTATTAAAATATCGACTACAAAAAACTACAAAATTATATCATTAATTGTAGTAATTAATTTTTCATCACCACACTTATCAATATATATGTTAATTAGCAATTGTATATTCATTGATTTATAACCTCTAATTCCATCTGAATATATAGAATGAATTAAATCCTTATATCCCTCTTTATTTTCTTTAATTAAATTTATTATTCTATTCTCCTCTACCTCTACCAAATCATCTATAATTTTATCTTTTAATTTTTCTGAGAAGACATTTACATACTTCTTCTCCTCTTCACTCATACCTTCTAAATCATTGTTTAATATTTTCATAATGTCCATATGTATCACCTTAAATATTTTCTTTTAATCTTCTAATAGCATAATCTATAGCACATTCTAAATTTAAAACATTTTTTCCTCCACCTTGTGCTAATAAAGGACTTCCTCCACCTTTACCATCTACAAGAGTTATAGAATCTTTTAAAAGTGCTCCCATATTTAATCCCTTAATATTCTTTGAACATGCAAATAAAAGATTACACTTTTCTTTATCCCTTGTTCCAAATAAAACTATTCTATTTTCATCTTCACAGATAACAGTTGCTAATTTATTAAGATTTTTCATTTCTTCATTGTCAAAAATATTATTTATTAAAACAACATTCTTTATAGATTCACCATTAGAAACTAATTCTTTTATCTCGTACTCTCCTAACTTTGCTCTTACTTTGCTATAATCACCTTTTAATGAATTATAGTTATCTACAAGTTTACTTAAACTATTAACTACATCATCTGTTCCAGAGCTTAAACTTAAACATATATTATCTAAAACGAAATCTCTATGTAAGTAATCATTTATAGCCCTACTACCTGTAAGATATGTTATTCTTGTATTTCCTTTATGCTTTTCAAATCCTTTTATCTTAATTAATTGAAGATCTAAAGTATTATTGGGATGAATTCCACAACATGCATTTATATCAATATCATCAATTTTAACTATTCTAATTTCATCATCTTTAGTAGCTAAATCTCTTCTAAGCCCCATCTTTTTGGCTTCTTTTCTATTAGTCATTAAAAACTCAACTTTATGATTTTCACAAATAACTCTATTTGCCATCTTTTCAGCTTCTCTTATCTTTTCTTCTTCTATTGTTCCTACAATATCCACAGTGCTTATTTCATTACCAATATGTATTCCACATGTATTTGCATTAAATAATGTATAAAAACATCCTGATAATAAATGTTGTCCTAAATGTTGTTGCATTCCATCAAATCTTCTACTCCAATCAATGGTACACTGTATATTTTCTTTCCTTTTAGGCTCACTCTCTAAAATATGATAAATCTTATTTTTATCTTCTATTACATTTAAAACTCTTACTTCATCAATGTATCCTAAGTCGCACCATTGCCCTCCCCCACCTGGGAAAAATGCAGTTCTATCTAAAACCACAGAATGCTTATTATCATCTTTTTTATATTCTATTATATTTGCTGTAAATTCCTTCAAATATCCATCTTTATAATATAACTTTTCAGTCACCTAACTCACCTTCATAATCCTTTCTGCTTCATTAATCTCTCTATATTCTTACCTATTATTTCTATTCCAATTCTTATATCATCATCACTTACTCTTCCAAAACCTAACCTTAAAGAAGACTCCCCTTTAGAATTATTATAGAATAAATCTCCTGGCATAAATAATACTCCATCTTCATAACAAAGATTCAATAACTCTCTAGAGCTAATATTGTTTTTAAGCTTAATAAATACATATAAGCCACCTTCTCCTGTAACATATTCATATGGAATATGCTTATTAACCATCTCCATTATTAAATTGTATTTATTCCTATAATATTTTCTAATATTCTTTATATATCTAGTAAAAGCTCCACTTTTTAAATAGTAGTAGAAGGCACTTTGATCTAGAAATGACGAATGTATAGTTCTTCCTCTTTTCACACTTTCTAAGATATCAATAAGCTTCTTATCTCCTATTATCCACCCAATTCTTAACCCAGGAAATAAAACCTTTGATAAGCTTCCTATATAAACTACACCATTTCCCCTTCCACTTAAAGCTGCTAAAGGCTCTAAAGGAGAACTTGAATATAATAATTCCTCGTTAAACCCATTTTCTATTATTGGAATGGAATGTTCTCTAAAAATCTTATATATTTCTTTCCTTCTTTCAGAGTTCATTACTATCCCTGTTGGGTTATTATATGAAGGAATTAAATATGCCAATTTAGGGCTATATAACTGTAATGTCTTATTTAACTCCTCTATTACCATTCCATCCTTATCCATTGGAACTCCAACAACTTTCAAGCCATAAGCCTCCATAACTTTAAGGGCGGTATTATTAGTTGGTTCCTCGCATAAAATAACATCTCCTGGAGAAGTTAATGATGCTAGTATAATATCAAATCCCTCTGTAAAACCATTGGTTATTAATATATCCTTATTTTCTTTACTAACGCCCTTCTCTTCCATATATTCAAACAAATAATCAATTAAAGGTTGGTACCCTTTTGCATATCCATAATTTAACAAATGAACCTCTTCATAAGTCCAAGAATCCATTAAGGCCCTTTTAAAATCTTCCAAGTTAAATAGTTCACTTTCTGGCGCAATAGACTTAAATGATATCATTCCTCTTCTAAATTTAGGTTCACTTTTAATAATATCCTTTTCTCTTAATACCTTACCATATTTATTAACTAGGTTATCCCATTCAACATTATACTCATATACCTGCTTTTCTCCTTCAACAGCTATAAAAGTTCCCTTTCCTCTCTTAGTTAGAATATACCCTTTGCTTTCTAGATTTTCATATGCAGATATTACTGAATTTCTACTTATTTTTAGATAATTACTTACTTCTCTTGTTGATGGTAACTTACTATCCTTTTTTAAATCACCTTTTTTTATTCCATCTATGATATGTCTTTCTAATTGAATATATATTGGATCACTATCATTAATTTTAAGTGTAGAAAAAATCACTAATATCACCTCTTTCTCCATTCTAACCAACAAATTCATTATAGCAACTCTTTCATCTACTTTACAAATAATTCATTTTAAAAAATGGGGTGGATATTTATTTTAATTGTTCCGTCACAAGCTCCAAGTCACAGAAAAATAAATATCTATTCCCTTCGTACTCAAGTTAAGAAAAGTAAAAAAGAAGAATACATTTAAAAAATAATTTTTTCAAAAGCACTCTTCCTTTTAGAATAAAAATATTTCTTTGTGGAATTATAATACTGTAAGTAATTTAAAAGTTTTAAATTTGACTACTCATTTAGAAGGTAATCAACATAACTTTTATGCAATACCGGCCAAGATAGTAGTTTTTCCATAACGAAGAAGTAGCCGGGTTAAAATTACTTATATGGGGCATGCATTCTCTAATGTATGCCTTTTATTTTATCCAATATTTCTTATGTTCTTCTATAATTTCCTTTTTGCATATTCCCTGTTTAAACCATTCACATTCACTACATATGTTATATAAATTACTTTCAGTATATATACTATAAATATTTTCAATAAAATCTGAAAAGTTATATTCTTTTAATTCCAATCCAAACTCATTAAGGGTTTTATTATCTAAATCTACTACTTTATTCTCTGTAATACATTTCCCTTCATGTCTATTAGGACAAGACACACAGATATCATCACACTCATTTACTATTAAAACTCTACACCTTGGATTTAACTTTATTATTTTATGAATTTCACTCATCTTATCTACAAATTCTTTGCTATATCCATTTCATCTATAAAAGAATAAACAATTAATATGATGAGGCCTAACCTTAAGCATTTAACTTTATCACTCCAACAACTCTATTTCTTATAGATAATGCTACCATTATTCCTAAAGCTGCTAAAATTAAATCCTTAATTATAAATGGATATAATCCAGCTACTAATGCCCCTTCTAAAGTGAGTCCCATTAATAACTTAAGCTGAATCACTCCAAATATATAGTCAACAGCTAACCCAAGGTATGCACCTATAAATACTAAAGGCCTTTTATCTTTTTCTATAAAATATCCAATAATAAAAGCCATAAATACAAATCCTATTATATATCCTCCTGTGGCTCCAGTTATTATGTTTAATCCACCAGTAAAACTAGCAAATACAGGTAGACCTATAGCACCTAACAACATAAATACAATAATGGATAAGGTCCCTAATTTCTTTCCTAATATAACAGATATAATTACAACCCCAAAAACCTGTAAAGTTAGTGGTACTGATGGTAATGGTATTGATAATTGAGAAAACACAGCCATTAATGCCGCTCCAACTCCAACCATTATCATTTCCCTAACAGATAACCTCATTTTAATACCCCCTAAAACTTTTTTCTTGTTAAGTATAATATTGGAACTAATCATTGTCAACTCATTTTATATTACCAGTTTACAATCTAGAAATAATTAAGGAGAAACTGCAAAGCAATTTCTCCCATAAAACTATAAGGCTCTTTTATAAATATAATAAACATCTTCCCAATCTAAAGGCATATATCCTTTATCTAGATTAAACCTAACTGCCTGTTTAGCCATTATTTCTAGCTTTTCTTCACCAATTCCTAACTCACCTAGAGATGATGGTATTCCTAATTCCTTAAAGAAATCTCTTGTTTTTTCTATTGCCATGTGAGCAATATCGTTTTTATCAAGACTTGGATTTATTCCCCAAACATTAACACCATAATCAACAAACTTATCTAATGTTTTATCATTAAGTACATATTCCATCCAATGTGGAGTAAGTATAGCTAATCCAACTCCATGAGTTATATCATAGAAAGCACTTAATTCATGTTCCATAGGATGAACACTCCATTCCCCACCTCTACCATATGTTAATAACCCATTTATAGCCCAGCTTGATGTCCACATAAGGTTAGCTCTAGCCTCATAGTTTTTAGGATCCTCAATTGCTATTTTTCCATACTTAATACAGGTTTTTAATAATCCTTCACATAATCTATCTTGCATGAATGTACCTTCAGTTGTATTGAAATACACCTCAAATATGTGACTCATTATATCTGCGGTACCTGCTGCTGTTTGGTTCTTTGGAACAGAATATGTGTATTCTGGATCAAGTATTGATACTCTTGTCTTCATTTTTTCATGTCCAAGTCCTATTTTATTATTACTTTGGGTATCTGAAATTACCGCAAAGGCATCCATTTCTGAACCTGTTGCTGACAATGTAAGAATACTTAATATAGGTAATACTTCCCCTATCTTACTTGGATCCATAACAATATCCCATGGATCACCATCATAATTTACTCCTGCTGCAATAACTTTTGTACAATCTATTGTACTTCCTCCTCCAACAGCTAAAACCATATCTATGTTATTTTCCCTACAAATTTTAATTCCTTCTCTAACACTTGTAATTCTTGGATTAGGCTCTACGCCTGACAATTCAAAACACTCAATTTTATTTTCACTGCAAATTCTTTTAACATCATCATATAATCCTATTTTCTTAATACTTCCTCCCCCGTAAACCATAAGCACTTTTTTACCGTACTTACTTAATTCTTTTCCTAAATTTTTAATTTGACCCTTTCCAAAATAAACTTCTGTTGGTATTGAATAACGAAAATTTTCCATATATTTTATAACCTCCTAAAAATTAGTTTAACTAATTGATTTTTATTGTCTAGGAAAGTATAAAATTCTAATTAGCTATAAATCAAAGATATTATTACAATTTCATATTAAAAAATATAAAATCAAGGATAATAATTTTATAATTTCCTTACCTTTAGTACTATGTGGTGGATATTTGTTTTGGTGTGACTTAAAGCGCAGCGACTGAATAATCAAAATAAATGTCCACCACACCTTTTTTATATATTATACATCTTTAATAGTATATATTTAAAGTAACAAAATCATTCTTTGTGTATCAAAACCCCTAGCTTTTAAATAGTATATAGAAACAGTAATAACTGTATTGAGGTGAAAATATGAATCCTTTATTAAACATGTTATTTGGCAACATGATGGGTGGAATGGGCCCTGGTGGTGGAATGATGGGAGGAAATCCGCTAATGAGTATGCTTATGGGCAATAGAGGTGGAGGAAATCCTATGATGGGTGGTAATAACCCTATGATGGGAGGCGGAAACCCACTTCTAAGTATGTTAATGGGCGGTATGAATGGTGGAAGAAATAATAATAACAATAATATGAATCCTCTCATGAGTATGATGCAAAACATGAACAGAGGTAATGGAAATCCCATGAATAATATGAATAATCCTATGGGAAACAATGGTGGAAATATGAATAATAATAACCCACTAATGGATATGCTCAACAACATGATGTCTCAACAAGGACAATCCCCTAATATGAACGGTATGAACGGTATGAACAACAATATGAACAACAACATGAATGGTATGAATAGTGGGATGAATAATGGTATGAGTAATCCTTTAATGGATATGTTCATGGGAAATCAGGGTGGAATGAACGGCATGAATAATCCTATGAATAATGGTGATTCTGATATTAACAGACATAGTCGTCATAGACATAGGCATTAATTTTTCATGATAATGAGGAAAGAAAACAGGAGGTGGAAATCACCTCCTGTTTTCCTTATCTCTTTATATAATTATAAATTTCCTTATTAACCCTATATGCTTCTTCTAAATCTTTCTTAGACACATCTTTAAATGCATACTTATATTGATAATAACTCTTTATCAAGTTTAAAAAGCCAACATCTATATGTGATTCTACCCTTTGAGCAAATGTAAGTTCAGTTTCCCCTGCATAGGGTTCTATATCTACCTTTTCAAGTAACTCAATACTATCCTTTATTAAAGCTTCAAAGGTTTCTTCCTTAGTGTATTTCTTAATTCTATATAAAAATCTATTTCGTTTAGTTAAATATAAAATTAAGTATACAAGGCCAATAATAAGTATTATAAATAAAATACCTAACACAAATAATGTAAAGCTAACCTTTAATACCGAAAAGCTACCACCACTACTTGCATTATTTTCTTTAATACCATCTACTTCTCCATCCTCTGAAGATGGTGTTGGATCAAATATTTTCCAACCATACCCTGGTATAAAAACTTGTACAAATGCATGTCCATCCGACTCTCTTACTACATAATTTCCATTTTCATCTTTTTCTGTAACAAGATATCCCTCTGCATACCTTGCAGGAATTCCACTTGCTCTACAAAGTAAAGTCATGGCTGTTGCATATTGAACGCAATATCCTTCTTTCCCTTCAAATATAAAGTAATCAATATAACTTCCCTTTTCTCTATTTACAGGTAGATCTAAACTATATACATACTTCCCTGATAAAAAGAAATCCCGAATACTAGCTGCCTTATCATAATTAGATTCCTTATCCTTAGTTAATTCATTAGCTAGATTTTTCATTCTATCAGTAACATCATCCTCTATATCAAGATATACCTCATGTATCAAATCACTATATTCACATTTATCACTTACTCCACCCTCAAGCATTAATCCATTGTATCTATCTAAATTCATATATTTCATTAATGCTTCTTCAGTTGTGTTTTCTGATGGGTCATCATTTATATATTCAATATTATAAACTTCACCATTTCTAAAACTTTCATCACTTAAAAATAACTGTTCAAATTGGTTTAAATACAGGTATCTTACTTCACCATCTAAACTTGAGATTTCAGCTGACAAAGTATTAGAGGGATGAGATAAATAATAGCTATCACTATCATTTTTTTGAATTGATAACTTTTTATATAGTTTATCGTCTCTCTTTTTGATTAAGTTTCCATAATCCTTGTTCCCTTTATCTATTTTTCCTAAAAAATAAATGCCAGAATCAATTTCATATTTTTTATAAGGGGCCATAATTAGCTCACCAGTTTTAAAGTCCTCTGTTTTATATTGCCACATTCCATTTTCAAATTTATCAAATGAATGATCTATTAAATACCGCACATCTTCTCCTTGTACTGTATAAACAATATTATTTGAATTTATCCTTGTAGATTGATTTATCTCTCTAATAGAATTCCCCTTTACATCGAACTCAGAAAGGTTTGATGTACCCATGTATGAATTTGTAATTCTTCTTACATTATCAAGAAAATCATTTTGAGGCAATCTATCTGGAAGTGGTAAAAAATATGCTATAAAAAAAATTAATCCGCAAAAGGCTACCATAACCTTAAAATAATCTTTTTTCTTTATATTTATTATCTTATCTACTGATAGTCCATCTTTTTTTGTTCCTTCAATAAATAGAGAAATTATTAAAATTATAAATAGAAATACTACAATATTAGTGAATAAACTTCTTTGAAGATACACACCTTTTATATAAGAAACTAATACTATAAGGGACATCAGAAATACCATAGGCTTTCTAAAAATATTTACTGTAAAATAGTACCCTAAAGATGAAAAGGCAAAAGATATAAAAACAATTGCACCAAATATATATCCTAAATAATCTCCTATTACTCTTCCACCACCAAATGCCCATTGATAAAAGGTCTCTTCTACCATAAAATCACTAACACTAACTAAAAAATAAGTAATTCCTATAGATAATATACCAACTACTAAGTATAAGAATATCCCCCTTCTTTTCCAATCAACTACCAACTTATATAAACTGAAATATCCTAGAACTAAGACTCCAATTATAATTGAATAAAATATATTAAACCTTCTATAGATTGAATAAAATAAAATCTCACTCCCAATAAGTATGAAGAAAAAGGATAGCATATTATCTAACAAATGATTTTTAAATTTCCTCATATCATATCCTTTCCAAGCTATAATCCATTTTTAAGTATAGCTCTTCCTCAAAGGCTTTTCTTTTATCATTACTAACAACTATAACCTTATCATTTCTAAGTTCCAAAGATCTTACAAGCTCTCCAAGTTCATTATCTTTATTATCTGTAAAAATTATATAATCAGATTTTTTATCTTCATTTAAAGCTAATTTTCTAAATCTATCATTTTTAGAATATATAAACTCATAGGAACTAAAATAGTTTTGTAACCAAACTATGCTTTCCATATCACTTGATGAAAGTATTCTCCATCCAGTCCTTTCCCCTATAACAATATCCATTTCTAAGTCACTGTTAATAAATAAGTTTATAATACTTATAAAACTTTCTATAATTAAATCTCCAACTAATTCTATATCCTTAGACCTTAAAATAAGGGGATCTAAAATCACTACTTTTTTATTAACATCATTACTTATGCTTTTTCTAATCATTAATATATTCTTTTTTGAGGATAACTTCCAATTAACTCGATTTAAAGGATCGCCCTCAGAATACTCTTTGAATTCATATCCTGGTTCACCAATTATTAAATTTGTTTCTCCATTATCATCTTGTGATTCTTCAAATTTATTATCAACTAAATAATCACTACCATTTAACTCTATTAATGATGGTAAAATGGCTATTTTATTTATACATTCTTCACTCTCAATATTCTTTTTAAATAACCCCAGTAAGCTTCTTATACATATTGATGAGAGTTCAATTTCACCAATGCCTCTATGAATAGCCTTAAAACTTATTTCTAATTCTTCTTTTTCCCTTCCCCCTATTGATACTCTTGTTATATTATTTTCATCTGAAATAACATTTTTATTATAGTTAATTTCATAATCTACAAAAAGTATTGGTACCCACCCATGATTCTCTATCTCTACATTGCATAAAAAACAATTATTCTTTTCAACACTATCAACTTCACACGTAACCTTAGCATCTAAACCCCTTCTAAAGTAAATAAATAATAATCCATCAAGAATAGGTGCAATTATAATCATGTATAGTAATACATAATTCTCTTTTAATTCAAAGATATAGGTAAAAATGTAGGATAAAATTAAAATTATTATATATGAAATCCAATTACCCATTTAACACCTTGCTAGTATTTTTTATAGCATTATTTACACACTCTAAAACTATATCTGAAGAATTTTGCCCCTTTACTCTTGCACCAGAAGATAAAATTATTCTATGAGATAAAACATCAACACTAACTTCCTTTACATCTTCTGGAATTACATAATCCCTTCCTTGTAAATAAGCTACAGCCTTTGATGCCTTTAGTAATTGTAAACTTCCTCTTGGGCTAGCTCCTAAAGTTATTTTAGAATTATTTCTTGTTGAAGTAACTATATTAATAACTAAATCCTTTATATTATCACTTACCCTAACTTCTTCAATTTCCTTCTGCATACTAATTATATCTTCGGTTGTAACTACAGCGCCAAGATTATTTAATGGATTTTCACCTGCAAATCTGTCAAGTATTTCTTTCTCTCCTGATTTAGTTGGATATCCTATAGAAAGTTTAAATAGAAATCTATCCATTTGAGCCTCAGGTAATTTATTAGTTCCTTTACTTTCAATAGGATTTTGTGTAGCTAAAACCATAAATGGTTCTGGTACCTTTCTTGTAACCCCATCTATTGTAACTTGCCTTTCTTCCATTACTTCTAAAAGACTAGATTGTGTCTTTGCTGATGCTCTATTAATTTCATCACCCAGTAAAAAATTACAGTTTACTGCTCCTGATTTATAAATAAACTTTCCTACAGAAGGATTATACATTGTAAACCCGGTAATATCTGATGCCATTACATCTGGAGTAAATTGAACCCTATTAAAAATTCCTGATACAGATTTTGCTAAGGCACCAACACATTGTGTCTTCCCCACTCCAGGAACATCTTCTATAAGAACATGTCCATTTGTAAGTAAAGCAATTACTATTCTCTCTATTACTTTCCTCTTTCCAACCATAATTTTTTCCATATTATTTATTATTTCGTCCACTTTACTCATAAATATTCCCCTTTCCCTTTATCCTTTCTAATAATATAATACCATATTTTTCAAAAAAGAAATAAAGATGAACTACCCATAAACGAGTAGCTCATCTTTATTTTATCTTTTTCTTTATGCCTTCATATAAATAATCTAAATAATCTGTATCAACATTATTATCCTTTAAAATTTTCATTCTATCTTCAACTTTTTTTATAGATTCCTTTGCTTCTTTAAAATCTTTCTGTTTTATACATATACTTGTATATTCTAAAAGATAATCTATCTTTGTTATTATCTCTGCTAAATCTTGTCTTCCTTCATTAACCAAATCAACAAGTAATGGATAAATTTTATGAGAAGTATTCTTCTTCACTTGAAAAAGGAAATCATTAGTATTACTTGTAGTTTTCTTTGCCATTTTATCTCTCCTCTAAATCTTATTTTCCTATTTAAACTTAAATGTCCCTAAACTCCAGATGTCTAATTTATCAATTTTAACTTTTCCCTCATAAGATATAAATTCTAGTCCTGTGCTACCTTCCTTAGGATAAATTCTACTTGAAACAACAGTTTCTCCATCATTTAAAAATATCTCCAAAGCAGATTTGTCCATAAACATATGAATCTTAATTTTATCATTAAAATTATTTAGTTTAAACTTTCTAGCACTTTTTAATCCTTTTGCCATTGCACTGTTATCAAATATTCCGTAATTATTAGTAAAATCTATTTTTAATGATGTATATTCTCTTTCTCCAAGGGCTAGCCTTATTTCAAAAATCGATGCTTCGTATTTTTCCACATCTAAAACAAGTTCATAAGAATTTTCTCTAACATTATCACTTTTCCAAGATACTATTTCTACCTTTTCTAAGCCTTCTATCTTATCTTTTCTTAGTTCCTTCATTTCTATTAAAGGTTTTTGAATTAGCTTACCATCTATAAGCTTTAACTCTCTTGGCATTGTTAAGCAATGTACCCACCCTTTATTTCCTGTTGGATGATATTGCTCCTCTTCAGGTAACCCCATCCATCCAAGCATTATTTCTCTACCTTTTTCATCATTAAAATTTTGTGGAGCATAAAAATCAGTACCAAAATCTAACTCCTTAAACTCTCCATGATTAAATTCTAATGTATCAAAATTTAATTCACCAACTATATATCCTGCTTGATATATATTTTGATATCTAAATTCTTCTCTTTCTAAACCTTGAGGTGAAAATATTAAGACATCCTTTCCATCTATATTGAGTAAAGCTGGACATTCCCATATGTATCCAAAGTCATCATAAGAAGTCTTTATTTCACCTTCATAATTCCACTTTTCAAAATTCTCTGAGCTGTATAAAAGTGCCCTGCCTTTTAAATCTTTTGTCTGAGCCCCAATAACAAAATAATATTTACCATTTCTCTCAAATATCTTAGGGTCTCTAAAATGTGCTGTATATCCTTTAGGTATTTTACCTACAACTATCCCTTTTTTCTCTACATTACCATACTCATCACATATTGCTCTACATTGATAAGATTCTCTTTTCCCGTACTTATTTTTAACATTTCCTGTATATAAAAGTTCCAACCTATCTTCCATAGCATATCCACTACCTGAATACACTCCATTTTTATCATACCTATTATTAGGAGCTAATACTGCTTTAGGGTATGAATAATTAATAAAATCTTCTGTAGTAAATAGTCCCCAATGTTTAAATTTATGTTCACATCCAAAGGGATTCCATTGAAAGAATATATAATATTCCCCTTTATATTGGGCTAATCCATTAGGATCATTTACAAGACCAAACGGTGCTTCTAAGTGATAATTTAATCTCCAATTATTTCTTCTTCTTCTTTTATAGAATTTTGCTGCATTTAAAGTTATATCTTCTAGTCCTTTCATTCTAAACCTCACTTAATGTTTTAACAGTTCTTTTAATAACCTACTTTAATAATCATCTCCTTAACCAAACACCTATTATACCACCTTTATATATTAATATAAATAAATTTATATATTGCTTAAATTCCGAAACTATCTATAGTTTGTCTACCTAATATACAAAAAAGAGAAACCAAATAGATTTCCCTTTCTAATGAAGCATAACTCCCTTATTATCTTCCCTAACTATATAACTATTTCCATCAGGATCCTTAAAGGTAAACATTCTTCCAGTTGGCAATTCTAAAAATTCACCTACCTTAATTCCTCTTTCTTTAAACTTTTTATATGTTTCTTCTATTTTTACTGCCTTAAATAATAAAGAAGGATGACTAAAATCTATAACCTTATTCTTTATAGACATTTTATTAATATCATAGAGTACTATATTAGTAGACTCATCATTTGCCGGACCTACCTCAACCCATTTCATATTAGGCCCTAATGGATGTTCCTCCTTCACTATAAAACCTATCTTCTTTGTCCAAAATTCTTTTGATACGTCTTGATCTTTTACATATAAGGTTATCTCTTCAATTCTCTCAATCATGCAAATTCTCCTTACAAACATAATTTCTATATTATAAGTATAACCCCATTAAAAAATACTATTTATATTTATTTTCTAACTCTAATAAATATTGCTTTTTATCTAATCCACCAGCATATCCAACTAACTTACTATTTGATCCTATCACTCTATGACAAGGAACTATAATTCCTAGTGGATTTTTATTATTAGCCCCACCAACTGCTCTTGATGCCTTTTCATTCCCTATTTCCTTAGCTATATGCTTATATGAAACTGTTTCTCCATAACTAATCTCTTTTAGCTTATCCCAAACTTTCCTTTGAAATTCAGTTCCTACAGTATACTTTATCTTTATATCAAAATTCTTTCTTTTACCTTGAAAATACTCTTCAAGCTGTATCTTACATCTTGAAATTTCCTCACTTTCATCCTCACTTTTCATAGTTTCTATAAAGTCTGTAGATATAATATATCCATCTTCCTCAATTATTTCAATTATTCCAATTGGAGATTTATAATACCCATATTTCATAATATAAATACCTCTCTCATTAGTTATTATTTACTAATAGTATACCACTTTAATAATTCTCATAAACTCACCATTAAACAAAAGGTATTTCATCCCCTAGGACAAAATACCTTTATTACTTATAACATAATATTATTATCTAATTCATTTTTTAATTCTTGTGATATTGGTACTAATGGTAGTCTAACTTCATCAGAATTAATTAATCCCATTTTCTTTAACATATATTTTATAGGTGTTGGATTAGGCTCCTTAAACAGTAACGGAATCATAGGAGAAATCTTCTTCCATATTTCTAAAGCTGCTTTCGCATCATTATTTTGTATATAATCATATACTTTTATAAACTCTTTAGTTTTTAAATGTGCTGATGCTGTTACTCCACCATCCCCACCTAGCAATAATGAACTATAAAATAAATTATCTTCTCCTGATAATACGCTAAATTCATCTGGTTTATTTAACAAAAGCTCTATAGTTTTATTAAAATCTCCAGATGCATCTTTTACCCCAACTATATTTTTCTCTTTTGATAATCTTAGAATCGTTTCATTTTCCATGTTCCTTCCAGTTCTATATGGAATATTATATAATACAATATCTAAATCTGTACTTTCAGATATTTTTTTGAAGTGCTCATATATTCCTCTTTGATCTGGCCTATTATAATATGGACTTACAGATAGTATTCCTTGTACTTTATGCTTTTCAGCCACTTTCAATTTATCAATTACACCTCTTGTACAATTTCCACCTAATCCAATTATTACTGGAACTCTCCCGTTTACCACTTCCATTGTTTTAGATACTATCTCCTCATATTCCTTTTCTGAAAGGGTTGGTGTTTCACCAGTTGTACCTAAAGGCATTAATCCATGTACCCCTTCATTAATATAATGATTTACCAACTTTTCATAAGATACCATATCTAATTCATCATTTTCAAATGGTGTCACAACTGGCACCCAAAGTCCTTTTACTTTCATATTTCTTACCCCCTATTTATTAAGGTAAGGGCGAATCTATTAAAAAATAATACCCATCATTAAAACAATGATGGGTAGAGTATTTATACTAATAGATTATACATATAGATATTTAAATCTGTGTAGCCCTCCACTTACGTGACAGTTATACAAATATTATTTGCATACCCAGAAAATAGTTTTGCTTCTATCTCCTTCGGCTAGCATTCCTTTCATCTATTATCATAGTGTGCCCACTCCTATAGATTACTCTTAATAACTAGCGCCTCTACCTCTATTACTTATTTAATTTCTTAAATAATAACTCTAATAGTATATTTTGTCAATACTACTTTACTTTTATAGCAAAAGCTTCATATGGTCTTAGCTTAATATTACTTAAATCCTTATGAATAAAGTCATAATTTGAAATTAAAATATCAAAATTATCATTATGGTTAACTTCATCTGCTAGGTTTATAATACATTCTTCTCCATAGAAATTATTAACGGAAATTACTTTTTCATTATTTAAGCTTCTTTCATATGCATAAACCTTATTATTATCCTTTAATAATAATTTATAATCACCATCTATAATAACAGCTTCATTTTTTCTTATTTCTATAAGTTTTTTATAATAATAATATATTGATTTATTATCACTTAATGCTTTTTTAACATTGATATCCTTATAGTTAGGTGATAGGCTTATCCATGGTTTGCCTTCTGTAAATCCTGACTTTTCACTTTCATCCCACTGCATAGGAGTTCTAGAATTATCTCTAGATCTTTTTCTTAATATATCTAAAATAACCTCTTCATCTACTCCTTCTTCCTTTTTCATATTAAAGAAGTTTATTGATTCTACATCAACATACTGAGATATTGAAGTAAACTCCGGATTTGTCATTCCTATTTCTTCACCTTGATATATGTATGGAACACCACTCATTAAATGAATAGCATTAGCTAACATTGTTGAAGATTCTCTATGATAATTCTTAACATCACAGAATCTAGAATTTATTCTTTGCTGATCATGATTACACCAAAATACAGCAGTGCATCCATCTCCCTTTATCATTTCAGTTTGCCATTTATTGAATAATTCCTTTAACTCCATAAAGTCAAAATCTTTTATATCCCACTTGTTTCCATTAACATAGTCTACTTTTAAATGATGGAAATTAAAAACCATAGACAGTTCTTTCTCATTTGGATTTGAATATTTTAAACAATTTTCAATAGTTGTGGATGACATTTCACCAACAGTAATTATATTTTCATCTCTTCCAAATGTATTTTCATTTAATTCTTTTAAATATTTATGTATATTAGGACCATCTGTATAGAATCTTCTTCCATCCCCTATATTATCATCCTCAAATGTTGATTCCTTAGATATAAGATTTATAACATCTAATCTAAAACCTCTTACCCCTTTATCTATCCAAAAATTTACCACCTTATAAATTTCTTCTCTTAACTCTGGATTATCCCAATTCAAATCTGCCTGAGTTACATCAAATAGATGTAGGTAGTATTCTCCAAGCTCCTCTACATATTCCCATGCATTACCACCAAACTTAGATTCCCAGTTTGTAGGTGGCTCACCATTAGCCTTTCCTTTTTTAAATATATAATAATCCTTATACTTCTTTTCTCCTTTTAATGCTCTCTTAAACCACTCATGTTCAGTAGAGGTATGATTAAATACCATATCAAGCATTAAATCTATTCCCCTTTTCTTACACTCTCTTGATAACTCCTCAAAGTCATCCATAGTTCCATACATAGGATCTATATTATAATAATCAGAAATATCATAACCATTATCTTTCTGAGGAGAGCAATAAAATGGTGTAAGCCAAATGTAATCAGCTCCTAACTCCTTTATATAATCAAGCTTTTCTATTACACCTCTTAAATCTCCTACTCCATTACCATTAGTATCTTTAAATGATTTAGGATATATTTGATATACAATTTTATCTTTAAAATTCATAATTACACCTTTTCTATTTAAATAATTTTTTCTTAAAGTAAGAAAGTTCATCTATATTTACTAATTCTTTGATCTTATCAACCTGTTTTGTAAGTTTATACAACATTGAAAATACCTTTCTGTTTTGCTTTACCTGAGGGTCTAAAACTCCCAAAAATACTATTTGAACCTGAGACTTATCCCACATAATTGGTCTTTTTAATATTCCAATAGCTAAAACTGAATTTTTATTTTCTTTAGCTATACAATGAGGTATTGCAACAAGATTAGTTATTTCAGTAGAAGACATCTCTTCTCTCTTTAATATCTGTTCCTTGGTTTCTTCCGTAATAATATCTCTTTCAATCATGGTTTTAGTCATAATCTCTATTACTTCTTCCTTAGAACTTGCCTCTATATTGGTAAAAAACAAATCATTTGACATTAAATTTTGAAGATAGTCATAGTCTCTTTGCTTTTTTACATGTTCATTTATCTTTTCTTCATCTTCATCTGTAAGTAATGGAGATACATTTATAACTTCCTTCTCTAAACTTACTCCTTCTAACCTTACAGTAGATATTATTAAATCTATATCTGATAATTCAAGTGAATCTAGTATATAAGCAGGATATACTCCCTTAATGGCTATATTTTGAAACTTCTTTGTAATTCTTGTTTTTAAAAGTTCTGCCGTTCCTACACCACTACTACAAACAATAATTGCCTTCAGACTATTATTCATAATAGATCTCTCAAGAGATGCTGCAAAATGAAGAGCTATATATCCTATATCCTCTTCTGTCATACTAATTCCATACTCTTCCTTAAACACTTTACTAAATAATATTGAATAATTATATGCTTCTATATACTTTGACTTAATAAGATTAATAAGTGGATTATCTAAAGTTACATTTAAACAATATCTAGAATATGAAGTATATAAATGATTTATCAATCCCTTTAATAAGGTTCCATCTCTAAAGAAATCTATATTATATTCATTTTTTATTTTATCTATTGCATGAATAACCATTTGCTCAACAGATATACCACTATCATCAAGTTCCTTTATTTCAATATGATTATTTCCTATAATGTATGAAATATATAGTATATCCTCAAAAGTAAATTCAACTTTAAATCTTTCCTTTATTTTCTTAGCTATTGTCTTTGAAGCTGATATAATGCTATTATCTAATGAAATATTTATATTATCATCAAGTACTATTTCACAATTATACTTAACCCTAAAAATACTTATAACTATATACCTAGTTATATAGTTAATTTCAATGTCGTTCTTCGTTATTTTAAGGGCCTTAAAAATATTCTTAATCTCTTCTAATAGGTTATAATAATCTTCTTCCTTAAAACCTACTAATCTATTCGATATAAGCATAGAATTATCGTCCTTCCTCTGAGTTAAGAACCTAACCATACAATTTCTAATATCTATCTCATTTCCCTCAAGTATATATCCATAGTGAGGCTTATTTTGTATAGTTATCTTATATTCTGAAAGGATATTTTTCACATCCATCATTACCTTATTTATAGAAGACCTACTTATATATAATTCATCAGCAATTTTATCCTGATTAATATATATGTTTGAAAGTAATAATTCTAATATTCCATTAACCTTATCTGATTTTTTGCCGCTTACCTCTGCTAATGACGAAATATTTTCATTTATAAATTGGGAAAATAGCTCATCATCATTAATTATTAACCTATATCCTTGATTAGTAGCCTCAACTTCAGCTCCATTATCCTTAAGGATTTCACTTATCTCTTTTAAATCCCTCTTTACAGTTCTACTACTAACTCCTAACATGTCTGCAAGTTCAATACTATTTATATAAGATTTCTTACTGTTATTTAATTCTTTTATTATTTTACTCATCCTATCGCTAATCATCGTTGCATTCTCCTTTACATGTTAAAAATTAGCCAGTTATTATAATAACATAATAGAGATAGTTTTACCTATCTCTATTATTCTATAGTTTATATATTATTTAACTTAAGCCTTTTCTTCTTTTTTCACTATAGATAATCTTCTAAATACTGAAGCTACTGCTACGAATATAACACCTGCTAAAAGACCTAAGAAGAATCCTGCTGGTCTCTCAATTAGAGGCCATCCCCAAATAGATGCTGGAACACCTATATGAGCAAATGAACCCATAGCAAATGAAATACTTGCACCTATTGAAGCTCCTATGACGTTTATTGGTATTTGTCCTAGTGGATCTGCTATCATAAATGGAATTGCTCCTTCTGATATACCAACAACACCTAAAATCATACTTGGAAGACCTGAACCACCTAATCCATCATCAAATACTTTTCTACCAACTAATAATTTATCAATAATTGTAGCTAATCCTATTCCTATTGGTGGAATTAAAATTCCTAGTAATACTGGAGTGTATGTAAATCCTGTATCTGAAGTTAATTGCATACCAATTGTCATAGCAGTTTTATTAACTGGACCACCAAGGTCAAATGCCATTGCACCACCTAATAGAGCTGAAAGAGCTGCTCCACCTGCTTGTCCTACTGCATTAATAATAACTGTAATACCATTAATAAATCCAACACCTATTGGTCCTACGATAAATTTACTTGCTAAACTAACAATAATAACACCTAATACTGGTATAATGAACATTGTTTTAATACCAATATATTTTCTCTTAATCTTAATATTTTCATTAGCAAACTTAACAAAGTACCCTGCAACTAAACCTATAAGAATTGAACCTACAAATCCTGATCCCATTTCAGAAGCTAGAACACCACCTAAGAAACCAGGGGCAAGTGCTAACTTATCTCCAATTGCATAAGCTAAGAAAGCTGCAAATATTGGATACATAAGATTCATTAAGCCTTTACCTGCTACTTGTGTTATCCATGCAAATGTTGAAACTAATGCATTAGAACTATTTAAAGCCTCAGGGCTCCATATTTCTACATTTAGTATTTGACCTGCAATTCCTCCAATACCCATTAACATACCAGCACCAACAACTACTGGAATCATGTAAGAAATCCCTGTCATTAAGTGGCTTTGCATTACTCCCCACTTTTCTTTTAAAGTACTTTTACTCATGATTACACCTCAAATCAATTTTTATTTTCTTTAGTTGTATATAATTTAAATATTTTCTTCAATAATTTCTTTTGACTTAGTAATGGCATCCTTTAAAGTCACTCTTACAGTTTTGTCTTCAAATCCATTAAGTCTATCTTCTTCTTGAAGTTTAACAGCTGTTGCTATTATTACTAAATCAGCTTCTTCTAAATCCTTTGCTGACAATTTTTCCTCAATTCCTGTTGACCCTTGAGTCTCAACCTTACTCTTATATCCTAACTTTTTAGCTGCTGCTTCAATTGCATCTGCTGCCATATAAGTATGTGCAATTCCTACTGGACAAGCACAAATTCCCACTATTTTCTTTGACATAACTAATTTCCTCCTTCTAATCTTTCAATTAAATATTTATATATTTCCTCTTCACTTTTGGAAGATTCAAGTTTCATAGTAAATTCATCATCCATTAAGAATCTAGCTATTTGGGATAATATCTTAAGATGAGTTGTACCTGCTTCCGTATCTGGTACTGCTAAAGCTAAAACAAAATTGACTGGTTTATCATCCATTGACTCCCATTCCACTTCATTATCTAACTTTAAAACTATTACTGATGCTTTATTTACAGTACTACTTTTACAATGAGGAATCGCAAATCCCTTTCCAAAACCTGTTGTACACTCTCCTTCTCTTGCAAGAAGTCCATTAAAATATTCTTCTTTTGACTTTACTATTTCATCTTTAAAAGCAATTTCCGAAACGAGCTTTAAAACTTCTTCTTTTGTATCGACTTTTACTCCAACTCTAATTCTATTAATATCTAAAACATCTATCATATTTTCACTCCCTCGTTACTTTCTATGGTCTTATTGTATACATTTTCACCTAACCTTTCATTACTTCTTTTTTCATTCTGCTATGACAAATTTTACTTTTATATTTGTCCCCCTCGCGGTGACAAATTTACATTTCTAAATTATTCACGTCACCATGACATAATAAAAACAAAAAAGGTATAGCGGATATTTATTTTGTTTGTTCCGTCGCAAGCTCCAAGTCACATCAAAACAAATATCCACCCCACGCGTACTAAAGGTAAGGAAAATATAAAATTACTATTCTTTATTTTATATTTTTTAATATGAAAATGTAACAATACCTTTGATTTATAGCTAATTGAAATTTTATACTTTCCTAGACAGCAAAAAAGAGAAACCTAATTAAGATTTCTCTAATAATTGAATCTATTTAATTAATTTTGTTCCTTCACTATTTTGCTCTATTCTTCCCTCTTTCATTAAACCACCAAGTGCCATCTTAAAATAGTTCTTAGATGTATGGAAAGTTTCCTTTATTAATTCAGGAGCGCTCTTATCATTAAAAGGCATATATCCATCATTTTCAAGTAAATAACTTACTATAGATTCCTTTAACATTTCTCTTTCATCAAGTCTCTTCTTTCTATTAGTTATACCAATTATGCCATCTTCATATATTCTTTTTATTCTACCTTTAAACTTATCCCCTGGATATATATCTTCAAAATGTTCATTTCCTAATATTATAGCTTCATACTTACCATCAATAGCTACTCTTATTGTCTTTTCTCCACCTTTTCCATAGGCTATAGCTTCTACTTCATCACCAACTTTAAATCCTTCACCTTTTTCTATGTAAGGATCAACATATGTAGTTGCTGCTAATCTATTAGTTTTATCTAGATATGCATATAACAAGTACTTCTTACCTGTTACCAACTTAAACTTTTGTTCTTTAATTGGTATAAATATATCTCTATCTAATCCCATATTTGCAAAAGCACCAAATGAACTTTGGCCAACTATTTCTAAATAAGCAACTTCACCAACCTTTATCAATGGCTTTTTCATAGTTGCAATTGGCCTATCTTTAGAATCTCTATATACAAATACTTCTATTTCTTCTCCTACTTCTACTTCTTCATTTAATATTAAATTATTTGGTAATAGGATATCATTCCCGTTACCATCAGTTAAATAAAAACCAAATTCAACTTTTCTATCTACTTTTAAATTATTATCTTCTCCAATATAAATCATAGATAAATCTCCTACCTTTTCCTTATGTATTCTACTTATTTTATCATTACTTTTAATTATTGTCATCATTTCATACCTTTAAGCACTATATATATTATAGTAAACATTTTTTAAGAGGGAACGGTTTTGGGAAAAAGTAAAAAAAAGAATAAAATATTAAAATGCTTTTATGGTATTCCACATTGTCATACGGCTTTTTCTACTGGTCGTGGCACCCCTAATGATGCCTATGAATACGGTAAAAACACCGAAATAGATTTTATGATAATAACTGATCATAACTCCTACCTAAGCAAAGATTTATATTGGAATAATAAAGAAATATCAAAATGGAATGTAACAATTGCAATGGCAGAAAGATTTGCAAAAAAAAATGATTCATTCTTACCAATGGTTGGTTTTGAGACAAAAACTTCTCTATATGGTGATTTTAATATAATTAATTCTAACACATACTTTAAGGGGATAATTAAGGATATAAATTTACTAATTCTATGGATGTTAAATAACCCTGAAGCTATTGTCACTATTAATCATCCACATAGAAACATTACTTCATTAGCTTATAATGAAGTTTTAAATAAAATGATAACATCTATGGAAGTTGGAAATGGGTCTTATCCTAATAAATATATTCGTCACGATAAATATTACTATTCTCTTCTTGATAAAGGTTGGAAGCTTGGTGCTATAAATAGTCAAGATAATCATAGACTTAATTTTGGTGATAGTGATAATCTTACAGGAATACTAGCTTATGAACTAAACAAAGATGAACTTATTGATGCCTTTAGGGAAAGAAGAACTTTTTCTACAGAATCAAGAACTCTTGAAATGTATTTTACTATAAATGATTCTATGATGGGAACTGAAATTATCCTTAAAGATGACACCTTACGATTTATGATATTTGCTGAAGATAATAATAACAAAATAAAATCTATCGAAATAGTAACAAATAAAAGTACTATAGTTAAAAAGATTGAAGATATTAATCTTAACTCTATAAAGTATCTGTATGACCATAAATATATTGAAGGCGAGAGTTGGTATTTAATTAGAATTTGGCAACAGGATAATAGACTTGCCATAAGCTCCCCAATCTTTATTGAAAAATAAATAAGTTGAGTGAATATTTATTTTGCTTGATTTTATAATTTTCTAATAAAAATAAAAAAATCCCTAATTTTAGGGATTTTATATTTTAATCATTTTTTTGATTTTTTAATCTATTGGGTTTAGCCTTTGGTTTTATTACTATTTTCTTTTCGTTAGACTTCTTTGGGCCCCCAGTTTGCTGAATATCCATAAACCAAAAAAAAGAAATAACTGTTATAGCCATAACTACCATTTGTATTATCATTCCTTCTGGTCTAACAAATAACTGTATAATAAAACCTATAATTGCTACAGCAAGTGGTATAAATTTATTTATTCTAATCTTTGTAAATACCCATTTCTTACATAGCATTATAATTCCTAATAGTACAGCAAACATGATAACTAAATATAATGCTGATATTAAAAAGTTTACCATCCGTCACATCCTCCTTAACTTTAACTATACTAATAATATTAGATTAAAATGAACAGTTTTTCAAGTAGAATTATTATATATAATAATTCTTATATCTTCTTTCTAAAATATTTATTTTTTGATAATATCTTGATAAAGTTTTAATTTTAATTAGCATTTTTTACATTTCTATAATTTTTCCTTTAAAATTCATGTAATTTTTGATAAAATAGAAATTAGTAATATATGAATTAAAATGAGGTGGCAATATGGCTTTAAATCCCAATCTCCAATTAGATGAATTAGATCTTCAAATATTAGAATTACTTATAAAAGATTGTAGAACACCATACCTAGAAATAGCAAGAATATGTCATGTTAGTGGAGGAACTATACATGTCAGAATGAAAAAGATGGAGGACATGGGAATTATCAAAGGTTCAAGAATTCTACTAGACCTTGCAAAACTAGGATATGATGTATGCTGTTTTGTTGGTATATATGTAGATAAGACTTCTTCTTTCTCTTACGTTTTTCAAGAAATGAAGAAAATAAACGAAGTTGTAGAATTACATTTAACAACAGGTGATTATTCAATGTTTGCAAAAGTTATTTCAAAAAATATAGCAGATTTACAAAATACTTTGTTAGAAAAAATAAATAATATTGATGGTATTCAAAGAACTGATACATTTATATCTCTTTCTCAACCAATCGATAGAAATATAACTCTTTAACATAGAAAAACTCGCTAAATAGCGAGTTTTTTTGTTAAATCCACTCTTTGAATAAAAGTTTTTTTTAGGGTTAAACTATATATTATAAACCATAAAAGGAGTGTGTTTTTATGAAAATATTAGATACAATAGCTCTAACATTAATAATAATAGGAGCTGTAAACTGGGGACTTATTGGTTTTTTTGAATTTGATTTAGTAGCAGCTCTATTTGGAGAAATGACCGCATTTAGTAGAATAATATACGGCCTAGTTGGTATCGCAGGATTATATGCAATATCTTTCTTTGCAAAGAATCAATATAAGAGTGTAGAATAGTTGTTTTAATAGTTCAGCTTAAAGTTTGCTGAACTATTTTTATGTTTAAGATAATTTTAAGCTTATCTTTAATATTTTATTAATATTGTTATTATATAATTTATTTAAAAGAAAGGAGGATAATATGAATATTCAAAACTTGCTATCATATAATTTTTATAATTTATTTTTTTATTTTATTATTTACTCTTTCTTAGGTTGGTGTGTAGAAGTTTTATACGCATATAAAAATCAAAGAAAGTTCGTTAATAGAGGCTTTTTGCATGGCCCTATTTGTCCTATTTATGGACTATGTATTTCTTCTATGGTAATTGTATTAGCTAACATAAATGTTACTCTACCATTTTTATTAATAGTAGCTACAATTGTTATCTCAATTATAGAATACCTAACTGGATACATATTAGAAAAGTTATTTAAAACAAAATATTGGGATTACACTGATGATCCATTTAATATACATGGTAGAATATGCTTACACTTTTCTATTATGTGGGGTATAACCTCTGTAGGTGTAGTAAAGATACTTCATCCACTAATACAACATATAGTAACATCTTTTACCCCACTTCTTAGTACTACATTATTTGGATTACTATTTATTTTATTTATATTTGATATTGCATATACAATTTCAAAACTTGCAAACTCAAAAAAATTTAATTTAAACATACAACTTGAAACACTATCATTATTTAATAGGTTTAAAAAATAAGTTACTTCAAAGAGCCGATGCTAATTACTTAGCACCGGCTCTTTTATACTATCTTTCAAACTTTTTTATTTCTTCAAATAATTCTAAAGCAGCGTTTCTTGGTCCATTCTTTTCTAATCCTTTTACTCCAAGACATGTTTTTATTTGTCCTACTTTTACACCAATGTTGAACATAGCTTCAAAATATTCCTTAATTAAGGCATCTGTCTCTTCAACCTTTTGTGCTGGACCAAATGGGTTTGCAAAGAATGATTCTACTAAACCTGTTTCTGTTGTAGTTCCCTTCGCCATTCTTGCTCCTGCTCTGAATACTTTAATTGCATCCTCTGGGGTCTTAAAGTACTCTAATGAATGTTCTCCCTCTTCAACCTTTGTATAATTATTGGCATAGAAGAAGAAGTCTACGTTGTATCCTCTAACAACTTCCTTATATGGCGTTATTGGCATTACTAATCTGGCATTAGTCTTATCTGGATTCATGAATATACTTCTATCCATTTCTTTAAATGCATATCCTTGATCTAAATCATCAAGTCTTACAAAGGCACCTATTTCTGTACCATAGCCAACAATCTTATTATCTTCAAGCTTAAATGTACCCATATCGTCAAATAATATAGTCATATTAGAAATATAATCTTCACTTAATGATCTAAATGCTTCTATACTTTCTGACTTACCAGCACCACTATCTCCCATTATAACAACATTTGCTGTGTTACCATCCTTAAGTTGAATATTAACCATTGCCCCATGAATTGGTAAATATCCTTTTCTTATCATTCTTAAGTTGTGTAATGTTAAACACATCTTTTTCATATATCCAAAGTAATCTATCTTATCTGAATGATTAACATATCCAAGCATTATATCATTCTTCTTGTCTTCATAGAATACTGTCTTTAACTCTTCATTATCATCAGTTGCCCCAAATACATAAACTATATCAGGCTTTCTACCTCTACATTCTTCTTTTCTAGCCATTTCAAATAAGTTACATAGAGTTATTCCATGTTCCATGTAATCTCTATGGAAATATACATATGCTAAAGACTCTCCAATTTTTGCTGGATAACAGAACCAATGGTCACTATTAATGTTTGCGTCTTGTAGTGGATTTTCAAATACTTCAGTAAACATTCCATCTCTTGTAGATCTCTTTGGATAAGTTATAAATGGTGTTTCTAAAAGTATTGAATCAATAAACGGAACATATTCTATAGCTTCATACCCTCTAGGTATTGGCCACATCATCATACCAATCTTAATACAAGAGTTACCACCAGCTGGAATTTGTCTAAATACTTGTGGTTCTCCTCCTGTAACATTCTTCTCTACTTTTCTATATAACTTTAACACTAGCTTAGAAAACTCTGCATTTGCTTCTGTAAAACTAACTGCTGCTAGTCCATGTTCTATTGAACCTGTATGAATTAATGTATATCTTTCTAATCTTCTCCAGAAAAGATATAGGTCTTCTACTAAAGCTATAAATTCATCCTTATCTGCTAAAAGCTCTACGTACCTAGGATTACTTTCACTTATTTCTCTTGCACTCATTACAGTTAAGCACTTAAAAACTTTAATTATATCTTTTCTTAACTCCGCTATGTCATCTGTTCCTAATGTCTTCTTTACATATCTAAAGGCAAGAGTGTTTTTCTTCTCTGATTTCTTTAGATATACATCAATTACTCTTCTAAACCCTTCACTTTCAAGTAACATCTCAAATGTTTTACAGTACTTTGCTGTAAAGTTGATTATTACTTTATCATTGCTCATTGAAAATTCTTTTCTCATTCCTATGCCCCCTAATGAATTTTTTATATTTACGAAATTGCATTTTTTGCTTTATAAACCAGTATTGATATGATTATAACATAAGAAATGCAATTTTGAAACATTCAAATTTGCATTTCTTATAAATGTAATTGTTTAATACGAACTTTTTTTATATTTTTTCATATAAATTACGTATACTTTCTTCTACTTTTAACATCAGTTCTTTTTCTACTTCCTTAGAAATATTTTCAGTTTCTATAGCTTCCCCAAAAATAACTTTAACTTTTCCAGGTACGAATTCTTTACTATCTTCAAAACAAGCAGATGTACCTTTTATTGCAACAGGAACTATTGGTGCCTTAGATTTGGTTGCTATTTTAACACTTCCCCTTTTAAACTCATGTATTTTACCATCTTTGCTTCTTGTCCCCTCTGGAAAAATAGTAAAATTATATCCATCTTTTATATTATTCACAGCTTGATTAATTGCTTTCATTCCTTCTCTTACATTATCTCTATCAATTGTTACGCTCTTTACATGAGTAATCCAATATCCAATAAGAGGTGCCTTAGCTAATTCTTTCTTAGCCACAAAATCTAAAGTTCTTTGAGTTGAATATCTCATAACTGGTATGTCTAATATACTTTGATGATTTCCCATAAATACACATGTTTTGTCTGGAATATTTTCAAATCCTTCTACTTCAATGTCCATCCCTATTATATTTATAGTAAAATAAGTCCATTTTCTAAAAACTTCTTGAGCATATTTCCAAGCTTCTTCTTCCCCCTTGAACTTTTCTATATAAGCCCTCTTAATTCCCTTTAGTCTCATAATAAGCATATAAATAACATAACGTACATACTTTATATATTTCATTTTTCCACCTTCTCTCCTAGATTAAAATAATTATATCCTTAAAATTTTTATTATGCAATGTAATCATTTTTCTTTATTATAATATCTTTTGATGTTACACTAAAATATATTATACAAAGGAGGAGGTTATTTATATGAAGAAAAAACTTTCTATCATAGCTATTATTTTAAGCTTTTTTTCGCTTTTCTTATTAGGCTGTGAAACTCAAAATGAATCTATAGAACAGACTGCAGGAGAAATGACCGTACACTATATAGATGTAGGGCAAGGAGACTCCATTTTGATACAGGTAAATAATAAAAATATGCTTATAGATGCTGGTCCTGGAAAAAGTAAAGACATGTTACTTAACTACTTAGATTCATTAAACCTAAAAAAAATTGATTATGTAATTGCTACTCACCCTCATGAAGACCATATTGGTAATCTTGATGATGTAATTAACAAATATGAGATTGGTGCATTCTATTCACCTAAAGTTACTCATACAACTAAAGCTTATGAAAATATGATTAAAGCTTTAAAAAAGAAAGACTTAAAGATTAATGTAATAAAAGAAGGAACTAATTCTATTGATTTAGGAGAAGGAACTAAAGTTTCTGTTTTCTCACCTATTAAATCTGAATATAAGAAAGGTTCCCAACAAGACTTTAATAACTACTCTCCAGTGATGAAAATTGAGTTTGGAAAAACATCATTCTTATTTACTGGTGATGCTGAGGCAGAAGTAGAAAAAGAAATACTAAAAAAAGGATATGATGTTAGTGCTGATGTATTAAAATTTGGTCATCATGGTTCTTCAACTTCAACATCTGAAGCCTTCCTAAAAGCTGTTAATCCTTCTATAGGAGTTATTCAACTTGCTGAAGATAACACATATGGTCATCCTCATAAAGAAACATTAGACCTTATAAAGAAATACAAACTTCGCGTATATAGAAACGATAAAGATGGAAATATAGTATTATCCTCAGATGGTACAAATATTATAAAGAAGAAATAAAGGAGATTGCTATTTAGCAATCTCCTCTTTTTCTATAGTTATATCTTCAAGTTGCTCTTCATCTTCTTCTGATTCTTTAGCAACCTCTTCTAATATTTCTTCATCAATAATTTCAATATCTTCAATTGATTTTATTTGTGAAACTTCATCCTCTTCCTTATCTTCAAATATTATGCTCTTCCAATTTACAAAAATGTGATAAAGATTTACAACATCTTGTTCATTATATAATAATATTTTTTCAATCTTTTCCCTAGGCATCCTCTTAATATAGTCTTTGTCCTTCATTACCTTATGAAATGTTTTAGCTAAATTTGAACCACTTATTACTTCGCTTTCTCTTATTATCCCAAATTGCTTTTCAAGATTTTTTAACCCTATAGAAGTTTTTCTTTCTCTTTCATATTCTTTCTGAATATCAACTGATGCAAATTCTTCATTAAAGTTGTAAATAACTCCATACTTTTGAAACAAATAATTTATTACAGTAAAATCATTATTTCCAGAGAAAGTTACTATAGCTTTTTTACCTTTATTTTTCATAGATATAAAATAGTTTTTAGCTAAATAAAGAATATCAAGTCCTTCATACCTATTTTCTATCATATATTGAGTAACTTCTAAGGATTTTGTTTTACTATTATAAACACAAGCCCCAAACACTCCTATACATTTTGGTTTTTTATACACATAATGTTCCAAATCAAAAAAAATCATATCCTCAGGTAAAAACTCCATACCTTCGTGATTAATCATAAGGTCATTAGACACATCATCAACTCTCAAGATGTTTTCTCTAATTATCACAGTACCACTCTTTTCTACGCAAATTGTAGGTTATTAACATCTAAATTATAAGTTACATCCTTTCTTTCTACTATGACATTAACTTTTTTCTTTAGACTTTCATCATTAATAACCTTTCCTAATAACTCTTTTGTCGGGTTCATACAATATGGATTTCCAACCATATTTAACATAGTATAATCCCCAGCTGTATCACCATAAGCATAACTCTTATCTAAATCTATATCATATAGATTTACTAATTCATTAATTGCTTTTTGTTTGCTCTCACTATCCCACATAGGAATTACATCCCCTGTATACATATTATGTTCATCTTGAACATAAATTGACCCTCTAAAATCATCAAATTCATATTTTTTAGCCATTTCTCTTACAAGTTCATATGGAGAACCTGATACTGTTATTATAATATGCCCTTGTTCTTTATGCCACTTAATTCTATCTCTAGTAAAAGTGTACACTCTATCCCCCTTTTGTTCAACTACCCTCTTTGCTATAAAATCTATCTGATCTTTTTTAAGCCCTTTTATAGCATCCATATATATATCTACCATTTTTAATAGATAATTATCATAATCACCTTGACGTTTATCCCACCTAACAAACTCAGGTCTTACTTCATTATACCACTTCTCACCCTGTATTATCTCATATTTAACTAACTTCTTAAAAACTTCAGTTATTAACCCTTCCCTATATACAGTTCCATCAATATCAAAAAATGCTGCGACTTTTTTCACAATCTATACCTCCTTTAATAATATATATTGTTTCTATTATACTTAGATTTTATTTTTTCGCAAATTTAATTAATTATTAATGAAATTGAGATTTACTTTCATTGACATTTTTATCGTTAAATGATAGTATAATATTGATAATGATTTTCATTCAATTTTTAGAGGTGATTAGAATGTGTTTATGCGAATTAGAATTAGGGGAAATTGGAACAATTAATGAAATAAAGGGAGATTCAAAGCTAACAAAAAGACTTTGGGCTCTTGGTTGTATAGAAGGAACAAAAATACAGCTAAAAAGAGTGGCACCATTAGGTGATCCAATAATAGTAAACTTAAGAGGATTTGATTTAGCTATAAGAAAGAAAGATGCTAAAAATATTTTCATCCAAAAGTAAGGGGGATTTATATGACAACTATTGCTCTTCTTGGTAATCCCAATGTAGGTAAAACAACATTATTTAACGCTTTGACTGGTTCAAAACAATATGTTGGAAATTGGCCAGGAGTTACTGTAGATAAAAAAGAAGGTTTTTTTAATGATATTAAAATTGTAGACCTTCCTGGAATATATGCAATGGATACTTTTTCAAATGAAGAAAAGGTAGCTAAAAACTTTTTAGAACAAGACGATGTTGATTTAATATTAAACATTGTTGATGCTTCAAACTTAGACAGAAATTTATATCTAACAACTCAATTAAAACAATTTAATAAGCCAATTATTTTGGCTATAAATATGGTAGATATAGCAGAAAACAAAGGAATTATTATAGATTATAAAAAATTAGAATCTTTATTAAATATAAAAGTTATGCCTATATCAGCTGCTAAAGGGACAGGAATAGATAAACTTAAAGAAATTATTTCAACAACTGCTCTTAGCAAACCTAATGATATGGACAAATTTAACTTTAAGGATGAAAAAGCTGCTTATAAATACATAGAAAGTGTTTTAACAGAATGTAGTAAGGTACCTGATAATAAAAAGGTTTCTTTTACAGATAAATTAGATAAAATACTACTTAATCCATTTTTAGCTTATCCAATTTTTATTCTAATGATGGTATTAATGTTTCAAATTACATTTTCGTGGGTTGGACAACCTCTATCAGATATGCTAGATGGATTACTAAACGATTCCTTTATGCCATGGTTAAGTGAATTATTATCAAATTCATCACCTTGGTTCCAATCACTTATTGTAGATGGAATAGTTGGAGGAGTTGGAGGAATACTTGTTTTACTTCCTGTAATACTTTCACTTTTCGTTTGTATTACAATATTAGAAGATAGCGGATATATGGCAAGAGTTGCTTTCATAATGGACAAACTTATGAGAAAAATGGGTCTATCAGGAAAAGCATTTATTCCTATGATTGTTGGATTTGGATGTTCAGTTCCTGCTATTATGAGTGCTAGAACACTTGAAAGCGAAAAGGATAGAAAACTTACTGCTTTACTTGTTCCTTTAATGTCATGTAATGCAAGATTACCTGTTTATACAGTTTTTGCAGCAGTATTCTTTGCTGATCACCAAGGACTAGTAGTTGGTTCACTTTACTTCTTAGGAATATTACTTGCATTCCTGATAGGTATATTATTTAAGAATACAATTTTCAAGAAGGACGAAGAACCTTTTATAATAGAATTACCTGAATATAAAAAGCCTGAATTTAAATCAGTTTTAACTCAAACTTTAGATAAAGGTAAAAGCTTCTTAAAGAAAGCTGGTACAATAATATTTGCTATGAGTGTAGTTATTTGGTTATTATCTAACTTTAGCCTTAGCGGAATGGTTGATAACGTAAATGATAGTATCTTAGCTAACATTGGCTCATTTATAGCACCAATATTCTCTCCATTAGGATTTGGTAATTGGCAATCATCAGTTTCTTTATTATCTGGATTACTAGCTAAAGAAACAGTAGTTGCTTCTATGGGAGTTATATTTGGTGGAGATTTATCAGTGACATTAGCTTCTCATTTCACTGCATTATCAGCTTACTCTTTCTTAGTATTTGTATTACTATACACTCCATGTGTATCTGTAATTGGTGCGATGAAGAAAGAATACGGAACTAAACTCACACTATTCTCAGTAACTTATCAATTAGTATTAGCATGGGTTGTTTCATTCTTAGTATTTAACATAGGCAAGTTCTTAATTTAGAAAGGTTGGTGATATTATGGAAATCTTAATTACTGCTGGAATAGTAGCTTTAGCAATTTTCATAATTTATAAAAACATAAAAACATCTTCTAAAGGAAAATGTAATTGCGGCACTTGCTCTAAAAACTGCCCGGCCAGAAAAAATTAATAAATAAAATTTTTAAAGACTGCATCTTAATTGCAGTCTTTTTTTATTCTTTAGTAAATTATATCTATTATTAAAATTTTGATAACTTCAACATTTTAACAATATATTAGTTTATTTTTTCTAAAGAATAAAAAATAAAATTATATGCTCCTGCTCTTTTGCTCACATGAGTTTTCAAAAGTCAGAGTGCAATAAAAAAATCGACAACTTGACAAGCTCTTCTTGACGACTTTTTTATAAATAACTTATTTTAAAATCCCATCTCCAATAAACAAATAAACATATAAATATGTATTTAAATAAATATATATTTATATCTTTATGCCCTTTCTTCATCTTCCTAAAACAAAAATATAACTCCATTGCTTCACCCTTAATTTATCTCAAAAATTTTTATACCTCCCTATATGTTAAAAACTCAGTAGTATTTAACCTACTGAGTTTTTTCTTTATCTATATTATCCTTATTATCTATCTTATCCTCATTATAAAAATCTTCTTCTCTTGCATCAATTCTTCTCATAAGATTTTTATTCTTTGCCTTAAATAAATTCACCTTTCTCTCATAATATATATTTATAGTTGCCATAGTAGGTGATGCAAGTAACATTCCTATAGGCCCAAAGAATCCTCCACCTATTGTAACTGCTAATATGATATAAAATGGTTTTACTCCTACTTTATCACCTATAAGCTTAGGATCTAAGTACCATGCATCAAATTGTTGAAGTGCTAACAAAAATATAAATATTGTTATAGCCATAGCTGGTGATACAAATAAACCTACAGCTGCCCCAACTAATTCTCCAACAAATGGTCCAAAGTACGGAATCATATTAGTAACTCCAACTATAATTGCTAATAACGGGGTATATGGTGCACCAATTACCATAAGTCCAAAAAAAGCTAATACTCCTATTATAGCTGAGTCTATAGCTTTAGTTCCTATATATTTACCTATCATTTCATGATAAGTTCTAACTAAGCCTATTAACTTTGTTCCTTTTTCTTCCTTCAATATCATATATGTTATAGTTTTAACTTCAGTAATAAATCTTTCTTTATCTAACAATATATAAATTGAAATTAAGAATCCAAACCCTATTTTTACTACGTTTGTAGTAATTGATACTATAGAAGATACAGAACCATTTAATATTCCAATTATAATACTACTCATATTTCCAGATATGACGCTTATATTATCTAAAAGCCCAGTACTATTTATTAATTCATAAAAATTTTGATTTTTTAACGCTTCATTAATCCAACCTTGTACTGTTTCCATATATCCAGGTATTTCAGATGTAATTGATATTATACTATCAACAATACTAGGGACAATATATAATGAACCTATTACTATAGCTCCTCCTATTAATAGATATGTACTAAAAATGGATAATCCTCTTCTCATCTTTAGCCTTCGTTCAAATAAATTCATTATTGGATTAATACAATAAGCAAATACCATCGCGTATATGAACGGAGATATTACAGACATTGTTGTGCTTATAAGATTTATAAACATTTGATAATTATCAATTAACTTATATCCAACAAGAGCAATTAAAACTATTACAAGAATATCTCTATACTTTATATACTTATTAAAAAACAAACTTTCCCCACCTCTCTACAAAAAAGTAGCTTCGCCACGCTTTAGCGAAGAAGTCACTTTTTCAGCCATACCACAGGTTCCAAAACTTGCTTTTGATGTTCTGTAGTGGCACTATAATTTTGATTTTTAACGTCTTCACATATTTTCACCACTTAATATCAATATCCATAAGGTTTACTACTCAAAAATTTTATACTTTTCTAGACGTTTAAAATTATTATAATTATAGCATATTTTTATGAATAATAAAGAGTATGCATTATACAAATACATACTCTTTATTAATTACATTTTTTCTACTACATCTATACCTAAAAGTTCTAATCCATTCTTTATAACTTGAGCAGAAGCTTCAACTAGCTTTAATCTTGTCGCCTTTAAAACTTCATCTTCTAAGTTTAATATTGAATGAGCATTGTAGAACTTATTAAATGCCTTAGCAACTTCTATAGTATATCTTGTAACAATTGATGGTTCTAATTTATCTAACGCTAATAAAATTTGATTTTTAAAGTTATCTAACGTCTTAACTAATTCAAATTCTTCCTTAGATGATAATTTACTATAATCTACTTCCTTGCTAATTCCTTCAGCTCTTCTTAAGATACTCTTTGCTCTAGCATATGCGTATTGAACATATGGACCAGTTTCTCCATCAAATGAAAGAATTTCTTTCCAATCAAATACAATATCCTTTTCCCTAGAGTTCTTTAAGTAAGTGAATATTACAGCACCTACCCCTATCTTCTTAGCTACTTCTTCCTTATTTTCTAATTCTGGATTCTTTTCATTAATAACTTCTAAAGTTTTTTCTACTGATTCTCTAATTAAATCATCAAGTAAAACAACTTCTCCTTTTCTAGTTGAAAGCTTTCTATCAGCAAACTTAACTAATCCAAAGCCTACATGAACACAATCATTTGCCCACTCATGTCCAGCCAATTCTAAAACTTTAAATACTTGTTTAAAATGTAGGGCTTGAGGTGTTCCTACAACATATATACTCTTATAGAAGTCATATGTTTTCTTTCTATACATAGCTGCTGCTAAATCTCTTGTTGCATATATTGATGCTCCATCAGCCTTTAAAACTATACATGGTGGCATATTATAGTCTTCTAACATAACTACTTGTGCGCCATTACTTTCAACCAAAAGCTTCTTTTCTTTTAATTCATTTACTACAACATCCATCTTATCATTATAGAAAGCTTCTCCATTGTAAGAATCAAAATTTACTCCAAGTATATCGTATACTCTTTCAAATTCCTTTAAGCTTAAATCCCTAAATCTCTTCCATAAAGCTTCTGCTTCTGGGTCTCCATTTTCTAAAGCTTTAAAATATGCTCTTCCTTCATCTTCTAATGATGGATCCTTTTCTGCTTCATCATGGAACTTAACATATATTCTTAATAATTCTTTTATTGGGTCAGCTTCTAAAGCTTCTTCATCTACCCATCTATGATAAGCCGAAATAAGCTTACCAAATTGAGTTCCCCAGTCCCCTAAATGATTTATACCTATTGCATTATATCCTTCTTTCTTATACATCTTGTATAATGCATTACCAATAGCTGTTGTGAAAAGATGTCCTACATGGAAAGGCTTAGCTATATTAGGTGAAGAATATTCAACACATACATTTTTTCCTTCTCCAATATTAGAAGCTCCATAGTTATCTCCTTCTTCTAATACCTTTTCTATTGTATTTTTACTAAATACACCTTTATCAACAAAGAAATTTACATATGGTCCTAGTTGTTCAACCTTTTCAAACCCTTCTTTATTAATATTTTCTGCTAATTCGCCAGAAATCATATTAGGTGCTTTTCTCATAACCTTAGCTAATTGAAAACATGGGAATGCATAATCACCCATTTCTGGTCTTGGTGGAATTTCTATTAAGCCTTCTATCTTGTCTAAATCTAAATCAACATGTTCTTTTATTAACTCTGCAATTTTCTTTTTATAATCCATATTTATCCTCCTAAAATAAAAAATCGCCTCTTGAATAACAAGAGACGGAAATATCCGCGGTACCACTCTAGTTGCAATAAAATTGCCACTCAACTTTTTAACGCAGTATTCTGCGGCCAGTCTTACTCAATTCAGATGGCATCTCAGAGGCTCTCTTCCAAACTAACCTATTCACAGGGCTTACACCCTCCCCTGCTCGCTTTAGAAATCAGTTAGAGTACTCTTCTCTTCATAGATTTTCTATTATCTTTTATACATTATACCTATAAATAACTTTTAATGTCAATATTCATTTTTACATAACATTTTTCCATAGACTATAGTATAATAATAATATTATTATTAATCTAATTATATATCTTAAGGAGTTATTTATGAATAGGGTTGGTGTTATAGACATAGGTTCTAATGCTATTAGATTTATGCTAACAGAAGTTGAAGAAGGTGGGTACTTTCGTATTATAGATGAATTAAGTACCACAGTTAGATTAGGATACGATTTAATTTATAATGATTTTATTTCTGATGAAAAGATAAAAAAAACAATTAGCACGCTAACTACATTTAAGTCTCTTGCCTCTGTTTCTAATGTATGTAATATCATAACTGTTGCTACTGAAGCATTAAGTGCTGCTACAAATAAGGATATGTTTGTTCATACTATAAAAGAAGAACTAGATATGGATGTTATTGTACTTTCTAGTGAGGAAGAACTTTATTTTAGCTACCTTGGTGTTACAAAAAGTATCTACTTTGATAATTCTCTTTTAGTTGATGTAGCTGGTACTTCTACTTATATAGCTTGGATATTAAATGGTGAAATAAAAGAAAGTGTAACCTTACCTATAGGTAGTGTAAACTTAACATACAAGTATAATCTTCAAGATAGAATACTTAGTGATGATTTAGAGGATGCTATTAGCAAAATTTATAGTGAACTATTAGAAATAGAATGGTTAGGAAACAATACTTTTGATTCTATAATTGGTGTAGGTGGCACAGTCCGCGCTATTGCAAAAATGAACAGAATAAAAAATAGATATCCTTTTGATATCGCACATAACTACATAATGACTGATTATGATGTTCACGATATTTATAATCTTTTAAAAAGTAAGGATTATAAGCTTAGAAATAAATTCGATGGTTTATCAAAAGAAAGAGCTGATATTATAGTTGGTGGAATTTCTATATTCCATGAAATTATTAAGTATGTTAATGCATCAAAAATAATTGTGTCTGGTAGAGGTCTTAGGGAAGGTATAATGTATGAGTATATAAGCACTCATTTTAAGCCTATAGAAGATATCCTAGATTATAGTATAAATGGTATATTAGAAGATCTTCATATTAACAAAGAACATGCTAAAAACGTGTATAATCTTAGCCAAAAACTATTTGAAGCTTTCAAACCATTACATCATTTAGGCAATGAATATGACCATATAATAAAGACAGCTGCTATGTTACATGATTGTGGTACATCAATAGATTACTATAATCACCATAAACATACTTTTTATATTATTTTAAACTCATATATTAATGGATTAACACACAAAGAACTCTTAATGAGTGCATCAATTGCAGCATCTCACAGAAATAATAACTATCATGTAGCTTTACCTCAGTTCTGTTCAATAATAAATAGACTGGATTTTAAAGTTATTGAAGAATTAGGAATTATATTAAAAATTGCTGAAGGTCTTGATAGAAGTCTTTCTGGTGCAGTAAAAGATTTAAGTGTATCTATAAATGAAAATACTGTTGAAATCCAACTATATTCTTGTTTAAATCTTGATTTAGAAATTTCTCAAGCACTGAGATGTTCAGATAAGTTTAAAGAAGTATACGGTAAAACCTTAACTATAAAAAAGGTTTGTTCTAATAAATAAATAGAAAGGAGATATCAAAATCACATTTTGATATCTCCTTTTTTCTACTTTAATGTTGCAGTTAAACACATAGTCTTCATACCTAATGAAGTAAACTTTGTTTCATACTCTGTCATTATATTATTCTTAAAATCTGAGTTATGTAAATCATAAGTTAAGAAGTCTATGTTAAATCCACATTCCTTAAAATACTCTTGTGAATCATTGAATAAGTCTGTATCATCAGTTTTAAACCATATTTGTGCTCCTGGCTTTAAAAACTTCTTATACTCATTCAAAAACTTTATATGAGTTAACCTTCTCTTATTATGTCTATCCTTTGGCCATGGATTACAAAAATTTATATATATTTTATCTATTTCATCTTTATCAAATAAATCTGCTATAAAGCTTATATTTAAAGCTACTATTCTAGCATTAGTTAATTCAGGTTCAACTTCCTTAACCTTTCTTAATGCATATACTAATACTTCATCTTTTAAATCTACAGCTATATGATTAATATTAGGATATCTTTTGCAGTTTTCTGTTAAGAATCCTCCTCTACCACATCCAAGCTCTAAATGAATAGGATTGTTATTTCCAAACTCTTCTCTCCATTTTCCTTTTAAATCAGCTGGTTTGCTTATGAATATATTACTCTCTTCTAATTCAGGTCTAGCCCACCATTTTTTTCTTAGCCTCATATGTAAAAATCCTCCTAGGAACGTTTTTCGTTAGCGAGTTGTATTATACCATATATATTAACGAATATACAATTATACTTCTTTAAACCTCTGTTGCATTATCCACATCTTTTATATTTTTAATATAAATATAACCTTCTTTATTACTATATATAATCTTATCGTTCATACTAACAAACTTTCCTTTATATGAAATAGTTTCTCCAGTAGTTTTATTTAGAACCATCCCTTTTAAATTATCATTAATAAGGATTTCTCCATTTCCAGTTACATGAATATCTTCTTTGTTTTTGCTTTCATCAAGGGCTAATGATTGCCATTCACCTTCCTTAGTGTCTAAAGAACCGTACACTATCCTATAGATTTTATCTCCTTCATATTCACCGAAATAAATATTATCATTGCTATCTGTTCCTAATACATCTACTTTCCCGGAAATATTTAAACTTAACTTTTTATTTTTTCCATTTGTATAACTATAAAAGCTATTTCTTGACTCATCTTCACAGATTAGTATATCTTTATTTTGAAAAGCAGCAATTTCACCTAAATTTCTTATGTTATGAGATACCTTGGTAAGTGTTTCATTAATATCAATTCTATAAATTGTTGGTCTACTACTTCCCCATGTTAATGCAATATATTTAACACCGGTTTTACTTGATACTTCTAATCCATTAATCTTCATGCTATTAGAATACTTTCCTAATTCTTTTATTTTATGTTCAGTTCTTGAACTTATATCATATGTATAAAGTTGTACTCTATCGTTTATATCTCTTACAACTAATATAATTCTATTTACGTTCTCTATCCAATCTGCATATAGTATTTCATTAGAATCTTCTATTGTTATTTCATTCTCTTCACCATTTTTAGTGTTTATAGCATATAACTTATCATTATTAAAATAGGAAATATATCTTCCTGAGTATGAAACTTTTACATCTTCTATATTGTTAGGAATAGTAACATTAGCTTCTACTGGCTTAGCTTCTACTTTCTCAACTTTAAAATCTGAAGAATGCTTAAAATACATTCTCTCTAAAATATATAACCCTCCAGCTTGTAAAGATAATGATAATAAAGCCCATATTATAACACGTTTAAAGTTTTTCATATCTATTACCTCACTACTTATTTAACTATAAATGCAGATGCTATTGGTCTTTCGCCTAAACTATTAGAAGGATTATTAATTACCTCACCATCATAATACATAGTTGCAGATTTTCCACCATCAAGCATTGTCGCTGTAACACAGTCCAACTTGTACATAATTTCTTGACACTCTTTTAATGTTGCTGCCACTCTTCCTCCAGGAACCTTTGAATCTAAAACCACTAATACTATTGCACCATCTCTTCTTTGTCCAATTAATGTTCTTGGAGCAGTTCCTAATCCACCATCTCCTGATACTTTAGTCATTTTACCATTTATAACCAACACCGGACTTGCTCCCTCTGGTGTAAATGTAAGGGCATCCACTACATTCTGTTCTTCTAATTGCTTTAATGTATATCCTCCTACTAAAAGCCTTCCATCCTTTGTCATAGCAGCTACATCATAGCGCCCACCTGGTGCATCATCATTTAATACCTTTCCATCAGAAATTAATAAACCAACAGGTATACCTCCATTGGATGTCCACAATTGGCTTCCTTCTTCATCTGTAAAAGCTCCTCCATTAATAGCTGCTACAGCATCATAATTTTGAGCTATTTGTGATGTAGTTTCACCTTCTTTAAACAATTTTGATGTAACTCCAACCTTAACTCTAGTAGGATCTTTTACTATTAATACATGACCTGTAAATTTACTGTTGTCAGTTAGAGTAGCTACATCTATACTGTCATCCTTTACCTTTGAAATTTCTATAAGGCTAAAATCTTGATTTTCATTTGACACAACTTCCTGACTTTTACCTAAAATCTCATCAATTTGATCTTGAGATAAAAATGTTGTTGCTAACCATTGATAATGCATTGAAGACATTGCAGTTCCAACAAATGTTCTTTTTGCATCTTCAAAAGGTCCATATAAAATCATAAACGGAGCTGTTACTCCTGTAAATATAATCATAAAAGCAAAAAAGGCTAATATTACTTTCCAACTCATTTTCTTATTCTTTTCCGATCTCTTTATCTTTTTTCTCCCCATATTACCACCTATACTATATCTATTTTCACTTATAAAATTATATCTTTTTTTACAGAATACTTCAACACAAGTAATAATTTTGTAATAATATGCAAAAAGGGTGGGGTGGATATTTATTTTGCTTATTCCGTCGCAAGCCCCAAGTCACATCAAAATAAATATCCACCCCACTACTAAAGGTAAGAAAAAAAGATGAGATATAAATCATCTCATCTTTTTGCTTATAATATTACATTTAAGTAGCAAACTCCTAAACATTTCCATTAGGTGCTGTTGATTTATCAGTTTCTTCTGGTGGATTCACTGGAGGTTCAGGATTATCTGGAGGTGTTGATTCATCTGGCTTCTCATATTTATAAATTACAATACTTACTTTACTTCCCTTATCAACCGTTGCCCCTACATTAGTAACTGATTTTACAGTACCTTTATTAGATTCTGTAGCTCCATCATTACTGTATGTTACAGAATACTTTAAACCCAATGCCTCTAATTTAGCTATAGCATTACCTTCACTTAACCCAACTAAATTAGGTATTTCAACTTTATCTACAACTGGTGGTTTAGGATTTGACGGATTTTCCTGTTCAATTTTATCTAACTCATCATCATTTTCTTCAATATGAGTAGGCTCTCCATGTTGTTGCTTATACTCATTATTTAAAGCATTGTAATCGGCCATTACACTATTAAAATGAGACTTATCTATATCTTCACTAGAATATGGTTTATCATTATAGATAAAATCATTCAATATTTTTCCATTCTGTTCTTTATCTATTAATAAAACCCACCCTTTATTTCTATACAATCCACCTTGTGATAGTTCAGTCGCTGGAATTTGTAATTGCTCAAATTTAAGTTCTCCAAACTTAGAAACTGTATATGCATAATTTAATAATGTTAATGGTTCTATATTAGTCTTAACAGATGGTAACAAATCATATAAAAGCCCTGGATATTTAGTAACGCTTACATCCATCATTTTTTCAGCTACTATATCAAGAACTCTTCTTTGACGTTCAGTTCTTTCATAACTTCCATTACCAACTTTTCTTATTCTTGCATAAGCTAACGCCTGCTGTCCATCTAAATGTTGTAATCCTGGTGTAGTTAAAGGTGGTGATTTTACATCTCTAACCTCTCCAATATATTTATTAATTTCTGGAATTTCATAGTCTTTTACATCAACTTCTATTCCACCAATACCATCTATTATATCTTCAAATCCCCAGAAGTTAACCATTACATATTTATCTAATGTAAAGTTAAAATTCTCTTTTATGGTCTTCATTAATAATTCTGGTCCACCTAATGCTAAAGCAGCATTAATTTTTTGTTCACCATATCCTGGTATATCTACAAAAGTATCTCTCATTATTGAGGATAGCTTTAACTTCTTAGTATTATTGTCTATTGTTGCAATTATAATAGAGTCTGACCTTGCCCTCTCATTAAGATCTCTAGCATCTGTACCTATTAATAGAATATTAGTTATTCCTGGCACCTCTTCAAATGAATCTTCTGTTGTTATATCTGATATATCTGAATTGCTATATATCTTGCTTCTAACATAAAAATATCCAAATACAACGGATCCAACTAATAAAGCTAGAATAATGGATATTGTTATTATTATTTTAGTCTTCTTTGACATTTTCTTTTTATGTTTCTCTGGCTTCACCTTATTCACTCCTTTTCCCACTTCTCTTCATAATAATATTATTACAAACAAAATTCAATAAATAATTACGAAATAGTTAAGATTTTGTAGACTACTTAATCTTTTTATTATTTTCTATGTTATAATATGCAATATGTTAAGTTAATAATCTATGGTAGGAGATTTTTATGAAAGAACAAATAATAAAACTTCTAAAAGAAAGTGATACTTATGTATCCGGGGAAGAAATCAGCAAAGGTTTAGGAATAACTAGAGCCTCTGTTTGGAAGCATATAAAAGTTCTAAAAGAGGATGGATACGAAATTGTAGGCGTATCTAATAAAGGATATAAATTAGTTAATTCTCCTGACTTAATATTAAAAAGTGATATAAATAAATATTTAAATACCAGATATATAGGACAAAATATAAAATACTTTAAATCACTCTCATCAACTAATGATAAAGCAAAACTACTTGGAAATAACATTGATATAAAAGATGGAACAACAATAATTGCTGAAGAACAAAGTGGGGGAAAAGGTAGATTAGGACGACACTGGTCATCACCTAAAGGTGGATTATGGACGTCAATTATATTAAGACCTAATATTGAGCCTACAAATGCTCACAAAATTACTCAAATAGCTTCAGCAGCTCTAATTAAAACATTAAACAGCTATGGAATAGATGCAAAAATAAAATGGCCTAATGATATATATTTAAACAATAAAAAGATCTGTGGAATATTAACAGAAATGAAATGTGATATGGATAGAATAAACTATATCATAGTTGGAGTTGGAATTAATGTTAATATAAATTCAAATGATATTCCAGAAGAACTAAAAGATACTGCAACATCTTTAAAGATAGAGACGAATATTAGTTATGATAGAAATAAACTTCTTGCTTTATTTTTAAATAATTTCGAATATTTATATATTGATTTTATAGAAAAAAATATATATTCAGAGGTTGCTGAAATTAGTAAAACTCATTCTTTTATAATAAATAAACAAGCTTTTCTTGTTACTTCAAGAGGGAAAGAGAAAATTAACTGCATTGGATTAGACGATAATGGTGAACTAATTGTTTTAGACGAAAATGGAAATAAAAAAAATATTTTAAGTGGTGAAATTACTTTTAAATAATAAATAACTCACACTAAAAAACAAGAGAAATTGCATTGCAATTTCTCTTGTTTTTTTATAATAGTCTTATTCCGTTCTCTTCACATATTCTATGGTTTTTTTCATCCCAAACAGAAGCCTGCACTTCTCCAATATGAGCTTTTCTAAGGAAGTACATACAAATTCTTGATTGTCCTATTCCTCCCCCTACTGTATAAGGAAGTTTTCCTTCTAATAATAATCTATGAAACTCTAATGACTTTCTTTCTTCACAGCCTGTCTTTTTTAATTGATACTCTAAAGCGTCCTTATCTACTCTTATTCCCATAGAAGATAACTCTACAGCTCTATCTAAAATTGGATACCAGAAAAGAATATCTCCATTTAATTTCCAATCATCATAATCCGGAGCTCTTCCATCATGTTTTTCTCCAGATGCTAAAACATCTCCTATCTTCATTATGAACACAGCTCCATGTTCTTTACATATTGCATCTTCTCTATCTTTAGGAGATAAATTTGGATATTTATCCTCTAACTCTTGAGATGTTATAATGAATATTTCATCAGGTAATTCCTTTTCTATGCACTTTAATTCATTAGCTACAAAGTTCTCTGTTTCTTTAAATACACTATATATACTTCTAACTATCTCTTTTAACTTCTCTTCAGTTCTTTCTTCCTTTAAGATAATCTTTTCCCAGTCCCATTGATCAACATAAATTGAATGAATATTATCTAAGTCTTCATCTCTTCTTATAGCATTCATATCAGTATATAATCCATGTCCAGGTTCAAAACCATATCTATATAAGCTTAATCTCTTCCATTTAGCTAAAGAATGTACAATTTCTACCTCTTCTCCTGTTGCTTTTAAGTCAAAATTAACAGGTCTTTCAACTCCATTTAAATTATCATTCAATCCAGTGGATGCTCCTACAAATAACGGTGCTGATACTCTAATTAAGTCTAATTTTTCTGATAAAGTTCTTTCAAAGAAATCCTTAATTTTTTTTATATGAATTTCTGTTTCTATAAGCGTTTCTTTTACTTCATAATCTTTTGGAATTATTATTCCATCTACATCCATTGTTACGCCCCCTTAAAGTTTATAAAATAGATTATACCAAATTAGTTAAAATTATAGAAGCATATTATCTAAATAAAAGTACTAAATCTCTCCAAATATAAAAAAGAAACACAATTAAAAAAGTGTTTCTTTCTTACCTTTATTTAATACATTCATTTAAATGCTTCTTTAATATGTCTGCTGATTTCTTTAATTTATCTTCCTCTTCATTATTTAAAGATATCTCTACAACTTGTTTTATACCATTTCTATTAACTATTGATGGTACTGCAAGATATATATCACTAATACCATATTGTCCTTCAAACAAACTAGATACAGTTAAAATTGAATTTTCATCTCTAAATATTGCTTCCACTATTCTATTTACAGCAAGACCTATAGCAAAATAAGTTGCTTTTTTCCTACTTATAATTTCATAAGCTGCATTTTTAACATCATCTTCTATAACCTTTTTAATTTCATTATCCCATTCTAAATTAACAACCTTAGAATAGGTATCCAAGTCTTCAACTCCTATTCTTGCACTACTCCAAGTAACAACTTCACTATCACCATGCTCACCTACAACATAACCATGGACATTATTATTATTAACTTCAAAATATTTACCTAAAACATACTTTAATCTAGAAGTATCAAGGACGGTACCTGAGCCAATAACTCTTTCTTTAGGAAATCCTGATAGTTTATATGTGATATAAGTTAAAATATCTACAGGATTTGATACAACTAATAGAATTGATTCTGGACTTAATTTAGCCAACTCTGGCACAAAGCTTTCAAAAATCTTATAGTTCTTATCAATAAGATCTAACCTTGTTTCTCCATCTTTTTGACCAGCTCCAGCTGTTATTATAATTATATCTGAATCCTTTGTTTCACTAATTCCACCTGCATATATATTAACAGGTTTTACAAATGAAGTTCCATGAACTAAGTCCATTACTTCACCTATTGCCTTTTCCATATTTATATCATATATACAAATTTCCGTTGCTATTCCACTATTCATTAATGCGTAAGCTGTTGTTGCACCTACAAAACCTGCTCCTATTATAGATATCTTTCTTTTTCCTTCTCCAATCATTTTCAACCCTCCTATATTAGTTCTATTACTTAGTTTTACTATATAAATAATATTTTATTCTTGTTACAAATATTATATCTCATATAATAATAATTATCAATTGATTTCCAGGAAATATTTTCTTTTTATTTGTACTTATTTTTACTTTTTTTTCGTATTTTACATATGATAAATTTGAATTTAAATTTCTAATTATCCCAAACTATAATAATAATATGAAATTTTTAAAATATTATTTACATTAAACTTTTAAAAGATTAATATAGTACCTGTAGCTATTTTTAAAATTTGTTAGCATACTTGGAGGAATGAAATGAAGATAAATATTATAGGAGTTCCTTTGTTCTATGGTTGTGATAAACCCGGCGTAGAAAAGGGACCTGATGTTCTAAGAAAAAATGGTTTAATTGATGTATTTACTAAAAAGCATGAGGTATGTGACTTAGGAAACGTAAAAGTAAATGAAGTATCCTCTGAAGATAAATTTAAATTTAATAATAAAATGAAGTATTTAGATGAAATAATTAATATAAATAATGAATTAGCTGATAAAGTTAATAATTCTTTTAATAATGGCGCATTACCTTTAATAATTGGTGGAGACCATGCTCTTGGTATGGGAAGCTTAGCTGGTTGTGGTAAATATTTCGGACAAGACCTAGCTGTAATTTGGGTAGATGCTCATGGAGATATAAATACACCAGAAACATCACCTTCTGGTAATGTTCATGGTATGCCTTTAGCTGCTTCTATGGGCGTTGGATATGATGCTTTAACAAATATTTATTACAATGGTTGTAAAGTTAATCCTAAAAATGTTTATATAATTGGTGCAAGAGATTTAGATAAAGGTGAAGTTGAATTAATTGAAAATAAGCATTTGAATGTTTGGACTATGAACGATATAAAAGAAAAAGGATTAGAAGAATGCTTAAAAGAATTAATATCTAAGTTAAATTCATCAAATATAAAGAATGTTCACTTAAGTTTTGATATAGACTCAATAGATCCTACTTTTATTCCTGGAACAGGCACACCTGTAATAGACGGACTAACTATGGAAGGTGGAAAAAAGATTATAAAGGACTTACTAAATACTAACCTTATTAAATCTATTGACTTTGTAGAATTTAATCCTAGCTTAGATAAAGGTGATGTTACTTTAAATAACTGTTTAAGTCTTTTAGAAGAAATTAGTAACAATCTATAGTTCCTAAAGTTTTAATTATGATATAATATTTTTATTATAATCGCTTCAACAGGAGGAACTAATATGAAGTTATTAATCTTTGATACTGAAACAACAAGCATTAAACCAGGACATATTTGTCAATTAAGCTATATCACAATAGATGCTTCAACAAAACCACAACAAACAATAGGAAAAAACTTTTTCTTTACAGTTGACGAAATGGATCCAGCTGCTGAAGCTGTTCATGGGTTTTCTTTAGAAAAACTTTATGATTTATCTAATGGTCAATATATTGAAGATTTAACAGAAGAATTTATTAATGATTTTAGTGAAGCTGATTTTGTTATAGGTCATAATGTTAATTTTGACGTTAGATTCTTAAAATTAGAACTTGAGGCTATGGGAATTGACTATGAACCAAAGAATATGTTCTGCACAATGCAATACTATAGAGATATATGTAAAATTCTTAGACCAAGTGGAGATTATAAAAATCCAAAACTTGAAGAAGTAATTAATTTTTTAGGAATTACAAAAGATCAAATATCAAGTAAGGCTGATGAGTTATTCCAAGGTAGTGGTGACTATCATGATGCTAGATTTGATACTGCAGCAACTTACTTGTTAATTATAGAAGGTTTAAAGAAGGGCTATATCCCAAGAGGATATTTTTCAAAAAAATTATCAAATTAATTTAGGTAGAGAAATTGCTTTGCAATTTCTCTTTTTTATATAACTATAGTAAAGAAACTTTGCATTAAGCAAAGCTTCTTCTTACCCCCATTATCCATTAGACTTAATAAACTCATTACTTAATTCTATTCTTTCTCTACAAGTAGGATGATCATAAGCTAGCCATTTAATTACTGGATCAACATCAACTGGAGTTAAATTACTTTCTATAAATTTAAGCTCTAAAGCTCCATTTGTATATCCATCATTAGTTATTTCCATTGCAAAGGTATCAGCTTCTACTTCCATTTTTCTAGAGTAAGCTGTTTCAATTGGTGAAAATAAAAGGCCAATTACATTTAGCATAAATAATATATATGGTACTTTATCTATTTTTCTATAATCTTTAGTAGAAAATCTTCTCATTAAATTATGAACTAACATTAATGTCATTAGTGTCAATAAAGAAGATATTATTGTTGATTTCTGAATATGATTTAATCTATAATGCCCCATCTCATGAGCTGCTACTGATAATACCTCTTTTTCACTTAATCCATTTAAAGTAGTATCCCAAAATACTATTCTTCTGCTATTATTAATTCCTGTCATATAAGCATTCATACTATTTGTTTCACCACTTTTAGGAATAACCTTTATATCTAAATTTTCTATTCCAGCTTCTTTTGATAAATCTATTATTTTACGCTTTAATTCTCCATCCTCCATAGGCACTAATTCATTTTGGACCTCATCAAAATATGGATAAATATAATTACCTATTAGAGATACGCTTATTAGTATTACTGCTGATAAGAAATACCAACTTTTTCTCTTAATAAAAATAACATATATTATAGCTACTATTGGGAGTGAAATAAGTAGGTCTATAGAATCACTTACTATATAATCTTTAAGAAAATCTAAAAATCCTAAATTACTTAATCCAACAAGTCTCCCCCTATAGAAAGAACTAAAAAGTGATTTAGGAAACATTAAAATCATATTAAATAGGTAATAAACAATAAAAAGAATACCACCTTCAACTATTTTAAACCTAAAATTCCATCTCTTTATTAATCCAATACCACCATAAATATAGAATAATATAGGAAGAATAAGACTTAATACGATGCCACTGTAAAAGTATAATTTAGTAAACTCATAATTTGCAGCTACTTTATCTGGTGTTTGTGGAATAATTATCTCACCATCCCTTATCTCGCACTCTACTTTAACTTTACTTTGAAGAGCCTTCTTATTCTTATTTTCTAATACCATAGTCATTGAGAATAAAAATATAAAAATAAGAGAAAATGCAAGAAATGTTTTTAAAAGAAACTTTTTCATTCTATCTCCTCCATCCATGTTTATATATATTTATATAATCTCAAAAATATTTCTAAAAACTATGTAAACATTTAACTTATTTCCTTTATATAATTGTAAATTTTTTTATAATTATGTATAATAAAGATATATTTAGTGGGGAGGACTTATTTATGGATTTTAGTACTAAAAATATGATAAAAGCTTTACTAACAGATGTTGTATTATCTATAGGATTTTATTTTTTCTTTGGTATGAGGCTATTACCATTAGCTATTTTAATAGGAACTTTTTTAAGCATATCAATGTTCTTTAACCCAAGTAAACTTCAAAAGGCAAAAAGAGAAGATGAACATAAAGCAAATTCTCAAATTGAAGTACCTAAAGAACTTGATCCAAAAGAAATATCTGAAGAAGATATTAAGAGTTTAGGATTAGATAATATTGATATAGATGAGGATTCAGAGAAATAATACCTTAAATTATAAAAAACTTTGCTTTCGCAAAGTTTTTTTCTTTATCCAATTACTTCATTAAGTAATTCTTTATACTTATTACATATCTCTTTGTCCATTGCAGGAGTACCTTCTAGTCTATACTCCATGCCTAAATTCTCATATTTATTTACTCCTAGTAAGTGATAAGGTAATAACTCTACCTTTTCTACATTCTTGATATTTTTAATATATTCACCTAATGCCTTTATATGTTCCTCTCCATCTGTTAATCCAGGAACAACAACATGTCTTATCCACATCTTTGTATTATTTCTTTGCATAGCTTCTAAGAAATTAAGTGATTCATCTATTTCCAAAGCAGTAACCTTCTTATAGCCTTCCCTAGTAAAATGTTTCACATCATATAATACTAAATCAGTATACTTAAGTATTTCATCATATTCCCCTAAACCATAACCTGCTGTATCAACACAAGTATGTATTCCCTTTTCTTTACAAAGCTTAAGTACTTCTATAAGGAATTCTGGTTGTCTTAATGGGTCACCACCTGAAATAGTTACTCCACCTCCACTTTGCTTAAAGTAAGGTTTAAATCTTTCTATCTTCTTTACTAATTCTTCAGGGGTATACTCATCTCCACCATTACAATTCCAAGTATCTGGGTTATGACAAAACTTACATCTTAGGGAACACCCTTGAAAAAATACAACTACTCTTATTCCTGGACCATCTACTAGTCCCATTGATTCTATTGAATGAATTCTTCCTTTTATCATTTTATCCTCCGTATTATAAAAATCCCATACCTATATATTACACTACAAATAGGTATGGGAGCAAAATATTAATTATAAACTTTCATGGAAAGTTCTACTTATTACTTCAAGCTGTTGTTCTCTAGTTAACCTATTAAAGTTTACAGCATAGCCTGACACCCTTATAGTAAGTGTTGGATATTTATCTGGATTTTCCATAGCGTCCTCAAGCATTGATCTATTTAATACATTAACATTTAAATGATGAGCTCCTTGAATAAAATATCCATCTAAAATTGACACTAAATTATTCTCCCTTGTCTCTTCATCTTTTCCTAATGCATCAGGTACAATAGAAAATGTATTTGACACACCATCTTGGCACACCCCTCTATATGGTATTTTAGCCACTGAGTTTAATGATGCCAAAGCACCATTTTTATCTCTACCATGCATTGGATTTGCTCCTGGCGCTAATGGTTCCCCCTTCTTTCTTCTATCAGGAGTTGTACCTGTCTTCTTACCATACATTACATTTGATGTTATAGTCAACGCAGATAATGTATGAATTGCCCCTCTATATAAAGGATGTTTCTTAAGCTCTGATATAAACTTATTTACTAGTTCAACTCCTAAATCATCTGCTCTATCATCGTCATTCCCATACATAGGAAAGTCTCCAACAGTTTCGAAATCAATTGCTATTCCCTCTTCATTTCTTATTGGTCTAACCTCTGCATACTTTATTGCAGAAAGAGAGTCTATGGCAACAGAAAGTCCTGCAATACCAAAAGCCATTAATCTCTCTACATCTGTATCATGAAGAGCCATTTGTCCTGATTCATAGGCATATTTATCATGCATATTATGAATTATATTCATTGTATCTACATAAAGCTTTGCTACATACTCTAATACTTTATAGTAGTTTTTCTTAACCTTATCAAAATCTAATATTTCATCTTCTATTTTTTCTATACCTGGAACTACTTTTGTTCCTTTTATCTCATCTATGCCACCATTTATAGCATACAATAATGATTTTGCCACATTACACCTAGCTCCAAAGAACTGCATTTGCTTACCAACCTTCATTGCTGAAACACAGCAAGCTATTGCATAGTCATCTCCATATACTGGTCTCATTACATCATCATTCTCATATTGAATAGCATCTGTAGCAATTGAGATTTTAGCACAGTACTTTTTAAAATTTTCTGGTAGATTTTGAGACCATAAAACAGTTAAATTTGGTTCTGGTGCTGGTCCTAAATTAATTAAGGTATTAAGATATCTAAAAGAATTTTTAGTAACTAATGGTTTACCATTAACACCAATACCTCCAATTGATTCTGTAACCCACGTAGGATCTCCAGCAAATAATTCATTATACTCTGGAGTTCTTAAGTGTCTAACCAATCTTAGTTTTATAATGAATTGATCAATTAACTCTTGAGCTTCTTTTTCTGTTAATAGCCCTCTCTCTAAATCTCTTTCTATAAATATATCTAAAAATGTTGATGTTCTACCAAGAGATGTAGCAGCTCCATTATTTTCTTTAACTCCTGCTAAATATCCAAAATATACAGCTTGTACTGCTTCTTTAGCATTAGATGCAGGCTTAGATATATCACATCCGTATTTTGATGCCATACTTTTAATTTTATTTAAAGCTCTTATTTGTTCTGAAACTTCCTCTCTCTTTCTTACAAGTTCATCAAGCATATCTCCCTGAAGCTCTTTTAAATCTTTTTTCTTTTCTTCAATTAGATAATCAATACCATAAAGCGCAATTCTTCTATAATCACCTATTATTCTTCCTCGTCCATAAGCATCTGGTAATCCTGTTAAAAGTCCTGCATGTCTTGCAGCTCTTATTTCATCTGTATAACAATCAAATACTCCTTCATTATGTGTTTTTCTATATAGTGAAAAATGTTTATCTATTTCTGTATTAAGTTCATATCCATATTCCTTAAGACTTTGATGTACCATTCTTATTCCACCAAAAGGATTTACAATTCTTTTTAAAGGAGCATCCGTCTGAAGCCCTACTATAACTTCATTATCCTTATCTATATATCCAGGTTCATAATTGTCTATTCCTGATACTCTATCAGTTGCAACATCAATTATTCCCTCTTTCATTTCTTTAATTATAAGCTCTTCACATTCATTCCATACTTTCTTAGTCTTTTCAGTTACTCCCTCTAAAAAACTCTCATTACCTTCATAGAACTTATAGTTCTTTTGAATAAAATTTCTTACGTCTATTCCTTGTTGCCATGTACCTGTTTTAAATCCATCCCATTCTTTAAACATATTAAACCTCCTAAAACATATATAAGCTCATTTTGCCTTAGTAAAAGATTTATAATAAAAAAAACCGACAATCTGAGCTTATTGCCCAGACGGTCGGCATATTATCTTAGTCATACTTCATGTGGTATACTCCACTTCCGTCAGTCATATGACTTTATATCTATATTATACTTATTCAACATAAAATGTCAATATAATCCTTTTAATCAAATAAAAAAGAAACTATAAAAGTAGTTTCTTTTAAATATTTTTTATCTATTTCATCTTACTTCTTATTTAGCTCCATATTGCTCATAATAGGCATCTATTCTAGCTTTTATCTCATCATTAATAATTACTTTTCCATTTACTTCTCTATTATATAGATATTCAATAACTTCTTCCATAGTAACTATAGCACAAGCCTTAAATCCATACTTTTCTTGTAATTCAACTAATGCAGATTTTTCTCCTTGTCCCTTTTCCATTCTATTTACAGAAATCATAAGTCCAACTGCATTTACAGCAGCTTGTTCTTTTAATATTGGCATTGTCTCATAAATTGATTTACCTGATGTAGTAACATCTTCAACTATTAAAACCTTATCTCCGTCATTTAACTTACTTCCTAAAAGAATTCCAGTATCTCCATGATCCTTAACTTCTTTTCTGTTTGAACAATAACTTACATCTATTCCATATAAATCACTTAATGCCATAGTAACTGTTACACTTAGTGGAATTCCCTTATAAGCAGGTCCAAATACTATGTTATAATCATCTCCAAAGTTTTCTTTTATAGCCTTTGCATAATATTCACCAAGTCTCTTAAGTTGGCTTCCTGTCTTGTAGTTTCCTGTATTAACAAAGAAAGGTGTCTTTCTTCCACTCTTAGTTACAAAATCACCAAAAGTTAAAACTCCACATTCTATCATAAATTCAATAAACTCTTTTTTATAAGCTTGCATATTGATCCTCCAAATTTCAAATTAATATTTTAAGTAAATTATCTAGGTAAAATCTTGTAGTAATTTAAACCATACTACTTTTATTCCCCTACAATATTCCCACAATCTCATTAATATCTTTTATTCCTTGTTCTCTACAGAACCCTTCTATCTCTTCAATTATTTCTTTACCTGCCATTGGATTCATAAAGTTAACTGTACCTATTTGTACTGCACTAGCACCAGCCATCATAAACTCAATTGCATCCTTACCTGTAGTAATTCCACCTAAGCCTATTACTGGTATACTTACTGCCTTTGATACTTCATGTACCATTCTTAATGCCACTGGCTTAACAGCTGGCCCTGAAACCCCTGCATAAACATTATCAAAGACTGGCTTTCTTTTATATATATCAACGGCAAGTCCCTTTAATGTATTTATTAAACTTAAAGAATCTGCCCCTGCTTCTTCACACTTTAATGCCATTTCAACTATATTTTCTGCATTTGGTGATAATTTAACCATAAGAGGCTTTTTACATATCTTCTTTATTTCTTTTACAAAATCATGAGCTACATCAGCTTTAATTCCATAAGCCATTCCTCCACATTTAACATTTGGACATGAAATGTTAAGTTCTATCATTTGAACTGATGTGTTATTTAACTTCTCTATAGCCTCTGCATAGTCTTCAAAGCATCCTCCACCAACATTAGCAATAATATTAGTCCCTAGCTTCTCCATCTCTGGAAGTTCCTTATTTATGAACCCTTCTATTCCAGGATTTTGTAACCCTACTGAATTCATCATTCCTGATGGAGTTTCATAAACTCTTATTCCAGCATTACCCTCCTTAGGATTTATTGTAAGACCTTTAGATGATATTCCTCCCAAAATCCCTACATTGTAAAAGTTGTTATATTCTGCACCAAAACCAAAGGTTCCTGAAGCTGCTATAACAGGATTTTTAAATTCTACTCCATTTATATTAACCTTTAACATACTTCATCCCCCTTATAGTTCTACATAATATCCATCAAATACTGGACCATCTTTACAAGTTCTCTTATGCCCATCTTTTGTCTTACATGTACAAACTAAACATGCTCCTACACCACAAGCCATATGCTTTTCCATAGAAACATATACTTTAACTCCCTTTTCTTTACACATATTAACTACTACCTTCATCATAACTTCTGGGCCACAGCATAACACTGTATCATAATCTTCAACCTTTAAAATCTCAGTTACAAATCCCTTATGTCCATGTTTCCCTGTATTAGTGGAAACCTCTACCTTATTACCATACTTTGAAAGATTCTCTATTAAATAAACTTCGTCTCTAAACCCTGCATATATATCTATAATTCCGTTAGGATTCCTCTCTCTTAACTTCTTTGAAACTTCAACCATAGGGGCAGTTCCTATTCCGCCTGCTACTATTGCTACTTTTCCTAACTCTTCATCTAAGTTAAAGCCATTACCTAAAGGTCCTGTAAGATTTATCTCTTCACCAGATCTTAATTTAGAAAACTCTTCTGTCCCCTTACCTACTACTGCATAAAGAAATGTAATTTCATCTCCATTTTTCTCACAAATACTAATAGGTCTTGGTAAAAGTGTTTGTCCATCTAATTTTAACATATAAAATTGTCCTGGCTTTATCTCATTCTTATCTTCACAAACCATCTTATAAATTCCATCAACTATCTTTTCATTTGAAAGAACCTTGGCTTTCCTATAAGTCATGCTCATTTCTTCTCCCCCTAATTTATATTTTATAAATTATTAACTGCTGCTCTTATTTCATCTCTCATTCTTATAGCTTCTTCTCTAGCACTTAATGCAAAATCAGTTTCTGGTCTGTTATCCTTCTTATAGGCTAAAAGTATTCCCCTTGATGAATTTACAACTCCACCATTTCCATTGTTTAAATACATAGCAACATCTTCTGCTTTACCACCTTGAGCACCATATCCTGGTATTAAGAAGAACATTGAATTAAATCTCTTTCTTAACTCTTTTCCTTCTTCTACATGAGTACAACCTATTACTCCTCCTAGTGGGTGATATCCACATTCAGCAGTAAGTTCTTTTCCCATTTTCATTAGCTTATCTCCAACTACATGATAAACCTTGTCTCCTGATGCAGTATCTAAGAATTCAATATCTGCAGCTCCTGGGTTTGAAGTTCTTACTAAGCAGAATATCCCTTTCTTTCCTGTTTCAATATATGGCATGTATGGTTCAATACTATCTAATCCCATGTATGGACTTAATGTAACAAAATCAGCTTCGAAATCTCCTTCAAAGTGTCCTTTAGCATACATCTTTGCAGTTGCAGCTATATCTCCTCTCTTAATGTCAGCAATTATTATTGCATCCTTTTCTCTTAAGTACTCTAAAGTTCTTCTATAAGCTCTCATTCCTGATAATCCTAAAGCTTCATAATAAGCTATTTGAACTTTATAACAAGCAACAACATCTAAAGTTTCATCTATAATTCTCTTATTAAATTCAACTATAGCATCCTCATTATTCATTCCTTCTTTTAAGAATTCTGGAATATAATCTAATGCTGTATCTAATCCTAAACAGACAACTCCTCTTTCTTCAACTCTTTTATAAATTTTGTCCATAATATTCATAATAGTATCCTCCTATTTTTTATAAACTATTTTTCCGCCCTTAATTGTCATTTGAACTTCTCCGTAATATTCCATTCCATTAAATGGAGTATTGTGCCCCTTTGATTCAAATGACCCACTATCTATTTTAACTTTCTTATCTAAATCTACAAGTACTAAATCTCCATCTTTTCCAATTCCTAGTGTTCCTTTATTCATTCCTAATATTTCTGACGGATTTTTAGACATTATTTCACTAAGTTTATTTAATGATAATCCATTTTCTTTTACTAAAGTAGTGTAGCATATAGAAAATGCTGTTTCTAATCCTACCATTCCTGGTGACCCCTTCTTCTTTTCTTCTTCAGTATGAGGTGCATGATCTGTTCCTATACAGTCTACCATGCCAGTCTTTATTGCATTTATTAAATAAGCTACATCCTCTTTTTCTCTTATAGGAGGATTTACTCTATAATCATTAACATCTCTAGTTAATGCTATATGATGAGGTGTAACTTCACAAGTTACATTAGCACCTAAAAGCTTGGCATTTATTATATATTCCATAGATTCCTTAGTAGAAACATGACACATATGAAGTCTTCCACCTGTTAGCTTACATAGCTCCACATCTCTCCAAGTCATCATATTTTCAGCAACTCTCATATCCATACTAGAGAATTCAGATGTTTCTGCATGAGACATAACAACCCAACCGTATTCCTTAGCTTTTAATAAAGCATCATGCATTACTTTCCCGTTTCCTACTCCTACTCCATCATCAGAGATGGCTTTTATTTCCTTATCATCCCTTAATTCATCTAAGTGCTCTAGAGTTTTTCCATCAAAATTCTTTGTTATAGATAAACATTGATGTAAATCAGCAAGTCCAACTTCTTTTTCCCTTCTTCTCACCTCTTCAAGAACCTCTTTTGAAGAGCATATAGGTTTTGTATTTGCCATCAAGCAAACTCCTGTAAAACCACCCTTAACTGCCGCTTTTGAACCTGTTTCTATATCTTCTTTCCAAGTTAAACCCGGCTCTCTAAAATGTGCATGGGTATCAATAAAAGTAGGCATTAGAGTTAGTCCTTTTGCATCAACTACTTCTACACCTTCTCTATTGATTGATTTTGCTACTTCTTTTATTCTGCCACCTTCAACTAAAACATCTCCAATAAAATTTTGTACACAATCAACAATCTTGGCATTCTTTATTAAAATATTCATCTATAACACCTCTCTTCTTATACATTAAACTTCTGATAACTTAGTTATATGATCACAATATTCACATCTATATGTACCTTTTTCTCTATCAATTAATATGAAAGAATGTGGCACATATTTTTCATCGACAGTTATGCATCTTGGATTATTACAGATTAAAATATTTTCAACCTTCTCTGGAAGTTCAGGCCTTACCTTCCTTACAATTCTTTCATCCTTAACTTCATTTATTGTAATACTTGGTGATAAAAGTCCAAGTACTGTATAATCTATATCTTCACAATTATCCTTTTCTATTTTTATTATATCTTTTTTCCCTAAGTTTTTGCTTTCTGCGTTTATGATTAAAGCTACTCTGTAATCTGTCTTATCTAAATGTAGGTAGTTAAATATTTTAACTCCCATTCCAGCTTCAATATGATCTATAACCAATCCATTTTTAATGCTTGTTATTTCCAACATCTACGCCACCCCCAAAAGCTTGCACATAAGTGCCATTCTTACATACATTCCATACTCAGCTTGTTTAAAGTATGCAGCTCTTTCATCTTCGTCTACTTCCATAGCTATTTCATTAACTCTTGGTAATGGATGCATTACTATCATATCTTTTTTTGCAGACTTCATTTTTTCAACATCTAGAATATAACTATCCTTAAGTCTTAAATACTCTTCTTCATTGAAAAATCTCTCTCTTTGAATTCTCGTCATATAAAGTATATCAAGTTCATCTATTACATCATCTAATCTCTCTACTTCTTTAAACTCTATGTTCTTCTTCTCTATAAATTCATCTCTTATGTAATCAGGAATCTTAAGTTCCTTTGGTGAGATTAAGATGAACTTTGTTCCTTCATATCTAGACATAGCCTTTATTAATGAATGAACTGTTCTTCCATACTTTAAATCTCCACATATACCTACTGTATGCCCTTTTAAGCCATGCTTTAAGAACTCAATTGTTAAAAGGTCTGTAAGAGTTTGAGTTGGATGTTGATGTCCTCCATCACCTGCATTTATAACTGGAACACTTGAGAATTTACTTGCAACCCTTGCTGCTCCTTCCTTTGGATGTCTCATAGCAATTATGTCTGTATATATTGATACCATCTTTATTGTATCTGCAAGAGTTTCTCCTTTAGATGCTGAAGTAGAATTTGGTTCTGAAAAACCTAAGATTTTACCACCTAGTCTCATCATAGCTGCTTCAAAGCTAAATCTTGTTCTTGTACTAGGCTCATAAAATAGAGTTGCTAAGATTTTCCCATCGCAAACCTTTGAGAATTTCTTAGGGTCTTGGATAATTTGATGTGCTAATTCAAAAATTTCGTCTAATTCCTCTAGGGATAAATCCATAGGGTCAATTAAGTGTTTGTTTATCATGTCTATCACTCCTTCTTAACTTCTCTGAGTTAAAATTAAAGGTTATTATTATATAATAAAAAGCCTTCCTTAATGATAAGGAAGGCATAATAATCCTAATTAATCTTGCAATTATAATACTTCCTTATTGATCTCACTGGACCAAATTAAAGGTTTTTCTTTTCGTTAAGAATAACACCAAAAGTAATAAATGTCAATGTAAATAATAGTATATATTTTTACTTACTAACGTTATTTTATAGCCACTGCTCTTACCATACTTCCCTCCCCCTTTATCTTCAATGGAAATGCAATTACTTTAAAATCCTCTTCCCCAGCTAACCTTTCTAAATTGCATAAGTTTTCAAGAATAAAGATTCTATTATTAAGTAATTTTTTATGTATAGCAAATGGATATCTATCTGGAGATGGTATATCAAATCCAACCATTTTTATTTTCTTATTTATAAAAAGATCTACTAGTTCTTCATCTATTACAGGATGACTTTCATAATACTTCTTAGTTCCATAGTATTTCCCATATCCAGTAAATAGGATTACAATTTCCTTTTCATTCAATAAAGCTTCATACTCTTCTTCTAATGTTATTAATTCTTTTCCCCTAACATCTATAATAACCCCTTCCCCCATAAAATTCTCTAAGGGATATTCACTTATATATTTACTACTATCTGTTAGGTGCATTGGACAGTCTAAATGAGTTCCAACATGCATACCTGATTTTAAAACAGAATATGTATACCCATCATTATCATATTTTTTAGTAAATTCAATAGATACCTCTTCATCTCCTGGATATACCACCATATTATTTTCTATTTCATAGGATAAATCAATATACTCCATTATTAAACCACTCCACATAATCAAAATCATCGTAATACTTTAAATATGTATTTTCTCCCTTATATTCAAAAACAAATCCAAGAGAATGTCTACTTTCAAAACCTTTTATATAATATGTAGATTTAATTTTATCATATGACTTATGTGTTAACATTACCTTATTCTTATAAGGTAAGTTATCAAATCTTTTTATAAGTTCATATGTACAACCATCTTTTTCTGTCGCTAATATGTATAAATTATTTTTATCAATTCTCTTTTTTCTTTCATCCCATTTTTCTTTTGCTAACTGGAAATTTTCATAATGCATAAAATTTATCTTTATATCCCCTAATTTTCCTATTAGATACTTGGTCCATTCTGTTTCTTCTAACTCTAATGCAAGATAATAATCTAGCCTTTCTAAAAACTTAATAAAGTCTTCCATAGAAAAATAAAGATTTACAGTTGGCGTATTAAATTTAAGTTCTAAATCATGAAGTATAAAACATCCGTTGCAATTATTTGAGATTAAAGTAAAGGACTTATTTTTTAATTCTTCTCTTCTTCCCTTTAGATAAATCTCCCTCATTTCTTCTCTATCCAATTTGTACCACCACCTTAATCCTATTTTATCACATAAAAATTAGCTGCATCAAAAACACTTTTGACACAGCTAACTATTTAATATTAGTTCATATAGCTTGTAAATATTGATGAAAATGCTTCTATATTCATAGGATACATTCTAACTCTTCTTAATTCATATAAACCATTCCCAATATGAGCTATTCCACCTTTAGTTGTAACAGCAGCCTTAACTCCAAGACCATCAAGAGTACTTATCGTATCTTTTGTATACTTTCCCGTTGGATAACATAAGAATTTGCTTTCTACTCCAACCTTTTCTTTTAATATCTCTTGTCCTTTTTTAATTGTTGCTTTTTGATTTTCAATACTTCCAGTTGGTAGATCAAAATGATAGTGTGTATGATTTTCTATGCTCATCCCATTATTACTCATTTCTTTTAACATATCAGAATTCATATATAATTGGCTAGTATCTATCATGCTCGTAATTATAAAAAATGTTCCCTTTAACCCACTTTCTTTTAATATTGGATAAGCAACTGTGTAGTTGTCTACATATCCATCATCAAAGGTAAGTCCCACAGGTCTCTTAGGTACCTTTCCTGTTTCCATGGATGTAACAACTTCATCTAATGTCATAGCTGTAAAATTATTAGATTTTAACCACTCCATTTGCTGTTTAAACATTGATGGTGGCATTAATAAATTATTATTTGAATCAGCATCAGAAATTGAGTGATACATTAATATTGGTATATTTACCTCATTAGATTTTAATTGAATATATTCTACGGCTTCTTCTTTCCTATTACAATAATCTATATTCACCTCAGAGATATCATCATTTGGAGTTACCTCAGCTCCAACCATGATTTTTCCTTTTATAGTATTATAATAATTCCATCCAAATAATACTGTTAATACTAATATAAATATTATAGAGATTTTTTTCTTCATGATTTTCCACCTTAAACTAATATCTTTTATAATACTTATTATTTGATTAGCTAAGGTATATATACATTGCGATATAATAAAAACTATTCCATTATTGTTAAATAAATATATAATTACATAAATAATTTTTAAAAAACACCTATAGGATTTTAGTATTGTATCAAGGAAGTTAAATACAATCGACTTTAAATCGAAAGAGAGTATCAACGAATTTAAAACGTCAATACTCTCTTTATTAATATTTCAGTACACAATCACAAAGTAGATTATTATGCATAATTACTAATTTCTCATTGAAAGGATTTAGATTCTTTATAAGCTCTATAATATTATAGGATATACTCTCTAAATACTTTTTTAAGTATTCTCTGCTATTTGTATATCCAATCTTATTAGGATCTTCAACATTTATTTTTATCTCTTTAATCTCCTCATTTATTCCTTCTAACTTCTTTACTACATCAGCTATAAAGTTATCATCGAATATACTCATATTTCCCATTAAGCCATATCTAACTTTATTGGTAATATCCCTAAGGTTATAAATTTGATCTTCAAGCCTAACTGCATCAGCTTTACCCAATACCTTAATTAGCAATCCTTTTTCCATAATACCTACCTCTCTTCCTATTTATTGAAGCTTTCAATAACTTCTATTAGTTTTTTCTTTAATTTATCATAGTCTATCTCTTTATAAACAGATTTTTCTCTAAATTTACTAAGAGAATCTGCAATTTGAAGAATCAAGATTAAGTCTAATATGTTTTTATCTTGTATGTGTTCTATCTTTTTTACTGATGATTTATGATACCTTACTAATAAAGCTACTTTTTCTATGTCATCATCTGATATTTCAAAAAAGTCACCTATATTATTTCTTATCCAATCAGCACCTGCCTGACTATGTTTTTTATCTATTTTCTTTATATCATGAGTAAGAGCTGATAAGTATAAAATTCTTTCATCCCTATTGTCTTTATTAATAATATACTTCCTATATAACTTTAAAGCAATATCTCCAGTTAGCTTGGAGTGATAGTATCTATACTTCATAGCATCTTTATAGGTTACATTATTGCACTCATTCATAGTTTTCTTATATTCTTCGATACTTCTATCCCAAATGCCATAACTAATCTTTAAAATGCATTCTATAGATACTTCTTCAAACTTTTTCTTTGTACTCATCTCTTTCATCCTTTTTTATAGAAATTCCTCAAAATATAATATGCAGAAATATTATAAATGACTTAATAAAGAAAAAAGAAACTGCCTAAGCAGCTCCACATAAACTAATCACCATTAATTATAGAATTAACAAGGCCCATGTCTATATTCTCTTCCAAAATATCACACAACTTATCATACTCATTCATCTTGTATTCTTTATAACTAACTTTTTCATGGCATTCAAGTTGGCTAACATATTTATTTATAAAAGTATAGGCAAAGTCCTCTTCTTCAAATATTCCATGAAGATATGTTCCATATACATTTCCACTCTTCATGCCTAAAACTTCCCCATCTTCTCCTTGTATCCATATAGATTTATCATCTAAACATTCACTTACTCCATTATGGATTTCATAACCGCTAACAACTAATCCTTCATTATTCTTTGCTTTAACCTGTCTAGTCTTCTTCTTCCCATTAAAAGTAGTAACTAAATTTAATAATCCTAATCCTTTTACCTCTCTAGGATTTCCCTCTACCCCTAGAGGATCTTTAATCTCTTTTCCTAATATCTGATATCCACCACAGATTCCAAATATTACAGTACCACTTTTAGCTTTTTCTAGAATAATTTCACGGAATCCAGTTTCCTTTATAAAATTTAAATCTTCAATTGTATTTTTACTTCCTGGAATTATAATCATTTTAGCATTTTCAATCTCTTTTGGAGAATTTATATATCTTATGTTAATACCATTCATTGCTCTTAAGACATTAAAATCAGTAAAGTTGGACATATGAGGTAATCTTATAACCACCACATCAATACCTTTTCCCTTTTTATTAGATATCTTTTCTGTAACCCCATCCTCATCCTCAATATTCAATTCAAAATAAGGCATTACTCCTAATACCGGAATATTTATAAGTTCTTCAATTTGTTTCATTGCAGGTTTAAAAAATTCTTTTTTTCCCCTAAACTTATTAATTATTACGCCTTTAATTAAAGCCCTCTCTTCAGGAGGTAAAAGCATTATGGTTCCAACTATTGAAGCAAATACCCCACCTCTATCAATATCCGCAACCAATATTACAGGTGAATTAGAAACCTTAGCCATTTCTATATTTGCTATATCAGTTTCTCTTAAATTTATTTCTGCACAGCTTCCAGACCCCTCTAAAACTATAAAATCATAGTCCTTAGATATATCATCAAAGGATTCCTTTGCAACACCTTTTAAATACTTATTTAAGTCCTTATATTTATAGGCATCCATTGTACAGTAAACTTTACCTCTAACAATAACTTGTGTTTTATTGTTTGCACTTGGTTTCATTAAAATTGGATTCATATATTCCTTAGGCTCTATTTCACAAGCTTCTGCTTGAACAACCTGTGCCCTTCCTATTTCATCTCCTTCTTTAGTAACAAAAGAATTTAAAGAAATATTTAAAGCCTTAAAAGGAGCAACATTATATCCTTTTCTTTTATAATATCTACAAAATGCTGCTGCTAATGTACTCTTACCCACAGAAGATGCTGTTCCTAAAAACATTAATCTTTTAGCCTCCATACTATCACCCTATCTAATATCTAAATATCCATGAGTTTCTGTAAGAATATTTTTCCCTGTTTCAAATTGAATTTTATTTCTAAACAATGGACCATCAAATACGAAAGTATGATATTCTCCATTTTCTCCGCAAGCATCTGAACCAGTTGCCTTTATTCTTTCAACAACTTCTTTTGTTAAAACTTCACCTAAAAACCCTGATCCCATATCCTTTAGCCTTACATTCTTAATAACAGTTTTAAAGCCATTATCTATAAACTCATAAGTTAACTCTTCTCTATCTTCAAGCCATAATGGAAAGATAGCTTCCATTCCTACAGCTTCACATCTTTCAGTGCACCAAGCTCTATGAGCTTCTAAATCTATATCTCCAAATACACAAGCATCTGCACCTTGTTCCTTCCACTTCCTTAAAGTTTTTTCAAATGCAGTCTTGTATTCTTCGCCCTGGCACTTTATCATATCTAATTCTATTTCTAAGGAAGCTGATACTTCATTTAATAAATGCTCTGGTATTCCATGGAACCAACTTCTACATACTTTTTTATCAACAGTTACTAATAAAGCTAATGGTGTATGTCCTCTCTTTATCATTCTATAAAGAGAAAGAGTACTATCTTTACCACAACTATATGACATAACAAACTTTTTCATTATACTCTACCTCCACTTTTCTAAGGCATTTATCATAAACTTCTTTATATTCAATCCATAAACTTCTTCAAGCTTATCTTCTGATAATACGTCCTTTGTCTTGCCTTTAGAAACTATATGTCCTTCACTTAACATAATCACATCATCACTAAACATTTGAACAAGGTTTAAATCATGTAATACTCCAATAACAGTTTTTTGATTTTCCTTTGTCCATTTGTTTATATGTTCTAGTATTTCTATCTGACACTTTAAGTCCAAATGATTTGTAGGTTCATCAAGTAAAATAATATCAGGTTCCTGTGCAAAAACCCTTGCAAGATAAACTCTTTGAAGTTGTCCTCCAGATAGTTCATTTATAAGTTTATCTTTTAACTCTAAAATTCCTACATTACTAAGACAGTTTAATATTATTTCCTCATCTCTCTTGGAAAGTCTTGCAAATACTCCATCTATATGAGCATATCTCCCTAACGCAACTGTATCATAAACAGTATATGGAAAATATATTTGAGAACTTTGACTCATAAGAGCCACCTTTTTGGCAAGTTCTTTTCTCTTTATACTTTTAACTTCTTTTCCATCTAAAAATATATTTCCTTCATAATCTATTAAACTAACCATTGCCTTAAGCAAGGTACTTTTTCCACACCCATTTGGACCAACTATAGAAACATTTTGTCCTCTAGTTATATCTATATTAAAATCTTTTATAACATCTTTACCATCATATCCACAGTATAAATTTCTAATCTTTAGCATAATATCACCTACTTCTTTTACTAAAATATAAGTAGCCAAAGAATGGTGCTCCTATAATTGCAGTTATTGCACCAACTGGTAATTCAGATGGACTTATTATAGTTCTAGCTACTAAATCTGTAAGTACCATAAAAGATCCTCCTAATAAAATACACATAGGTATAACTACTTTATGATTTGATCCAAATATCTTCCTAACTAAATGCGGTACAATTAAATCTATAAATCCTATAGTGCCGCTTAAAGCTACAGCACTTCCTGTAAGCACTGCTGTTGAAAACAACAAATGTTTTTTTACTTTTTCAGTTTCAACGCCTATTACTTTTGCTCCATCTTCTCCAAAGGTTAAAATATCCATTTCTCTAGAATATCTTAATACAATAGATACTCCTACAATAAAGAATGGAACCCCTACTAGCAAGTAAGACCATCCTCTCATATTAAAAGAACCCATTTGCCACATAGTTATAGCCTCAATCTTATGGGCATTTAATGCTGAAATGGTAGTAAGCATAGCACTTGCAAAAAGTGAAAAAACCATACCCGATAAAATAATAGTATTATTAGACATACCTCTATCTACTCTATTAGAAAACAAAATAACCAAAGTCACTGTTAAAAGCCCTGATAAAAAACCTATAAAAGGTAACGCCAAATTTCCTATAAAAGGAATTGACACCCCTAAAACTATATATATTCCAACACCTAAAGATGCTCCTGAAGACACCCCTAATGTATATGGTGAAGCTAAAGGATTCTTAAGTATTGACTGCATAACTGCTCCACTTACTGATAGTGCTGCTCCTACCATAAAAGCAAGTAAAACTCTAGGAAATCTTACGACCCAAATAATCGCTACATCATTACTTCCAACACCTTCAATTAAAGGAACAGAAAATAATTTGTTCCCAATAACTGAAATAATGTTGAATATATTAATATTGGAACTCCCAATGGAAGTTCCAATACATATCACTAAAAATGCTAGTGGTAGTGATAACCACAATAACATCTTTTTCTTTTTATTCATACTTGTCTGGATATACAACCTTTGCCATTTCTTTTAATGCAGCTATAACATTTTGACTTGGACGTGATGTAGTATTCTTATCTAAAAGGAATATTTGATTATTCTTAATAGCAGTAACACCTTCCCATCCTTTTCTTGTAGCAATTGAACCTATTGGATCATCTAAAAATGCTTGGTTTGTTAAGATTACATCTGGATTAGCAGCTATAACTGATTCTTCACTTGGCGAAATCCAACTCTTTTCAGATTCAAATATATTCTTAGCTCCAATTATTGAAATAGCTTCATTTAAGAATGTATCTGAACCAAATGAACTAAGCTTTGAACCTGAACCTATTTCAAAGTAAACTGTTTTCTTATCAGTTATTGTATCTCCAATTGCTTTTATATCAGCAACTTCCTTTTTCATATCTTCAACTAATTTAGAAGCTTCCTTCTTTTTATCAACTAAGTTACCTATAAATTCAATATCTCCATATATTCCCTCAAAACTCACACTACTTGGAATATATACTACAGGTATTCCTGCATCTTTAACAGCCTGGAATGGATCCTCATCTCCAGCTTTATTATGCCCTGATGCAATTATTATATCTGGTTCTAATCCTATAATAGTTTCAGCATCTGGATTTCTAAAATTTATCTTTGGAATATCTTCACTTATTCCTTTAACATCTTCTGAATACTTATCTACAGCAACTAATTTGTCAGCCATTCCTAAAGCAACTAAAACTTCTGTATTAGATGGAGCTGTTGATATTATTCTTTCCACCTTGTTAGGCTTAGTAAAATCATTGCCTTCTCTGTCTTGCATTGTTACAGTCTTATCTGAGCAACCTACTAATACTGTTAGTAACATCATAATAGACAAAATAAGACCTGTTAGTTTTTTTGTTAGTTTCATTTTTTAATCCCTCCATTTACATTATGGGGCTTTGAATTGAAAACGTAGTATAAAAAAATCGCCAAGGCTACTGTGGAGCCGTCGATTTTTTTCGCCCATCTGCATAAGTGATATTCCAAATTTAAATTTGGTAAATAGAACTTACTCATTAGAGCTTCCGAAGCTTGCCTGAGGAAAATCTTGCAGGGGCATATATTTTATTTTTTATCCTTTAGGAACTAATAAGCTTTAGTAACATCTAAATGTTGAAGTTATCCACAATTTAATTGAAGCTATATTTTCCTAAAGAATAAAAAAATGCATACCCTAAGGTATGCATATACATTCTACTTTTTTGTACAATAAGTAAAATGACCTACGTACCCTATAATTCCACCCTCAGAGAATAATAGTACCATCGCTATTAGGCAGGTCTCCCGACTTAACTTCATCCGCAATCTAACCTTCCCACATAAATATTTATGCAGTGGCTTAACTAGATTTTGTCCATTTCACGGTTACTGGGGTAGTTGAAGATTTACACTCCATTCCCTATTAAGTAAAACACCTAAAACAAGTCAATTCTTAATAATTATAGTTAAACGCTTATATTTTGTCAATTAAATATACTAAGGTATGGTACATATCCTTTTTCATGACTACCTGTAAAAGAATCTGTCCTATGGTCACAAGTTATTCTTATATTTACCCCCTTAAGATTTAATAAAGGAAAAAGAATCTCATTTTTAACTTTTTCTAAAAACTGCATTTTGCCTTTAAAATCTTTTCTATGAGAAAGTTCATCAAATCCATTTACATGTAAAATAATATTATTAGCTTTTGAAATCCACTCTAATACATCTTCTAGTTTATTATGCAATGCACTGTTCCATTCCCCTGTAGCTCCTTTAGGTTGAACAACTATCATTCCTAAAGCCTTTCCCATACCACAAATTAAATCTATCCCTCCAATTAATACTGAATCCTTATCATACTTTTTCAAGTTAACCTCACCAGAAGCACCCCAAGGCCACAACATTAACCCTTCTAATCCCCTCTCTTTGAAGAATTCATAAGAGTAATTAATTATATTCCTTAACCTCTTATTTTTAGGCATAATTTCTTCTATTTCTTTCCCCACACTAAAATGTGGTGGATTAAGCTTTTCATGTACAATTTCATTTAGAAGAAGTAAATTCTTATATTGATAACATGGATAAAAATATCCACCTTCTATTTTAAATTCTTTTAAAACTTCTCCTATATTTTTATCTAAATCTCCACCAGTAAAGTCCTCTAGTACTCCATTATTAACCTTAATTATATTGCATCTATAAATCCCCTCTCCATCTTTTATTTTTATCCCCCTATTTAAAGCTTCATAAAAAGCCCTTTCTCCTATATCTACCTTAGAACTATCGTAACCTAACATTTTAAAAATACAGTTTAAACTATCTAAGGCCTTTCCTGGCACTGAAAAGTCTTCTTTCCTTTCATCATAATTTAACTTCATATCTCCAAAAAGAAGTTTTTTAAAGGAATGTCCCTCAAGACACTCCTCCATAAATCCATCTAGTATAATCAAGATCTCTTTCATTTATTAAATACCTTTCTTAGAGCACATATAAGTTTCTCATTTTGCTCTCTAGTTCTTACAGCAACCCTATAGTAATCAGACCCTAACCCTATATAATTACTACAGCTTCTTATAATTATTCCATGCTTAATAAGTTCTTCTTTTAAATTAATATCTATTCTAGTTTTAAAAAATATAAAGTTAACTGCCCCCTCAAAGACTTCTAATTCTTTAAACTTACATAACTCATTATATAAAAATACTTTTTCATTTTTTATAAAATCTATTGAATTTTTCTGGTATTCTCTTTCTTTCAACGCGACTATTGCTCCAGTTGAAGCAACTGTATTTATAGACCATGGCACAGAAACCTTGTTAATCTTTCTAATAAATTCAGCATTTCCTGTAATTCCATAACCTACTCTTATGCCAGGAAAACTAAAAAACTTTGTAAGAGACTTAACTACAATAAGATTTTCATACTCTTTACACATGTCTATTAAAGAGTATCTACTTTTATCTTCTATAAAATCTAAGAATGACTCATCTATAACAACCTTAGTACTGGAAGATTTATTTAACACTTTAATTAAAAACTCCTTAGATACTAACTGCCCTGTTGGATTATTAGGGTTACAGATAAAAAGCATATCCATACTTTTATCTATAGCTTCTAAAAATCCATCATCTAACTTAAAATTTTCCCTACTTAATTTATAATAAACTATTTCTCCATTAATAGCCCTTATACCATCTTCATATTCAGAAAAGGTTGGAGCTGGAAGAAGAACCTTTTTAGGATTTAGCCCTCTAATTACATTAAATATAACCTCAGCTGCTCCATTACCTAAAAGTATATTATTATAATCAATACCTTCATATTCAGAAATACCCATTTTCAAATCATGATAAGTTATATCTGGATATCTTTCTATTCTGTCTAAAGATTTAATCATTTCTTCCTTAACTTTCTTAGAAATTCCTAAAGGATTTATATTAGCAGAAAAATCTATAATATCTTTTTCACAAATATTATATTTTCTACATATCTCTTCTACATTTCCACCGTGTCCTAAGTTCATTATAGTAACCCTCCAAGAACTATTATAATAAGTCCAACACTAAATCCTAATAAAGTAACTACTAATAAAATATTATTTGTCTTATATAAATCTGAAATTTCTATTACTTTATCCTTATCACCTATTGTTGGCTTTTCTACAATCTTACCAAAGTAATAATTTGCTCCTCCAAGTCTTATTCCTAAAGCTCCTGCAACAGCTGATTCTGGATGAGCACTATTAGGACTAGTATGATTATATCTATCTCTCTTATAAATTCTATAGCTATTTTTATAATCTAGTCCCAATATAAATGCAGCAAAAATCACTAAATATCCTGTAATTCTTGCTGGAATATAATTAAATAAATCATCCATCTTTGCAGGTACAAACCCAAAATCTATGTACTTATCATTCTTATATCCAAACATTGAATCACAAGTATTAACTGCTTTATATGTCATAGCAAGAGGTGCACCACCTAAAGCTCCAAATAATAGTGGCGCTATTATTCCATCTGATGTATTTTCTGCTACTGTTTCAATTACAGCTCTAATAATTCCTTCTTCATCTAGAACTTTAGTATCTCTTCCTACTATGTAGGATAGTTGCTTCCTTGCCCCTTCAATATCACCTGATTCTAAAACTTTAATTACCTTTAATCCTTCTACCTTTAATCCCTTAGAAGATATACAAAAATATAATAATATCCCTTCAATAATAATTCCAAATATATTGCTTATACTAAAAGCAAGCCTAACTATTAATGAATTAACTAAAAAAGTTATTAATATAACTCCTAACCATGTTACAAATCCAGATATTTTTAAGTTCTTAAATACTCTTCTTGTTATATTTTCAAGCTTAATACCTAAAGCTCCTATTATTCTTACTGGATGAAAAGGATTATTAGGATCTCCTATTATAAAATCTAACACTAAACCTATGGTATATGATAACATTTCTTAAATCTCCCCTAGTATTTTTATTTCTATATCTTTATCAACTTTAACCTCTAACTTATATCCCCTACCACAACTAGGTTGCATTGTATAAAAATCCTTTGAGGATTTGCAGAATAATTCAAGTAAGGTACCTATAACACCACCATGGCAAATAAGTAAAACTTCCTCTTCACCTTTTTCTATAACTTCCCTAAAAAGTCTCCTTAGAGCCTTACTAAGTCTTCTATAGAACTCTTCTTTACACTCACCATTTGGACATTTTACCTTTTTACTTTCATCCATAATCCAAGCTATATAATCACTATTATCCTTTAGCATCTCATAGGACTTCATCTCAAAATCTCCAAAATCATATTCAAAAAAATCATTTTTCTTTGCGTATTTTGAATCTGGAAAAAGAATTTCAAAGGTTTCATTTGCCCTTTTAGCACCACTTGTATAATTTAACCTACATTTTGGATAATCTACAGTAGATTTTAATTCAATGATCTCCTTATATCCTAATTCACTCAATGAAACATCTGACTTACCACAATACAATCTTCTTTCATTGCATAAGGTTTTTCCATGTCTTATTAAATACAAAACTATCTTATTCATCCTTCAAAACCATAGGAAGCCCACAAAATACTCTTGTAACCTTATTACTTTTACTAGTTAAGAATTGTAGCACTTTTCCTGTTTCCTCTCTCCACTTTCTATCCTCTTTTTTTAGAGGTACTATACCAGATGATAAATCATCTGAAATAATTATTTTATCCTTAAATCCTTCTATATTTTTCTTAAAAAACGCCATTGCATCTCTACCATTAATTACCTCACTGTAAATAAACACATGAATTCCACATATAACCTTCTTTGAGAAGTCTATTTCACTTTCTCCACAGAAGAATATATCATTCTCATCTATATTAAACTTCTCCTTTATAAGCCTAAGCTTACCGTTATAGGCTCCACCAAAATATAGTTCCATATCCTTCTCCTTATATAATAGCTAAAACTAAAATTCCAAATAACTCAGTTAATACAAGAATATATCCAGCTACATCTCCATTAATTCCACCAAGTTCTTTTTTGCAATTTTTTAAAAGAATTAACCCTATAACTCCCATAACTAATGGCATTATTATATATTTATTTCCTAAGAAATAACTCAAAATTAATATAATTATAAAAGTTATCCCTAGAGTTATCTTGTCTATCTTTCCTGTCCCATTTTTAAAGAGATTTCCATAATAGCTTTCCCCTAAAGGTTCATTAGAGATAATAAAGTATGCTGCTATAGTCCTAGATATTATAGGTATTAATATAAGAGCAATTAAATTAAAATCCTTTTCTAATGCAGTGTAAATTCCTGCAAAATCCATAATAAACAAAAGACCTAAAGATATAACAGCAAATGCACCAACTCTAGAATCCTTTAAAATTTTCAGCTTATCCTCTTTAGATTTTCTAGAAAGGAGTGCATCACAAACATCCATAAACCCATCTAGATGTATAAAACCTGTAACTATAAAAGGAAGAATTAATAAAATACCTGTTGACATCATCAAACTTATATCAAAATACTTAAGAATTACTCCTCCACCATACCATATAACCCCTACTATAAATCCTACGAATGGATATATTCTCATCATATACTTTGCAGATTTTTCTTCCCATATATATTTAGGCAATGGTATTACTGTAAACATACTAATTGCCATGTTAAATGCATTCAATAAGTTCTTCATTATTAATCCTTTCCTTACCTTTATGTACTATAATATTTCCAAAGGAACTCTCTATTACAACATGTGACATCTTAGCTATTTCACAATTTATAATACCAAGTTCTTTTCTAAAATCCTCTGTAAAATCATCATATCTAATTCCATCGCTAAATACATAATCTGATACAATAACTAAATTAGAAACCTTCTTAGAGATTGCATTCACTTCTGTTATAATTTTATCTTTAACATTTTTCACAATCTGTTTATTATTAAACATCTCATTAGTAACAAGAGATGTAATACTATCAAGTAATACTGTATCATCCTTACTTAGCATTGGTAAAACACTACTAATATCCCTTGAAACTTCTATTGTTATATAGCCATGTCCACTTCTATTTTTTATATGTTCCTCTATTCTTTTTGAATCTTCATCATCATAAGGTTTCATGGTAGCTAGATAATATAAATTTCCCTTATTAAATAACTTTTCTGCAATAAGCTCTCCATAATTAGACTTATGACTTTTAGACCCGCCAACAACAAATATTGTCATACTATATAATTTTCTTCTCCTTTAATTTTTTCAATATAGGAATTATCAATTTCTCCTTCTTCAAAGGTTGCCATATTATTCATCATAGACAATGCAAACTCCACTACAGAAAATGCTATTGGGCAACCACTACCTTCCCCAAGTCTCATTCCTAAATTAAGCATTGGATCAAGCCCTAACTCCTCTATAGCTAAATTATATCCTATTTCCTTAGACTTATGAGAAGGGATAAGATATTCCTTTACAATAGGATTAAGTCTTGATGCTAGAAGAGCTGATACAACTGAAATAAACCCATCAATAACAACAGGTATTCTATAAAATGCAGCTCCTAAAAATACTCCTGTCATTCCAGCTATATCGTACCCGCCAACCTTTGAGATTATATCAATAGGATCTTTTCTGTTTATATCTTTACTTTCAACAGAATTTTTAACTACTAGCTTTTTCTTCTTAAAGGCCTCCTCAGTAACTCCAGCACCTTTACCAACTACTTTATCAACTTCACAGTCAATCAAACACATTAAAACTGCTGCAGATGTTGTAGTATTGCCTATTCCCATTTCACCAACACCAATTATATCAAAGCCTTCATCTTTAGCTTTTTTAGCCATCTCAATTCCTATTTCAATTCCCCTTTTAGCTTCTTCATAGCTCATAGCATTTTCTTTATATATATTTCTAGTTCCTTTAGATATTTTTTTATCCACAACCCCATTTATTTTTTCATCAGAATTTATTCCTATATCTACAACAATTAACTTTGTATCATTTGTTTTACCTATTGCACAAACTCCAGTTTTACCTCGAATAAAATTCTTTGTCTGAGCCAAAGTTACATATTGTGGAGAGGATGCTACCCCTTCTTCAACCACTCCATTATCAGCACTCATAATAATAATGCCTTTATTATCTATAGAATTCTTTATATTTCCTGTTATGCCTGAAATCTGTATTGCTAAATCCTCAAGTCTTCCTAAACTTCCTAAAGGCTTTGCTAATGAATCAACTCTTATTTTCGCCTCTTCAATTTTATCTTTATATAATGGTTTAATTCCATTTATAACTTCATTTATCATACTACGCCCCCATATTATTAAAATGTCACCCCTATTATATCAGCAAATAAAAAACAAAACAAAAAGGCACTAAAAATTTAGTACCCATTCAAATTCATTTATCACACTAATAGCAAAGTCCGGAATATTAGAATTAAGAACTTTATTGGAAAAGCCACTATTTTCTCCTAGAATTTTAAATTCAATTCTATCTAAAATATTAACTATGTCCATAATAGAATTATTCCTTTTTACATTCTCTATATATCCCCCAACTTCTTTTACACTTCCTTTCATTAAAATATCACCATTACTTATATTTTTAATAGTTATACTTTTATTAAATATATTAATACTAAAAGCCATATTTAAATTATTTATTATAGATGATAATGTTTTATAGAAGTAATACATTTCAGATAAAGATAAATCACTTATAAAGTTTTTCCCATGGATTAAGTCTATAACTTTAGTGCAGTCTTTTTCAATGACTAATAATTCTTCCCTAGATAAACTTAAGTTTTTCATGTAAGTTATTATATTATTACTATAGTTTGGGTTAATACCTATTATTCTTATCTGCTTTTCTACATCATTAATATCCTCCCCCCCTAAAGGAAGCGCATAAGCTTTAGTTCCATCACAAAATAAAATTAATATTAAAAAAATCATTAAAGGTCTTATTAATTTCTTCATAAAAAGCTCCTAAACTTTAACTCTATATTAATAAGTATTAACATTTATTATTAGTGATATGTAAAAGCTAAATATAATTATAAAAAGAAGAATGTATCAAAATTTACTTTGATACATTCTTCTTTTACCCTCATCTTATCATTTACCATAGTTGAACCCCTACCTAACCCACAGGTAGAGCTATTTATGTTTTCAATGCCAATTATTCATGACATTGTCCCACATCATTTTACCGCACTTAGCCAAAGTTACTGTTCCATATACACTATTAGGAACGGAAGTTGATAATACAGTAAATACAAAATTCCCCTTAGGTAATTGTATTAATGCTGTATCATTTTCAACACCTTTCTTATCACCAGTTTTACTTGAAATTTCATACTTCAAATCATCTGGTATATATAAAGCAAGCTTATTCTTAATTTGTTGCCTTCTTAATATATCTATTAACATAGTACTATTATCCCTATTTAGATAAGTCGCATTATGTAGATGCTTCCATATCTTAGAAAGATCATATGCACTTGTTATATTTTCTACACCATCTTTAGATTGTCTTTCATCGCTAGTCTTTCTGTTAAGAATAGTGTTTTTTAATCCCATTTCTTTTATGTTTGAATTAATATTATCCATCCCAATTATATCAATTATCTTATTGGCTGCAGTATTATCACTTTGTATAAGCATTGCTACTAACAATTCAAATATTGTATACTCTCTCTCATTAAATTCATGGATTATACCAGTTCCATAAACTTTATCTCCTTTTTCTATTTTGATTTTATCCATGAAATCTACCTTTTTATCTTCAACAGCTTTTATAAGAGAAACTGCTATAGGAAGTTTCATGCACCCTGCAGCAACCATTTGAACGTTTTCATTGTACCCATAAATAAATCCGCTCGATAGATCTTCAAAGAAAAATCCATAAGTTCCTATTCTTGATTCTAAATATCTCTTTATCTCTTTCATAATACCCTCCAGCTTCTAAAAATTAACTGTCCCTAGAAAAAGTATATCATATTTTCAGAAAATTTTGAAGATGTAATTTTAATACAATATTAAGTATTGCAGAAACTCCCCTTTAGGGGAGTTTCATAAAAATCTTTCATATCCCTTTTATATTAAACTAATCTCCAAAAGAAATTCCTATTTTTTTAGCAACTTGAACTAATTCTCCATCTGGCAATACTTGTTTAGTTTTTTGTCCAATAACATTTTCTAAACTATCAGAAGATATTGTATCTCCTTTTAAGCATACCATATCACCAAACTTACCTTCATTTATCAACTCAACAGCAGCTACCCCATATCTAGTTGAAAGAATTCTATCATAAGTAGAAGTAGTTCCTCCTCTTTGGATATGACCAAGCACTGTACATCTTACTTCATGATCTGGAATTACCTTTTCTAAATCATCAGCTAACTTATTACCAATTCCACCAAGTCTAATTGGATCTGGACTATCTGCTACAATCTTAGAAACTACGACTTCACCATCTTTAGGCTTAGCCCCTTCCGCTACTACTATAATAGTAAATAGTTTTCCCTCTTTTCTTCTCTCTTCAACTTTTTCTTTAATTTTGTTTATATCGTAAGGTATTTCTGGTAACAAAATAACATCTGCAGAACCCGCTATTCCAGACTCTAATGCTATCCAACCAGCACCTCTTCCCATAACCTCACAAATCATAATTCTATGATGTGATTCAGCAGTTGTATGAAGTCTATCTAAAGCTTCAGTAGCAACATCTATTGCTGTATTAAATCCAAATGTAACATCAGTAGATGCTAAATCATTATCTATTGTCTTTGGAACTCCTATTACTTTAACTCCTTTTCTAGCAAAATCTCTAGCTGATGTTAAGGTTCCATCTCCACCTATTACAACTAGAACATCTACCCCCTCTTTTTTCATATTTTCTACTGCTACATCTGAAACATCTTTTTTTACTATTTTACCATTTTCTTCTACTTGATAATCAAATAGGTTGTCCTTGTTTGAACTGTATAGAATAGTACCTCCTCTATGTAGTATTCCCGATACTGATTCTAATGTTAGAGGAATGAAGTCATTGTTATATAGGCCCCTATATCCAAATTTGTAGCCTATAACCTCCATACCATAATTTAATATTGCAGTTCTTGTTACAGCTCTAATTACTGCATTTAATCCAGGACAATCTCCGCCACCTGTTAGTAAGGCAATTTTTTTAACTTGTTGTTCCATTCTCATATCCCCCTCTACCACACACGTTATACCATAATTGTTGTTATATTCATTATTTTCAAACAATTTCGAATAAAAAAATATAATAACAATTACTTTACGACATTTTTTGATATTGTTTACATACAATGCATTACAAGAAAATGTCATTTACTTATTTTATGATAACATAAATTTAAATGGGTGAAAAGTAAAATTGAATGTAAATTTTATAATTTTTAGAAAATTTACAAAATAAAAATAAAGATATAAAAAGGGTGAAGTAGATATTTATTTCCTTCATACTTAAGGTAATGAATTTATAAAATTATTATCTTTGACCTTATAATTTTTTTAATATGAAAATATAATAATTCCTTTGATTTATAGCAAATTAAAATTTTATAATTTACTAGGCATAAAAAAGGAGAAACCTCTAATGGAAGTTTCTCTCCTATGATTTATATTTACGATAGCGTTATTATCTTTGTGAATACTAATATTGCTAATAATATTCCTGCTGCTACTCTGTATATAGCAAATACTCTCATTGGTTTTTTCTTTAAATAATCAATAAATTTCTTCATTACTATTATAGAAACAACAAATGCCACTATAAATCCTAATACTAGCGCAATCCATAATGTAGTATTCATAATTGAATAATCAAACTCGAATAAATCCTTTGCTGATGAGCCAATCATTGCTGGCACTGCTAAGAAAAATGAAAACTCCGCTGCTATAGGAGTAGATAATCCTGCAATCCATCCACCCATAATAGTTGATGCACTTCTTGACATCCCTGGCCACATTGAAAGCACTTGGAAACAACCTACTATTAATGACTTTCCAGGAGTAATTTCATCTATATCTTTTATAGCATGCTTTTTATTTCTAAATAGACCTTCAATTACTAGTAATAATATACCACCAACTATAAATCCTACAATTACAGCTTCTGGTCTAAATAATGCCTTAATCTTATCATAAAACAACATCCCAATTATACCTGCTGGTATTGATGCTACTATAACATTAATACCAAATTTAAATCCTACTTTTCCTTTTTTGCCACCTGTAAAAATATATTGGAAAAATTCTATTACACTATCCTTAATTTTTATCCAGTAAAGCACAACTACAGCTAAAATAGCTCCAAGTTGAATAACTACTTCGAACATCTCTGCAAATTGTGGAGACGCACTACGGAAATTTATAGCACTTCCTACTAAGATCATATGTCCTGTAGATGATACTGGAATAAATTCTGTTAGCCCCTCAACAATTGCAATAATTATTGATTTTAAAATAAATATTAAGTCTAACCCCACTCATATCACACTCACTTTCTTTTTAACTCCGTTTTTTATTATACTTAACCCAAAAGTCCTTGTCTATTACTTAATAAATTATTAAGATTATTTATCCCTCTCTATTACTATCTTTTTAAGTATATTTACTCCATCCTTAGATAATTCTATTTTATTTGTTCCTTCTACTAATTCAACTTCTTCATACCTATCTATCTTCTTCATTTCACCATCATTAATCTTTAAATAGTAATCTTTTATAGTACTTCCATTTTCAAATGCACCAATAACATAAACATAACTATTTGAAGATTCCATAGGCTTTCTCATTAGTATTATATATGTACTACTATCTTTACCATTTGCCTTGGTATCAGGTGACAATGTAAACAATGTCTTTTCTGTTGTAAAAATTGTTGATGGAAAATAATCATTTTCAATCTTCATATCAATATCTTTTTCTGAACTACAGTATGTTAAATAGCTATTACTTCTCTTCATTGAAATAGTATTATCTATTGCAACTGTATATGAAGATAGGTATTTAGATATCTTCTTTCTATAATCATTTTGAGCACTATTTCCTATATAAGTTAAGTCCTTAAGCTTTTCTCCTAAAACTTCAATAGAAGATAGTTTTACCCCATCTTTTTCTATATACCCTTTATCCTTAAAATCCAACATTATCCACTTGTTATCCTTTTTACTCCAGTACTCAACAACATAATATGAAGGATTCTTTTGAAACTGAGGTGTTTCTTTTCTAAACTCACCAACTCTAGCCACAAATCCAGCTGCTAATAAAATATCTCGTTCTATTATTGCCATATCTCTATCTGATACCTTTTTATTGCCACCTTTTTCCTCTAATATACCATATCCATCTTTAGCAACAGAACTATCTACATCATCATATTCAATGATACTCTTTAATATATCTACAGTTTGTAATGCCTTCTCTAATTCACTTTTATTGTTATTAACTATTTTACTTATACTATAAACACTATCCAATTTTTTTATAGAAGTAGGCTTCTTCTCAATATCTTGATAAAATAACGTAATGTTATTATCATTATAAATATTATCCCATTCTATAACTCTTAATCCCTTATTATTACTAAAGCTTTTGAAATAAAGAGTAGCACAAACAATAATTATTAAGGCAACAAGTATAACCTTTGTTAATTTAAACTTATTTTTATTTGCCATTATATTCCCACCTTTTAAAAAAGAAACTAAGAGTAATTACACTCCTAGTTTCTTATCGTCCACTTTACTTAATTACATTACTTAATATTTTTGATTTTTCTACTTCTAAATCAGGAACATAACTTTTCAATAAAGTAAAGTTTCCCTCTAAAGTATATTCCCCAAGACTTGCAGGTATTAAAATACTATCTCCAAGCTTTATTTCTAATTGATTTCCTGAGGATACTATCTTACCATTACCTTCCACACAAGTGAATAAGAAAAATCTATCTAAGTCACTATTTTCTATAACCTTACTTTTAACTTCATACTTTTCAATTGCAAAGAATTCACTTAAGCATAAAATCGTTTTATCAAATCCTTCTCCATGAATTGTAATACCTTTACTATTTTCACACTTTAAATCGAAATTAATTACATCTAGAGCTTTTTCAACATGTATTTCTCTTCCTCTGTTATAGTCATATACTCTATATGTTGTATCACTACTTTGTTGGATTTCTGCTATGGTTACTCCTTCACATATTGCATGTACTAAACCACTTTGCACATAAAACATATCACCTTTTTTAACTGGTATCTTATTTAAATATGGTTCTAAACAACCATCTTCTATAGCCTTCTTAAATATTTCTTTATCACAATCCTTAGTTCCTACAATAAGTGATGCTCCCTCTTCTGCATCTACAACATACCATGCTTCAGTTTTCCCTAAGTCATTTTCTACTTCTTTGGCATACTTATCATCTGGATGTACTTGAACAGATAATTTATCCTTTGAATTTATAAGCTTAATTAGTAATGGAAAGTTATCCTTGCTAATTTTTCTTCCTACAACTTCTTCTCCATATTTATCTATAAGTTCTTTAAATGATAACCCCTTAAGTTCTCCATTTTCTATAATTCCTGTTCCATTTCTATGGCAAGCTATATCCCAGCTCTCTCCTATACATCCTTCTGGTACATTATCCCTAAACTTTTCTAAGTCTCTACCTCCCCATATTCTCTCATAGTACAAATTTTCAAACTTAATTGGATACATACTACCCCTCCTATAATTTTCTTTAGTTAATCCACTATTATTATATTATTTTTTCTACAATTAGGCAAAGATTCTAATTAACTAATTAAGAGTAAAAAAGAAAAAATTTTCATTATAAAAAAAGAGAAATTGCAAAGCAATTTCTCTCATTCATTTATAATTATTCTTATTCTCTCTAACTTTTCTTAATAGAATAATGTAAAATCTGGTACTGTTAATTTTGATCCATCTTCCTTATTATAAGCATCATATAAGGTCTTCGCCTTTTGGTAATTCTCAGATATAACATTTCTTGTTTCAGTATCTACTGAATTATTTAATCCATCATATGCTGCTTTTATATTAACCATACCTCTTTCAATTTCACCTTCCATTGCAATATAAAAGACCCCTGCATTATTTAATGTCTTAAGATCACTCTTATCTACTGAATAAGCAGATCTAATTGCAGCTATAGCTTCATCTGTTTTTCCTTCATTTAAATACACAGTTCCTAAGGTTCTAAAATATTTTGTAGATTGTTCATCTAATTTAGTACATTTCTTTAATAACTCTATAGCTTCACTATTCTTTCCATCTTCTATTTTTATATTAGCCATATTATATAAAATTTCAGCATCATTTGGCTTAACTAATGAAGCTAAATTGTAGTACTCATAAGCTTTACCCTTATCTTGAGTATTGTATGAATAGTAATCAGCTATTTTTAATAATATATTGTAATTAAAAGGTTCCTTTTCAATAGCCATTCTTAAATAAGGCTCTGCTATTTCACTTTGCTCCTTTGCTATCATAATTTCTGGTATTAAGAATCCGTAATTATCAGGATAATCTTTATTTGCTAAAATACTTTGTTTACATAACTCAAAAGCCTTATCATAATCCCCTAAATCAAAGTAATACCAAGCTGCTGTATGATAACCAAAATATGAATTTTCATCATTTTCTATTACTGCATTTAATATTTTTTCAGCCTCTTCATTATTTCCTAAGTGTTGATCAATCTTTGCAATTATAGTCTTGAAAACTACATTACCAACATCTTTTCCTTCTAACTCTTGCACTAAAGTATTTGCTTCATTAGTAGTTTCTTCGAGCATTGAATAGCACTTTGCAAGCCAAACTTTGTAACATATTTCATCTGGATTTGCTTCTGATAACTCTGTCAACTGCATAATTACAGAATCTCTATCATAAGATGAAATTTGAGCTATAACGTCATATACTTTTATTTCATCTTTATTTTTATACCAAGCATCCTTTAATATTTCATAACCTTTATCCCAATCATCTACTAACATATTCATTCTTGCATATAATGCTAAGTCATAAGAAGATTCTTCATCAACATCATACTCTTTGATTATATTGTTAGCTTTATCTCTTTGTCCATTTACCATATATATTGTAAACATTGTTCTTTGAATAGTCTTATCTAATACATTTTCTCCCATGAATATCTCACCATATTCTAAGGCTTTTTCCTTTTCTCCATTCATAAGGAACGTAAGTGCTATAAGATTTCCAAGCTCACCGTCTACATCATTATATTCACTCTTACCATTCTCATTAATAAGCTCATTTCTCTTTTGATATGATTGTTCCAATAAAGAGTTTGATCTCTCATAATCTCCCTTTACTGAATAAATCTCTGCAATCTTAGTTGTATAAATAGGCCACTCATCGTCTTCTTGTAATTTTTGATATTCTGCAATTGCTGCATCATATTCCCCTTCAAAAAAGCTAGCTTCAGCTTTATTAGTAGCTATACTAACTGCATTAGCACCCATTATTTTTTGACAAGTAAACATAACTAAAAAGGCAAACAACATTACCCCTGATATAGTTATTATAGTATCTATTCTCGCATCTTTTTCTGAAAATTTCTTATAGGCTGTCCCTATTTTTTCAAAACTATTTTTAATTCCTTTTAAAACCTTTTCCATACTGCACCCACCTTTTCACTTATACACAAGGTTTACATATGTATTATTCTAACATTTACAATATAAAAAATCTACTACAAATAATTGTAAATACCATACAAAATATCTCTTTTATCTTATAATCTTCTACAAAATATTATAAGTTTATGCTATACTTATTCTCAAAGTTTACAATTAAGCTTTTAAGGACATACTACATAGTAAGCATTTAAGGTGGTGAGCAATATTAATATTAAGTCTATTTTAAGTATTTTAGCCGGTAAAATTACATTATTTATATCTAAAAACCTTCTAAAAGGGGGAAGCACCTTTCCAGGCACTGTAGCATTAAAATTTGATAAAGAAATATTAAAAAAGGTTGCTAAAGGATATAAAGTTATACTTGTAACTGGAACTAATGGTAAAACTACTACTACAAGTATGATTACTAATATATTTAAGGCAAATGGACATACAGTAATTACAAATAATACAGGAGCTAACCTATTTAGAGGAATAGTTGCTTGCTTTATAGATAATTATAGCTTTTTCAAAAAAAATAATGATAGCTATGCCATTATTGAAGTCGATGAAGCTAATCTAAAATTTGTAACTGAATACATAACACCTGAAATTATAACTATTACTAATCTATTTAGAGACCAATTAGATAGATATGGTGAAGTTTATACTACTCTTTCAAAAATCTTAGAGGGTGTTGAAAAAGTTCCATTATCTAAATTAGTTTTAAATGGTGATGATTCTTTATTTGGTAAATTACCTGTACCAAACGAAACTACATACTATGGTTTCAACGTGGGGGTAAAAAAGGATAATACTATTGATGTTAATGCGGATGCAAAATTCTGTAAGGTTTGTAAGGCTCCATATCAATATAATTTTATAACATATAATCATCTAGGAGATTTCTACTGCTCTGAATGTGGCTATAAAAGAGCTGAGCTTAAATATTCTATAAATGAAATTTTAGAATTAAACCCTAATTCATCTAAAGTACTTATTAATAATGATGAAATAACTATTAGCCAATCAGGAATTTATAATATTTATAATGGTCTTTGTGCATATTCAATAGCCAAAGAAATAGGAATTAATGAAGGCTCAATAAAAGCTTCCCTTGGAAAACAAGATTCTAGCTTTGGTAGACAGGAAGAAATACATATAGATAATAAGCAAGTAAAAATAATACTTGTTAAGAATCCTGCTGGATATAACCAAGCTATAGACACACTTTGTTTAAATAAAGAAGACTTCTCTACTCTATTTATGCTTAATGATAATTATGCTGATGGAACTGATGTTTCTTGGATTTGGGATGTTGATTTTGAAAGATTGAAAGAACTTCCTATAAAAGATGTGTTTGTTTCAGGAATAAGATTATATGATATGGCAGTTAGATTAAAAACTGCTGGACTTAACTCAGAAAAATTTATTCTAGAAGAAGATTATGAAGCATTAACGGAAAAAATTAAAAATAGTAGCACTAATAGAATTTATATATTAGCTACTTATACAGCCATGATTAATTACAGAAAATATCTACACTCAAAAGGCTATATTAAAAAGCTTTGGTAGTAAAAAGGAGTGGAATTATGGAATTAAATATTTGTCACCTTTATCCTGATCTTTTAAACGTTTATGGAGATGTTGGTAACATTCTTGTGTTGAAACATAGAGCTGAAGAAAGAGGAATAAAGGTTAATATAGTTGATGTTTCTTTAAATGATATATTTAATAAAGACGAAATAGATATAGTTTTCTTTGGAGGAGGTCAAGACTATGAACAATCAATTGTTTCTGAAGACCTTAAAAACAATAAAGAAGAAGTTCTAAGACAATATATAGAAGATGAAAAAGTTCTTCTTGCTATATGTGGCGGATATCAACTTCTAGGAAAGCACTATATTTCTCCTAATGGAGAAAAGCTTCAGGGATTAGGTATATTAGATATCTATACTGAAGGTGGAGAAAAGAGACTTATTGGAAACACTGTAATCTACAATGAAGATTTTGATGAAACATATGTTGGTTTTGAAAATCACTCAGGAAGAACATTTATAAATGGATTAAAGCCACTTGGAAAATGTATTCATGGATACGGCAACAATGGTGAAGATGGTTATGAAGGATGTATCTATAAAAATACTTTCTGCACTTATTTCCATGGATCATTACTTTCAAAAAATCCCGAACTTGCAGATAGATTTTTAAAAATTGCTTTAGAAAAGAAATATGGTTCTGTTGAACTTAAAAAGCTTGATGATACATTTGAATTAAAAGCTAAGGAACATATCATAAATAGATTTAAAGAATAGAAAGAGCTCTGCTAACTTGGCAGAGTTCTTTCTATTCTTTCTAACCCTTTTACTCTCTATATTACAGTTGAGCTTCTTCACTTATTTATATATTTTTATATTTTTATAAATATATATTGTTATTTCCCTACCTTCTATTAATAACTCTTATATTCTCTAAGTATTGTTTTTCCCATGGCTCCATCTCACTTAAAGTTTTAAATTTATATCCCATTACTTTATACTCATTAATTATAGTATCTAAAGCTTCAGTTGTAGTATTCTTATTATCTAAGTCGTGCATTAAAAGAACTTCAACTTGATATTTGTAGCCACCAGAATTAACGTTATTCTCTATTATATTTCTTGCTACTCGTATGGCTGTAGCATCACCAGAATCAACGTTCCAATCTACATAATCAAATCCCTTTTTTAAAAGCTTATTCCTTATACTAGTTAAAACCTCTCTATCTCCAACCAAGTTATCTGATCCTCCCGGCATCCTTACAAATGTACACCCAACATTTTTTCCAGTAACTTTATTAATAGATTCCTGACATTTGCTTAAGTCATTAAAATAGAAATCTTGGGAACTATATAGTTCTTTATAAGTATGATTGTTGCAATGTGGATATATATCCATATTATTCTTGTCCATTTTTTTTACAACCTCCGGAAACATTTCAACATTCTTTCCAACAACAAAGAAGGATGCTTTCACATCATTTTTCTTTAAAACATCTAATATTCTATTTGTATTATTTGGTGAAGGTCCATCATCAAAAGTTAAATAAACTAACTTCTCTCCTTCCACTGCATCCACCTTATAATTACAAAATGGTACACATAAAAAACTTAATATAATTAATATAAATCCTTTTAATTTCTTCATTTTTCCACCTCCTACTTCATTTACTCTTAGTGTTTGCATTTTTAAGATTTTATATTTAAGTAATTAATAGGAAATTAAGAATATTGTCATTTTACATATTGTTATTAAAATACATAAATGATATACTAAAACTGTTTTCAGACACATTATTTTTAAGAGATGGGGAGATGAACCGTGACAAAAAGAAAGACGTTAAAAACATTGGCATTAGCTCTTTCCATATCTTTATTAGCACCTTTTGCTAGTAAGGTCCATGCCACAGAAAAAGTTAATACGCCAGAAATTATTTCAAAAGCTGGAGCCGTTGTTGATTATGATACTGGAGAAGTAATTTACGAAAAAAATGGTAATGAAAAAATGTATTTAGCTAGTACAACTAAGCTAATGACAGCATTACTTTTTGCAGAAAACGCCAAAAAAACAGACCAAATAGTATATACAGAAACTGCTTTAGCACAACCACCATATACTATGCAAAGTGAACAAATGCTTCCTTATGGAAAATCATTCAAGGTAGGAGATACCATTGATGCTGATACAGCTATGAAGGAACTTTTATTATTCTCTGGTAATGATGCTGCATATATGATTGCAGATCATGTTGGTGGAACCTCAGAAAAGTTTATTCAAATGATGAATGACAAAGCAAAAGAGCTTGGATTAGTAAATACTCACTTTGAAAACCCTAATGGTTTACCAGATTCCGTAACAGGAAAAGATGTAAACTACTCTACAGCTTATGAGTTATCTATTTTAACTAAGAAAGCTTACGAAAATGAATGGATAAGAGAAACCATGGCACTTTCAAATGCTACAGTTACCTTACCTGGAGACACTATAATACACTTAGAAAATAGAAATACTGAACTAGGTAAAAATGGGAATATAGGTGGTAAAACAGGTGTTACTAATGATGCCGGAACATGTTTTGCTGGTCTATATGAAAGAAATGGACGTAAACTTATTGGTGTAGTATTAAAGTCTGATAGAAACGATAATGATGCTAGATTTAGAGACTTAAATTCTATGATGGACTATAGTTATTCTGCTGAAAAACAAGTTATTAAGAAAGCTGGAGATGAAGTTGGTTCTCTTGAGCTTGAATACAAATTATTTGGATTCTTTGGACCAACAAAAACAATAACAGCTAATGTAACTTTAAGTGAAGACTTGAAACTATATAACAATTCGCTTAATGTAAATAACTTAAAAATAACACTAAACCCAGAAAGCAACAACGCTTGGAAACTTGCTTCTAAAAATGATATTCCTTTAAGTGCAACAGTTTTAGATTCGGCTTTAGAAGTAAAGGGAAGCAGTGATTTAACAATATTTAAGCTTATAAAGGCTAATATGTTTGTATATCTTGCTATTATCCTTGCATTTGTTATAGTTGTAATCTTAATAGTTCTTATAATTAAGATTATCAATAATAGAAAGAGATATAGTCGTTCAAGACGTAGAAGAAGATATTAAAAGGAAGGGATTACCCCTTCCTTATTTTTTTAACTTAAATACCGTTACTTCACTTTCAAGATTCTTACCTAAATCTTTAAGTTTACTTGCATAAACAGTAAACTCTTCTGAAGATGCAGATACTTCTTCACAAGAAGCAGATACTTCTTCTGTTCCTGCTGCTGTCTCCTCAGCTATTGCAGATAAATTCTGTACTTGATTTACCAAATCATCTTTCTTTTCTGACATTTCATCTAAAGCATTTGATATGTTATAAACCTTACTTGTAAGCTCCTTAACAGAACTAATAATATTATTAAATATTTTTTCAGCATCTAAGATAACATTCTGTTGACTTTCCACAGTTTCATTAGTATTTTTAACTGTATCTACTGCTACATTAACTTTTAATGATACTTCTTGAACTACTTCATTTATCTCTTTTGCTGAGTTTGATGTTTCCTCTGCAAGCTTTCTTATCTCTTCAGCAACTACAGCAAAACCTTTTCCAGCCTCTCCAGCTCTCGCTGCTTCTATAGCTGCATTTAAAGCAAGAAGATTAGTTTGTTCAGTTATTTGGGATATTGTTTGATTCATTACCGCAATCTTACTTACACTTTCAGATACTAAAGAAATAACTTTATTAACTTCCATCGCACTCTCTTTAGTTTCTGTAGTCTTACTCATTACAACGTTTATAATATTTATTCCATCTTCCCCTAAAGCATTTGCTTCTATAGCTTTATTATTAATATCCTTAGCTTCTTTATCTATATTATTAATATCTTGAGAAACACCTTCTAAATTACAAGATACATTTGTCAAACTCTCTGCAGATTCCATTGTACCTTTTGATATCTCCTCTGCAGTATTAGCAACCTCTCCAATAGCTAAAGCAACATCATTGCTCATTTCTGATATATTAATAGCTGAATCAGATACATCAATAATTGAAGACTGTACCTTTCCAATTAAATCTGATATCTTATATTGCATAATATTAAAGCTATCTGCTAGTTCCTCAAGCTCATCTCCTGTTGATAAAGATATTTCTTCTGAAAAATCACCTTCAGAAGCTTTATTAACTCCATCTTTAATAATTTTTATAGATTTACCCATTTTTCTTGAATATATACTTGCTAATGTAGTTACTATACACAAAGCCACAATTATAGTAATAATAATTGTAGTAATAAATCCCTTTATATTCTCTGTTAAATCATCACTTGGAACTTCAAGCATCACTTTCCATCCTGTAATATCTGAAGTTGTGAATCCAAAATTATATATAATTTCTGATCCAGCTTTTCCTTTAACTAATCCACTATCCTCATTCTTTATAGTGTCCCACACTTCACTTTCAGAAATATCACTATTTCCAATATACTCTTTATTAGGATGAGCAATTGTTATTCCGTTAGTATCAATAATACTACATATCCCATTATTACCAAAAGTAATATTTCCTAAAGCATTTGAAATACTTTCAATATCAAAATCTACCCCCAAAACAACTTGGACTTCTCCATTTATTATTAGAGCTTTAGATAAAGTAACCATATTCTTTCCAGTTACAACATCCTTATATACATTTGACACTCCTAACTGTCCATTTGCCTCTTTTGCTTTTATATACCACTCTCTTGTTGTTGAATCAAGATTCGCAGGTATTTCAACATGTGGATAAATTAACGTTGTCTTACTTTTAGTTTCATAAATAAATGCAGACTTAATATCTTTATCCCCTTCTGCTAATAGTATAAGGTCTTTTTCTAACTCTTCTTTACTTGAATATGTATCTAATCTTTTTATAACAGTATTCATTATGTTTTGAATTCCGTCAAACTTTTCATTAACCAATTGTTCTACACCCATATCAATACTTTTAGCACTCTTCTTAAATTCGTTATCACTTGAATTTTTAAATAAAATTATTGATGATATACCTAATGTTACTATTGGTATTGAGGTGCATATAATTAATAATTTAATTATATTCCCTTTAAAGCTCTTTAAATTTTTCTTTAATTTTTTATCTTTAGAAATCATAAAAAAACCTCCCTTTTTATATTTTTTCGACATTTTTTTTAATTTCTGTATAGAGAACTTATTTGTTAACAAAAAATTCATATTTGTATGATAAAATTTATATTATTAATTCGTCTTAAGGTGGTGTTCTACAATGGTTTGTTCACATTTAATAAAAATTACCGGAATAGTTCAAGGAGTAGGCTTTAGACCATATATATTTAATCTTGCAAAAAAGTTTAGTTTAAATGGATGGGTTTTAAACGATAGTAATGGTGTGGAAATACATATTGAAGGTTATAAACAAAGTACCTCATCTTTCATAACTCAAATAAAAATCGCCCCTCCAAAATTATCTAGAATTGAATCCTTTTCCATTAAGGATGATAAAAACTACCACTTAACTTCATTCGAAATTAAAGAAAGCCTACATGCTTGTGAAACCCAAATTTTTATATCACCTGATATATGTACTTGCGAAAATTGTACAACTGATATTTTAGATCCACATAATAAGCGATATTTCTATCCATTTACTAATTGCACTAATTGTGGTCCTAGATTTTCAATTATAAAAAAAGTTCCTTATGATAGAAAAGTAACCACAATGTCTAATTTCACTCAATGTAAAAATTGTTTTAAAGAGTATACCACTATGAGTAATAGACGGTTTCATGCACAACCTAATTGTTGTCCAAGCTGTGGTCCAAAAATCTTTATAACTGATAATTCAGGAAATGATATTACCCAAGAAATATTATGGAAAGAAAAAATCAATTCATGGGAATACAATAAAAAACTTATAAATTTCTTTTGTAAAAAGATAAAAGAAGGCTCTATCTTTGCAATAAAAAGTTTATCAGGCTTCCATCTTTGTTGTACTCCTTACTCTGAAAATACAGTAATGGAGCTTAGAAAAAGAAAAGTAAGGAAGTCAAAGCCCTTTGCACTTATGATGAGAGATATCCAAACAATAGAAAATTTTTGTTATGTAAACGAATCCGAAAAGCAACTTTTATTAAGTAAAGAACGTCCTATTGTTCTTTTAAAGAAAAAACACAATAACACCTTACCTAATATAGTTGCTCCAAATAATAATTATTTAGGCGTCATGCTACCATCTACTCCCCTTCAAATTTTAATATTTCAGACCACTGATATAGACTCTCTTATTATGACATCCGGAAATCTATCTGGACTTCCTTTAGAATTTGAAAATAAAAAAGCTATAAATAACCTTAGACAATTTTGTGACTTTTTCCTAATGAATGATAGAGATATATTTTTACCATTAGATGACTCCATAATAAAATGTACCTCTTATGATAATATGATTATTAGAAGAAGTCGTGGATATGCACCCCTCCCTATTTTTTATAAAGATTCAAAAGAGATTCTTGCTGTTGGTGGTGACATGAAAAACACCTTTGCTATTTCTAAGGGAAATTATATATACCAAGGACCTCATAATGGAGAACTAATAAACTATGAATCCCTAGAAAGATTTAAAAGCAATATAGAACACTATAAAAAATTATTTGAAATAGATCCAAAATTAGTTGTTCACGATTTGCACCCTGATTATGAAAGTAGTAAATATACAAATTCTTTAAATATCCCTACTTTAGGAGTGCAACATCATCATGCCCATATAGTAAGCTGCATGGTAGATAACAACTATAGCGAAAAAGTAATTGGTATAGCCTTTGACGGAACAGGATATGGGGAGGATAACTCTATTTGGGGAAGTGAATTTTTCATTTGTAATTTAAAAGAATATAAAAGGGTTGGACATTTAGACTATGTCAGATTCTTAGGTGGAGATTCAAGCCTTAGAGATGGTTATAAAATTGCCCTTTCATATCTGTACAACATAGATTTAAATAGAACTAAAGGAATTTTAGATACTAATTATAAAAAAACTTATGATATTATATATAAATTACTTTATGATTCTAAAAAATCTTATCCATCTTCTAGTATGGGAAGATTATTTGATGGAGTTGCATCGCTTCTTAACCTTTGTCACACTTCATCTTTTGAAGGAGAAGCTGCAATAATGCTAGAATCAATTTTAGAAACAGAAACCTTAGATATTGGATATAATTTTAATATTAAAGATAATAATGGAGTATATATTATCTCTCCACTCCAAATTATAAACTCTATCATTATAGATATAGAAAATAAAATTCCTATTAAAACAATATCCTTAAAATTTCATTCAACCATAGTAAACTATATTGTAAAGATGTGTGAATTCCTCAGATTAGATTTTAATATTAATGTAATTGCTCTAAGTGGCGGGGTATTTCAAAACAACTTTATACTTAATAATACCTATAATGAACTTAAGAAGAAGAATTTTAAAGTTCTTACCCATAAAAACATTCCTACAAATGATGGTGGAATATCAATAGGACAACTTGTAATAGCTAAAAATAATTTTTAATGCTATAATTTACGGGATAACAAAAGAGTATTAATACAGAGGAGTTTTTATATGAGCAAAATGGATTTCAAAGGAAGTGTAGTTTTAAATCCAGTTCCAGTGGTTTTAATCACTTCTAAAAATAAAGAAGGAAAAGAAAATGTATTTACAGTAGCTTGGGCTGGTACAGTATGTACTAAACCACCAATGCTTTCTATATCTGTAAGACCTCATAGATTATCCTATGAATATATAAAAGAGTCTATGGAATTTGTGGTTAATATGCCCCACGCAAATATGACCAAAGCTGTAGATTATTGTGGTGTTAAAAGTGGTAGAACAAATAATAAAATTAAAGAAATGGGCTTTACAATGAAGGAATGTAGTCAGATTAACGCCTCATATATAGATGAATGTCCCGTTTCAATAGAATGTAAGGTTAAACAAATTATTCCCTTAGGAACTCATGATTTAATTATTGCAGATGTTTTATGTTCACACATTGACGAAAGCTTAATGGACGAAAAAGGGAAAATTCATTTTGAAGAAGCAAACTTAATTAATTATTGTCATGGAGAATACTATCCAATGACAAAAAAGAGCTTAGGTAGCTTTGGTTATTCTGTTAGAAAGAAAAAAAAGAAGAAATAATTATATTGAAACTCAAGGTTAAAACTTTGGGTTTCTACTATTATGGAGGTTACAATGGACTGGATTAAAGAAATTGAAAACTATCTTCCCTTTAACGAGCAAGAAGAATCAGATAAAAAAATAATTTTAGATGCAATACGAAATAATAGTAATATTCTAACTAGAGAAAATGAAATAATGCATATAACAAGTTCTGGTTATATTTTAAACAAAACTAGGGATAAAGTTCTTATGATTTATCATAGAATCTATAACTCTTGGTCTTGGACTGGCGGACATGCTGATGGTGATGATAACTTGCTACATGTTGCTATAAAAGAGGCAGAGGAAGAAACAGGAATTCAAGACCTAAATCTAATTGTGCCAAATATCTTTTCCCTTGATATTCTTACTGTAGACGGTCATTATAAAAAAGGGAAATTCGTTTCACCTCACCTTCATCTTTCAGTAGCCTATCTATTTGAGGGAGATGAAAATACTAAGCTTATTCTAAATGAAGAAGAAACTAAAGGTGTTAAATGGATTCCTATTTCAGAAATTCATAACGCTTGCACCGAAGATAAAATGATAAAACTCTATGATAAATTCCATCAAAAATTAATGCTTTAATAAAAAAGTATCCTCTAGCAACTATATTGATAGAGGATATTCCTACTTTTAACCTATTCACTATCTATCCATTCTTGCCATATTTCGGGTTTGTAACCAACTGTGGCTTTTTTCCCATTTCTAACTACAGGTGTAACTATAAGGCTTCCATCCTTTAATAATATTTCTTCTTTAACCTCTGCACTTCTTATATTCCCTAAGTTTGATTTAGAATAATTCTTAGCTTTTGTATTAATTAATTCATTAATACCTACAGATGATTTTACAGAAGAAAGCTCACCTTTACTCATACCTTTTTCTTTCATATCTATTAATTGATACTTTATTCTTCTTTCTTTAAAGAATCTTTCCGCCTTCTTAGTATCAAAACACTTCTTAGCTCCAAATATTTGTACGTTCATACACCCTCCTATACAAGTTTCAAAATATCAGTAGGTTCTTTAACCATATATGTTGGTTTTACATCTAACAAATCTTTAATATCTAAAGCAGTATACTCAACTCCACAAGTTAAACATCCTGCGTTTTTACCACATAACAAATCATAGCTACTGTCCCCAACCATTATTGCTTCTTTAGGGTCTACTCCTAATGTTTCACAAGCTTTCACAGCTGGTTCTCCTTCTGGCTTATGCTTTACAGTAGACTCTGGTGATATTATAACATCCATATATTCAAGTATGCCTCCAAGCATCATTCCTCTTTCAGCTACTGTCTTTCTTTTAGAAGTTACTATTCCTAACTTAATTCCTTTACTCTTAAGAGTTTGAAGTAGTTCTATAACCCCTTCAAAGGGTGCACACATTTCATCATGATGCACTGCATTATAAGATCTATATTCATTAATCATTCTTTCTAATTCTTCTCTACTATTTGCATATTTCCCCAAGGACCTCTCTAAAGGCTTTCCATACAATCTAGTTATTTCAGTCTTAGGTAATTCTATACCTAATACCTCTTTAAACATATGGCAAAATGACTTATAAATTAATTCATTAGTATCTAATAGTGTTCCATCTAAATCAAATAATACTGCTTTAATCATTGCTACTCCTTTAACTCTTTACTACTATTTATTTTTCTTCTATAAATTATAATATTTTTTCACCCTTAATTCAATTAACAGGACTTATTTACAAATTAAAAAAGATAGAGAAGATATTTATCACTTCATACTTAAGGTAAGAAAATTATAAAATTATTATCCTTGATTTTATATTTTTTAATATGAAATTATAATAATATCTTTGATTTATAATTAATTAAAATTTTATAATTTCCTAGACAGTAAAAAAGAGATTTTTAAAAATCTCTTCTTAAAACTCCTCTATTACTTCCACACCAGCTTGTGACATATCCATAAAAGAATATTTATTCATTTCTTCTGCACTATGACCAGTCGCATCAAAAGTATCTACACAATTTTTAATTACTATAACATCCATATCTAAATTTTCTTTATTGAAGTATGTTTTTAGTGTTAAAGTAAACTGTTTTACACAAATATCAGTTACACATCCAGTAACATACCACTTCTTAACGCCTTTATTAATTAAATCATCTATTTCTATTTGTGTCTCTTCTTCTAAAAATGCATTTGTTGAATTTTTCTTTATAACCTTCATATATTCTTCATATACTTTAATTTCATCTACTAATTCACATTCTGCTGTACCTTCTACGCAATGAGGTGGAAAACTCTTAAATTCAGCTGCATCTTTTTTGTGACTATCTGTAAATGCCACAATTCTATCACCCTTATCTTTAAAATCTTCTATAACCTTTACTATATTAGGTATTATTTTTTCCACTCGTTCACTAGATAATGCTCCTTCTCTTGCAAAACCATTGTTCATATCAACTATAAATAAGACTGAATCCATAAATAATCCTCCTTTATAACGAAACAAAACTTATTACTTCTTTATTATCAATTATTGTTCCTTTATTATATTCAACTTGGAACTTATATTTTCCTTCTTCAATTATATCCTTTTCTATATACTCATAACACTTTGACACCATATTTAAACATGCTTCATAAACAAAAATATATAAAATATAATAATCTAATTTAGAATTAAGTATTTCAATATTCTTTAAGCCTAGCTTATCCATTCCTACAGTATAAATATCCTGTTTAAAGTTTCCATTCATCCGCATTCTTATGTCTACCCATAATTCAATCGGAAGACTTTCTTCATCTAAACTTACAATTTTATTTTCAAATTCCTCTGGGGACCTTATTGTTTGTATATTATACCAATATACTCCTAATACATTAGTAGAATTTATTATAGCTACTATTACCTTGCTTAATAAAATACAATTCCTAATTTGTTCATCTAACCTTCCATTAATAGATATAACTAAATGTGCAGTATGATTACTCATTTTACTTCTTGCTTGTTTAAAGTACCATGCCCTTTCACAAGATTGATTAATCTCATCCCAATCAATTGGATGTGGCATTAACGTTATTATTACCTGTTTATCTTCTATATCTATAGTTCCTATATCCTCTTTCCACTTATTAATAAATATTCTTATGTTAAATTTATCTTCTAAGTACTGTCTAAGATTATTTTTGTTAGGAAGTTCTCTATTTTCTAAAGCAACAAATGCAATAGTAGTTATATTTTTGTTTTCTTGTTTAATCATATTACTTTTTTTTCTCTTAAATAAATTCTTAAACCACATATCCACCACCCTCTATTAATATTATTTTACTAACTTATGTAATATTACTTCTTTCATTTATATTGACAAATATACTATAAGTAATATAATTGACATGGTTTTGTAATATTTATGTAATATTTTATATATATATGCGAGGGGAGGGGATTATTATTAAAACCAGGGATTATTATTTTGACAACCTTAAAGCCTTTTTAATTATTTTTGTAATTATAGGAAATTCTTTAGAACATGCACAACCGTCTTGTTTAAATACACATTACTTTTTACTGGTATTATACATGTTCCATATGCCCCTATTTACATTCGTTTCAGGATATTTTTGCACAAAAAGCAAAAGAACAACTCAAGAAAAAGTAATGAAAATATTCAAGATATATTTAGGTGTACAAATATTCTACTTTTTTTTAAATAGGTTTGTATTTAAAAGCTCATTAACCCTAGAGTTTTTCACACCACAATGGACTATGTGGTATTTATTATCTTTAATATTCTGGTACATTTTATCAGATTATATAAAGGATAAGAAGAAGTGGCTTATACTATCATTAATTGTTTCCTTAGCTATAGGTTTTGATGATAGTGTTGGTAGCTATGCTAGTGTATCAAGAACTTTTTTCTTTTTACCTTATTTTGTAGCTGGAATGATGTTCAAAAAAGAATACTTAGAAAAGTTAAAAAAATATAGAATTCACTTATTACTTTCTTCTATAGCAGTTTTATTTTTCCTTTACTTATTAAAGGATGATACTATGCTAGAACTTCTATTTGAATATACTAAGTATGGATTCTACTATGATAACCGTCTCTTCCCATTCTTTATTAGAATATTTCATTACATCGGCTCATTTATATTAGGTGGATTAATATTAAGTTATATTCCATCAAAAGTAACTAAGCTTCATACTATAGGAGAAAATTCATTAATTATGTATGTATGCCATGGAGCAGTGATAAAACTTCTATATATAACACCACTTGTGAATTATTCAACCCCTTTTAGGGTTGTATTATCTGAGATAACAATATTATTGGTTCTATTTATTATTACATTAGGTTATGTAAAAGCTAAATCTATATATAAATCTAGAAAAATCATAGATACTAGTACATTTGCTCACTCTTCTTAGATAAAGTAAATAGATAGTTAAAGAACAAAAAGCTGACTCCTATATTAAATAGAAGTCAGCTTTTTCTTAAAAATAATATATTAATTAGTAAACTTAAAAATAGTTTTTGCTTTATATTTTTTTTCCTTTCTAAGTATTGATCCATCTAAAAAAGCTTCATTTTTTCCTATAGGCATACTCTGTGTCTCAAAACATATTGCATAATTTTTCTTTAGAAAACCACCACTATATAATTCCTTATTATCTTCCGGATAATTTGTAGTATATACAACTACAGCTTCTCTATCAGTATATACTTCCATAACTCTACCAGATTCCTTATCTTCTAATCTCACCTTAACATTATTATTTTTATCTAAAATCCAAGGATGATCATATCCATTCCCCAATTTCAATTGATTATGTTCCCCATTTATATCTTTTCCTATTTCTTTAGGATAATTAAAGTCAAATTCTGTTCCATTAACATCAATCAATTCTCCTGATAAAGCTCCATCTTCTGTTATAGCAGCAAATTTATCAGATTTTATAGTTAGGACTTCATCTAAAACACTTCTCTTTAAGTTTCCAGATAAATTAAAATACGAATGGTTAGTCATATTAAGCAGAGTATCTTTATCACTTTTCCCATAATATTCTATTGATAATTCATTATTATTATTTAAAGAATACTTTATCTTTAGAATAACATTTCCTGGATACCCTCCTTCTCCATCTTTACTTGCACTTTCTAATATTAATCCAACTTCATCCTCGTCATTATATTTAGTAACATTCCATAGCTTTTTATTAAATCCTATATTACCACCATGTAATGTGTTATTTCCTGAATTCCTTGATAACTCAAAGTTTTTTTTATTTATAGTAACCTTACCATCCGCAATTCTTCCTGCTGTTCTCCCTACCAAAGCTCCAGTATAACCACTATCCCATGTATAATCCTCATAGTTTTTCCACCCTACAACTACATTTTCTAAAATTCCATTTTTATCAGGAACATATATCCCTGTTATAATTCCTCCTAAATTCAATATTTTAACTTCAATATTTTTATCATTTCTTAATGTATACTCATATACTTTCCCATTCTTATCTTCAAATACAAACTCTTCATTAATTCTCATAAATACCTCCTAAGAAACCGATTTCTGCTTTTTTCTCTAAATAATATATACTAATCTTCTTGTTTATATAATACTATTTCAAAGCTATCATTGTAAATACAATTATGTAAACAATTAATTAAATTCTTTTATTTAATAAAAAAGTATTTACTTTTTTATAGTAATCGCTTACTATAAAAGTAAATAAAGGAGGGTATTAATATGGAACTTATTGAAAACTTAAAAAATGACTTTACTGAAATCTTTAATGAAAATCCAACTAACATTTATTTTTCACCTGGAAGAGTAAATTTGATTGGAGAGCATACAGATTACAACGGAGGAAATGTATTTCCATGTGCACTTTCTATAGGAACTTATGGACTAACTACTAAAAGAGATGATAAAAAGATTAGATTATACTCAAATAACTTTAAAGATATTGGAGTTATAGAATTTGATTTAGATCAACTTAAATTTGAAAAAGAACATGATTGGGCTAATTATCCTAAAGGAGTTATTAAAACCTTTAAAGACCATGGTTTTGATATTTCTAATGGATTTAACGTATTAGTATACGGAAATATACCTAACGGTTCAGGACTTTCATCATCTGCTTCCCTTGAATTATTAACTTCAATAATTCTTAAAGATACTTTCAATTTAGAACTTGATATGGTTTCTATGGTTAAAATGAGCCAGGAAGCCGAAAATAAATTTATAGGAGTAAACTGTGGGATAATGGATCAGTTTGCTATTGGTATGGGAACTAAGGACTGTGCAATCTTACTTGACTGTAACACTTTAGAATATAGATACAGTAAAATCAACATGGATGGGTACAAGCTAGTAATAGGAAATACTAATAAAAAACGTGGTCTTGTTGATTCAAAATACAACGAAAGAAGAGCTGAATGTGAAGAAGCATTAAGAATATTAAAGGAATATAAGAACATTTCTTCCCTTGGTGAACTTACAGAGGAAGATTTTGAATCTTTAAAGGATAAAATAGAAAACCCTATCATTAGAAAAAGAGCTAAACATGCCGTATTAGAAAATCTAAGAACTTTAAAGGCTGTAGAAACTTTAGAAAATAATGATATAAAAACTTTTGGTGAACTTATGAACCAATCTCATATTTCTTTAAGAGATGACTATGAAGTTACAGGAATTGAACTTGATACTTTAGTTGAGGCTGCTTGGGATCAAAAAGATAATGTCATAGGTTCACGTATGACAGGAGCTGGTTTTGGTGGATGCACAATAAGTATAGTAAAAGAAGATGCTATTGATGAATTCATAAACTACTCTACTGAAAAATATGAAAAAATTATTGGATATAAACCTAGTTTCTACGTAGTAGATATTTCTGATGGAACTAGAAAACTATTTTAGGAGGTTTTAGTATGTCAATATTAGTATGTGGTGGTGCTGGTTACATTGGTTCTCACACAGTTCATCAGCTTATAAAAAGTAATGAAGATGTTGTAATTGTGGACAATCTTCAAACAGGACACTTAAAAGCCGTTAATCCAAAAGCTAAATTTTATAAAGGTGATATAAGAGATCATGCTTTCTTAGATAAAGTATTTTCAGAAAATAATATTGAAGCTGTAATACATTTCGCTGCAAACTCATTAGTTGGTGAGAGCATGACTAACCCTTTACTTTACTTTAATAACAATGTATATGGAATGCAAGTATTACTTGAAAGTATGGTCAAACACAACATCGATAAAATTGTATTTTCATCCACAGCTGCTGTATATGGAGAACCCAAAAAAGTTCCTATATTAGAAGATGATGAAACAAACCCAACCAATACCTATGGAGAAACAAAGCTTACAATGGAAAAAATGATGAAATGGGTAAATAAAGCTAATGGAATTAAATTTGTTTCCCTAAGATATTTCAATGTTGCAGGTGCTTTAGAAGATGGTAGTATTGGAGAAGATCACTCACCAGAAACTCATCTTATACCATTAATACTTCAAGTTCCTTTAAAGAAACGTGAGCATATTACAGTATTTGGAGATGATTATCCAACAGAAGATGGCACATGTATCCGTGACTATATCCATGTTTTAGATCTTGCAGATGCGCACATAAAAGCTCTTAACTATTTAAGGGCTGGAAATGAAAGCAATATCTTTAACCTTGGAAACGGTAAAGGCTTCTCTGTAAAAGAAATGATAGATGCAACAAAAGATGCTACTGGTGAAGAAATAAAGGTTGTCTTAGGAGAAAGAAGAGCTGGTGACCCTGCTATACTTATAGCTTCAAGCGAAAAAGCTCATAATCTTCTTAACTGGGAACCTAAATATACTAACGTTAAAGATATTATAAAAACAGCATGGACATGGCATTCTAAAAATCCAAACGGATTTAATGATTAAGGAGGTTTTATTATGATAAACCGTGAGATAAATCGACTTATAAATTTTGCTCTTCAAAAAGGTTTAATCTCAGAAGAAGATAGAATATATTCAATTAACATGCTACTTGGAACTTTAAATCTAAATGAATTCGAAGAGGAAATCATTAATGAAACTTTAGATGATCCTACGGAAATTTTAGAAAATATTTTAGACTACGCAGTTTCAAAAGCTATGATTGAAAACTCAACTACAGAAAGAGATTTATTTGATACAAAAATAATGAACTGTGTTATGCCTAGACCTTCTGAAGTAATTAATACTTTCTCAAGGCTATATAAAGAAGATCCAAAGCATGCAACGGATTACTATTTTGGTTTAAGTATAGCTTCTAATTATATTAGAAAAGAAAGAACTGATAAAAATATTGTATGGAAAACCTCTACCCCTTATGGTGATTTAGATATAACAATTAATCTTTCAAAGCCAGAAAAAGATCCAAAGGAGATAGCTAAGGCTAAGCTTCAAAAAGCTTCCTCTTATCCTAAATGTTTATTATGCAAAGAAAATGAAGGTTTCTACGGGACCTTAAATCATCCTGCACGAGAAACACATAGAATAATTCCATTGAAGCTAAATGAGACAAAATGGTTCTTACAATACTCTCCTTATACCTACTATAACGAGCATTGTATTGTTTTAAACAGTGAGCATATTCCTATGAAGATCAATAGAACTACTTTTGAAAATCTTTTAGGATTTGTAGAGCAGTTTCCACATTATTTTATAGGATCAAATGCAGACTTACCAATAGTTGGAGGATCAATTTTATCACATGACCACTACCAAGGCGGAAGATATACTTTTGCAATGGAGAATGCATTATTAGAAAAATCTTATGTCATTCCAGGTTATGAAAAAGTAACTGTTGGACGTTTAAAATGGCCAATGTCTGTAGTTAGATTAGTAAGTGACAATAAGGATGATTTATTAAACTTAGCTGACCATATTCTATCTACTTGGAGAAAATACTCAGATGCTACTGTAGATATTCTAAGTAACACTAATAACGAACCACATAATACTATAACGCCAATAGCTAGATACAAAAATAATAAGTATGAATTAGACTTAGTTTTAAGAAATAATAGAACTAGTGAAAAATATCCACTTGGTCTTTTCCATCCTCATGAAGAAGTTCATCATATTAAGAAAGAAAACATTGGTTTAATTGAAGTTATGGGACTTGCCGTTTTACCTGCTAGATTAAAAAATGAACTTAATATAATTAAGAACGCTCTTTTAGATGGTGAAAAAGATATCTCAACTAATGAAATTGTTTCTAAACACGCTAAGTGGTATAATTACATCATTAATAAATACCCATCATTTACAGAGGATACTATAATGGAAATTTTAAAAGAAGAAGTTGGACTAAAATTCCAAGAAGTATTATCTCATGCAGGTGTATTTAAAAGGGATGAAAAAGGATTAGAAGCCTTTGATAAATTTATAAAAACATTGTAAGGTGGAATAACTCTATGAACATAACTATCACTGAAGTAGCAAAAAAGGCAAATACCTCTGTGGCTACTGTATCAAGGGTAATGAATGGAAATTATCCTGTTAAAGAAGAAACTAAGAAAAGAGTTCTTAAGGCAATTGAAGAACTAAACTATATACCCAACATGCAAGCAAGGGAACTTACCCAAAGAAAATCAACTACAATAGGTGTAATAGTTCCTAGTTTAACTAACTTATTCTTCCCAAGCGTTGTATACGGGATAGAATCAGAATTAAAAAAATATTCTTTATCCATTATATTAATGACCACATCTAATGATAAAGATGAAGAAAAAAAATGTATTAATAATCTGCTTGCTAGAAACGTTGCAGGTATTATAGTGATTGACCCTACTACATCAAATATTAAAAATAAGTTTTATAACGAATTATCTAAAAAGATACCATTTGTATTTATAAATGGTTATACAACTGTTCCTAATATATCATCAGTTTCAAATGATGAATCTATGGGGTGTAAATTAGCCTTAAGATATCTACTTGATAACAACCACAGAAACATTTTATTTATTCGTGGTAAAGATAGTTATTCTTATGATGTTAAGGAAGAGGTTTATAAAGAAGTCATGATGGATATCGATAACTTCAATCATGAAAATATTATAAATATAGGTGAAGGTAACAGCTTAACAACCGTAGATAATACAACATCTACGCTGGTAGAACTTTTACCTAAGTTAAATGTAACATCTATATTTGCTTGTAACGACCTTATGGGGGTTGGAGCAATAAATGCTTGTAAAAAGTTAAATATAGAGATACCTAAGGATTTATCTATTATTGGATATGATAATATTCAATTAAGTAGCCTTATCGAACCAAAGCTTACTACTATGGATCAAAATATGCACCTACTTGGAACTAATGCTGCAAGCTTAATTAAAGATAAAATTGATTGTAACAATGAATATAGCAAAAGAATTATTTTGAACAATACCTTAGTAGAAAGAGATACAGTTAAAAAAATATAACTTTAAGGGATATACTTAACTATTAGTCATGTATATACCTTAACTTTATTCTAAATATTATTTATTTTTAACATAATTATTTTCTTCTAAAGGAATACTAATTATGACACCATAAAATAAGGAGAGATAATTAAAAATGGCAAGTATAACAGGAACAGTAAAATGGTACAATCAAGAAAAGGGATATGGATTTATTTCTTGTAATGATGGAAAAGATGTTTTCGCTCATCATTCTCAAATAAAAGAAAAAGGTCCAGAAAAAGATTTACACGAAGGTGAAAGTGTATCCTTTGATATACAAGAAGGCGAAAAAGGTCCTATGGGAGTAAATATTCACAAACTATAATGAAAAATAAGAAAGGAAGTTGTAACTCAACTTCCTTTTTACTATTTATTAAAATCAATTCTCACTTTAAATAAATCTCCATCTATTTCAATGTTAAAACTTCCACCTTGTAGTTCAACAAAACTCTTTGATATTGCAAGTCCAAGACCTGACCCTTCAGTATTCCTAGATCTATCCCCTCTTGCAAATCTTTCAACTATCTCTTCTGCCGTAAAATCAATCTCATTTGCAGACATATTCTTTAATACAATAGATACCTTATCCTCCTCATTTATAATATCAATAAACACTCTAGAATTTGGCATTGCATATTTAACTATATTCATCAATAGATTTTCAAATACTCTAAATGTCTTTTGACTATCTAATTTTATAATTACCTTTTCATTAGGTAAATTCCATTTGAATTTTAGTGATGATTCTTCAATTTTATCACTTAATTCAAATTGTGTTTGCTTCATTAGCTCTACTATATCCACGTCTACTATGTTAAGCTGAATATTTTTACTAGTGGCCTTGCTCATCTCAAATAGGTCTTCAATTAAGTTCTTAAGCCTTTGAGATTTTCTCTCTATTGTTTCTATATATGATTTTCTCTCTTCTTCTGTAATTTTTTCATTCTTTAATAAATCAACATAAGTTATTATTGAAGTCAATGGTGTTTTTAAATCATGAGAAACATTTGATATAAGTTCAGTTTTTAATCTTTGACTTTTCACTTCTTCATCTACAGCCTTTTTAAACCCTGATTGAATCTTTTCTAGTTCCCCTTTTAGTGGATTAAATAAACCTAAGTCTTCCTTTATTTCTACATCTAGATTTCCTTCTGCAATCTTATTCGTTGCTTCAAGTAAAATACTATACTTTTGTTTTATATCATCAAAATACTTCTTTAGCACGAAGAATAACATTATTGTATAAGCTATTGATATTCCTATACCAAAAAACCAAATACTACACATTATACTTAATACAATAAAATTTGCCCCTAATATTTTTATGAGAGTCTTATTTGATTTATCGTTTAAATCTATTTCTATAAGTCTATTATATCCTTTTTTAATCCATCTTTTAGATTTTAATAATAACATTACTATTAATGATTTAGTTTTAAAATACTCTTTAAATCCAACATGAAATATATTTTTCACAGCTATTATAGCTAAATAAATTCCATATATAATAATTGATAAACCTAGTATATTACCAAACATAAATATTATTTCTGCCGTTCTTTGGGATACCCCTATATTATTCATTATCTCTATGAAATTTCCAATATTATTGCCATATTCATATACTAACATTGGTAATAAAGCTATTAGCGAAATCATACAAGTTAATAGAACGACTAAAATTTCAAATGGTATTCTTAATATATTTTTAATACCAATACATCTACTCCATATTTTTGAAGGAGTAAATAATGATAAAATAATAATTATTACAGCTAATGCTCCACCGTATAATAAAGAAATGTCACCATATGCAATTCTGTCACTATTTTCTATAAGATAACTAATAGGATCATCATATTCTAAGACCTTAGGTATTCCATAAGCAATAGTAACATCCTTAGGCCCACTTACGGTTACACTTCCATTATTACTATACTGCTTCCATTCTAGTCCATAAAATAAATTTGTAATAACATCCTTCTCTGCACCTTTAATATCTGCTATCTTATAATTACCATCTTCATCATATTTAACAACTATATAATATCCATAATGCTCATCTTCACTTGTTTTTTCGCCTTTTGCTATCTTTTTAATGCTATCTTCACCCTTAGAAATTTCAAAACCACTTTTATTATTTATAATTATATAATCAAGGTTTTTGATTCCTTTTTTAAGTAAATCTTCTGCATTATATACTTTTCGATCTATGTTTTCTTTATACTCATTTATATCATAACTATCATTTTCTCTATCTTTAACAAAAATATCAGAAGGTACTATTTTTTTATCATATTCTTTTTCAAGTAAATTTTTATATAGCACCATACTACTATCGTACATATATTTTTGAAGAGAATAATCTATATATGGATTGACAGATAAAGATTTCTCTTTAGCCACCCTAACCATTTTAGGATAAAAATTTACCATACCTATTGATACTGCTAAAATAATAATTCCTACTATTACACTTAATAATAAACTTTTCTTATTGTTTTTCAATTTTGTATCCAACTCCCCACACCACCTTTAAATACTTTGGATTCTTAGGATTAATTTCTATCTTCTCTCGTATGTTTCTTATATGAACCATTATGGTATCAGTATTTATTGCTTGTTCATTCCACACCCTTTCATATATCTCTTCTGATGAAAATACTCTTCCTGCATTTTTCATAAGTAGATGCAATATCTTAAATTCTATAGGAGTCATTTTTACTTGATTTCCATCTACAGTAACTTCTACTCTATCAACACTAAGTTCAAGACCTCCTATTGAAAACACATTTTCCTCAATTTCTTTATTGCCAACCAACTTCAAATATTTAGAATATCTTCTAAGTTGAGAATTAACCCTTGCAAGTAACTCTAATGGCGTAAATGGCTTTGTCACGTAATCATCTGCGCCAATATTAAGACCTGTTATTTTATCAAAATCCTCAGATTTAGCCGATAACATAATTACAGGAAAATCATGATTTTCCCTAAGCTTCATTGTCATTTGGATACCATCCATCTTAGGCATCATTATATCCACGATAGCTAAATGTATCTCTTCTCTATCTATTATCTCTAACCCCTCTATTCCATTTAGTCCTTTAAATACCCTATATCCTTGATTCTTTAGATATATCTCTATTGCATCTGCAATTTCCTTTTCATCCTCTACAATTAAAACATTATATGTATTCATAGCAATACCTCTTTTCTTATTAAATACATAGATAAAGATATCATTTATCACCTATTAATTAAAGTGTAAGTGATATTACTAAAGATAATATCTAAACAAATCTAAAGAATTTCTAAAGAAACTTCTTTAATTCTTTAGAATATTCTCTATAGCTTCTTAAATCATCCCTTGTTACTACTCCAAAGTTTACAGTATTTATTCCTATCCTTGTAAATGGTAGTGGTATTGAATATTTATCCCATCTTTTATTTAAGGATATCTTGTTAGAATAATCTATTTTAAAGCCTATCAATTCTTTACCTGATTCATTTGATAACAGGGGTGCTATTTTCTTTGGCTCATGTAAGGGTCCTAATGGTCCATCAAGAGCAATGGCTAAAGTTCCATTTTTCTTCTTACTTTCTGCCTTAAGTTCTTTTAAAAATCCCTTCATCTTTATACCATCTGGCATTCTTAGTGCTTTTCCTCCATAATAATTTAGGATATTCTCAATATAATCACCTCTTTTGTCAGCAGTAACCACAACCTGTAAATTTATATCCTTTGATATTAATTTATTAATTGCTAAATTCATAACATAACTATCACCATGCCAAAATCCAATTATACTGTTTGCAAAATCATTTATCTCTCCTTCATATTCAATAGCACTTGTTTTCCATATTAATCTTAAATAGCTTATATAAACTTTACTAAGTAATCTATCCCTATCCAATTTTAATTGCATACTCTTGTCCCCTTCTATGACATTCTAATATTACCTCTTCGTAATAAAGTAGGGCCAATTTAGCAATTTTAGAGTTAGAGTATTCTTTTGATGTTCTAAAAGCTCCATCTTTAAGTTTTAACATTAGATTATAGTTTGTTATAATATTCCATATACTATCAGCCCACTCTTCTTTGCTCTCAGTTGTCATATATCCATTAATCCCATTCTCTACTACATCCATTACACCTGAAGCTTTAACTGCTACTACAGGGAGCTTTGATGCCATAGCTTCAAGAAGAACTATTCCTTGAGTTTCTGACTTTGAAGAAAAAAGAAATAAATCACATGCACCGTAATAGTCTTTTATCTTTTTATTATCAACTTTTCCTATAAAGGTAATATTATTATCAAGACCTAATCTCTGTACTCTTTCTTCTAGTTCTTTCTTTAATGGACCATCACCAATAACCATAGTATTAAAGCAATTGCCAACTTTATTTTTTAACTCTAGTAATCCATCTATAAAAAAGTGTAAGTTTTTCTCTTTACTAAGCCTTGAAACAGTACAAAACAAATACTTATTATCACCAAGATACTTATTCCTTACTTCCCTGCTTCCATCTCTATTTTCATTAAAATATTCATCTTCTAGTCCAGTTGGTAATATTTCTATTTTACTTTCTGCACCGCCTTGTAATAAATATCCCTTCATTGTTTCAGTAGGTGCAAAAACCAAGTCACATCTATTAACAAAGTTTCTTATTCTATTAGGTACAAATTTTTCTTTACTATAATTTAAAATTTTATCTCCTATTTTATCCCCTCTACTTTCTAATAATTCGAAAGGTTTTAAGAAATGTAGATATTCTTCATACCTTGTATGATAAGTATATACAACTGGAATATTATATTTTTTCCCTAAATACTGAGCTATATTTCCTAATAACATTGGATGATGTACATGTATAATATCGAACTTTAAAGCTTTAAACTTTTTCTCTATTTCTATATCAAATATATTGGGAAGTACAACTCCTCCTGATATTTTTCCTTTTAGGGATTTATATCTTATTACAAATTCCTCATCACACTGATCATCATAAGTTGGAGCAAAAATATAAACTTCATGTCCAAGACTTCTTAAAGACTTAGATAATCTTTCTATTGATATTGGAACTCCTCCAACAAAAGGTTTATAGTTATTTGTTAACATTGCAATTCTCATTTTATCTCCTCCCTATAAAAATGTTAGCTTTTGAAATACAGCTTCACCAAATATATATCCTGAACCTATAAATATTAAATTCCACACAAATATCCCTAAACTAGCACTCCAAAAATACTTCAAAAAATCAATCTTTAGTACTCCAGCTGGAATTTCTATTAATGTTCTTGCCATAGGTATTAATTTACTCACAAAAATCCCTATACTTCCCTTTTGTCTTAAATAGTCTAGTTTGCTATTTATAACCTTTTCTTGATTAGGAAACTTCTTTATTAATTTCTTTAAAAAGATTTCTCCCCCTATTCTTCCTATAAAATAAAGAACTAAACTGCCTAAAAGTCCAGCTATTACTGATATAAAAATAGCTGTAAAGAAACCCACTCCTTCATTAGCTGCCCACACACCTGCCAGAGGCATTACTATACCAGCTGCTAAACCTGGTGTATTTAGATATTCAAGAAAAATTATTATAAAGAAAACTATTAATCCATATTGTGAAAAATAATTTGTTAACATTTCAATATTCATAGATCTTATCTCCTTCTCTTTCGTTATGTCTTTATTCTAAAATTTATTTCTTATATATATCTTGTGAAAAAAATAAAGAAAAACTTAAGAGATATTAAAAAAAGTTTAAGGATAATAATTCAAGTTTTTTAAATATAAGTGAATAGTAAATTGTAAAAGTTAATATTAAAATTTTTAAAAGAAAATATAAAAGGACTAAATTAAAATAATAAACATTTTAATTTAGTCCTTGATATATATAAATTCTTCTTATGAATTTTTTACTTTTCTCAAATTATTATCTTCCATCTAAATAGGCAACTGCTGATAGCGATGCTATATTTCCTTCTCCAGCTGCTTTTATATACTGATATGGTTTTCCAACACAATCTCCTGCTGCAAAGCAACCTTTTAAATTTGTCCTCATATGATTATCAACCATTATGTGGCCATCTATTTCTAGAAGTCCAGGTACAAGTTGAGATGGAGAAATTGCGTCCTTCAAAAGAAATACTCCATCAGTATCTATATTATTACTTTTTAATAATAATTTTTTAACCTTATCATCACCTACAATTTCCATAGGTTTATCTTTTACCACTTCTATATTACTATTAATTCTATATTCTCCATTATATAATGGAACATAATATACTCTCTTAGCTAATTCAGATACATAATTTGCATCTCTTTCTCCTTCTTCGTTAGAAGATACTATTACTACATCCTTTCCACTATAAAGAGGAGCATCACAAGTTGCACAGTATCCTACACCTCTACCCAAAAACTCTAACTCTCCTTTTATAGGCTTGGAAAATTCAACTCCTGTAGCAAGTATTATAGTTCTTGCTTCATACATCTTATCATTTACCATTAATGCAAAATAATCACCCATTGAATAAATATTATTTATTCTCTCTTCTGTGATCTCTATTCCCATTGATTTTATATGCTCTCTAAAAGCCATTCCCATTTCTTTACCACTCATATTAGGAAACCCTAAAAAGTTGTTTATCTTAGGTGCTTTTGCTATTTTAGGACTTAAATTATTACTTCCAAATAGTATAAATGATTTATTTCTTATTTTAGCATTTAATGCAGCTGATAATCCTGCAGGGCCTGTCCCGATTATAGCTATATCATATCGTTCCTGCAATTTTTACACTTCCTCTACATAATCATTTGAATAATATTTTCTAATGTTTCTTTAGGTTGGAATCCTACCCTTGTAGCTACTTCTCTTCCGTCCTTGAATATCTTTATTGTAGGAACACTTTGAATCCCATAATTCATAGCCAATCTCCTACTTTCATCTATATCAACTTTAACCACTTTAACATTTCCCATTTCATTATCTATACTTTCAAGTACTGGTGCAAGCATCTTGCAAGGACCACACCAAGTTGCATAAAAGTCAACAATTACCACGCCACTTTGGTTTAAAACTTCCGAATTAAATTCTCTTGTATTTATATTCCTCATTATTTTATATCCTCCTAATTAATATACTTCTATAAACTCTCTTATTAATATTTATATGAATTAAATGTTAATTAGGCACCTAAAAAAATATATATTTATAACTTATATTCCATAACTTTATTTCTTTCAATCATTCCTATACTTTTATAAAAATTTATTGCTTCTTTATTAAATGACCATACCATAAGCTCTAAACTTACAATTCCCTTTTCTTTTAATCTAAAAATAATTGCATCACACAACTTTTTTCCTATACCTCTTTTCCTATACCCTTCGTCTACACACAGCACATCTAAGTGTCCAACTTTCCTGTCTTTTAATAGAGGATGATTTAAAACTTCCTTTATGCTTGCCATACACAAACCTAATACTTCATTGTTTTCCTCTGCTAATATTGATATACAATGATTATCTTCTAATATATTTATGAACTCATTCTTTGCCATAGGATTAGACTCTTTATAAATATCATTCCTATTTTCTAAATGAAGATTATGTACCTGATACATCAATTTACTTACTTCATTAAAGTCTCCTAAAACTATATCTCGTATTTCCATAATAACTCCTCTCACAAATCAGTTTAAATTACAATTATTATACTAAAATTATATCTTATTTATCTATTCTAAATTCTCTTTTACTATTTTTATTTTCCATCTTTCTTTAACACTCTGACATTATCCGTCATAATATACACCATAAAGCATCTTTAGTAATCATTAAGGAGAGGACATACGAACATGAGAAAAAAGTCAAAACTAGCACTTTTCTTGGCACTCGTTTTTACCATTAGTTGTTCTTTTATTGGTTGTGGCAAGAAAGAAGAAAAATCAGAGCTACAAAAAGTTCGTCTTAACGAAGTAGTTCGTTCTGTATTCTACGCTCCAATGTATGTTGCTATAAGCGAAGGCTTCTTTGAAGAGGAAGGACTAGAAATAGATCTTTCAACTGGACAAGGAGCGGACAAAGTTATGCAAAACGTGCTTAGCAATAACGCCGACATTGGTTTCTGTGGACCTGAACAAGTAATTTACATCTATAATCAAGGAAGAGAAGATTACCCAGTACTATTTGCTCAACTTACTCAAAAAGATGGTTCCTTCCTAGTTGGCAGAAATGCTGAAGAAAACTTCACTTGGGAACAACTAAAGGGTAAGAAGTTAATAGGCGGTAGACCTGGTGGTGTTCCTGAAATGGCACTTGAATATGTTATGAAGAACCATGGTATTACCCCTGGAAAAGATGTAGAAATGGTAACTAATATTGATTTCACTGCTACTGCTGGTGCATTTAAAGCTGGAAGTGGAGAATATGTAGCTCTATTCGAACCTACAGCTTCAATGCTAGAAAAAGAAGGTAGTGGAAAGATTGTTGCTTCAATAGGTAACGACTCTGGAAAACTTGCTTATACTTGTTTCTTCTCAACAAAATCCTATATGGATAAAAATCCAGAAACAATAGAAAAATTCACCAGAGCTATCTATAAAGGACAACAATGGTTCCAAAGCCATTCAACTGAAGAAGTAGCTGATTCAATTATATCTTTCTTCCCTGGAACTGATAGAGACATTATGATTAAGGTTATCGATAACTACAAGGAAATCGATGCTCTTGCTTCAGATCCAACATTAAACGAAGAAGATCTAACTAAATTAATGGATGTTATTCAATCCTATGACGCATCACTTATACCTTCTAGGCCTGAATATAAGACAATAGTAAATAACTCTTTTGCTGAAAAAGTAGTAAATGAAAAATAGTAGAAATACAGAACGAACAAGTGTGGATGATGGAAGCCTTAATTTTAAGGCTTCCCACATCACATATAGCATAATCCACCTATATACATAAAATAAAAAGGTGGTGATTAGATGTCTTTGCTTGAAATTCAAGATATATCTATGAATTATCACTCCTTAAAAGGAGAGACAAAAGCATTAACTAATATAAATTTTGATGTAAGTAATGAAGATTTTATTTGTATACTCGGACCTTCTGGTTGTGGAAAATCCACTCTTTTAAATATACTATCTGGAATATTAGAACCTTCTAGTGGAATAGTACTTTATAATGGTGAGGATATTCATAAAAACTTAAATAAAATCGGGTACATGTTTCAAAAGGATCATTTATTTGAATGGGAAACTGTTTGGACAAATGTAACTTTAGGATTAAAAATAAAGAAACTTATGACCCCAGAAAATATAGAAAGAGTTGAACAACTATTAAAAGATTATGACCTTCTAAAGTTTAGAAACCATTATCCTAGAGAACTTTCAGGTGGTATGAGACAAAGAGTTGCTTTAATTAGAACCCTTGCTTTAAATCCTGATGTATTATTCTTAGATGAACCTTTTTCCGCTTTAGATTACCAAACACGATTAAAAGTTTGTGATGATGTAAGCTCTATAATTAAAAAAGAGAAGAAAACAGCAATTATGGTTACTCATGATATAAGCGAAGCAATTTCTTTAGCAAATAGAGTTTTAGTTTTAGCCAAAAGACCTTCTACTATAAAAATTGATGTTCCTATGGAATTTGTAAATAAAGATGCTACCCCTTTCCAAAGAAGAAAAGAGCCTGAATTTAAAGGCTATTTCAATTCATTATGGAAGGAGTTGGATGGATAATGAGTAAGGAGCACGAACTATATGTTAAGAAGGTTAAACGCGACAAACTAAAAGTTACCTTTTTTAGATTACTAATTCTTATTGGTTTTATAGTACTATGGGAATTAGCAGCAGATATGAAGTGGGTTGACCCATTTTTAACTTCAAGTCCTAGTAGGATGTTTAAATCATTCCTATCTTTCTATGAAGATGGAACTATACTAAGACACATTTGGGTTACATGTTATGAGACTATATTAGGCTTCTCACTGGGTACTATTTTAGGTACTATAATTGCTATAGTTCTTTGGTGGTTCCCCTTCACAGCTAAGGTATTAGACCCTTATTTAGTTGTATTAAATGCTCTACCAAAGGTTGCTTTAGCACCTATTATAATATTCTGGGTTGGTAATGGTACTAGCGCTATAATTGTAATAGCACTTTTAATATCTATTGTAACCACTATAATAAGTGTATTCACAGGATTCCAAGATGTAGATAGAGAGAAAATTCTATTAATGAAAACATTCCAAGCTAACAAAATACAAATTTTAAGATATTTAATTATACCTTATACTATTCCTGTGTTAATATCAGCTTTAAAAATTAATGTAGGTCTATCTTGGGTTGGTGTAATTATGGGTGAATTCCTAGTTGCAAGAGAAGGACTTGGCTTCCTAATTGTTTATGGCGGTCAAATCTCCCAATTAGATATGGTAATGATGAGTATAGTACTACTTTCAATAATTGCATTCTTAATGTATAAATTAGTTGCTATTATAGAAAAAAAATATATTAAAGAAGCTTAATCTTTTAAAGTAATGGGCTATGAGAACTTCTCATAGCCTATTACTATTTCTTTTCAATTGTTTGATTTATAATACTCTTCATTTGATCCTTTGATAAAGCTCCACTTACATAACCATATACCTTCCCCTCTTTATCAATCATAAAAGTAGTTGGAAGTGATCTTATGTAATACCTTCTAAATACATCCCCACTTTCATCAAAAACTGTAGGAAAAGTATACCCATTACTATTTATAAATCCCTTTATACCAGAAATACTTTTCTCTTGCCCTCCAGGCTGAGCTACCCCCAATATAACAACATCATCTTTATTATAATTGTATTCCTTATAAAGTTCTTCTATATTAGGCATTTCCATTTTACAAGGAGGACACCAAGTTGCCCAGAAATTAAGAAATACTACCTTTCCTTTATAATCTGATAACTTATGCGTATTTCCATACTGGTCAACTAATTCAAAGTCAATTGCATCTGGTGCTTCTTTCTCATCTCCTGCACTATCACTTTCTTTTTCCTCATCTTTAGGCTGCTCCTGTTGAGCATTCTGATTATTTCCAGTTGAACTTAAATATCCTGTTATGTTATTTACCCATCCAGTAAAGGTCATTACCCCCATTATAATCATAATTACACCACCAACTTTTATTGTATACTTCATTATCTTCTTATTTTTCTTAATAAAGTTTAAGGCTTGTGTAGTAAATATACCTAATAATAAAAATGGTATTGTAAACCCTACTGTATACAATAATACTAGTAAATTTCCTAAAGCAGCATTTTTAGCACTAGAAGCTAAAATTAGTACTGATGATAGTGCTGGTCCCACGCAAGGCGTCCATGCAAAACTAAATGTAAATCCCATTATATATGCCATTAAAGGATTTATCTTCTTACCACTTAAATTAAGATTTATCTTTCTCTCTCTTTGAAGGAATTTAAAATCAAATATCCCAATTTGATATAGTCCTAAAATTATAATTATAATTCCTGAAATTTTACTAAATAAAGCTTTATTTGTATTAAAGAACTTTCCTAAGGAAGTAAATGATAAACCTAATACAAAAAAGGCTGTTGAAATTCCTAATATAAAGAATATTGTGTGAAACAACACCTTTTTTCTTACATATGTTATACTTCCATCTTCATTTTCTTTCTTTGCATTACCTGCTAAATAACTAATATAAATAGGTATTAAAGGTAAAACACAAGGTGATAGAAATGATAATACCCCTTCTAAAAATACTAGTAAAAAACTTATATTCTCTATCGATGATAATCCGTCAAACATTTTAATACTCCTTTATTTGCATTTTAAATTTGCTTCTCCCCATACTATCATTCTTTCTATTATATCAAGTAGCTCTAATCCATTATTACTTAGGTAATAATAAGACTCCACATTATTATTTATTTCCTGCTTTTCATTAACAAGTATATTATTATCTATAAGTAAATCTAGTTGTTGAGATAGTACTTTTCTACTACATCCTTCTAAATACTTTTGAATCTCACTAAATCTTTTTTTATCTTCTCTTAGAAACCATATTATATTAAATACCCATTTTTTCCCTAATATATTTGATAAAGCTTCAATAGGACACTTAAATTTATTATTATCCATACTTTGTTCATCTCCTATCTTATATATAGCTTGTTTTTAAGTATAACAATAATTATTTATACTATCAATTAGTAACTTTTAAGTAACTAAAACCTACGACTATATATAGACCTAATTAACTGTTTTCTGCGTTTTTTCGCAGTTTACATTTATTTTCATAAATGATAAATTAAAAGAGATATAAAATAGGAGGCGAATTATGAAACTATTTAGAGAAGCAATTGTAATATTCGGAATTTATCTAATGGGTGAACTAATATCTGGACTTTTAAACCTCCCTATACCTGGAAATATTCTAGGGATGCTAATTTTATTATTACTTTTATGCACAAAAGTAATAAAACTAGAACAGATTGAAACTGTATCAACATTTCTTTTAGATCATCTAGCATTTTTCTTTATCCCTGCTGGCGTAGGCCTTATGACATCTGTTGGAGTTATAAAAGATACTTGGCTAAAACTAATAATAGTATGTATATTAACCACTTCAATAGTAATAGCTAGTACAGGATTAATAGTTCAATTTGTATCTAGAAAAGTTAGTAATAATAAAGGATGTGAAGTAGATGAGCATAATAACTAATAATATTTTATTTGGTATAGTACTTTCACTGGTTGCCTTTGAAATAGGGTTATACATATATAGAAAGACAAACATTCCACTATTTAACCCATTACTTATTGCAATAGGAATTGTAGTAGCATTCTTACTTGCTTTTAATATTGACTTTGACACATATAATCAAGGTGGAAAATTTATAAATATGTTCCTTGGACCATCAACCGTAATACTTGCAGTGCCCCTATATAAACAATTAGATTTATTAAAGAAACATTCTTTATCAATCTTTCTTGGAGTACTTCTTGGATCTATTATAGGAATATTTGCAGTAATAGGACTTTCTTATTTCTTAGGATTAGATGCTTCAATAATAAAGTCACTATTACCTAAGTCAGTTACAACTCCAATAGGAATTGAACTTTCTAATCAATTAGGAGGTATTTCTTCAGTAACTGTTCTTGCAATAATTCTCTCTGGAATAATTGGAGCAGTTATGGGCCCTACAATTTGTAAAATATTCAAAATAAAAGACAGTGTTGCAGTTGGAATCTCCCTAGGAACAGCTGCTCATGCAGTGGGTACTACTAAGGCCTTAGAAATAGGTGAAACAGAAGGAGCTATGAGCGGTCTTTCAATTGGAGTTGCTGGAATAATGACAGTATTTATTGCTCCATTGGCCTACAACATATCTTTATATATTCATAGCTTAATAAAATAAGATGAGAGCTTTGCCTTTGCAAAGCTCTCATCTTAACTTATAAATAAATTATTAAATAGCATTTTTTACAACACTAATTATCTTATCATAACTTGGTTCATTAGCTACTTCATCCAAATATTCTACAAATATAACTTTATTATTTTCATCTACTACAAAGGAAGCTCTTGTTAATAATCCTAGCTCTTTTATATAAGTTCCTGTTGTGTCTCCAAAACTTCTATACTTATAATCTGATAAAGTTGTTACTCTATTAATTCCAGCTGCTCCACACCATCTTGCCTGAGCAAATGGTAAATCCATTGAAATAGTGTAGCAATGTGCATTGGGTAAACTTTCAATTTCTTTATTAAACCTTCTAACTTCAGTATCACAAATAGGAGTATCAATTGATGGCACAGATAATATTACCCTAATACCATTTGTCTTTGTTAATTCAATTTCATTCAAATCATTTTCAACAAGAATACAGCTCTTTAATGTATCTCCAACTGATAACTGATTACCTTCAAGAGTTATATCAGTTCCTTTAAAAGTTATTTTTTTCATTTATCTCACCTCACAAATAAATTTCCCTATAGAAAAAACATTATTCAAAAAAGAGAAATTGCAAAGCAATTTCTCTTAAATAAATTCTATCTCCCAATTATATCTTCCAGTTTCTTCATTCTTAATATATTTAAAATAAGCTGAGAAAGTATTTCCCTTTTTACTCTTCAAATTCCTAAATCCAACCTTACCATTTTGAAGAAGAAGCTTCACCATCTCCTTAGTAACCTGTTTTCCAAAGGAAGCAATATACTTATCATCTTTCCAGATAGTAAACTTACATCCATTTTTCCAGTTAGTACATCCAAATCCCTTTTCTCCTTCTATAACTGGATTTCCACAAGTCGGACATCTTCCTACAACTTCTTTTCCTTCTGGAGCTTCAACCTTAAACTTTGATAGTGCTCCCATATCATTCTTTATCTTATCAACAGCAGTTTCAGTGAAATTACAAATTAAATTCATAAAATCAGATTTTTCAAATCTTCCTTTTTCTATATCTGATAATGTCTTTTCAAGTCTTCCTGTATACTCAAGGTCAAGAAGCTCCTTAACCGGAAATATTTCAACCATTGTCCTTCCAAGTTCAGTACAAGTAAGACTTTTTCCTTTAGTTTTTATATATCCTATATCTTTAAGCTTTTTTATTGTTTCTGCTCTAGTAGCTGGAGTACCTATACTAAAACCACTTAAAATAGAAGCCATCATTTCTTCTGAATCCTCTTTATCCTCTACACCTTTACCACAGGTTTCCATGACCCTTAATAAAGTTTTTTCTGTGTGATATTTAGGAGGCTTTTTAGTAACCTTACCTATTTTGCTAGCTACAAAATTAACATTTTCATCCTTATTTACCATTGGAAGAATTGTATCCTTTGTATCTATCTTCTCTACCTTTCTCCAACCTTCTACTAGTTGAACCTTGCCCTTAGCTATAAATTCGCCCTTTACCTCTGGGTTTTCAGCCTTTAATGTAATCTTAGTTTCTTCAAATTCTGCTATTGGCATAAACTGCATTATAAATCTATTTTTAATTGCATTATATACAATTTCTTCATCCTTACTAAGTCCAGTAGGTTTTATATAAGTTGGAGTTATAGCACTATGACTTTCTACTTTAGAATTATCAAATACCCTTTTTGATTTTACAAACTTAATTTCATTTTCATAAGGTAAACCAGTCTTTAATGTATTTAATACCTTTCTTGCTCTATCCTCTAAACTTTCTTCAAGAACAACTGAGGCTGTTCTTGGATAAGTTGTAAACTTCTTTTCATAAAGGCTTTGAGCCACTTTTAAAACCTTATCTGATGTCCACCCCTTATATTTGCTTGTTATATAACCTTGAAGGTTTGAAAGATTAAATAAGTATGGAGGATATTCCCTCTTCTTCTCTGTTTGTTTATCAATTACCTTAGCAACCGTCCCATCTAATAATGGTACAATATTATCTAATACCTTCTTATCCTCAAACTTTTCAGATTCCTTTTCATAATATAAAGCATCAAACTCTTCATTTCTTGAAGTTTTAAATGTTGAAGTTAATTTATAATAGCTTGTTGCCTTAAAGTTTTCTATTTCAAGGTCCCTATCATAAATTATTTTTAATGTTGGAAGTAAAACTCTTCCTATATTTAAAGTTTTATTTTTTTCAAAATTGTATTTCAAAGTAGTTACTGAAGTAAGATTTATGCCTATAATCCAATCTGTCCATTGCCTACCTATCCCTGCATCTTGAAGTGACTTCATTTCAAGATTATCCTTAAGTGCAGCCATTCCCTTCTTAACTTCATCTGGAGTCCATTCGTTAAGTAATAATCTATAAATTGGTTTTTGAACATTTAAATATCCAAAGAGTTCATCTGCTATAACTTGACCTTCTCTATCAAAATCTGTTGCAGAAATCACACCATCGACATCACTTCTATTAATAAGGGTGCTTATTATATTAATTTGTTTTGCAGCCCCTTTATCTTCCATACTTCTATTTACATTGTCACACTTTACTTTATATTTAAACTCTTCAGGAATAAAGGGGAATTTCTCCATTCGCCACCCCTTCATATTCTCATCATAATCTTTAGCATCATAAAGTTGAAGCAAATGACCAAAAGCCCATGTTATATAAAATCCTTCACCTTCAAAATACCCATCTTTTCTCTTCTTTATATTAAGAGCATCTGCTATATTTTTAGCTACAGATGGTTTTTCTGCAATAATTACCTTACTCATATAACAATCCTTTCTAAATCAAAAAAATAGGCAACTTAACTTATGTAAGTTAGTATGCCTATTCTTATTATACTATAATTTATCTTAATCTGACAAACTCACTCTAAACCTTTCAATATGAAGAGCTAAATATGCTATTTCCTCTTCACTTACCTTTACAGCTAAATAGTCTTGAATTATAAGTGCAACTTCTTTTGCTACCTTATATGATTCTTTATATCTAATTTTTATAACATCCGATAAATCATTATGAATCTTTGCTTTATTCATAATTCTTTCTATTGCAAATCTAATATGAGTAATAAATCTTGTATAATCAAGAGATTTTCTATCTATAGTTAGATTTAATCTTTCTTCTATATGCTTTATAATATTTCCACTTAAATAACTATACTTTACAGTATTTGATAGTTTTCCATTGTTTAATGCTGAGTGTATATGTAGTGCAATAAATCCAACCTCTCCTTCTGGAATTCCTACATTCATTGCCTTCCCAACTCTATTAGCTACTATTTTAGCTAATTCATACTCCTTTGGATAAAAACTTTCTATCTCCGCTAAGAAAGGATTTACTATCTCTTCTTTATTTTTAAGTCTTTTCACAGCAAAGTGAAGGTGATCTATTAGACTTACGTGAATTTTTTCATTTAATTCACCTTCCACCTCTTTTGAAATCTCTACAATAGCCTCCTCACAAACTGCAAAAAACTCATTATCAACCTTCTCTACTATCCTTTTTAAATTCTTTGCATTGCCTTCATCTTCAATAGAGAATATCTTTTCTACAAATGTATCCTTACTTATAATTTCTCCAAATTTTTTACCAAATCCTATTCCCTTAGCAAATATTATTTTCTCTTTGCCATCTACTTTTACCAAGGCAAGGTTATTATTAAAAGCTCTAGTTATGACTGCATCTTTATTTAACACCCTACTCATACTACCCTCTCTTTCAAAAAATCACTTTTAAAAAAATACATTTTTAGACTTGATTCTATCGTATATAATATCATTTTTAACATTATAATGTAAACATTTGATACTTATATATTATTACACTGAAATTATATTAAAATAAAAAAAGCGCCAACTACCCCTAATTGATAGCTGATGCCTTTTGTAACACGCCATTATAAACTAACCATATTAACTATATTTAATATTATCATATTCATATACGTAAATCAATAATCACCTATATATACATTTCATTTTTCAACCAAACAAAATAATTTAATACACCTGCAAATATTAAGCAAGCCATATAAGGTATAAATAAAAATCCTGCTATCTTATCTAATTTGATAAATTTAACAAATGTAATTCCAACAAATATGAACAGAACTATCAACTCTATAAAAGCCATTCCATATAATCTAAATGAAAAGAATATAACTGGCCACAAATAATTTAACAATAGCTGTATGATATAAAAGAACAGAGATGTTCCAATATCCTTACCACTATCTCTAATCATATATATCCTATATGAAGCAAAACCCATAAGTAAATACAACATAGTCCAAGCAATTACAAAAACAAAACTAGGTGGCGAAAATATAGGTTTATCTAATTTCCCATATATGTCTATAGAATTTCTAATAAGATATCCTATCCCCCCTCCACCTATAAGTGGTAATATTGTTAGCCCAACGAAAGGCAATATCTTAAACTTACCATTTACCTTAAATATTTTTCCCATCTAATACACCCCAAAACTCCTATATTCTATATATTATTATGTTTATATAGAAAAAATATGCTTAAAGGTATATATCTGAAAATTCCATATCTACTTTTTCTTTTATTGCAACCATCTCGTATTTATATTCTATATTTTCTTCTTCATAAGATTTAGGTAACTTAATTATAAACTCACTACCTACCTTACTGTTAGATTTAAGTTCAATCACTCCACCTTGTAATTCTAAAAGGGTTTTTACTAAGAATAAACCTAATCCACTTCCTTCTCTTTCTCTATTTAATGATTTATTAATCTTAGTAAATTTATCATATATATAAGGTTGCATGTTCTTATCTATAACATATCCATTATTGCTAACATGAATTAATACTATATCATCCTCTTCTTCAATATATATATATACTTTGCCTCCTCTTTTACCATACTTCACACTATTTGATAAAAGATTTAACATTATCCTTTCCATCATATCCTTATCACATTCAACACAGATTTCTTCTTCAATAGAATCAAAAGTAATAGTTCCATCTATTTTTTTAAAATAGCTTGTACATTCCATAGAAATATTTTCTATAACAGATACTATATTATAAACCTTCATATTAGGCTTTAAAAAACCTTCAGATATCCTATTAGTATCAATAAAATTATTAATTGTTCTTATAAGTCTTAAACAATTTTGCCTAACTATCTTATTTCTTGCCATTAGTGGTTCTATAGATTCTTCCTCTAAATTAATTTCATTTAATTGAAGTGCTGAATAAATAAGATTTATAGGAGTCCTTAATTCATGGGATATATTAGAATAGAATTCATTTTTTAAAGACTCTTCCTTTAGATACTCTTCATATTCTTTTCTAATTTTTCTATTCCTATTTATTTCAGTATTATCTTTTACATATAGCAATCTGTTATACTTGTCCATTTTCAACAAATAGATTTCATACTCTTTATCCTTTTTTATTATATTTTCTATTTTAATATAGTCATCCAAAATCACTTTCCCACTATTATCAAAACGGAAGCTATTTTCTGGAATTAAATCCTTAAGTACATACTCTATCCTTCTTCCAGTAAGATATGTATCTTCGTTATACCTTAATATTTCTAAAGCCCCTTTATTTATATAAGAAAGTCTATCAAAATAAAAAATTATTATTCCATCATTTATAGTATTAATTAGTTTGCCATATTTCTTTTCACTTTTTTCTATTTGTGATTTACACTCAATAAGTAGTTTATTTCTTTCACTCAATCTTCTATTTAAATCTACTTGTCTTTTTTGTGCCTTTTCTAAGTCCATCTTTATATCATTATAAGATTTATACAATACAAATCTAGTTATAGCTGCAAACATAATACAATAAGATGAATACTTAAATATTCCAACCTCAAACCCTAAAGTAAATCCATAAAACTCATTAAAGAAATCAATTACTTGGCTTAATATTAATAATGTTAAATAAGCATAAAGATAATTCCTTTCACTGACATTCAATCTATCTTTATTTTTATTAATAGAAATCAAGGTTATAATTACTAATATTATTAAAATTACTATTTTCTCAAATTCTATATTACTTTCTAAATAAGAGTTTTTTGTAACACAATACATATTTAATAATAGTATTGATATACTTACTAATACATATGCTCTTACTGAATCTCTTAGATTACTTCTCTTTTTATCAAGCTCAAATGATAATATAATTAAAATATAAGATAAGCAGTATGATGAAAATGCAAGGATATCATTTATACTTTCACTCACATTGGTTAAATCTGAATTTAATAATACAGCATGTATAAATGAGAATATACTTAAAAAGAAAAATCCTATTCCAATGTAAAAATAGTAATTAACTTTTTTATCCTTTCTTATAATGCATACTAAAAATAAAGCAGTCCCCATAGACGAGCAAAATGTTTCTATAAGTACAAGATATAGATTATAATCACCATTAACAAAGTAATTTAAAAGTATTGAAATTAATATTGGAACAGTAACAAATAAAGATTTTTTATATTTGTTATCATTATTATTATCTTGGTATTCTATAGCTTTAATTCTATCCAACATACTTCTAACACCTTTCTGAAACTCTATTAAATACTAAGTCAAATCTTGTTCCTTCTCCTACTTTACTATTTACAAATACATTTCCATTTTGTATTTCCATCAATCTTTTTACAACAAACATACCAATACCTGTTCCTTTATTGGATTTTGCTTCATTATTTTTCCCCATAGAATATCTGTTAAATATATCTTTTATAAACTCCTCTTCCATTCCTATTCCATTATCTTGTACTGAAACCACTACTTTTTTATAAGAAGCCTGGACATTTATTTTTATCATTCCATTATAATCACAAAACTTTATAGAATTTGAAATTAAATTTACAATTATTCTTTGCATAAAGTCTTCATCTAACTCTACATATACTTCTTCTTCATTAGTATCAAAAATCAAATCCACATTATTATTGTGAGCATAATCTACTAATGTTGCTATTATATTCTCTATTATATCTACTATATTTTTAACTTTTAGGGTAGCAGAAATATAGTCAGATTCTATCCTACTAGTATCTATAAGATTATTAGCTAATCTTATTAATGAAATACAGTTTTGTTTAGAAATAGTATTATATTTTTTCAATCCATCAATATTAGTATTTTTTATCAAGCACTCTTCTAGCTGAGTTGCTGAGTATATTACGTTAATAGGCGTTTTTAGATCATGGGATATATTAGATAGAAAGTCTCTTTTCAAGTTCTCTTCTAACATTTTATTTTGAATAGCTTCTTTCATTGAATCCACTTTAACTTTTGATGTAACATCATTTAATATTATTATTATTTCATCACTACTTGTACTACTATCAATTAATTCTATATCAAAATATTTTAAATCCCCCTCATTAGATATAGACCCCCTAAGTATTCTCTTTCCTTCGCTATAATTTAATTTATTGAATTTACCTTCATCTATATTTATTACAGATATAAGTTTCTTATTTATAATACTTTTTAAAGACTTATTTTCTACAACATTAATAAAACTAGAATTTGCAAAAGAAATCCTTCTAGTTTCTTTATTCATAATTATAAGTGGTATAGGAACATTCTGAAAAAAACTCTTAAAAACCTTTTCTTTTTTCATAATAATATTTTGAGAAAACTCTAATTCCTTATTCTTTTCAATTATTTTTGTATTTAAATTTTTCATCTCTATTCCTTTTTCAAAAAGGTCTTTAAATAATATCTTATACGGATTATTAACTATATTATTCATAAGAACTGCCGTATACATAAGCATAAAAATTAAAAACTCTTCATAAACATATATATATGTAGATTTAAAACTACTTATAGTTATTAAAATAAAACATATATTTCCTGACTTTACAACATTTAATTTATTACTTTCAATTAATTTAAAGTCAGATAATATGAAATAGGACATTACGAACAGTATTACTGCAAGAAGTTTTATAATTACAAAGCTTCTTGCAGTAAGTTGATTACATATAAATATGGCTATTATGAAATAGGATACTACTTTTATTTTCTTATTTTCTCTTTTTCCCATATTTATATAAACAAGTATTAATGCAAAGAAAAAACACATATATATAAATCTCTCAAAACCTATTTCTCCAAAAGGAATTCCTTGAATGTACGCCCTATTTTCTGGTAATAATTCTAGTAAAGCAAATATAACTATTACTATATATAACAAACTGATTAATCTCACTATCTTTTCTGGCAACAACATTGTTGTATTTATAATTATAATTGCAGAAACTCCAGTAATTATTAGAAGCATACTATTAATCATATCAAATATATCTTTGTAATCCATCAATACAATATAAAAAAAACTATATGTAAAAATCATTATTAGCAAATAACTTATAACTTTTTTTATTGGCCAATAAATAATGTCTTTCCAATTTTCATTCTCTAACAAGCCATCATCCCCTCACACTCTCATTTTACATTATTTTCTAAAATATGTGAAGATTTGAACGTCTTTTATTGTATATAACTTCTGTAAATGTCTAAAAATAGAAATTTTATGTTTTTATAAAGGTATTTTATCAAAATGCTAGTGATATATATGTTTTGACATCTAAAAAAGAGATTCATAAACTCAGAATCTCTCCTTTAAGATCTTTTATTTATCTAAACAACCTTACTTGTCCAATTTAAAATATCATTTATTACATCGTCTTTATTCCATTCATTTAGCATTTCATGTCTTCCATTTTTATATAGCTTATAAGAAACATCCTTTAATTTAATATCCTTATATAAGTTAAATAAATTTTCTATTCCTTTTCCTCTGTATCCTACTGGATCTTTATCTCCTGCAAATATATATACTGGTAAATCTCTTGGTATATTATTTAATGATTCTTTTTCATGTATCTTCCATAGTCCATTAATTAAATCATAATAGAAGGATGAAGAACAAATAAATCCACACTTTTCATCTGAAATATATTTATCAACTTCTTCATCAACTGAGCATAACCAATCATATTGTGTCCTATTAGGTTTAAAATTTCTATTAAAATCGCCAAAAGAAAGCTTATCCATCACTTTACTTATATGTCTTCTTCCATATAGTTTTATCTCACAGCCAGCAATAAACTTTCCTATTTTAGTTATCTTTTTAGGTATTCCATTTGTTCCAGAAAGTATTAATCCATCAATTTTATCGCCATAAAGTTGTATATATCTTTGACTTAAAAAGGAACCCATACTATGTCCAAATAATATTACTGGTACATTAGGATATTGCATCTTTATTATATCTGTAAGTTCCTTCAAATCCTCTACCATCCAATGAAATCCATCTTCATCTGCAATATATCCTAATTCTTCTTTTGTACATGCAGTATTTCCATGACCTCTATGATCATTAGCATACACCACAAAGCCTGCATCATTTAACTTTTCTGCAAAATAGCTATATCTTAAAGCCGTTTCTGTCATACCATGAGCTATCTGAATAACTCCTTTTATATCTTCCCCTTTAGGTTTCCATTTATAAACATAAATATTTTTACCATCTGAATCCATAAATCTAAACTTTTCCATAGTTATCTCTCCTAAATTAATTTATAAGCAATTAAGATGAAGAAACTCTTCATCTTAATTGCTTAGTGACCTACAATTTCACTTTCTTCTAATTTTCGTGAAAACTTATCTAAAGCTTTATTTAAATATTTCTTTCCTAATACTCCAATTATTAAAAATACTAAGAAAAATCCAACTAAAACTATTGTATCTCTATATAATAGTTCTGGTACAATTCCTCCTACAGCTTCCCTTAAACCGCCAATAGCATACTTAAATGGAAGTAATGGATGTATCCTTTGGAAAAATTCTGGCATAACTTCTATTGGATATGTACCACCAGAAGCAGCTATCTGCAATACAAGTAAAATTACTCCTAAAGCTTTACCTACATTTCTAAATAGAGAAACTAAAGTATAAACTATAGTAACAAATACAATACTTATAAAAGCTCCATATGCAACAAATAAAATTGGATGTACAACATATGCTTTTAATATAAAGATATCTCCTAAGGTTATAACAACAGATTGAAGCACTCCCATAATTAAGAAGAATAAATATTTACCTAAGTATTCTTCATAAGGTTTTAATTGTGTTCCATCCTCAAAATCTTTAGCATGTGTAGTAAACAATGATAATAATAGTAATGCTCCTATCCACATAGAAAGTGCTGAGAAAAATGGTGACATTCCTGATCCATAGTTTGGTATTGGAAACACCTTAGTTTCGTTTACTTGTATAGGACTTGATAAGAACTTACTTTGAGCATTTGTATCTCCTGTAATTAAGTCTAATATCTTATCTATTTTCTCTTCATCATCAAGGTCCTTCATCTTTTCTACATAACCATGAAGTTTTTCTTTATAGGTAGGCATCTTTTCTTTTAAAACTCCTAATGTCTCATTACCAAGTTTAGAGCCTTCTCCTATTAATGCTAGTATATCTTTTAAATCAGGTATACTTTTTTCTGCTTCATTCATTAGCATTGAAGTATTATCTGCTATTTTAGTTAACTGAGCTATACCAGTATTTAATGCTGGTACTATTTTACCATCATAATTATCCAATATGCTTGTTAATATTGAATCTATTCTTGCTACTCTTTCTTGAAGGTCTTTAAATTTATCCTTAAAAGCTTCATTATTACCGCTCTCAATTCCTGCATTTATTAAACCTAATACCTTATCTACTTCATCATTTATTTTAGTTAAATTTCCTATAGCATTCTCTAAGTCTTTATTATGAACTAAATTATTTATAGACTTTAATAGCTTAATTAATGACTCTACAGAATTGTTTAATCCTTCAACCTTACCTTTTATTACTGTAAGAACTTCCTTTACTTTTTCAGGTGATGTATTTTCATCAATAGATTGTAATAAGCTATTTATTCCTCCTACTACATTTTCAGCAACTACTAAGTCTTGTTTAATAACTGGTAATAGCTGTGTCAATGATGTTTTTGCCTTATCTAAATACTCTTTACTTGTTCCTAATACATCTTGACTTGTATTTATAGTATCTTCAATTGTTGGCATTAATTTATTTATCTTATCTACCATTTCATCTATTGTTATCGTTCCATCATATGCTTTACTAACTAATTCTTCAATTTGTGGCATTTCTTCATCTAATTTATAAATTACATCAATTAATTTTCTTATTTCTGACTTTGAGTTTGTTACTTCAACACCAATTTTATTTAATACACTAAAAATAATTCCATCAACTGTCTGCACAACCTGCTCACTTACTTGGTCCTTAACAGTCCCTACACCTTTATCTGTTATCTTAGGTGCTACAGAATTACTCTTTTCATTAACTGTGTATTCTAATGTTGGTTCTATTATTTTATTTTCTGTTATAGATAAAAGTTTATTTGAAAAATCCTCTGGCACTATCATACTAGCATAGTATTTTCCTGTCCTAACACCTTCTTGTGCATCTTCTCTATCTACGAACTGCCAGCCTATATTCTCATTTTCTTCCAGCTTCTTAACAATCTCTTCTCCTACATTAATTTCTTTACCATCTAATGATGCACCTATATCCTCATTAACTACAGCAATTTTTATTCCTCTTGTATTTCCATAGGGATCCCACATAGCCTTTACATTAAACCAGGCATATAGCGCTGGTAATATTATTAGTGCAATAACTACTACAAGTGCAACCCAATTTGTTAATATCTTCTTTAGATCACGTTTAAAAATCCTTAATGCATTTTTCATACTATTACCTCATCCTTTAGTTAAATTGATGAAATTATTATAACACATTTTTATGACTATTGGTCATTAATTATAAAATGTTACAATTTCCTAACAATTTTATTCTTCTCAAATCCATAACAAAAATTCATAGATATACATAACTTTATTACTCTGTACTCACATTATATAAATCTAATATGTTTATTTTTTAGACAAAAAGATGGGATGGATATTTATTACCTTCGTACTTAAGGTAAGAAAATTATAAAATTATTATACTTAATTTTATATTATATAATTTGAAATTGAAATAATACATTTGATTTATAGCTAATTAAAATTTTATATTTTCCTATACATCAAAAAAAAGAAATTGCTTTGCAATTTCTCTTAATATACTATTTAATTAACAGTTCTTCTCATAGCTATTAATGCATTCAAATTATCAAATGAATATACCTGTAAAGTATTTTCATCTCCAAAAGCTCCATAAATATCACTTCTAGGATTTATTACTTGAAATTCTTGAAGCCTTGATAAGCAACTATTATAAAGTTCTTTATCTCCAACTTCAGATGCTATTTGAATTACATTAGAATATATAGAAGTAGATTCTATATTACTTAACGCTACTCCATTACTTACACTATAGGTTGAATATAGCTTTTTATCATTATGCATTTTCTCTTTTATCCAAGATACACTCTTAGATATATCTTCACCAGCATCAAGTTTATTCATTATTACTATTGTAGATAAAAGCATATCTATATCACCTTCATCATAACTACCATCTTCCCAATTATACTCTTTTTTATATAAAGGAACACTATCGCTAACATATCCACCATTAAGTATATCTAGTGACTTTTTATATACATCTTTATAATCATTATCTAGGTTAGATAAAAGCTTTATAGTCTGAAGATCTAAATAACACAAAGTGGTTTTTTTACTTTTGTTATGCCCATCATTAAAATCTGATAGCAAGCCATTTTCTAATAGATCATTTTTTATTCCCCGGGAAATATTTAAAGCCATTCTTCTATAGCTCTGATCCTTCCACTTTTCCGTAGCTAATAATAAAGCTTTAATTATTCTTAGGTCATCAATAGTAGCTGATGTTAACGAAGCCTCATTCCCTTCAATTCTCCAGCTTATAACTCCACTTTCAAGAATCATGTTTTCTTTTATATATTGAAGAGTTCTATTAAAATCCTCTTTACTTCCTCTATGTAAATAGTATATCAGCATGAGCCCCTCTGATTCTGATAAGACAGAGCTTCCCTTTGTAATATCTCCATCTGAATTTTCCTCTGTATAGTTTGTTTTTATTCCACCTTTTTCATCAGTTAATTTATCATTAACAAAATCTAATAAGATTTGCTCTCGCTCAGATACTACATTTTCTGACCATACAACTCCACTATTTATTGGTAACAAATATGGCTTAAAATAATACATCCCAAATCCAACTAGAATAACTAATGCTATTAAAACTACTATTGTATTCTTTTTTCTCATATTGCCCCCTATATAATCTATTCGTATATTGCCTTATATATTTTGTAATATGAATTTACCCTATCCACATACTTTTTTGTTTCTTTAAATGGTATATAATCTAAGGTCTTACCATCCTTTGAATACTCCTCGTTATTTAACCACTTGTTTACATTCCCTCTCCCTGCATTATAAGCTGCAATATAATTATTTAGCACTCCAAACTCAGTTCTTAAGTTATCTAAGTACCAACATCCCATCATTATACTATAATCTTCATTATATAACTTACTTCTATCATAATCCTCAAGTCCCATTTGTATTGCTATCCAATCTGCTGTATCGCCTGTAATTTGCATTAACCCAATAGCACCTTTATGTGATTCAGCATCAGCTTTAAATTTACTCTCTGCCTTAATTACTGCTAATACTAGATATGGATCTAAATTATATTCTTCTGAGTACTTAACAATTGCTTCTTTATGCTTAAAAGGAAATAAATATGTCTTCAATACGAATACTCCACTAAAATAAACTGCCACTATTACCGCTAATACTATAATTAATCTTTTAAGCTTCATTCTTACTCCCTCTATACTATATTATTTTTAAGAACTTAACTAAATCATCTACCTGATTCTTAGTTTTTACTAACTCTCCATTATTATCAATAAGTATATTTGCATACTTTTTCTTTTCTTCAATTGGCATTTGAGCATTAATCCTACTTATGGCATCATTATTTGAAAGCTTATCTCTTGTTTTTACTCTTTGAACCTGAGTTGTGTTATCTGCCCAAACTAAAATTACATAATCCATATCTTCATGAAGATTATTTTCAATTAAAGTTGGCGCATCCAATATTACTAAGTTAACACCGTTTTGCTCATACCTTTCAAAGGCCAAGTTAATTTCTTTCTTTATATATGGAATTATTATATTCTCATATTTAACTCTTAATTTAGGGAACCTAAAAATATGGTTTCCAAACTCTTTTCTTCTAAATTCCCCTCTCCAATCGAAAAAACCTTCACCAAATTCTATTCTTACCTTATCTAATATTTCGGGATATTGCACTAATACTTGCCTTGCTAGTAAATCTGCATCTAGCACTTTAAACCCTGATGCTATAAGCATTCTAGACACAGTACTCTTTCCTGTACCTATCCCACCAGTAAGCCCTATCTTTAACATTTTCTATGCCCCCTTACTTAGCTTCATACCAAGTGCGACCTTCATTTACATCTACCTCCATAGATACATGTAACTTAACTGCATTCTCCATTTCATCTTTAACTAGTTTTCTTACTATTTCTTCTTCTTCTGGCTTTACATTAAGAATAAGTTCATCGTGAACCTGTAAAATCAGTTTACTCTTTAGTTTTTCCGCTCTTAGCCTATTATATACGTTAACCATAGCTATCTTTATAATATCTGCTGCACTTCCTTGAATTGGAGCATTCATAGCTAATCTCTCTCCTAGAGCTTTTACAATTTTATTAGAAGATTTTATTTCTGGTATGAATCTTCTTCTATTTAATATTGTTAAAACAAATCCCTCTTCTTTAGCTTTACTAACAACCTCTTCTAAATATGACTTAATCTTAGGATATCTTTCAAAATAAATATCCATATACTCTCCTGCCTCTTTCTTAGTTATCTTTAAATCTTGTGCAAGAGAAAAATCACTAATTCCATAAACAATACCAAAGTTAACTGCTTTTGCTCTACTTCTCATAAGTGATGTAACCTCTTCAACTGGTACGTTAAATACCTCTGATGCAGTCTTTCTATGAATATCGCTATGGTGTTTAAATGCATCAATCATATTTTCATCATTAGACATATGAGCTAAAACTCTTAATTCAATTTGAGAATAATCGCATGAAAGCAAAGTATCATTATTTTCTTCTGGAATAAAGACTTTTCTTATTTCTCTTCCCATTTCATATTTAATAGGAATATTTTGAAGGTTAGGTTCTGTACTTGATAGTCTTCCTGTTGTTGTTACTAATTGATTAAAACTTGAATGTATTTTACCATCTTCATCTATTACATTTTGAAGTCCTTCTACATAGGTAGAATTTAACTTTGTTATTTGTCTGTAATAAATAATTTTTGGTATTATTTCATGTTTATCTGATAATTTTTCTAATACCTCTGCATTAGTTGAATATCCTGTCTTAGTTTTCTTAATAACAGGTAAATCCATCTTCTCAAATAGTATTTTTCCTAATTGCTTAGGAGAATTTATATTAAACTCCTCTTCTGCAAGTTCATAAATTTCTTTTTGAGTTCTATCTATTTCTTCTCTAAACTTTATTTGAAGATCCTTAAGCATATTATGATCTATATTAAAGCCTTCCTTTTCCATGGCTGACAAAACATATACTAGTGGAAGTTCTACTTTATAATAAAGTTCTTCCATCTTATCATCTTCTATCCTAGCCTTAAGTTCAGTATATAACTCATCTAGATATGAAGCTAATTTTGCTTCAATCTCTTCAGCTGTTCCCTTTGGATCTTCTCCTAAATATTCATTAACTAATGAATTTAAATTGTATTCACCTTTAGATGAATCTATTATATAAGCAGCTATAGCAGTGTCAAACTCTAATCCCTTAAGCTCTATATTATGCTTGCTTAAAATCGTAATTAAGTTCTTACAGTTATGAATAACCTTTTTTACTTTATCATTTTCCATAAAATCCTTAATTATATTTAATGCCTCTTCTTTATTTTCTAAATAGATATCATTAAATAAAACTTCGCTTACACTACCTTTAACACCAATAAACATTTTATTTACTTCTATCTTTGAATATAAAGATGAATCAAATGTATTATAAGATATATATACCTTTTTATTACATGAAGCTAATAATTTCTTTAATTCCTCTATAGTAACTACTTTGTTTATTACTGTACTATCTTCCTTTTCTTCATCAGAATCTATTCCAAGTTTTGAAACTAATGATTTCATCTGTAACTTAAATAGATACTTCTTAAGCTTCTCCCTATCATAACCATCTTTATTTTTTATATCTTCAAGACTTATATCTATAGGAACCTCTGTCATTATGGTAGCTAGCTTTTTTGAAAATATTGCTTGTTCGCTATATGTAGTTAAGTTTTCTTTTAACTTCTTACCACTAATTTCATCAATATTACTCAATACACCTTCAACTGATCCATATGTCTGAATAAGTTTAAATGCAGTTTTCTCTCCAACACCTGGAACTCCTGGTATATTATCAGACTTATCTCCCATAAGCCCTTTTACATCTATAAATTGAGTTGGAGTCACTCCAAATTCATCTATAAATGCTTTTTTATTATATACAGCAGTTTCACTAACACCCTTTTTAGTTATTACTACATTTGTATATTCTGATGCTAATTGAAGGGCATCCTTGTCTCCAGTAACTATAAAGCTTTCAATATTATTTTTCTCTGATATTCTTGAAACTGTACCTATAATATCATCTGCTTCAAACCCATCAATCTCATATATATTAATTCCCATAAGAGTTAATAACTCTTTTATTATAGGGAACTGCTCTGCAAGTTCAGGAGGCATTTTCTTTCTACCAGCTTTATAATCTTCATACTCTTTATGTCTAAATGTAGGTGCTTTCTTATCAAAAGCAGCAACTATATAGTCTGGTTTAATCTCCTCTTGCATCTTAAATAACATATTTGTAAACCCATATATTGCATTTGTATGAACGCCCTCACTATTCGTTAAAGGAGGTAGTGCATAAAAGGCCCTATTCATAAGGGAGTTAGAATCTAAAATTAATATCTTTTCCATATTTTCCTCCAATTCAATAATAGCCTGCTATCTATAGCAGGCTACTATATTTATCCATAAAATAATTATACTATTATTCTAATTTAAAATCATTATACATTTATAAAACTCCCCAAAAAACTCTAGATTAATTCAATATACCTAAAAGATACTTAAATCTAGTTCTTCCGACAAATCTTTTAACACATGTATACCAGCTAAACTATTACCTTTCTTATCTAAAGCAGGGCCATACACGCCAATACCCATTCTTCTAGGAACAGTAGCTAATATTCCTCCCCCTACTCCGCTTTTTGCAGGTATACCAATATGAACTGCAAATTCTCCTGATGCATCATACATTCCACAAGTAACCATTATAGTCTTAACTATTCTACAATTTTCTCTAGACATCAATCTTTCACCATTCCATGGTGTTACGCCATCATTTGCCAAGACAGATCCAAACATAGCTAAATCAATTGCATTTGCTTCTATTGAACATTGTCTAAAATATAATTCTAAAATTTCTTCTACATCCCCTTGAAGCATTCCATTGCTTTTCATAAAATATGCTAAAGCCCTATTTCTATCACCAGTTCTTCTTTCAGAAATATAAACTTCTTCATTAATTGAAATGTTAGGATTATTTGTTGCTTTCCTCATAAACTTAATTATTCTTTCAAGCTTATCCTCTGCATCTTCTCCATATATTAATGAGGTTGTAGCTATGGCACCGGCATTAATCATAGGATTGTATGGTCTTTTTTTATCCTTTGTTTCTAAATTTACTATACTATTAAAACCATCACCGGTAGGCTCCACATCCACTCTCTTAAATACATTTGTTCTTCCATTATCTCCTAGTGCTAGAATCAAACTTACCACTTTAGAAATACTTTGTATTGTGAAGTTTTTTTCACACTGTCCTGCATAATACTTTCTTCCTTCGATATCTACTATAGCAACTCCTAAATCATTGGGATTAGCTTCAAGTAATGCTGGTATATAAGACGCTAACTGTCCATCATTTCCATATTCTTTGTTTTTTTCTACTAGTGTTTCAAGTAACTTAAACACATAAACACCTCATTTTCTTTTGTTCTATGATTTTTAATTATATTACTTTACTTTTCTGCGTACAAGAAAAAACTCGCAAAAGCGAGTTTTTTTACAAATCATAATTATATTTAAATTTAATTATTTTCACCTTCATTTGTAGCTACTTCATCAACTACAACTTCTTCACTTACATACTCTATATTTTGAGATTTTGCTTCTGCTTCTTTAGCAGCTTTTTCAGCTTGTTCTGCTGCTGCTTTAGCTTCAGCAATTGCCTTTGCAGCTGCCATTTTAGCTGCTTGAGCTTCTTCTTTAGCTTTTTTAGCCGCTTCTTTAGCTTTCTTAGCTTCAGCTTTTGCCTTTATTTTTGCTTCTTCATCTGCTCTAGATTTAGAGTTCTTCTCAATATTGCTTCTATATCTTTGTAACTCTTCTTCTAGTCTTTCTACAAAATATATAAATCTTTTTCTTACTCTTCCTTTAAATAAAACTGATTGAACTAATGTATTAAACCAAGGGAAAATACCTGGTTTCTCATCTTCTTCTATCAACGTAAGACGTGTAGTATTTTCATCTATCACTTCAAACTCATATGTAGATGTATATTTAACACTTCCATTAGTACTTACAATTTGATATAACTCATTTTTTACAAATCCAGTTATCTCAACTTCCATAGTTGTAGCCCCTGCCGAATATGCCCCTACCTTTTTATTTACCTTACATCCAACTGGGTTCTCTTCATTAAATCTTGGGAAGTCTCTTTTTGCTGTTCTTATAAATAACTTGAATACTTCTTCTACTGGATAACTTAATTCCACTGAATTTGAAAAGGCCATATAATTCCCATCCTTTCATAAATACAATATGTATTTATTATAACTTATAAAGAATGCATAAGCCAAGGGCTTATGCATTCAAATTTAAATATTTACTTAAAACTCATTCTTAAGCTTGCTCAGAATCTCCCATTCTGTTTGCAGCTATAACGAATGGTGTCCAAATTACAACTGAAAGTACTAATAATGCTGCTGCAAGGATTGCTGCCTTAAAGTCACCAGCAGTTCCGAAGAATGCAGAGATTATTGGTGGAGTTGTCCATGGTAACTCAACACATAAGTAGTCAGCAAACTTGATCTTTTCTGTGAATATCCAAGCTATTGCTAAGCATATTGGTGGAGTTATGATAAATGGAACAAAGTAAGTAGCATTTAATACGATTGGTAAACCAAAGATAACTGGTTCGTTAATTTGGAATATACCAGGTCCAACTGCTATTTTAGCTAATTCCTTAGCTTCTTGTCTCTTAGAGAATATGAATATAGCAATTATTAAAGCTAAAGTACCACCTGATCCACCTGGTTGAGCGTAAACGTCAACAAAGTTTCTAGTTAATGCATATATAGGTTCTTTACCTTGAGCAACTGCATTTACGTTGTCAAGTAAAGCTGTCTTATACATAGTATTTAATGCAGGGTCTACCATGTTTGAACCGTGTAAACCACAGAACCATAGTAATTGTGCAATAAATATTAAGAAGATATAAGTGAATGGAGATTGACCAAGTGCCATCATTGGCTCTTGAACTACCTTTAACATCCAATCAACAAATGGTGCCTTAACAGCTTGTGCGAATATTTCAGCGATAATACCGAAAATAACTAATGTTAATCCTCCAGGGATTAAAGCAGCGAATGCTTTAGATACTGCTGGTGGCACTTGCTCAGGCATCTTAATAACCCATCCCTTCCTAGTGAAGGTAACGAATAATTGAGCTGCTACTAAACCAACTAACATTGCTGAGAACATAGCGTTTGATCCCAATTGACTAACTGGTAATAATCCCCATGCGCCTTCAGCAAAAGTACCATCTTCTGCTTTTGAGAATACCCCCTTAGCTACTTGTGGGAATATTGTGAACCAAGATGCTAAAGCTATTAAAGCTGCACCTATTCCGTCCATTTCATTTGACTTAGCTAATGAATAAGCTACACCTAATAATATAAATATTGATAAAATTGCTGAAGTACCAAACCAAATATCGCCCATTACTGGGATAGCATATTTATCTAATATTGGTTGTACTGAACTGCTGTAAGCGTCAATCTTATTTAAGTATTGACCGATAAATGAATCTACTTTAAAGAAAACTGCGTTCATCATTGATGCTAAAGCACCTGTCATTGATACTGTAAGAGAAGTAATGAAACCATCCCTAATAGCAATCAAGTGTTTTTGTCCACCGATGAATGACGCTACTGGCATTAGATATTTTTCTAATGCTGCTGAAATTTTGTCCATCATTTTTTTGTTCCCCCCTAATAATAATTTAGTTTTAATAAATTTATATGAATGTTTCTATATTTTAAAAAATCTTGTGCCTTAGATCTTTTAATATATACAAACATACAAAGCTAAATTATGCTTGTCCATTGTAAACCTTATCTCAAAAGACATCATATTTTTATAATATATTTATTAATTTTATAGTTAAAATAGAACTCTAAACTGTTTCTTCTAAATATATATTATTTTTACTAAAAGCAAATAACCAATGAAATATATATTTAAGTCCCTTTAAGTTACTGCCGCAACTTAATCTTAATGTTTTCTTAGGCTCTATATTAACTATTTTTGTTGGACTCTTTGTCCCCATTACTTTAATATACATTTCATGCTGTCCAACTGGCAAGGTAATAACTTTTCTTTTATTGTTTTTTATGTCATTTACCTCTTTACCATCTATAATAACCTTGAACTCTTGAGAACTGTATAATTCATGATAATCTCTAGTTAACAAGATTTCTCCCATTTTCTCACCTTTTTCTTAAATATATTAAACCATATATTTTTCAACATCAGGCATAAACTTTTCTACTCTTTTTAAACCAAAATCTGCAGGTTTAATAACTATATATGGAGTATTCTTAGATTCTAAAGTCGCCTTTATTTGAGCTTCCACCAAAACTACTTCTGGAGAAATAATTGCTACTTTAACATCCCCACCTTCTATAACATCTAAATACTCTTTATCATTTGCATAAATCCATTCTATTGGAAGATTATTTTTCTTTGTATAATCATCCATAAACCTTTCAAAGGATTTTGATTGACCTGTTCCTTTACAAATTACTAAAACCTTATTCATTTCCTTCAGTTCCTCCTATTACCTTTAAACTAAATCTCTTAATACTATATTTTATTGAATCAAATAATAAAATATTCAAACCTTTTATGTAATTTATCATATACAAAACAAATATTAAGTTTTGTTATCATTTACATTATAGCACAATTTTCCTTATTTGTATATACTTTTAATTTTTTTTATTCGTAATATCCTTCTATGCATGTACATCTATTTAAAGCATATATTACCAAACGAATGGTACAACTATATTTTATACGATTTTTCTCTAAATGTAAACATTTTTATTATATAATTTGTAATTATTTTGTATATTATATTCTTTTATATATAATTTCTATTTAAATTCATTTATTCTATTATTTAGAAAACACAAGTGCTTTACCATTTACAAAAGAGAGGTGTTTTATGAGTCTGCCTAACTTTAGAAAAAGATATTTACCTATGATATTTTTGCTTTTAACTATAATTTCTATGACTATATATTACGGAAATAATACAATTGATATTTCTAAATACACCCTAACTTCAAATAAAATAACAAAGAATAATGTAAAAATACTTCAGATATCTTATCTACATTGTAAGTCTTTTGGAAAAGATCAGCACACTTTACTATCAAAAACAGAAAATATATCTTCTGATATTATAGTAATCACAGGAGACTTCATAGACGAACGAACTAATTCCAAGAACTATAATAACTCATTTATACTAGTAAATGAATTAGCTAATAAATATCCCACCTATCACGTAACTGAAAACCATGAATATTATGCTAACTATACTGAAGAAATAAAAGAAAATCTTTCCTCTTTAGGAGTAATAGTCTTAGACAATTCAAATTCTAATATAACTATAAAAAATACATCTATTAATATTTGGTGAATTGATGATAATTACTCTTATAGTTCTGAAAGCATACTGAAAGATTTCGCTTTCAATGTTGAAGAATCTGATATTAATATTCTATTAGCTCATAGACCTGAATACTTTAACCAATACTCAAATTATAATTTTGATTTTATATTCTCCGGTCACGCTCATGGTGGTCAATTTAGAATCCCATTTACGCATAAAGGATTAGCTGCACCTAGTCAAGGAATATTTCCTGAACTCACAGAAGGATATCACACACTTAATAACTCAACTATGATAATAAGTCGTGGACTTGGGAATAGCATCTTCCCTTTTAGACTATTCAATCATCCTGAGTTATTAGTTCTAGAAATTTCAAACATATAAAAAAAAGTGAAGTAGATATTTATTTTGCTTGTTCCGTCACAAAGCTCCAAGTCACATCAAAACAAATATCCACTCTACTCATACTAAAGGTAAGGAAATTATAAAATTATTATCCTTGATTTTATTTTTTATATGAAATTATAATAATACTTTGGATTTATAGCAAATTAAAACTTTATACTTTCCTATATAGTAAAAAACATCAAGTCATATTTATATATTTATATATTTATATATTTATATATTGTTATCTTCTTAAGTTCTTATATTTATATATTAGTTTGCTAATGATTTTATTTGAATCTATTCCCCCCCAAAAAAAACGAAACTACCTCAGTAGTTTCGTTTTTATATTATAATCTTTCTCTTATGGCTTTAATAAACTCTTCACTATTAACAGCTTTAACATTTTCTATTGAAGCTAGTGAAGCTAAATCTTTTGTCATTACACCTTCTTCTATTGTTTGTATAGATGCTTTCTCTAACTTATCAGCAAAATCCATAAGCTCTTTATTTCCATCAAGTTCTCCACGCTTTCTTAAAGCACCAGACCAGGCAAATATAGTTGCCATTGAATTTGTTGAAGTTTCTTCACCTTTTAAATGTTTATAATAATGCCTTTGAACAGTTCCATGAGCTGCTTCATACTCATAATTTCCTTCTGGAGAAACTAATACTGAAGTCATCATAGCTAATGACCCAAAAGCAGTAGCAACCATATCACTCATTACATCTCCATCATAGTTCTTGCAAGCCCATATCATTCCACCTTCTGATTTAACTACTCTTGCAACAGCATCATCTATTAATGTATAGAAGTATTCTATACCAATTTCATCAAACTTATTTTTGTATTCCTCATCAAATATTTCTTGGAATATATCCTTAAATGTGTGATCGTATTTTTTTGAAATAGTATCTTTAGTGGCAAACCATAAATCTTGCTTTGTATCTAAGGCAAAATTAAAACAACTTCTTGCAAAACTTTCAATAGACTTATCTAAGTTATGCATGCCTAAAACTACACCAGGTCCATCAAAATTATGAATTAATTCTCTTTTTTCTTCCCCATCTTCAGAAGTAAAAACAAGTTCACACTTACCTTTTCCTTCTATCTTCATTTCAACATCCCTATATATATCACCATAAGCATGTCTTGCAATTGTAATTGGTTTCTTCCAATTTCTAACGTATGGCTTAATAGGCTCTACTATTATTGGCGCTCTAAATACTGTACCGTCCAATATTGCTCTAATTGTACCATTTGGACTCTTCCACATTTCTTTTAAATCATATTCCTTCATTCTTGCAGCATTAGGTGTTATTGTTGCACATTTAACACCAACCCCATATTTTTTAATAGCATTAGCTGCATCAATTGTAACTTGATCATTAGTAGCATTTCTATATTCAAGCCCTAAATCATAATACTCCGTCTTTAAATCAACAAAAGGAATAATTAATTCATCCTTTATCATGCCCCAAAGGATTCTAGTCATTTCATCTCCATCCATTTCAACCAATGGAGTTGTCATTTTTACTTTCGTCACCATTTTGCCCCCCTTTAAATTAAAACTTTCATTTTACAGCAATATTATACATTACATCCACTTTAATATCAATTAAAATGAAATTATGATTTCCCAAAACTTCATTTTATTAAATATAATAATTAATTTAGAATAACGAAAAAGAGAAATCACATAGTAATTTCTCTTCTTACTTTTAACTATTCTATTGCATCTTGCATGGTTAACTTTTGAAATAGTAGATTAAACAAGTTGTAAAGGACAAATCCAATTACTGATGTAGCAATAAACAATTCTACAACTCCAATCCCTTCAAATAAATGTGCTAAAGTTACATTTACAGTCAAGAAATACATACTAATTTTAAAAGTTGCAAGTGTTGTTGCTGCCAATGGAAAGGTTAAGCTTGCAAAACCTGCATTAAACTTCTCTTTTAAGCATTTAGGAATTTGAATATAAGAATATAAAGTTATAGAGAATACTATTATTGCCATTAACCATACAAAATTTCTATTATAAGTTGTAAACACTGTTAAGTAACTTATTATTACCAAACTAGGTGGTGCTGCCATAATAACTACTGTAGGATATATTTGTTTTTCGATATCCCCCTTATACAACCTATATATCATAAGAGGTAATATTAAAAAATATGTTGTTGTACCCCAATAGAAGATAACTTTAGTTAATACAGGTTCATTCATCCCTGTACTACTTACACAAGCCACTAGACTTCCTACAAAGGGAATAAAAAAACTAGGCACAAAGGTATTAAAATTAAAATTCTTTATTAAATGTTTATAAATAGCTATAATTGAGATTACACTATAAATTACAATCCCAAAAAGCCACATTGTTTTACCTAATATATAACTAAACTTTAAATAGTAATTTCCTAAAATCATAATTAGCATACCAAATGTAGGAAAGACACTTGCTAGTACTGGCAAATCTAACTCTTTCTTTACTGTTTTAGGGTAAAAAAACAATTTAAGTAATGCAAACAAAGCCACTATTGCTGCCATGTTCATAAATATATCTTTTAAAAAAGTTAACTCTCTTAAAGCAAATATATTAGATAATGTTGTTGCTCCAACTGATGTTGCAACTGCTCCTATTGGCAGATTATCATGAACACTTCTAAAATTCTTAATAAATGTATTCTTATCTATCATAGTATTCCTCCTTATGATTAATAACTTTCTGTAGTCTCTTTTGTTGCTTTTAGTATACTACCGAAATATTTAAAAGGTAAAATACTTAAATTTGATACATCTAATAGGCTTTTACTTATTTATAAATTTTATAAACTCTTTCATATTATTGTTCATAAACTTATCCTTATGTATTATAAGCATAAGTTCTCTGTTTATATTTCCACAATCCAATCTTAAAGTTTTTAGTTCACCTTTTTCAACTTTATCTTCTAAACATCTTTTAGAAATACAACCTACTCCTAAATTAGCTTCTACGCTTTTCTTTATAGCTTCTGTATTTCCAAGTTCCATAAAGATTCTATAATCTATATTTTTTTCTAAAAAGAAACTCTCAACAATTTCTCTAGTACCACTACCAAACTCTCTCATTATTAACTTTTCTTTTTTAAGTTCTTTAGAGGTTATAATCCCCTTATCTCCTAAGGGATGTTTAGCACTAGTTATAAATACAATTTCATCCTTCCATACTGGAACCTTATTTATCTCTTCAGATATTATCCTACCTTCTACAAAAGCAAAATCCACTTTATTCTCTAGAATCAGCTTTTCTATATTTGTAGTATTTTCTATTATTAAAGAAATTTCAATTCCTTTATGCTCCTCCACAAATTCCTTTAGTATATCAGGAAGAATATATGTACCTATTGTTGTACTAGCTCCTATTTTTATTTTTCCCTTTTCTTGATTAGTTATCTCATTGACTTTTTCAGTTGCTTCCTCATATAAGTTAAGAATCCTTCTCACATAATTAAGACAAACTTCTCCTTCATTAGTTAAATAAATTCTTTTACCTATTCTATCAAATAGTCTTGCACCTATCTCCTCCTCAAACTCATGAATAGCTTGACTTACAGATGGTTGACTTATGTATAATTCCTTTGCTACCTTTGTCATATTTAAACTAGTTGCTGTTGCATAAAAAATTTTCATTTTTCTTATATTCATATTACTTTCCCCTTTTATTACTAATTAAACTCAAAAAAGGATGGCTATTCAAACCATCCCTATGTTCATCTATTTATTTGTCTACATCTTCAAAATCTACATCTATAGCATTACTTGTATCTACAGAATCATCAACATATACTTCATAATTATTATTTGTTGATTCATTACTACTACTCTTATTCTTTTTAGAATTAAAATATCCTACAACCTTAGTAACCACATAAATTACCGCTCCACCTATTAAAAGATATGGAAGTATTGAAAAGAATAAATTAACAACAACTGAAAATATTAAAACACCCAATGCTATATACATTATTGTTCTCAATGTACCTTTGTTCATAATTTTACCTCATAATAATTATTATTTTCTTTTGCTAACCCTATTATACAATTAACTCTTAGATGAATAAAGACTCAAATCCTTATTTTAAGATTTTATTAAAAATTATGTATTCTTTTTCCTTTTAGCTATTAAAGGTAGTATTAATCCTAATCCTATTAATACAAATGGTGTCACTACATTCAATATAACTTGGAACCACCATTCACTTGAGTAAGCTTGAATTCCTGAAGGGAACATTCCCATTATACAAGCAAAGGCTGTAAATATAAAGCACCATACCCCAAATCCTAGGGCTACCTTATCATTCTTAACAAACTTATACTCTGAATTATATCTATCTGAAGCCTTCTTAAGTGCTATAAATGCTAAAAATACCCATAGATATCTCATTGGCATAACTACAGAATTTAACTTTAGTAACCAGTTATATAACTCACTCATATCACCAATTCCTAATGCTGGTACAACTATAAGTATTCCAACTAAGATAGCAGTCATTAAGTATCCATTAATAGGTGCTCCATGCTTATTTGTCTTAGTTAAAGTTCTTGGTACAAAATTATCATCAGTATCTGCTAAAAGTACTTTTAATGGTGCATCTATAGAGAATACTAAAGCAGAAATTTGTGCTGTCATATTAGCAAGAGCGTATATAATTAATAATATATTGCCCACTCCATAATACTCACCTAGCATTTTAAATGCGTAATATTGACCATTCATCATTAAATCCTTAGGAATATTATTTGCATCAAACATAATTCCCATTGCTACTGATCCTAAAATAGCTGATATTGCTACCATGATAGCTAGAGTTAACATTCCTTTAGGAAATTCCTTTGAAGGATTTTTTGTGTTATTTACATATGGAGATATCTTTTCCGCTCCTCCAACAGCAAATACTAACATTGATAATGTTGTAAAGTAAGTAAAATCAAACTTAGGTATTATAGTTTCAACTGTAATATTAGTTGTTGCAATATCAGTTCCTCTTATAAAAGGTGCTGCAATAACTAATAGTATATAAAGCATCGACATTATAAATATTGATGTTCCTGCTATATTACCTATAGTTTTAAGAGAAGTTATTCCTCTTGAAGCTACCCATAAGAATATAAAAAATATTACTAATGTAATTAATTGAGCTGTTAATGTAGGCATATCACTTACAAGAGTTCCATCACCTTTAACTGCCCATCCTAAAGCTATAAGTACTGCTTGAGGCTTTTGAGCCAAGTATGGAATATGTACAACCCAGTAAGTCCAACCTGCAAAATAAGCAAGCTTTCTTCCCATTGTATTGCCTATCCAAGTACTAACTCCTGCTTTACCATCTTTAAAAACAGACCCCAATTCTCCCACCATTAATGCATAAGGGACAAAGTATAACCCTATAATCAACACCCATGAAACTATAACTTTTAGCCCTTGGTTTGCAAAGTTATTAACAACATTACCAAACCCCCATACAGATACAAAGGCCATAAGTGCAAGATTATACCACCTTAATTTTTTTTCATCTTCTAACATGTTTTTACTCTCCTTATTATCTTTTGTACTTTATACTAATTAATTTAATTCCTTCATTAGTTTACCATTTTTAATCTACTTTTCAAAGTAAATAAATTGTAAAAACCTCTTCTAACATAGTGTATGTAATAGTAACATTTTCAAACTAGGATATTATCTTTTAAACTAGAAATTATTTCTTAAATATCTATATAAAAAGAGGTTTTGAAATTCAAAACCTCTTTTCCCCTGCCTATATTTAAATTAAGAACTTAAGTAAAAATATTACACCTACTATTATCGTTGTAAAACTAATGTCTTTGGCTTTACCAGCAAATAATTTTAACACTATGTAAGAGATAACTCCAAATACTATCCCATCTGAAATACTATATGCTAATGGCATCATTATTATTGTTAAAAACGCTGGTATAGCTTCTGTATAATCATTTAATTCTATCTCTTTAATAGGCTCTATCATAAATAAACCTACTAATACTAAAGCTGAACATGTTACAGCTGAAGTTATTGATGCAAATACTGGTGAGAAAAATAATGCTAAAGCAAACATTATACCTGTAGAAACTGCTGTAAGACCTGTTCTACCACCTTCTGCAACTCCTGATGCACTTTCAACAAATGTACTTACTGTACTAGTTCCTACGCAAGCTCCAAAAGTTGTACCTACCGCATCTGCAAATAAAGCCTTTTTAATATTAGGAACCTTTCCGTTTTCATCTAACATCTTAGCCTTAGTAGCAACTCCAACTAAAGTTCCTATAGTATCAAACATATCCATAAATAATAATGTGAATAGTACTATTAACATATCTATTGAGAAAATATTTGACCATTCAAATTGTAAGAACACTGAGCTTATTGATGGTGGCACACTAACTATACTTGTTGGCACTGGTGTAACACCCATTGGAATCCCAACTACAGCGGTAATTAACATTCCGATAAATAAAGCTCCTTTAACTTGTCTTACTAATAGTATTCCAGTAATAAGAATACCTATTATTGCAAGTAAAGCTGTCCCACTAGTTATATCTCCAAGAGCAACTATTGTCCCACCATCTTGTGGATGAACTATAATTCCAGCCCCTTCAAGTCCAATTAAAGCAATAAACAACCCAATCCCTACTGATATTGCCTTCTTAATATTAGCTGGTATAGAATCAACAATTGCTTCACGTACATTAAATAGAGTTAAAAGAATAAATATAATACCTTCTAAGAAAACTGCTGTTAATGCAAATTGATATGAATATCCCATTCCTAAAACTACTGTAAAAGCAAAAAAAGCATTAAGTCCCATTCCTGGTGCTTGAGCAAATGGTAATTTTGCATATAATCCCATAATTAATGTAGTAACTAAAGCTGATAAAGCTGTTGCTGTAAATACTGCTCCTTGATCCATTCCCGCTGCTGAAAGTATTGAAGGATTAACTATTAATATATAAGCCATCGTCATAAACGTAGTAATACCTGCAACCATTTCAGTTCTAACATTTGTATTATTCTTTGATATTTCAAAGAAATTGTCTAAAAGACCATCCTTTTTAAATAAGTTTTTCATTTTATCACTCTTTCACACTTCTGAAATTTGCCCCCGATTTATAATAAGATAACTTTCGACATTTTTCAATAGCATTTACGAATATTTTTTATTTATTTTAAGTTATATATTAATTTCGCAAACAAAAATCCGAATATTATTCCTGTACTAAAAGAAATAATATTCGGACTTTTATTTTATAACCAGTTATTAAACTTCTTTATATAAATCTTTTTAACACTTTGGACCAAACCACAATATCCAACTAATATTAAAATAACCATTAAGAAATATACTTTTGGTAATGCAACAAAACCTAGGCCTTGTCCAATAGCAGTAAAAGGAATTATAATTCCTAGTAACATTATTGCTGATGTTAATAATATAACTGGGATAGTTGGTCTACTTTGAATAAATGGAATCTTTTCTGTCCTAATCATATATACAATTAGTATTTGAGATAATAATCCCACTACAAACCAACCTGTTTGAAATACCCCTTGATTCTCAATTGTATTAGCTCCTAACACAAACCACATTACTAAAAAAGTTATAATATCAAACACTGAGCTTAAAGGTCCTATAAACATCATGAATCTTCCTATATCCTTTGCATCCCACTTCTTTGGTCTTTCTATATATTCTTTATCCATTCTATCCCATGGAATTGATAGTTGTGAGAAATCATATAATAAGTTTTGCACTAGTAATTGAATAGATAGCATTGGCATGAAAGGTAAGAACGCACTAGCTACAAGTACAGAAAATACATTTCCAAAATTTGAGCTTGCTGTCATCTTAATATATTTAATTATATTTCCAAAGACTCTTCTACCTTCTTTAACGCCATCTACCAAAACCATTAAACTCTTTTCAAGTAGTATTATATCCGCAGATTCCTTAGCTATATCTACACCAGTGTCTACAGAAATACCTACGTCAGCTTCTTTAAGTGCAGCCGCATCATTTATTCCATCTCCCATGAACCCTACAACATGACCTTTTTCTTTTAATACCTTTATAATTCTTGACTTTTGTAATGGTGATAATTTCGCAAACACATTAGTTTCATCAACTGCTATTGATAATTCTTCATCACTCATAATGTCCACATTATTTCCAAGAAGTATATAATTAACATCTAATCCAACTTCCTTACAAACCTTCTTTGTTACCGAATCATTATCTCCAGTTAATATTTTTACATCTACACCATATTTAATTAATTCTCTAATAGCTTCAGCAGCAGATTCCTTTGGTGGATCCAAGAATGCTATATATCCAATTAAAACCATATCTTTCTCATCTTTAACACCAAATTCTATTATATCCTCAATATTATTTTTTTGAGCCACTCCAATTACTCTCATACCTTCTGCATTTAAATCATTAACTGTATTTAATACTTTTTCCTTTAATTCATTAGTTAACTTTACAACCTTATTATTCATTTCTACATATGAGGATATATTTAACATCTCTTCAATTGCACCTTTAGTTACAAGCTGTTTCTTTCCAACCTTATTTTCTAAAACAACAGACATTCTTCTTCTAGTAAAATCAAATGGTATCTCATCTACTTTTATAAATCTATCTTCTTCTTTGTCACATCCTGCTTCTCTTCCATGTTCTAATATTGCAACATCCATTAAGTTCTTTAAACCTGTTTGGAAATAACTATTTAAATAGGCATGTCTTAACACTCTTAAATCTTCTTCTCCATTTATATTTAAGTTCTTTTCCACAACTATTTTATCTAGTGTTAGTGTTCCAGTTTTATCTGTACACAAAATATCCATAGCACCAAAATTTTGAATTGCATCTATCTTTTTAACTACAGTCTTCTTCTTTGCCATAGACATAGCACCCTTAGCTAGATTTGTAGTCACAATCATAGGAAGCATTTCTGGAGTTAGTCCTACAGCAATTGATATTGCAAATAAAAACGCTTGTAACCAATCTCCCTTAGTAATTCCATTAATCACGAAAACTATAGGAACCATAATCATCATAAATTTAATTAATAATAAACTTACTTTTGAAACACCTTTTTGGAAACTTGTTTCTTCTTCCTTATTAGAAATTTCAACTGCTATACTACCAAGATAGGTATCATTTCCTGTTGATACTACAACACCAATAGCACTTCCACTTATTATGCTAGTTCCAAGTAGAAGGATATTATCTAAATCACATATTGCTATCCCCCTATCTCTTTCTTTTAAATGATCCAATTTTTCTACAGGTTCAGACTCACCAGTTAATGAAGATTGTCCAACAAATAAGTCTTTACATGAGATAACTCTAATATCTGCCGGTATCATATCACCTGCAGATAAATATAGGATATCTCCAGGAACTACTTCCGCCATATCAATCTCTTTTGCTTCTTCACCATACCTTTTTACTAAAGTAGTTGTCTTAACCATAGCCTTAAGCTTATTTGTAGCATCCTTTGACTTTCTCTCTTGAAAAAATTGTAACAAAGCACTTACTGTTACCATTGTTAAAATAACTGTTATTGCAGTAAAACTCCTATCCTCAGCTTTTGGAATAATTACATCTGTAAAAGTTGATACAATTGCTAATATAATTAAAACTATATTAAAAGGATTTATAAATGATTTTAACAACTCTATAATCCATGGTGTTTCCTTTTCATGTGTTACTTCATTCTTACCAAACTTATCTCTTTTTTCTTCTACCATCTTATTTGATAATCCATTTATATTGGTATTTAATTCATTTAATAATTCATTGTTAGACATTCTGCCTAATGTAATTAGTCTATCTGTTAATATTCTTTCCTTTAACATTTTTCTTTCCTCCTTACTAAATCAATCTACTTATCTCCTAAAAAAGGCAATAAGAAACTAAGGGTTAAAAATTCTATTTTTTAACCACAGACTTTGTTTTTTGAATTTGAAAATTTAGTAACTTGGATAATGTTAGTTTTAGAATTGAAAACAGAAAGGTGTTAAAAGTGTGAAAAAGAAGGGATCTTCCTTCAGATACACATCACTATCTTCAATTTTAATACTTCCATTTTCCGTACTGCCATTTCCAGATTCCATTCTTTTTCACCTCCTGATTTTTCAAAAATAACAAAAGCCTCCGTCAGCTCAAACTGACGAAGGCATAATTAACTATAATAATACTTTCTCGTTTGAGTTTTGGCTCTGCAAGGCAATGAAATCGCATTAAGTTAAACCTTCTTTGTTCGGCAAAACCTGCTAACCAGTTAAGAATGTTTCCATTCTTTTACGGCAGCGACCCGTATCCTTGTAGTAACCTCACCTACCGAGGTCTATTAACTTTTATACTATCATACTATGATGTATTCAATAATTTGTCAACACAATTTGCAAAATATTAATATTCAATAAAAGATTTAGCAATTGATGCAAAGCCATCTTTTTTTAACACATCAATAATAACACCTACAATTTCATAGCTAGAGCTTGGATTATCATTGCTTCTAATCCTTTCTAATTTATTGCAGATATCTTCAACTAGTATTTTAATATCTGACTCATTTAGCACAATCCCCTCTACATCTTTAGATGCATTATCTAAACTAGTAAAAATCTTTTTCTTATCAAACTCTTGCAATCTACCATCTTTTTTTATAATCTTCATAAATTAACACATCCTTTTTATTTTATTATACTTTAATTTATAATATATTCAACTTTCCTATTTTAATCTTTTTGATATAATAAATTAAAATTGAAAGGAAGACTAAAATGAAAAATATATTGAAAATAACTCCAATAAAGAGTCTAAATAACTCTACATATAATATAACCATCTTCCATAAAAAATACTTTTTAAAAGTTACAAAAGGGAATAATAAAAAGCTTATAAAACTATTAGAACATAAAGACATTACACCTAAAGGGATTTTTACTTCAAATAAAATCTTATTTAACAAATATATATCCAATGCAAATTTAGATGAAAAACTACAAAATACAGAAGTTTTTTTAAAGTCTATATCATCAGAATTAAAAAAGTTACACTCTCTTTCTAACAATAACTATAATAATCCTTTTGAAAAAATTAAAGATAATCTCTCTAGTTTAGAAGAAATAGACTTTCTTCTTTCCCCCTACACAAAAGCTATTATTCATAAATTTAAACTCTTAGAGAAAGAACTTTCTAAAGATATAAACTTAGGATTATGCCATAACGACTTAAATCCTTCTAACATCTTATATAAAAATAATAAAGTCTACTTAGTTGATTTTGATTTTATTGGAATGAATGATATTTACTATGACCTAGCTACTCTATCATGGTTTTTATCAAAAGACATGAGAAAAAAACTATTATTCTTTTACTTTGGAAATTGTACTTCTTACCATATAGATAAATTAGATAAATATATTTTTATAGCTAAGCTATGGAATGCCACCTGGAGCTATAATAAATCCCTAGTTTCAAATTCTGATTACAACTACAAGCTTGGTGGAGATTTGATAATGGAAGACTTATATAAATACATTTCTAAATAGTTAAAAATCAAAAAGCACACTATTAGAATAAGCTAATAGTGTGCTTTTCTTATATAATTCAATTAAAAACTACTTGTTCATTCCTTCTTCTACAGCAACTGCAACAGCAACAGTCATACCAACCATTGGGTTGTTACCAGCACCGATTAATCCCATCATTTCAACGTGAGCAGGAACTGAAGATGATCCAGCGAATTGTGCATCTGAGTGCATTCTTCCCATAGTATCAGTCATACCATAAGAAGCTGGACCTGCTGCCATGTTATCTGGGTGAAGAGTTCTTCCAGTACCACCACCTGATGCAACTGAGAAGTATTTCTTACCTTGTGCTATACATTCTTTCTTGTATGTTCCAGCAACTGGGTGTTGGAATCTTGTTGGGTTAGTTGAGTTACCAGTGATTGATACGTCAACACCTTCCATGTGCATTATAGCAACACCTTCTCTAACGTCGTTAGCACCGTAGCATCTAACCTTAGCTCTTGGTCCGTTAGAGTATGCTTTTTCTCTTACTACCTTAACTTCTCCAGTGTAGAAGTCAAATGAAGTTTCAACATATGTGAAACCATTAATTCTTGAGATTATCATAGCAGCATCTTTTCCAAGACCGTTTAAGATAACTCTTAATGGTTGCTTTCTTACTTTGTTAGCTTTTTCAGCTATTTTAATAGCACCTTCAGCTGCAGCGAATGATTCGTGACCAGCTAAGAATGCGAAACATTCAGTTTCATCTCTTAAAAGCATAGCTCCTAAGTTACCGTGTCCTAATCCAACCTTTCTGTCATCTGCAACAGATCCTGGTATACAGAAAGCTTGTAATCCTTCTCCGATTGCTTCAGCAGCATCAGCAGCTTTCTTGCAACCTTTCTTTATAGCTATAGCAGCACCTAAAACGTAAGCCCATCCAGCATTTTCGAATGCGATTGGTTGAGTTTCTTTTACTATTGCATATGGATCAACACCAATTGATTCACATACTGCTTTAGCATCTTCTAATGTTTTCATACCGTACTTTTCTAGTACAGGTGTTATTTGTCCTATTCTTCTTTCATAACTTTCAAATAATGGCATGATTATTCCTCCCTATCAATTAATTATTCGTGTCTTGGATCTATTAATCTAGCAGCGTCGTCTACTCTTCCGTATTGACCAGATGCCTTAGTTAAAGCTTCGTTTGCATCCATACCTTTTCCGATCATTTCCATCATCTTTCCAAGGTGAACAAACTTGTATCCAGTAATTTCGTTGTCTTCATCAACAGCAACCTTAGTTACATATCCTTCAGCCATTTCTAAGTATCTAGGTCCCTTAGCTAAAGTTCCGTACATAGTACCAACTTGAGATCTTAGACCCTTTCCTAAATCTTCAAGACCTGCTCCGATAGGTAGTCCACCTTCTGAGAAAGCAGTTTGAGTTCTTCCATAAACTATTTGTAAGAATAATTCTCTCATAGCTGTGTTAATAGCATCACAAACTAAGTCTGTGTTTAAAGCTTCTAATATAGTCTTACCTGGTAAGATTTCTGAAGCCATTGCAGCTGAGTGAGTCATTCCTGAACATCCTATTGTTTCAACTAATGCTTCTTCAATAATTCCATCTTTAACATTAAGAGTTAATTTACATGCTCCTTGTTGAGGTGCACACCAACCAATTCCGTGAGTTAAACCTGAAATATCCTTTACTTCTTTAGCTTGTACCCATTTACCTTCTTCAGGTATTGGAGCTGCTCCATGATTTGGGCCTTTAGCAATTACACACATTTCTTCAACTTCTCTTGAATACATCATATTGTTTTCTCCTCCCTAATTATTATAACTATAAAATAAAGTTATATTATATACTAGGTCAAAAATTGTCCCGCTAGGGTTAATTTTATCCTAGTTATATTCTAGCAAATGTCTACCATTACCACAACATAAAAATATAAAAATTTTGCCTATAAAGGTTGAATTTTTTATCTATTGAATTATTCTTCTACTTATGGTAATATAATTACGTTCTCAAAAAAACATGCCGCCATGGCGGAACTGGCAGACGCACACGACTCAAAATCGTGCGGGAAACCATGTGGGTTCGATTCCCACTGGCGGCACCAAAAAGACCTTATCCAAACGGATAAGGTCTTTTTTATATATATTGAAAATAAATTTTCCACAAAAAACATCTATAAGATAATAATCATCTCTTCAAAATATGCTCTAACTCCCCATTCCCCTTATAAATAAAGAGAAATTATATTTTACCATCTATAATTTCTCTTTATTCATTGATAATTAATGATATAATATTCTAGTTATCTTTATGATAAATAAACTAAGTTAGTAAAGCGAGATAAAACATGAGAAATTTAAAACTTGAAAAATCAATAAAAAAATTAGATAAAGAAATGGAGGCTCTTAGAATCTCAGCAAAATATTTATCTAATAAAAATGAAATAGCAGAAATTAGAGAATACTTAAATAATGAAAGACAAGTCTTGGCAAATGAATTATATGCTCAAGATGCAGTATATTACGATGAATGTCGTGAATATATTTCTAATTTAATTGGAACAAAACTAGATAAAAACGATCAAAAGAATCTACTTGCTGAAATTAAAAATATTTATGGAAGAAACCTTCCTAACGTTTCTAAGGAAAGTAGTGGCCTTAATGCATGGCTTAAGGAGTTAGATATAGAATGCGAATGGATAGAAAATCCTGAAACAGACTGGTCTATTTTATCAATACTAGCACTTGGATTACATAGATAAACTAAGCAAGCTATATCAAGTTTTCTTGATATAGCTTGCTTAGTTAAATAATAAAAATTTTATGATATAATTCAAACTTCTACGGAGGTAACTAACAAATGAAGAATTTAGAAGTACCAAAGATAGGTTTAAGAACAATAAAAACATCTCTATCAGTATTTTTATGTTTAGTTTTATTACCTAACGAGCCCTTCTTTGCATGTTTAACTTGCCTTTTCTGTATTCAAGATACTTTAGAGAATTCTTATAATATGGCAAAAAACAGATGTATAGGTACTATCTATGGTGCAATAATTGGACTTATTATAATGACTATATTCAAATGGATGACAATAAATGTAGACAGTATATTTTTAAGAAAATTAATTATTTATACCTCTATTGCAATAGGTATAATAATTGTAATTCATTCAAATATTACTTTCTTAAAAATGCCTGGAGCTATTAATGTATCCTGTATTGCCTTTTTAGCAATAACTACAACTCATGCATTTGGAACCCCATATTACTACGCTTTTAATAGGATTTTTGAAACATTATGCGGAATAATAATCAGTTTAATAATAAATAAAACTATAAAACCACCAAAATCCAAACAAATTCCCAGATAAAAAGAGCTACTAATAAAAGTAGCTCTTTTTATCTGGGAATCTTCTATTTTTAATTCTAATAATATTCAATATAGTTTATATAATTCTTAAGACTTAAGTAAATAAAATAGGCTTTGTTTCGTTACATGGTGCTATACCAGCATTGAACCCTAGTACTCCCCCTAAACAAAGTACAGTTAAAGCAACAGCAGTTAATCTTTTAACCTTTTTCATCTCAATACACCTCCAAATAAATCTATAATTACATGATATATTGAATATCTAATAATGTAAATTATTGCTATATAGTGTATAATAAACATATTGTAGACCATTTTATATTATTTGACTTTTATTATGTATATCTTAAAAATTCTCATTTTTCTATTTTATTCTTATATATTGTGAACATCTTTCACAAAAGGAGGTTTTTTTGTGTATTCATTAGGAAAAAAGGTACAATCGCTAAGAAAAGAAATAGGTTTAAAACAAGAAGACCTTACCTGTGATATTTTAAGTAGGACTATGTTGAGTAAAATTGAAAATGATAAGGTTACTCCTTCCATATATCAACTAAATCATATTGCTAAAAAATTAGGAGTTTCTATTGAGTTTTTTCTTAGAACTGATTCCTTATCTTATAATAATGACGAAAAATTTAAAGATTCCTTGTATAAATTATTTGAAAACGAAAATTATTTAGCTATAATTTCAAAATATGAAAAGAATATTATAGATATAAATACCAGTATTGATTATTCATATTATGTAGGATATTCATACTATAAAATGCACTTTTATAACGATAGTATTAAGTTGTTAAATAATTATATCAAAACTGTTTTTTCCCTTAAAGAGAACAATATCAATCAATATATTGAAAATGTATCAAACGCATTTAATGTTATCTCTGTTATATATTTCGAATTAGATGATTATTCAAAAGCTATACAAAACTCATTAAAAGCTAAGGATATTCTTCAAAAAAATAACATACTTAAAACACGCCAATATTTTATGATAATCAATAATCTTGGTTGTATGTATAATAAAATTAGTGATTATGAAAAATGTATAAGCCTATTAGAGGAGTTCTTATCCTATAATAAAGAATTAATATACTTACAAATTTTTGCATCAATACATATTTCATTAAGTTCTGCCTATTATAATATTGGAGATTATGAACATTCAATAGAGAATATCCAAAAAGCAATTTTCTTTTTTATCTATATTAAAGATGAAAAAAAAGCAATTGAATGTTACTTAAATTATATTAATGCTTTAAGGTATTCAAAAAAATATGATGAAGCTATTAAACTATTAGATAAGGTTGTTCTTAAATATGAGGATATCTTTGATTCTAGCTTAAAAATTTCTTTTATTATGCAAAAAGCTATATTAGAATTTAATATACGAAATTTTGACGCCTCACTTGAAGAACTTACTAAGTTAAATATAAAAGACTTGGATTCATATAACAGAAACTGCTATTATTTTATGAAAGGTCATATTGCTTTTATCAATAATGAATTAGAATTATCAAAAAACTACTTTAAAAATTGTGAAAAGTTTTTTATAAATTCTAATTATATATATGATTTAGGTCTACTATACAATGATTTATACGAAATAACCTCTGACTCAAAATATAATAAATTACAACATAAGTTAATAGATAGCTGTGACAATCCTAGAAAAAATATAGTCATTCCATAAAAATAAGGGCTATTACCAATATGTATAGCCCTTATTTTATATAAGAATATCTAATTTACATAATACTGATGGTGCTTCATAATTAACTTTAACTATTTTTTTATCCTCTATTTTACACACATCTTTATATGACTTAAACTCTGTTCCAACCTGAGATATTGATGACAAAAACTTATACTTATACCCTAAGAATTCTACATTATCAATTATACCTATAACCGCCTTATTCTTTATTACCAATACATCTTTTGCCTTTATATAAAAGCTGCCATCTTTATCTATATTTATAAACTCCCAATCATCTATATATAATCCATCCGTTATAGACTCATTAATATCTTTATTTCTCTCTTTTTGATTTAATATATCATTTATATAATTGCTACTCTCTAAAAAACTATTTTTAGAACAATAGTTAGTAGATTCATGAATTAATTTTCCAGCAACGAAAGGGGACAATAAACACTCAACTTCACTTCCAAAATTACCATATATCTTATTAAGATTTAACCTTGGTAACTTCATTTTATATACAAATTCACTTAATGCTATTACAATTTCTTCTTCTAACTGTTTTTCCTCTGTATCATCTGTAATACTTAAATTGATTACTTTTCCATAATTATATATACTACTTACTATATTGAAAGTACACGAAAGATAGTGATTTAACTTATATTCCAAATCACCACTTCCACTAACTATGGCTTCTTCAAAGCTTTGATATTCCCCTTTAGAATCTTTTATTTCTAATCCTTCATAACTTTTCAATATACTTATAACCTTTTTACAAACATAATCATACATTTCATCATACATAACTTCATCCTGAGAAAAATCTGATATAGATCTATTTCTTATTTTATTTTTATTATTATATTTACAGCCAAGTTCCATTAACCATTTCTCTATTCCCATTGCTGAGGTATCCTTTTGGGTTATTTCTACCCATTTATCATTTAGACTTCTCCTTAATATAGAACCACTATCTACAGTAATACTATTTGTAGCTATATCTATTATAGAGTTTCGGTATATCTTAAGAACAGAATTAGCGTTAAGATAACTTACAAAATTTTCATAATATATGTATTCTAACATTTCTTCTACCCTCCATAAAATATACAAATTATACGTTCATCTTTATTCTTCTTTATTTTACATTCTATTCACTATTATAAAAAGCATATCCAGTAATGGAATCCTGTAATTTCCCCAGAAGAAAATATTTGTATAGCTTTTTCAAGTCTATCTCTTAATATCTCTTGATTTTTCTTTTTTATCTTTATAAATGTGAATATAATGCACATTTATATTTTACATTTACTCTATTAATCTAATTAAATAATAATATTAAATTTCGACACCATTTTTATTTAATATGAGCCCTACCAATTTAAATTTATATATTTTATAATAGTATTGTGCCAAATTAAATATATATGTACTATTAAAGTACTAGATCCATCACAGACAGGTTCCCCTAAATAACTTGTCTGTTTTTATTTATGAAAAAGGTACTATACCATCAACGTTTTAGTACAGTACCTTAGGGGAGTATATGGGGTAAATTTAAATTGTGGACACTTTATTTACTTGTTCATTTATATTATAAGTAATTATTTACCACAATAAATCTATTGTATAGACAACTTTTTTAATTTACTTTAACTTAATTTAATTCTTTTATTCTCTTTATAAGCTTTTTAAACCTTATATTATCTTTTATAGCATCAAATGATTCATTTCCCTCAAATAAAAGATTAATACTATCCTTCATATGCTCATTTGTTACTAACTTCTTTTCTACTTTAATCGTATCAAAATAAATAGTATCAGATAGATTCTCCTTATTTTCACCTAAACTGTTTATTACAAAAAGCTCATATTTCTCTAACGCATCAAGGGCTTTCTCTTCCATTCCATTTCTAGCATACATTTCAGCTATTTCCATATAAGTTCCTGCACCATTGTTAGAAACATTAAAAAGCTTTGAAATATTCATATTAGTTCCTAATATCTTTATTCCCTTATCAAGATTTCCTTCCTTCTCTGCTATTTTCGCTAAAGACACTAAATTTATGCCACAATTTTGTATACTTTCTAGTAGAAGCTGTTGATATATGCTTTTAGACGCCCCTATATCTCCATTGTGATAATATATAGTGGCAGTAACTACCTTTCTATCTGTTGATGATTCTGGTAGTTTATTTACAACTGCTAAAGCTTCATCATATTTCTCTAACATAATATAATAACTTGATAAAGATAATAATGCATTATCTTTTAGTATATTATCTTCACTCTTGGAAACTTCTTTTAGCATTTCTATAATTCTATCCATAAACCTATTCATATCACCTTCTGAGGTTAGAGATGACATATAAATAAAATACAAGCCTGTCATCTGTAATTTTAGTTCCAAACAATTAGGATATTCCTTTAAATACTTTTCACTATATTCATACGCCTGAAAATAATCTGAAGTAGTAAACTTATTTGAACATTTCATTAATATCTCATCTATTTCATTTTTAGTTAGGTTTTCTTCAAATTCTAATAATCCATCTACTGTAGTATCTAATAATCTTGCAATAGGAGATAACAAAGTAATATCAGGATAAGTACTTCCACTCTCCCACTTTGATACAGCTGCCTTTGAAACTCCAATACTCTCTGCTAATTGCTCCTGTGTTAGTCCCTTTAATTTTCTTAACTTCTGTATAACACTACCTATTCGTAGATTCATAACTATCACTCCTAATACTTTACATTCGAAATCTTTCTAAATATAAGTATATTAAAGCCTTCCAACTTAAGCAATGGAGTAAAAATCAACTTATATTATAAAAAAGTTAACTTGCATTAAACTGGCAAATCCTTTTTAATAAATATTCTAATACCAACTAAATACATTATTACTCCAATTATATACAAAACTGCAAAACATACAATTGCACTTGAATCCATTGCAATAATCTTATCTGGTTGAAATAAGGTTAACGGAGTTAAATACTTTAACTTTTCAAGTTTATCTCCAACCTGTGAAAGCATTTGAATAAGTATAAAGACTACTGCTAGTCCTCCACCTACCCCATAAGAATATCTACTGTCATTAAATGTACAAGATGATAGAAAACACATTCCTCCAATAAAAAACAGTAATCCATATAAGCCAACATTAAGCAATAAGAACTTCTTTATATCCAAATCTCCTGGGAATGCAATTTGTCCTACTCCTATACCAATTAGTACAGCAATGCCAACTAAAACTAGAATAGCAGATGCCATAAATACAGCTTGTGTAGTAACTATATTCTTACGTTTATTAGGCGTTGCAAGAAGATATGCCATAGAACCCTTATCAACATATCTTACAATTAACTTATTACCAAGTATAATAATACATATTGTAGGTATTACTATAAGTATAAATCCATATAAATAGTTTGCAACAAACTCAATTAATGTTGCTCCCGCATTCATCATGCCAAAGGCTGCAAATATTTCTGGCATACTTTCCGCCATAACACTTAGACTTTCACCTAATTTGGGATCAAACATTAGTACAACAACAGATGAATACATAGAAATTAATGCTATAAAAATAAGCATTGTTTTGTAATTTGATTTAAGCTCTCTCTTAAATAAAGTATTATTTATCATTCTTTTCACCTCCATAATAGTGTAAGAATAACTCTTCTAAGGTTTGAGTCCTAATATTAATATCTTTTACTACATATTTACTTAAAGTTTTAATAAATTCATCTACATTTTTAGAAACCTTTATATCAACAATATTTCCATCTCTTGAACTTTTCTTTGTAGCTTCAACAAATTTAATTGCTTCATTTTCATCATTAAAGGTTACTTGAAATATCTTACGCTTATTCTCTCTAAGCTTTTCCATATCCTCTATTGCAATAATATGACCTTCCTTAATAATTGCAACTCTATCACAAGTATTTTCTATTTCCTCAAAAATATGAGATGACATAAGTATTGTTTTTCCTTTAGCTCTCTCTTTTAAAATAAGTTCCACAAACTTATTTTGCATTAAAGGATCCAGACCACTAGTAGGCTCGTCCAGTATTAATATATCTGGATCCTGCATAAAAGCACATACTATACCTATCTTTTGTTTCATTCCCTTAGACATCTTTTTAATTCTTCCACTTGGATCTAATTCAAAGAATTTCATTAATGCCTCTGCAGAAGAGAAATCTTTCATTCCTTTCATATTTCCTATAAACTTTATGAACTCCATACCTGTCATATCATCCATAAATGCTATTTCTCCTGGTAAATATCCAAGAACCTTTTGTACTTCATCTGATTCATCAAAGCAATCTAAACCATTAATTTTTACATTTCCCTTATCCGGCTTAATAAATCCCATAAGTTGACGTATTGTTGTTGTTTTACCTGCTCCATTAGGTCCTAAAAAGCCTAATATTTCACCTTTGTTTACTGAGAAGGTTACATCAAATACCCCTTTGTTATTGCCATAATCCTTTGTAATATTAGAAACTTCAATTATGCCCATTTAGATACTCCTCCTTATATGAGATTTTTTTAAGCATTTCAATCCAAGAGCTAAACTCTTCTATAACTATATTTATATCTATCTCTTTCTCTATCCTTCGCTTCTCATGAAGATATCCATCAGTTAACCAAAATAACATTTGTAGTATCTTTCTTGGATCAACATCTTCTTTAAACTTTAAAAAATTGATATTACCAAAATAAATTTCTAGTAAATTACTTGTTTTCTCAACAAGGTAATTTGACATCTCTTCTGCCATCTCTTCTTTATCTAAATAAAAGGCTCTTACAGCAAAATCCATTATGTAAGGATTTTTTCCTAGTATAGCTAGTTTCTTTTTAGCAGCGTATTCTATTAATTCAAAAAAATCTGTTATCTTTTCAACATTATTATCCATAACACTTTCAGTAACTGTATCAGAGAGATAATTATAAAGATACATATATAGTGCTTTTTTATTTCCAAAATAGTAAAATAGTAATCCCTTTGATATTCCTGCCTTTGCAGCTATATCATCAGTTACAGCACGTTTATACTCATTTTTTCCAAACACCTCAAGACCTGCATTTATAATTCTAAGTTGCTTTTCTTTTGGTAATTTAAAAAACTCTTCTTTCATTGTAAATCCCCCTTAAACCAATTCGGTTAATTACATTATATTATATTGTATTGACTGCTTTTTACACCCCCCCAAAAAATAAAAAAGAGCTGTAGCAAAATTAGTGATACAGCTCCTTAATATTCTATTTCTTAAATATCTTTACACCCTCGTACCATAGAATTGATACTATAGAGATACCACATACCTTTAACATTTCACTTAATCCTAAAGGTGCTAGTCCCAAGAACTCTGATAGTGGGGTATATAAAATTATAACCAATCCTAGTATAGTACCTATTCCCACTGCCCACATAACCTTATCTTTTCTAAGTTTTATTAGAGTTTTATAAGCCAACTCACTATCAGAACTATTTACTTGCACAAGAAGTAAATTAGAAATCATTATTATAGCCAATCCCATAGATCTTGCAAGCTCTATACTTGAATCCAAATAATAGTAGTAGGCTCCAAAGGAAGCGGCAAATAAAACTAAACCTTGAATTATACTTTTTACAAGGACTTTTGAAGTTAGTATGCCTTCCCTAGAATCTCTTGACTTACGATTCATTATATCACTTTCAGCAGGTTGCCTTTCTAAAACAATTGAGCAAGTTGGATCAATTAATAATTCTAATAATACAACATGAACTGGTAACAACAATAAAGATGATGCACTTATTCCTAAAAGCGGTGCTAATAATGAAGCAAATGCAATTGGTATATGAATAACAAACACATATCCTATTGCCTTTCTTATATTGTCATAAATTCTTCTACCATCCTTTACTGTATCTACAATAGTAGAAAAGTTATCATCTAAAAGAATTAGATCTGCTGCTTCTCTTGAAACCTCTGATCCCCTCTTACCCATTGCTATTCCAATATCAGCATACTTAAGAGCTGGAGCATCATTAACTCCATCACCAGTCATAGCAACTACTTCACCAATTTCCTTAAATGCCTTTACTATCCTCATCTTATGCTCTGGTACAACTCTAGAAAATATACTAACATCTTTTATCCTTTTATTTAGTTCTTCATCATCCATTTTATTCAATTCTTCACCAGTAATTACTCCTTCACTATGTGGAATTCCTACTTCTTTAGCTATTGAACTTGCAGTAATTCCATTATCACCAGTTATCATAACTACCCTAATTCCAGCATCTAGACACATCTTTATATCATCTTTTATTCCTTCTCTAGGTGGATCTTGAAGACCTATAAGTCCTAGAAACTCTAACTTACATTCCTCTAAACTCTTTGGAATATCACCATTATTTACAATCATCTTACCTACGCCTATAACTCTTAGGCCTTTTGATGACATTTCATACATTTTCTCTTCTACTTTTTTCTTTTCATCCTCTGACAATAAGCATATATCTAGAATCTTCTCTGGAGAACCCTTAGCTCTAACACTTATCACTCCATCACATTCCCATACGTGTCCCATCATCTTCTTTTCATTAGTAAAAGAGTATTCTGTAACTAATCTGCCTTTAAATAACTTCTCCTTTGATATTCCTTTATCTTCACAATACTTAAGCATAGCTTGTTCCATAGGGTCATAAGGCTCTGTTTCACAAGCCATCCCCATTGTAACATCCAATTCATCTATATCCTTTAATGCCCAACTTTCTTTTAAAGCCATTTTATTCATTGTAATAGTTCCTGTCTTATCCACACATAAAACAGATATTGCACCTAATGTTTCTACTGAAGGAAGCTTACGGACAAGAGAGTTTTTCTTTGCCAACCTCCAAGCTCCCATTGATAGAAATACTGTTAAAATAACAGGAAATTCTTCAGGAATCATAGCCATTGCAAGTGTTATTCCTGAAAGAATACTTTCAATTACTCTTTCTTTCAAGTTATGGTCTGGCAAATTAAAATAAGTTATTATACAAACTAACACAAACAATACTGCCGCTATAGTTGCACATATCTTAACTAATTTACCAGTTTGCTTTTGAAGCGGAGTTGGAATATCTGGTGCCTCTGCTATATTAACACCTATCTTTCCATACTCTGTATCCTTTCCTATTTTATTAACCCTGACTATTCCTCTCCCCTGGGTTACTAAGGTTCCTGCATAGCAATAGTCCCTTCTCCAATAATCATTACCATTGCTATCATCAGTGCACTTCCACACACCTTCTGCTTCTCCAGTTAATGATGATTCATCTACGCAGAGATCATTAGCTACCAACACCTCACCATCAGCTGGTATTTTTACCCCCTCAGTAATAATCATTAAATCATTTGGTACTAGTTCCTCACTGTTAATACTCTTTTCAACACTATTTCTAATAACAGTTCTATGCGGTGCTGAAAGATTTTTTAATGCACTTAGAGTTTTATCGGTCTTCCACTCTTGAATAACATCAATACTTATTATTCCTGATACAAATACAAGCATTACTATACCATCTTGAGGTTCTCCAAGTATAAAATAAATAACAGCTGCAACTAATAGTAATAAAAACATTGGTTCCTTTAATACCTCTAAAATTTTTAAGAATAAGCTTTCCTTTTTAGTTGGAATAAGTTGATTTTTACCATACTTATTCTGAGCTATTCTTACCTCCTCATCTGTTAAGCCTTTCATAGTTTGTACCTTTTTCTGTTCTGTCATAAAACTTACCTCCACTTTCCTATCATTTAGGAATATTTTGTTTGATAGCTCTATGGCATTGCATTAAAGATTCTATCCAGTTGTTGCTCTAAAGGTAAATAAAAAAATACCTGTAGAACAATATACTGTCCCACAGGTATTTTAAAAAAATCCTGTTGCCCTAAGGCCCGGCTCCATAAACCAAATAAATTCATCGGCCTGATCAGTTTGTACTGTAGATTTATATGCAGTGCAAAGAGATTACTATATATTATATTAATACCTTATATTTATGTATACTATTATTTTCATTTTTTACTTATTATTATCAATAAACCAATTTTGAACCAGCATTTATATAGCAATATTTTTACATTAGTGCTAATATATTTAAAGGAATGTTTTAGAATTTTTATGAATTATTTAAAAAATCTAAAGAAATATTGACACAATAGGAGTTATGTTATGAGAGAAAAAAAATTATCGAATGATGGTCTTATGACTGAAGGTTCAATTGGAAAACAACTTATAGGATTCGCCTTTCCTTTACTTCTAGGAAATTTATTTCAACAACTTTATAATACTGTAGATGCAGTTATTGTAGGTAAATTCGTTGGAAGCGAGGCATTAGCTGCAGTAAACTCCTCCACACCACTTGTTAATTTATTAGTTAGCTTTTTCATGGGAATTTCAGTAGGTGCTGGTGTTGTAATTTCTCAATACTATGGTGCAAAAAATGATAAGAAGTTACATGATGCAGTACACACTACAGTGGCACTTGCACTTACTTCTGGTGTATTTATGACTTTTGTAGGTATTATACTCTCTCCTATTATTTTAAGACTTATGGGAACACCAGAAGATGTTATGGGATTATCCACAATATATCTTCAAATTTATTTTGGTGGGATTCTTGGAATTGTTGTTTATAATATGTGTAGTGGTATTTTACGTGCTGTTGGCGATTCAAAAAGGCCATTATATTTCTTAATGGTGTCTTCAGTAATAAATATTATTCTAGATTTATTATTTGTAGCTATATTTGATATGGGTGTTGCAGGGGTTGCATTTGCTACTCTAATAGCTCAATTTGTTAGCGCTGGTCTAACTTTATTTGTATTAGTAAGAACTTCTAATAGCTTTAAATTAATACTTAGAGATATAAGATTTCATAAGTTGCAAATTATTAAGATTGTTAGAATCGGACTACCTACAGGTATACAAAACACTATAGTTTCTCTTTCAAATGTTGTTGTACAAGGAAATATCAATAGCTTTGGAACATTAGCTATGGCTGGATGTGGTTCATATGCTAAAATAGATGGTTTTGCAATTCTGCCTGTTATGAGCATTGCTATGGCTATAACAACATTTACTGGACAAAATATAGGAGCCAAAAAATATGATCGTGTTAAAGAGGGTACTAAAATTGGGACAATCTTTAGTTTAATTACTGTTGTTACTATTTCTGCTATTATAATGATATTTACTCCAAACATATTAAAGATTTTCACAAATGATAATGATGTTATTTATTATGGTACATTAATGATGAAATGTTTAGCCCCTGGATATATATTCTTAGGACTTTCTCATCTATTCTCAGGTGTACTTAGGGGAGCAGGAAAAACTACTGTGCCTATGATAACAATGATACTATGTTGGTGTTTCTTAAGAATGGCTTGGGTTTTAACACTCACCCCAATTTTTAAAGATATAAAAATTGTCTTCTTTGGATATCCAATCACTTGGTTTGCAAGTGCTGTAATCTTGCTTATATATTATAAAAAAGCTAATTGGCTTCCAAAGGTAGAAAGTTTAGAACCAGAAATATCACTTCAAGAAAACTGCTAATATAAAAGAAAGAAACTCTGTAATATTTTTACAGAGTTTCTTTCTTTTAAACTTTTTTATTCATAACAACTATACTATCTGACACTTTAAATCCTTGCTTTTCATAAAACCCTATAGTCTTATCACTTCTACATGTATTTAAGACTATCTCTTTTATTTTCATCTCTTTCAATCTATTCTCGAAAACATTATATACTTGTGTTCCAAGCCCTTTAATTCCTAAGGTTATATCAACACAAAATTCTTTTACTTCAAATATTATGCCATTATAATATTGTTCTTGTCGTCCAAAAATCATTCCGACTATTTGTGAGTCTTTTATTGCAACCATTCCATAAAATCCATCACAATTTATCATCTGTGCTAATCTCTTATAAGCAATTTCTTCTGTCCACTCTTCATTCCAAGGATAAGTATTAAATGCTTTTACAAAAAGATTAGCCATATCTTTCAGATGAGTTTCATTAAGTTCTTTATATTCCATTTACTCACCTACTATTTTCTTAATTAATATAATTCCTATTTAAGAGTTCTTTCTTTTAAATAGTATTGAATATAAATTTTATTAACAACAGATAGCACTGCAGACCTAACAAGTTCAGATTCTCTTGTAACCTTCTGAGCAGAACTTTGCTCTGAACCACCATTTGAAGCAAACACAAACTTAATAGTTTTCTCTAACTCAATGCAAAAATAATCATAAGCTTCTTCAACATCATAAGTTCCTATTTGAATTTTTATTAGTTCTGATATTTCAGAAATACTAAAAACCTGTTTAAATACACATAAAACAATTAAATATGATAAATGATTTCTATCATATTTTTTATTTACTGGAGGCTGTAGTAGCTTATGCTTAACATAATTATTTAGCATAGTGGGCGTAAGTAACATTTCATCCTTATTAATATTTAAAGCAGATAAAGCTTCCTCAATATATACGATTACTTGATCCTTATATAAAGGAATATTAGGTAATTCGGAATATCTTGGACAATGATAGTCTAAAAGTTCCTCCACAATCCCTTTTTTCTTATCACTTTTCATAAATCCACCCCTTCTCTATTTAAGTTTAATACTTTTTAATCATTTGAATTGCTAAACATCCCGGCCCACCTTGAGTTATAAACACTGGTGATAATTCAAATAATTCCACATCTGCATTAGGAATATTATCTAATATTATCTTTTTTGCATTTTCAGCTAACCCTTCAGTACATCCGTGTGTTATATAAATCTTATATCCCTCATCTACACCTGATTCTATAAATGAGTTACATATTGCTTCTATTCCCTTTGAAAAAGTTCTCTTAGTAGCAAATTTAGTAAGTTTTTTACAGTCCTCAGTTAGTGTCATTACAGGTACTAACTTCATTACCTTTCCTACCTTACCAACTAACGGAGAAAGTCTTCCTCCTCTTACCAAGTAATCAAAATCATTCGGCATTAAAAATGATTTTGAGTTTTCTATCATCTCATTTACTATGTCCACTATTTCTAATCTTGTTTTATTCATCTCAACTAATTTTACCACAATATCTATAATGTATCTATGTGGCCCACATAGAGTCTTTGAGTTGATTACTGAAACTCTTTCAGGGTTGTCTAACATTTGCGCAGCCATACACGCAGAATTATAAGTTCCAGATAATCCATCTGCCATAGTTATATTTATAATTTCATCATCTGGATAACTGTTGTATATTTCTAACACATCCCCTATAGATGGTTGTGAAGACATCGGTAAATGCCCTTCTTTTATTATTTCAACAAATTCTTTTGATTGTATTTCTTCAAATTCTTTATATGTTCTATTATTAATTGTTACTGACAATGGTGCTATATTAATCCCCTTTGTTTTCCCCTCCGACACTGAATATAAAGTTGATGAATCTGTAACTATTCTAATCATAATACCCCTCCGTTTTTTCAAGTCTAAAACATGTAGTTTTAGATACTATTTGTTTTAGATTATCACGTCAAAAATAGTTTGTCAATCAAAATATATTCCTTATCATCTAATTTTAGGCAACAAAAAAGAGCTAATAAAATTAGCTCTTTACTTAACAAAACTATCTTCTGTTGTTTTGTTGCTTTCTAGCTCTTCTACAAGCTGGGCATCTAACTGGTTCGTTATCGAATCCCTTTTCTTTGTAGAACTCTTGTTCACCTACTGTGAAAGTGAATTCTTGACCACAATCTTTACATACGATTACTTTATCTTGCATATTGAAATTCCTCCTTTTAAAAATTTTTAAAGATCCAATATTGACTCATATAATTTCCAAAGGAGAAATTGTACTTATCATAATGAAATTCTTTATATTAAGTTCTTTCAACATAAATTATTATAGCATATGATTTTATTAAAATCAATCACAATATTATTTTTTTATCCATAACTTTTTTTCCTAATCTTTCAACTATATACAATACAGGTAATTGGGAAGTTATATTATTATTGCCAACCTTAGACTCTTTAATATAATATGCTAAATTAATATCAGATATCTTAGCTATTGTACAATCCTCAGTATTAGTTATACTAGCTATCTTGCATCCTTCACTTCTAAGTTTATTTATAAACTCAATTATTATTCTGGTTTCACCTGATACAGATAAAGCTATAACCATACTATTTTCATAATATTTTGAGTTCATTGGAAAATATGGATCATCCATATAAACTGCAAACTTACCAAGGGAAGATAGGAACCTAGCTGCATACTGACTTAATACTCCTGATGTACCATTTCCAATAAAAATAATATTCTCAGCCTTTTTCATCATCTCACTTAGTTCTTCTACTTTTTTATCTAATTTACTATTTTCAACACATTGAAGAAAATTAATTAATTCACTAGTTTCATCACTAACTTTACTTAACCTTTCTTCCTCAATATTAAGCTTTAATTTAATTTTAAACTCTGAAAACCCATCAAATCCAAGCTTTTTACATAACCTTAAAACAGTTGTCGTTGAGACATGAGCTTCACTAGCTAACTCTCTAATTGTCATATCTACTACTCTCTCTTTAATTTTAATTATGTAATTATACAAGGATAACTCTAAATCGTTTAAACTCTCAATATTCTCATAATTAAACATATATACTAAACCTCATCTTCAAATACTTATCTATTATTATAACAAGTATTATGTAGATTAGTAAATTAAAAAAGGTTGGATGGATATTTATTTTTCGCGTGCCGTCGCAAGCTCCAAATCACAAAAAAATAACTATCTATTCCTTCGTAATAAAGGTAACGAAAAAAGAAGACTTGAATTTCAAGTCTTCTTTTAGAAATTTATTATTTTGCTGATTCAATCTTAGCTATTTCATCCTTAAATTGTGGTAAATAATCTTTATGTGCTACTAGTAATTCATCTAATAAGATTTTAGCCATCTTATCTGAAGGTACTAATGGATTCATTGACATTGCCATTAATGCAGTATGATAATCTCCTGTTACAGCTGCTTCTATTACTAACTTTTCAAAGTTCTTAATTTCTTGTACTAACCCAGTAACTTGTAGAGGTAATTTACCCATTGCAAGTGGTCTTGGTCCTTCTTTAGTTATAACACAAGAAACTTCTACAGCTGAATCATCATCAAGTCCTTCAATTGCACCATTATTTCTGCAATCTACAGGTTGTATATCTCCTTTATCATTGTATATAGAATTAATTAATCTACATGCAGCATCTGAATATAATGCTCCACCTCTCTTTTCTAATTGTGGTGGTTTAATATCTAGATTTTGATCATCATATAATTTGAATAAATCATCTTCTAATTTCTTAACTACTTCTGCTCTTGTTTCGCCTTTAGCGAATTCCTTTAATTCACTTTCAAGCATTTCTTGAGTTTCATAGTAATATTTATGATATGGACATGGCATCATTCCTAATGATTTTATGAAATCCGCATCCCATTCAAAGTCTTTAATATTTTTAACTATTGCTCCCATTTTACCATCTGCAATAGCATCTACCACTTGGTTTGTAACATCTGAACCATCTAAAAATATCTTTTTACCATAAACCATATGGTTCAATCCTACGAAGTCCATTCTTATTCTACTATGGTCAACACCTAACATATTAGCTGCTGCTTTTTCCATATTTATTGGAACATTACAAAGACCTATAACCTTTTTGTTTTTACCATATCTTAATAAAGCTTCTGTAACCATACCAGCTGGATTGGTAAAGTTAATTAAGAAAGCGTTTGGACATAATTCAGCCATATCCTTATCTATGTCTAAGATTACTGGAATTGTTCTAAGTGCCTTAAACATTCCTCCAGCACCGTTTGTTTCTTGACCTATAAGTCCATGACTTAATGGAATTCTTTCATCCTTAATTCTTGCATCTAATAATCCAACTCTTAATTGAGTAGTAACAAAATCTGCATCCTTAAGAGCTTCTCTTCTATCTAAAGTCAAGTGAATTTCCATAGGAACACCTGCTTTTTTAACCATTCTCTTAGCAAGTTCTCCAACAACTTCTAATTTATGTTTTCCTTCTTCAATATCTACTAACCATAATTCTCTTACTGGTAATTCATTATATCTCTTTATAAACCCTTCAACTAATTCTGGAGTATAACTTGATCCTCCACCGATAGTGACAATTTTGATTCCATCTTTTTTCATAAAACCATTCCTCCTACCACATTTTTTCTCTACACTTAGAATACCACATTTGAATGAAAATAATATATTTGTTTTGTGTTTTGTAACATGTTACTGTAAGTTGTAACTGATTTCAGTAATTATGTTTTTTAAGTATAAATTTTCCGCACTTAACTATTTATATATAATGTTTAATATATATAAAATTGTAAATATAGATACAGCAGCTAATCTACTTCTAAATTGCAGTTTTGCGTCTATATATTTTTTATAACTAGACTTTATTCCATCTAAATCTTTTTCACTATCTATTGTTACATATAACTTGTCATATAGTCCACTTTCATCATATTCATCTTCTATCTCATAATCATTTATATAATAATTTAATTCATCATTTTTAACTATTGCTACAGGGAAATTTTCTTCTCCCTCAATTTCAATATAATCACTTAAAAGTAACACTACATCAACTATTTCTTCTTCATCATATATTTTAGATAAGATTTCCCTATTCTTCTTTATCTTATTTATAGGAGAACTAATCATGTAATCTCCTCTTCTATCTCTTTTATACCAGTTACCATCTTCTTTAATTTCTATATCTCCTATATAACTGCAAGATACAATATTAAATACTCCCTTTGAGGTTACAATTATACTGTCTAATTCTCCTTTTACTTCATCCTTCTTTAAAGTAACACCTTGAAGTGGAGTTACCTTACCTTCTATTTTGCTAAATATTTTATTAACTCTATTATAAAGTTCTAGTTCATCAAAAGAATATGATTTTCTATATTGCATATAGCGTATTAAGCTATATCCTAAATATAAAGAAACTATTATATAAAATATTTCAGTAGCTGCACTATCTAGTCCTAGCTTCAATAATAAAGTACTCATCTTATAAACTAAATATATTAGAAAAAAAGAAAAAAAACATATATAAATCCTTTTAATATTATCTTTCATGACCCCTCCAAGTTTTTATTTTTAAGTCTATCCACCTACATATAATTTATTCATTTATAGTTGCAAATAAAAATGGTTATTAGATTTTATATTTTTTAATATGGAATTGTAATATCCCTTTGATTTATAGCTAATTAAAATTTTATACTTTCCTCGTATAATAAAAAAACTGCCAAAAGGCAGTTTTTAACACTTATATTTTGATATTCCTAACTTTAATGTTGAAGTAAGCTCAGTAAGATTTTGAGCTGCACCTGACACTTCATTACTAGCTGAATTAAGCTCTTCAGAAGAGGCCGCTACTTCTTCAGCTGTAGCTGACATTTCTTCTGATACGTAAGATATATTTTCTACCCTAGCTATTATTTCTTCTTTACTTCTTGTTATCTCATGAAACTCATCTGTCATATTCTTTATTTGAGGCACAATTCCATCTACAGCTTCACTAATTTCTTCAAATACTTTAATTGTTCCATTAACTATGTTTCCTTGACTGTTTAATTCCCCCTTCATTAAATCTGTATTATTAATAATTTCTTTAGTACTAATTAATATAGACTTTACCATGCTATTTATAACCCCTGCTGAATTTTGACTTTCCTCTGCAAGCTTTCTAACTTCTTCTGCAACAACCGCGAATCCTTTTCCTGCTTCTCCTGCTCTAGCTGCTTCTATTGCTGCATTTAATGCTAAAAGATTTGTTTGCTCTGCTATATTATTAATTATCCCTGTCATTTCATTTACTTTACTAATTTCGTCAGTCATATTTTTAGTTAATGATATAAATTCTTCAAATGTTTGATTGAACTGTTCTATATTTGAAACTAAATTACTAAGTTCTAAATTACTATCATTAGCTTTATTACCTACTAAAGATGCTGATTTATTAATCTCATTTACTGAATTAGTCATAGAGTTTACTTTTACACTAAAGGATTCTAACTCTCGAAGTATGTCTGACAAATTAGAAGCTTGATTTGCTGCTCCCGATGCAACATCCTCTATAGACTTAACTATATTTTCAGTTAGAGAGTTTTGCTCTTCTGATACAGCTGCTAAACTTGAAGAATTATCGTCTATTCTATTTGTACTTGTAGAAATATCTTTAACCATATTTCCCATAGATTCTTGTGTTATAGAAAGTGCTCTATACATTGATCCAATTTCTGTCTTATCACTTAAATTGTCTTCAGAAATTTTCTCCGTAAAATCCCCCTTAGATAGAGAATTTAATACAGACTCAACAGACTGTATTTGTCCTGTTATTTGTCTTGCAATAATTACTATACTTAACGTTATTACAATAAGTACAATTAAGGATATTATAATACTAGTATTCCTTGCTAATATATTAGCAGACATAACTTCACTATTATCTAAACTTATAATTAAAGATAAGTTAGTCCCAGAAATCGCTCCATAAGTGACAAATTTATCTACACCATTAATAGCTATTTTCTCTGTTCCATTTTCATCATTTTTTAATCTATCTTTTATAACTAACATTCCATTATCATTTTGAAGCATTGAACCATAACCAACTATATCTTTAGACGAATTAAGTAAATATACTCTACCAGAATCCAACACCTGCAAAGATTCAACCGTTTTCTTTATATCATTAGCACTTCTTTTTACATAAAGTACTCCAAACGAAACACCTTTTTCATTCTTAACTGGAACTGCATAATCTATTACATCTTGTCCTTCTTCACTATATATATCCGAAAAAAATCTCTCTCCTGTCATACACAGACGATAAAATGACTCATCTCTCATATCTCTTCGTGTACCATCAGAGAAAATTGCTTGTCCACTATAATCTATATATGCTATTTCAATATCACCTTTAGTTTCAGAATCAAGTTTTAACACTTTTGATTTTTCAATTAAAGATATTTCTTCATTTACCAATACTGAATTATTAGCCATACTTTCAAGAGATTCTAGGTTAGATTTTATAGTACTTTTTACTGACTCTCCTGCAAGCTTTGAAATTTGTGTAACTAATTTCGTATTTGTATTAATTGTACTTTCTTTAGATATAAGCATACCCTGAAGTGAAATAACTACACTACCAATTATAACAAATGGTAGTATTCTCTTTAGTAACTTAGCTTTTAATGACCTTGTTTTTCTTAGATTCTCAATATCCATTCATATCGTCTCTCTTTCCTTTGTATATCACATATAAATTCTACACCATATTTCCACAAATTTCATTGATTGTATCAAATTTCTCATTGTATATGTCATTTTTTATATTTAGTAGATATAACTTTGAATATAATGTTCAACTAAATAAATAATTTTATAACTCTATATAGAGTATAGAAAATTATAACTCCCAAAGAAAACCATAATAGTGGTATTAGATATGCTTTATCACTCTTTTTACTCATACTTACTCCATTGAATATCTTCTTATTATCTTAGTCAAGAAATCCACTGTCTTTATAGGAACCTTCCCAATTGAAGTTTCCCCAGCTAGCAAAAACCCACTTACTCCACAATTAACAAAATTATATATACTTTCTACTTCTGGTAACTCTGCTTTCCTACCATTTTTCATACTATTTAATAAATGAGTGGCTACTATAACCTCTTTATTATTTTTCACACATGATTCAATTACTTTGTTTTCATATATTGGTGTATCTTCTATGCTACCTTCTGGAATAAGATCTCCTCTACCAATTACCACTCCATCTACCTCTTTAAGTATATAATCAATATTTTTTATTCCCATAGGAGTCTCAACCTTGGCCCATATTCTAACATTAAAATCTTTATTTACTTCTTTAATATAATTCTTTACCTTCTTCACATCACTTGAACTTTCAACAAAGGACTGACAAATAACATCAACTCCATGATTTATTCCCCATAATATGTCTTTTCTATCCTTTAGTGATAAAGGTATTTCACTTCTGTTTAATCCCTTTATATTACATCCTTTTCCTGCCCTAACTACTCCTCCTTTTATAACTTTAGTTTTTATCCATTCATCTGTTTTATCTAGAACCTCAAAATTCATAGTATTATCTTTCATTGAAATACTTCTAACTTTATTAGAGTTTAAAATATGCTTTGATATATTTAACGGAATTACTTTTTTGCTACCAAAAGCAGGATTATACGCTCTTTTTTTATAAGAATCTTCCCCACAAAAGAATACTTCTTCTCCATTATATAGCTTAATTATATAAGGTAACTTATCAGATACTCTTATTTTACTTCCCGACAAATCTTGCATTATTTTGATATCACTTTTTATGCTTTTTGCAATATTTATGTTTTCCTCAAACTCATCTAATCTACCATGAGAAAAATTTAATCTTATCATGTTAGCTCCACTATCAATAATATCTCTTAATATTAGTTTTTCATTTGTGCTAGGACCTATTGTAGCTATTACTAACATATTCTCCTCCTTATATATTAATGCTAGTTTATCTAACTGTTAGCCACTATGACGCTACCACCAGATAAAAAACTCTAAAGCTTCATCTAAAGCTAAGACTTCAGTTTATATTACTCCCTAATATTAATAAATATCACTAAATACTATAAATTTGTGGTACATGCTACATAACTACATATTATGTTGTAGATATGATTTTATATAAGTATTGTTCTAAATAATTATTATTCCGAATAAGTTTATATAGTAACTACTTATGTTATGGAGGTTTTCTTATGAAGAAATTTACAATATACATTTTTCTTATACTATCACTTTTGTTACAAGGTTGTTCATTTAGTGATCCTAAATACATAAGCTTTAGTGAAAAATCTTCACCTGACTTTTACACTAAAGAAATATATTCAAAGCTTCTTAATAATGAAGAATATTCATTAGAATTATTCAACACTAATTTCTATAAAAATGTTCCTATTAATAAGGAAGAGGATAACGATATTATAGAAAACTTTATTCGTTCTTTATCTAAAGATAACTATAAAACTGATGGAATTATTCCAGAAGAAAAGGAACCATATCAATTAAAAATTACCTTTGATGATTCAAAGTATGTACTAAAAATATATAGCAATAATACAGTAACCGTTTCTCCTTGGGATGGAATATATCCTGAAGATATTATTAATATTGAAGATGTTCCTAATAGATACAATTTATTTGACTTTTGCTCACATATTGAACATGAATGGAAGTATAATCAATAAGAGAAAAATATAACTATCGTATTAGTGGTTTAACCAACCCTAACGATAGTTTTTTATTTATTCAGTTAAGTTTTGTGAAAAAAATTTAAAGGTACCAAAGTCACTTAATCACTCTAAAAAACAAGCTTACATATCTCCAAATACAAAATCACAAAATTTAATTTTATCTTCCATGATAAATCCATCCAAAATTTATTTTCAGATAAAAGATATGCACTTTCAGAATTTATCTCATAAAACCCCCTTCAAATCAGCATTTTTACTATAACTTCTTAAGTTCTTATCTTCTTAAGTTGTTAAAAACTTAAGAACTTAACAACTTGTCTTTTTGCATATAGAATTTATAGAAAAACAATTTGGAGACTTGAGATGCCAAGAAGAAAAATAGAAAAGGCTACTGGAAAATCTCCAATAGCCCAATTCCAAGCTAATCCTTAAATAATAAATACCTAGAATCGCTAAGATTTATTAAAATAATTATTTAGACCTCATTATAGTCACTAATGTTTTCTATTCTTAAATAAATATACTCCACTTAATGTAAGTATTGAAGCTAATGCTATAATAGGTGAGGATACATCTCCAGTTTTGGGTTGATTACTACCTTCATTATCATTATCATTCTCTTCTTTACCTGCATTATTATCTTCATCTTTTGGTGTTTCTTTCTCTATCTCTTTTAAATTAGATAAAGCATTTTTTAAATTATTAACTATATTATCAACTTCCTCTTGAGTTGCACTTGGATTATTTAATACCAATTTTGCTTCATTTAAAACATCATTAAATTTTGACCATGATTCTACTGTATAATCAGCTTCATTCTTACCTTCACAACTTTTAACTAACTCTTCTAATTCTGACTTATCAACTGACTGCGATCTTTCATTATTTATTTTTAATATAGTAAATGAGTGAGGATCTAATTCCAAATTCATACCTTCATTATCTACTACAAATTTGGATTTTTCTATTTCAACATTATTAGGATTATCTAAAGTATTTTCCTCACTAAATGAATCTCCAGCAAGCTTCTGCACATTTACTACCTTATTAGTTAAGTCTACCCCATCAACTTGAACGTCTATATTTCTTTTCTCATTCTTATCTAGATTAACTACAGCTAAATAAATATTACCCTCTTCATCCTTACTAGCTAATGCATTGAATACATCAACAGTGTTAGCAAACTTAGGCATATAACTGAAATTACTACTTATAATCTCATTACCAAACATTCCATTTAACATTTCAAAGACATGGGCAGAAGGTGTTGAGAAAAATTTATAATTACCTTCACCAGTTGATGTGTCAGCCCCCTCTTGAGGTACTGCTTGTATTACAGCTTGTTGAGTTGGTCCTAATGAATCTGCACCTTCACTATACCAATCTACTAAACAATGTTTTTGAATATATGGACTACCTAATCTTACATATTCCATTAAACATTTAGCTATATATACAGCATGTGTCTGAGATCTTAATAGTGGATTGGTAGATCTAAATATACCAAATTCAGAAATTACAGGTACCTTTCCTTCTGGCATTAAATCAACGTATTTCTGAACATGAGCAATACCATTTTTATCTGCTAGCTTCATTGCAGAATCATAAAACTCTTCTCCTGAACCTGTTGGAGTACCTGAATATGGATGTATAGTTAAACCATCATATAAATCATTATAATTATTTTCATCCATAGCTTTTACAAAACCTTCTGTTTCAAAACTTGAATATACCTGAATTTCTTTATTAGTTCCAGATAATTCATTTATTTGCTTAATTGTATCTCTCATTGCTTGTGACACTTGGACAAATCCATCTTTTTCAACTGTATATGATACTTTTATAGTAGCACCTTTTTCAGGTATGTTTCCATTTACTCCATCACCAAATAATAGTTCCCCATTAAAGTAATTAACTTCTACTACATTTTCAGCACCAGCATTTTTAATATTTTCTACTACAGTCCATTCAACATCATTAACATATACATGTACTGAGTCTTTTTTCACTGCCGTAAATTCATCTTTTTTATAATCCTCTTGAGTATCAGTTCCTCTACCTGGTATTGTATTAGCATATCTCATATACTTAACTTGGTTAGCTTCACCATTACTCTTAGCTGTTGATGCATTCCATTCTTCTGGTTCTACAACTGCTTGCTTTGTTATATTTATAGTTCCACCATTAATATAATGATCTAGAGGATCTCCGTCATAAGCAGTCCAATACATTTGTGAAGTTGACCCATCACCTCCACCTTGGTTCATTTCATTACCAATTTCAAAGAATCTTACATTATAAGGCTTATGATGTCCATTTTTCTCACGAATCTTTGCCCATTCGATTCCTCCATTTGGATTTGTACCTACTTCAGCATTAAGATATTCAACTAAGTCTGCAGCATCTTGTGCTGAACCTCTACCTAATCCATATACATAAACTATTTCAGAATTGTTTTCATCAGCAAATGTAGCTACTTCTCCTAATCCAAAGTTAGGCTCTATTCCTTTAGCTGCACTATAGAATCCATGAATTTGATTTTTTCTATTAGATGAATCTCCTATAGAGTCTTTCCATCTAAATAAATTTGAGATAGTACCACCTGGATATCTTAAAGAACCAAAATTTGCATTTTTATAAAGCTCTGTAAAGTCTTCTCTCATCTTTCCTGTTTCAGAGTCAAAGCTTCCATATCCATTAAATGAATATCTATGATTAATTCCAAAAGTAGCACGATCAATTGAACGTTCAACTTCATTTGGATTTAATTTTAACTTTACGTTTTTATCTACTTTATCTTCATATATTTCTTTTGCTATATTCTTATCAATTGCATAGTCATATACCCTAATTTCATCTATTTCTCCTACAAATTGTTGTGGATTTTCTGAATTAGGAATTTTATGATTTCCTATTATTAAACTAGTTAATGCATTGACTGAACTATTTCCAGCATCATATTCCCCATCAAGTTCTCCATTAATGTAATACTTAACTTTATTTGACTTAGGATCAGTCGTTATAATCACATTTTGCCAAGTTCCCTTAGTTACTGTATTAGTGGATAAAACATCTGTACCATTAACATATGAACCATACTTATTATCTAGGCGAAGTGTTAATAAAGATCTGCCAGAATCCCCTTGTTGTAGTAACGCTGTATGGTTATCTTTACTAACTTCTCCGGTTTTATACCACAAAGAGAAGGAATATGGATTTTTACCTGTATTAATAAAACTATCAATCTTCAGACTACTATCATTACCTTTATTAAAGATTAATGAATTCCCCAATTCTTCGTTACTTGATTTTCCTATAGCTACATTATTCCCTATTAATTTTCCATCTTTATCTCCAACTAGGTTGTCTACATTTCCATCATCAAAGTTCCAATGTCCTATTAGATTATCTTCCATTGTTTTATTAGGTGATTTTACTGATTCATATATAGCCTTTGCTTCACTATCATTTATGATTCTATCATATACACGGATTTCATCTATTTCCCCTTTCATTGAATCTGGGTCTTTTCCACCATTTTTATGCCTTCCTATTAATAAACTTGTTAATGCATCTACTCTATTACTTCCTGCATCTTTTTCTGAGTCAAATTTACCATTTATATAGTACTTTATTTTATTAGATTCTGGATCTATTGTCATTGATACATGTTGCCAAATACTTATATCCACATCTGAATTACTATCTACATTTTGTGCGTTAACAAAACTTCTATATTTATTAGTAGAAGTTAATAATAATAATGATCTACCATTACCATCTTGTTGAGCTAATACAGTATTATTATGAGTTGCTAGATTCGCATCATACTTGTACCACATTGATATGGTGTATGGTTTCACACCAGTATTTATAAACTCAGGAACCTTCATATAACTATCAGAATCACTACCAAAGTAAAGGGATTTTCCCATATCTGAGTCTTTAATAGATATTCCTTGCCCTATAAGTTCCCCATTCTTGTCACTATTAGCTTTGTTAATTAGTTCTCCTTCATTAAAATCCCAATATCCTATTAAGTTTTTTTCGATGTTTACATCTTCCTTAATATTCTTAGCACTAACCACTGATATTGGAGAAATACATGATACAATCAAGGTAAATGATAACAATAAATTTAATATTCTCTTCTTTCTCAAACCTCTTCATCTCCTTATTGTTTGTTATATAACTAAACTCTTAACTAAAAAAAGATTCATCTTTAATACAACTTTTTATGCTAATACTAAAGATGAATCTAAATTTAATCAACAAATAATGAATACTAAAGTAAACACTTTTATCTCATACTATTTATTCAAAGTTACAGTTATTTTTTTATATAAATCTTCTACTATCTCTTTTCTAACGAATCCTGTTTCTTCTTCCATAGCATTTGCTGTACCACAAGCTGAAGCATACCTTAATATATCTTCTATACCATAGCCTCTTTCTAGGGCAACAGCTACACCACCAACATAAGAATCACCAGACCCAACAGGATTTACAGCTTTTACTTTAGGAACACTTACTTTATAAAACCTTCCTTTATAACCTGCTATTGACCCCTTACTTCCAAGAGAAATAACTACAAATTCTATTCCTTGTTCTTGGAACTTTTTAATTTCTTCAATAGCATCTTCATCAGTTTCTATTCTTTTACCTGTTAATGCCTCTATTTCATCTCTATTAGGTTTAATAAAGAAAGGCTTTGATTTTATACCTTCTACTAAAAGTTCTCCACTTGTATCTAATAAAAACTTCTTGTTATTTTTATTAGCAATACTAATTAATTCACCATAGAAATCTTTAGGAATATTTCTTGGTACACTACCAGAGGCAACAATAATATTGCTTCTCTTTACTAACTCTTTATATTTTAATAAGAACTTATTTTGTTCTTCAATAGAAACTTCAGGTCCTGGTTCTAATATTTCAGTCTGGTCTAAATCTTCTGTAATTATAGCTAAACATTCCCTAGTTTCACCATTTATTTTTATAAAGTCACTATTTATATTATACTCAACTAACTTTTCTTCAATAAATTCACCAGTTTTTCCACCTAAGAAACCTGTTGCAATACATTCTTCACCTAATATAGTTGCTACATTTGCAACATGTATTCCCTTACCTCCAGGTGTATTTTCAACCTTAAAAGCTCTCATTACAGTTCCTTTTTCAAGTTCCTTCATTTCATATCTTTTATCAACAGATGCATTTAAATTTACTACTAATATCATATCTAACTTCCTATTCTATTAATATCTCTTTGCACTACCGCAAACTTGTATCTTATGTTCTACTATTTTCTTCATTGCTTCTTTACCAGGAGTCATATACTTTCTTGGATCATTAGCTTCCGGATGCTCGTTGAAGTATTCCTTTAATGCACCCGAGAATGGAATCTTTAAGTCTGTTGCAACATTAACCTTACATATTCCAAGTGAAATAGCCTTCATTACCAATTCATCTGGAACATCTGAAGCTCCATGTAAAACTAGTGGAACCTCTACTTTTGATCTTATTTCTTTTAATCTTTCAAAATCAAGTTTAGGTTCACCCTTATATAATCCATGAGCTGTTCCTATAGCTACTGCTAAAGAATCAATTCCTGTTCTCTTTACGAACTCTGCTGCATCATTAGGATTTGTATACATGGCATCTTTTTCATCTACAATCAAGTCGTCTTCTTGTCCACCTAATTTACCAAGTTCTGCTTCTACTGTAGCATCAAATTTATGAGCATAATCCACTACTTCCTTAACCTTAGCAATGTTCTTTTCAAACTCTAGCTTTGATGCATCTATCATACATGATTTAAATCCAATGTCTATATTTCTCTTTATAGCCTCTACATCTTCAAAATGATCTAAATGAATTGCTATTGGAATATCATATTTATGTGCTGCTACTTCTGCCATTGCATTTATGTATTCAGCACCTGCATATTCAATTGTTGAAGGCGTCCCCGCAATTATTACTGGCGATCTCATTTCAACAGCTGTATCTACCACTACTTGCAGTGTCTCTAGATTGTGTATATTGAATGCTGGAACGGCATATCCATCTCTTTGTGCATTTAAAAGCATTTGTCTTGTTGATAGTATACTCATTTTTATCCCCCTAAATATTAATCGTGATATTCTCCTCTTTCCCATTTTTCATTGAACTCATCAAAATAATGTTCATCACCATTTGCATAATCTTTTTCTATCATATTATCTATCTTTTCAATTAACTTCTTGTTTTCTTCTGTTGGCTTGTATTCAGTTTCTAAGAATACATCAATAATATTTTCCATCAAGCCAATACCTGTAATTCTTCCACCAAAACCAAGAATATTTATGTTTAATTCTTCTTTAGAATATCTTGCTGTTTCAACATCTCTTACTAGAGCAACTCTAGCGCCCTTAATCTTAGCCGCTGAATTAGTTATACCAACTCCTGTACCACAGATTACTATTCCTAAGTCTGCTTCTCCATTCACTACTTTTTCAGCAGTAGCTTTTCCGTATATTGGATAATGAGTTCTTACATGGTCATAAGTACCATTATCTATAACTTCATGCCCCTTTGATTTTAAATACTCAACTACGCTATTTTTAACATGTGTAACTATATGGTCGCATCCAACTGATATAATCATTTCTTTATCCTCCTATGCCATCTTATTTAACATATCTACTCTTATTTGATGTCTTCCACCTGAGTATTCAGATGAAACGAATTTTTCCGAAATTCTTTTTCCAATTTCTAGGCTTGTAACCTTAGAACCCATTGTTATTATTGAAGTATTATTATGGTCTCTAGTCATCTTAGCTGAATGTTCATCAGCTACTTGTGCACATACTATATACTTATGTTTTGCACATACATTAAAGGAACCTGTACCATATTCATCTACTACGATACCTCTTACCCCTTCTTTATTAAGAATTGCTTCACATACTAAATTTGAGGCATCATAAAAATCAACTTCTTTTCCTTCTGTTTTATCTATGACTTCATAACCTTTATTAACTAAGTCTTCCTTTATACCATTTTTAAATTCTACACTTTTGCTATCTGATGCAATTATTACTTTCATCAAATTTTCCTCCTACTATTTTAGATTTAGTCTTTCAAATTGCTCTTTTGGAGCATCCATTTCTTCTAATCCTCTTTTTAAAAGGTCAATGTATTTATTTTCTAAAGTTTCATCCTTTATTGGATTTACTTGGGGATAGTCTTCAACTATATTAAATAACTTGCTTTCAGCAGTATATTTCAAAGCATCATCAACATTATCTAGTATTGAAGGATTTTCTATTGGAATTTTATAAACAGGATAATCTGTTCTCTTTAAGAACCTACCCATTTCTATTTCCTTCTCTCTTCCTTTTCCTAAATACTTTCTAATTGTTGTTGGTATGCATGTATATTCAAAGCATGGCTTATTTTCTTTGTTAGGTGCTCTAAAATATGTATGTTCACCATCTGTAACATTCATTGCTATTCCATGGTAACCATATAAAGCATACTCCCTGTTATATTCTCCACCTTCAGGAATTGGTTTCCACGAAGTTCCTTGAACATCTTCTGGAGTTTCTACTCCTGAATAATCTAGAACTGTTGGCATAATATCAATATTTTGAGTTAATACATTTACTCTTTCTCCTGCCATCTTTCCTCCTGGGAAATGTACTAATAAAGGAATGTGAGCTAACTCATTGTACATATGCATATAATTTTTACCAAAGTAATTCCTTTCACCTAAGAAATATCCATGGTCTGTAGTTACTATAACTAAAGTATCTTCATATATATTAAGAGCCTTTAATTTATCTATTAATTTTCCAAAATGTTTATCTGTCATTGTAAGTAATGCAGCATATCTCTTATTTATATAGTCTAAGGCATCATCTGGCACATCAACTTCTTTATAATTTGGTGTTTCAAAATATGGTCCTTCATATTCACAACCATACATCCTCATATACTCTTCTGGAACATCAAATGGTTCATGTGGATCAAAAGTTTCTACCATCAAAAAGAAATCATCATGTTCCTTATTATCTTCAAGCCATTCACAGGCTGCATTAAATGTCTTAGGAGTTGGATATTCATCTTCTTGTCTTTCCCACTTTGTTCTGTTCCATTGATATTGTCTTCTTAATTTTCCATAATAATCATCTGGCATAAATGATGGATCATCAATTCTTGATATCCATGGATCTCCTTCTTGTCCTCTATAGAAGTCCCAAGTAGAGAATTGTTGAACATAATCCTCTCCACCTAATCTAAAATAGTGAGGATGGTCTGTTACTATATGACTAAATACATTCTTTTCTGCTAATACTTTAGGAAGTGTTATATCAAATGGTTCTATCGGTCCCCAGGATCTTTCTAAAAAGTTCAAACGTCCAGTAAGTATATCTCTTCTTGCAGGCATACATGGAGCAGATCCAACCCAATGATTATCAAATGTAACTGCTTCCTTAGAGAATTTAGTTATATTAGGAGTCTTTACCCAAGTTTCATTATTGTAGACTTCCATCATATTTCTCTTTAACGTATCCATTAAAACTACGACTGTTCTCATATAAAATCTCCTCCAAGTTTACTAAGTTTTAATTTATATTATTGTAGACAAGCAATAATCAACTTATCAGCTTGTCTACAATAATATTTAGGTGTGAACTTAAATTTTTAAGCTCATATATTCTTTCACTTCTATACTATAATTCCAGCCATTGACAATAATACTGCTATTATTAATACTCCGAATATTACCCAAACAGCATTCTTACCGTTAGATTTCTTTAATAGATAGTAACAAAGGAATGTTAATGCTAATGGAAGTAAGTTCGGCATTACTTTATCAAGCATTTCTTGTAGCATTAAAGGATTTTCTCCTGCTGCAATTTGAACACCAAGTGTTACTTTTACAGTTGTTGCAATTAATCCGCCAACAACAATAACTCCAAGAACGTTAGCCATATTTGCTAATCTGTCAAATATACCTTTTCCGTTATCTTCTCCACCTAAAACTTCCATCCCTTTAGAATAACCTTTAGTTACGCCATAGTACTTTAACGGGAAGTATAAACAGTTAATCATTAAGAACATTATTATTGCACCTAATATATTTCCATCTAAAGCGAATGCCGCACCAATTGATCCTGCGATAGGCATCCATGTGAAGTTAAGCATACTGTCTCCAATACCAGCTAAAGGACCCATTAAACTTGTCTTCATTGAGATTACTGACTCTTTTTGATCTTCATCTGTTGTCTCTTCCATGGCTGCTACTATACCTAAGATGAAAGGCATTGCTATTGGATGAGTATTGAAATACTCTAAGTGTCTCTTCATAGCATTAGCTCTTTCTTCTTTTGATTTATCTTTATAAAGCTTCTTTAATATTGGTTTTAATATATAAACTGTACTTAAACTTTGCATTCTTTCATAGTTATGAGAGAATTGACATATTTGTGATCTCCAAAATACTTTCTTCAAATCCTTTTTATCAATTAAGTTAGCCATTATAAATCCCAGCCTCCTTCTACACCTTCTTCTACTTCAACAGATACTGTTGCTGCTTTATTAACAGATGATTCATTTTGTTTATTGTTCATTATTAAGTCATAAACACCTGCGAAACATGCACCTATTAATGCTAATGCTAATGTAGGTAAATTTAAATATGCAGTTAATGTGAATCCTAGTATTAAGAACATCCACATATTCTTTTTAAGCATCATAGTCAATAACATTGCTATACCTACTGCTGGAATTGCTTTTGATGCAACTGTTAAACCAGTCATTACACTTGCTGGTATTGCTGCCATAATAGAGTCAATTGCACTTGCTCCTAAAAATACAGCTATAAATGTTGGCACTGCTCTACTTAAGAAAATTAAGCCACCACCCATATATTGAAGCTTATCAATCTTATCAAAGTCCCCTGTTTCAGCAATTTTATCTGCTTTGTGTACTAGAGAAATACTAAAAGTTTTGCATAACATATCAAGTTGTTGAACTAATAATGAAACTGGAATTGCAACAGCTACACCAGTTGCTTCTCCACCGCCTGACAAAATACCAATTGCTACACCAACTACTGAACCTGAAATAACATCTGGTGGAACATAAGAACCTACGTTGTTTACTCCTAACCACATTAATTCTAATGTTGCTCCGATTATAAGACCTTGAGTTAAATCACCTAAAATAAGTCCTGTTACTGCACCTGCAAGCAATGGTTTTCTGAAACCTAAATGTGGTCCATATTGGTCCCATGCACATATACCTGCCCAAACAGCTACTAATAATGCTTTGATTAACATAATAACCTCTCCTTTATTAATTTATTTATAAATTTTAAATAAGATCCTTCATGTATACTACGTCATCCTTAGGTACCATTTGTACAAATACTTCAATGCCTTTATCCATAAGTTCTTTAAATGCACTTTCTTCTTCAGGCGTTACTGAAATTGACTTTGTAAGTCTCTTTCTAGTTTCGTTGTATCTCATTCCTCCAGCATTTACCTTTTGAATTTCTAATCCACCATTTACTACTTTTAATACATCTGTTGATGTTGTAAATAATAGTAAAGTATCCTTCTTTATTGGATTCTTCTTTAATACTTCTATAAATTGATCTACACCAAATACTAAAACTCTTACTCCTGCTGGAGCTGCAAGTCCTACTACTGATTTTTGTACTGGATCCTTGCTTACCTTATCATTAATTATTAGTACTTGCTCTATGCCATAGTCTCCAATCCAAGTTGAACAAACTTGTCCATGTATTAATCTGTCATCAATTCTTACTAATTTAACACCCATTCTTATTTCCTCCTTAAACTCTCTATAAAGCTATTTCTTCCTCTTCTTCTTTTACTGATAACTTCTTGTTTATATCTATAAATGTTTCTTTATAAACTCCTTCTAATTTTTCTTTAATTGCTTCAGTTGGTAACTCTCTGTTTAATAATAGTTCTAAGAGAACCGGTAAATTAAATCCTGTATAAACTACTACATCGCACCCATCTAATATCATTCTTGAACTAGCGTTACATGGAGTCCCTCCAAATATATCTGCTAGAATAATTACTTCTCTTTCATCTTTTAACTCTTTATAAGCTTCTCTAAGCTCCTCTAAAACATTTTCTAAATCCTTATCATCAGTAACTGAAACTATTTTATACTTCTCTTGCTTCCCAACTATCATTTCAGCACTCTTCATTGCATACTCTGCAAAATGCCCATGACTTATCAATATGATTCCTATTTCTTTCATTTATGTACTCCCTCCTTATACCTTTATTTAAAGCAAGTACCGTGCCAAAATTAGTATCGTAAGTATTTATAACGTTTTCAAATAGGTATAATACTCATTAATACTCTTTATAAAAAAATGATACTGTTTACGAGTATCAATATAATACTCTTCATTTAAAATGATATTTTTTTATTTTCTAATAAATTTTAAATCTCCTTGAAAATTATAGAAATTAAAATTAATATAGATAGTATAAGTTTTTTACAAAAGTTAGAATTGGAGGAAAAACAAATGAATTTACTTTACTTATTTATTGCTTTAGGGGCTACGACCCTAGGTTCAATGGCAGGTCTTGGTGGCGGGGTTATAATCAAACCCATTCTAGATTTCTTAGGCGACTATAACTTATCAACAATAAGTGTATTATCGTCATTCACTGTTTTTTCTATGGCTATAGTTTCTATAATTAAACAAATACGTTATAAATTTAAAATCGAAGTAAGAAAAACTGTGCTTATTGGTATAGGTTCAATCTTTGGAGGTCTTATAGGAGAAAAACTAGTAAAATTCATTTTAACATTAATGCAACCATCAACAGTTACAATAATACAAAACTTTGTACTAGCTATACTACTAATTCTTGTATACATATACATGAATAATAAAGATAAATTTAAAAGCTATCACATAGAAAATTCTGTAGCATGTATAGCAATAGGGCTGCTTTTAGGAGCAATAGCATCTTTCTTAAGTATAGGAGGAGGACCAATAAATGTTTGTGTTCTTACAATATTCTTCTCAATGAATACAAAGGAAGCAGCTGTTAATTCAATAATAACTATATTATTTTCTCAAGCTTCAAAGCTAGTAACCGTTGCAACTTCTTCTGGTTTCAGTGGATTTGACTTAAGCATGCTACCATTTATGGTTGTTGGGGGAATCCTAGGAGGAATAATAGGCTCTAAGTTTAATAAGTTATGTTCAAGCGAAACTATTCTAAAAGTATTTAATGTAGTATTAATATCCTTGATTGTATTAAATTTCTATAATATTCTTTCAGTATTTATTTAATATGGGAGGGAAAAAAATGAAAAGAAATTTAAGTCTAATGATAAAACCGTCATCTAGTAAATGTAACTTAAAGTGCAAATACTGTTTCTATCACTCTATTGCTGATGCAAGAGATATAAAAGACTATGGCTTCATGCCACTTTCTACTCTTAAAGAAATCGTTTTAAAAGCTGCTGACTATTGTAATGGGGGTCATTGTTCTATAGGTTTTCAAGGAGGAGAATCTACTCTTGTGGGCCTAGAATTTTATAAAGAGCTTATTAAATACACTAAAGAAATAACGAATAGTACAAGCTTCTCATTCTCAATTCAATCAAACGGTACACTACTGAATGATGAATGGGGAAAATTCTTAAAAGAAAATAGATTTCTTGTTGGTATTTCTCTGGACGGAAATAAGGATATTCATAATTTAAATAGACTTGATTATAAAAATAATGGTAGTTTTAATAGCGTTAATAAAGGTATTACTATATTAAAAAAATACGATGTTGACTTTAATATTCTTACTGTTATAACTTCAGCTTTATGTAAAAAAATTGAAGGTGTTTATAACTTCTACAAGAAAAGTGACTTTAAATACATTCAATTTAATCCTTGTTTAGAGCCCTTAGAAAATACTTCTATGACTTTAGAAAAATATTCACTTACACCTAAAGAGTATGAAAAATTTCTCATTAAATTATTTGATCTATGGTATAAGGATGCATTAAACAATAATTATGTAAGTATAAGATTATTTGATAATATATTAGGACTATTTTTGAATCAAGACTACGAAGCTTGTGATATGAGAGGAGTATGCTCATGTCAACATATTATTGAAAGTGATGGATCAGTATATCCATGTGATTTTTATACCTATGAAAATTACAATATTGGAAATATACTTAGAGACTCCTTTGATGACATTCATAAAAATAAAGGAACAATTAACTTTTTAAAGGAATCCACTGAACTAAGCACTAAATGTAAATCGTGTAAATATATATCAATTTGTAGAGGTGGTTGTAGACGTCATAGAGAAAATCAAAAAGATAATCTTAATTATTTCTGTGAAGCCTACTATAACTTCTACTCATATTCGTTAGATAAATTTAGACATCTAGCACTTATAATTAAGAGTTCTTCTTTTAGGAGGTAGATTAGGGTGTTAAGAATTGAGGTCATAAAAAAACATATTGAGGATTTTTGTGAAAACGTTACTATTCACGATATAAAGGAAAATCCAACTTTAGGCATTTCCTCTTTAGATATAGTTGAAAGACTTAGTATACTTAGAAATAATGCCTCTTCGGATTTAAATAAACTCTATAAAGATGGTTTACTTATAAAAATCAAAGGAAAACCTACTAAATATTTTTATAGGGAGCACTTTGAAAATATATTTCAAATCCTTTTAGACGACGAATGTCTAGAATGTTCTTCTTTAGCAGATTTAGTGCCAATTTTAGATTCTTCAAATGAAAAAGAAGTCAATAATACTAATAACTTAGATCCTTTTAACAAATTAATAGGTTCAAATCATAGTTTAGCAGGTATAGTAAAGTTAGGTAAATCATCAATACTTTATCCTAATGGACTTCATACTATACTTCTTGGAGAGTCTGGTGTTGGTAAAAGTCTATTTGCTGAAATCATGTATGAGTATGGTGTACAAAATAATGTGTTTAGCAAAAACTCCTCTTTTGTAGTATTTAACTGTGCCGACTATGCTAATAATCCAAATCTATTAGTTGCTCAATTATTTGGTAGTGTTAAAGGAGCATATACTGGCGCAGATACTGATAAAAAAGGGTTAATAGAAGAAGCTGATGGTGGTGTTTTATTTTTAGACGAAATCCATAGACTTCCTCCAGAGGGACAAGAAATGCTCTTCTTATATATTGATAAACAGAAATTTAGAAGACTTGGAGAAACTTCTTCGGAGAGAACTGCTAAGGTTCTAATAATAGCAGCTACAACAGAAAATCCTAACTCTATGTTGCTTACTACATTCCTAAGGAGAATACCATCATCAATAAGAATTCCTAGTCTTAAAGAGAGAACCTTAAGTGAAAAACTAATGCTAGTTAACAATTTATATAGTGCTGAGTCTAAAAAAATAAATATGCCAATACATGTTGATAAAAACTGTTTATCAGACTTAATGCTATATAATCCCCATGGAAATATCGGTCAACTAGCAAGTGATATTCAACTATCCGTTGCTAGATCATATTTAGATAGTAGACTCAACAACTTAGATAAAGTTCATATAACCAAAGATTCATTGCCACTTTATACTAACAATACTCTATCTAACATAGAGATCTCAACTAGACAAAAGGTTGAACTTCTTTTAGATAAAAATGAATATAAATTTTCACCTGGAAGCCAAATCTTTAAAACGGCTCCAACACCAACATATGACTTTGTAAAATTCTATAATAATCAATTAAATATCTTAGGAGAGGATAATGTAGATATTAAGAAAACTTTTTCTGATTATACTCAACTAATCGCAAAAAATCTTACATTACAAAAAATGTATCCAGATTTTTTAGATGATGAAACATCAGAAATAATATCCACTCTGTCTGATATTTTATACGATGATTTAAATCTTGTAATTGATAGAAGTTCCTATGCAGCACTTGCTTTATATCTTAAAAATTTAAAAGACTACGATAGTGATACTAAACAAATTTCTAAAACTAAAGACTTATTAGATATACCTTTAGAAATTCAATCAGTTTGCAAAAAGATTGTTAAAACCCTTGAAGTTAAATTTAATATATACTGTCCAACTGAAGAACTTCACAATCTAATGATTATAATAGATTCTTTAAAATCTAAAGAAAATTTTGATTCTGTAGGTATTATGATAGCTGCCCATGGAGAATCTTTAGCTAGTAATATAGCAGATGTTGCTAATGACTTACTTAGCATTAATTTTGCTTTAGCTATTGATATGCCTCTTACCGAAGATGCAAGTAAGATATTACCTCTATTCTTAGAAAAGTTAAAACCTGGAACCTTTAAAAGAGGATTAATTTTATTTGCTGATATGGGATCACTAACTACTCTTGATGAAGTCATAAAAGAGAAAACTGGAATAAATATTGTAACTGTTAATTCAACTAATATATTATTAGTTATCGAAGCTATTAGAAAGTCTATATTTTTAAAGAGCGATATGGATGATATACTTCATGATTTAATAGGAATGAATAACAAACTATCTTATAGTTTTAATAAAAAAATAGAGAATCACCTTTCAATTAATAAAAAAAGATTAATATATACCGTTTGTAATTCAGGTGAAGGTGTAGCAAACTATCTTCATTACAACTTAAAGAATATATTAAAAGAAAATAATATTTATGATATTGAAATAATTCCATTAAATCTAGAAAGTAAAACTCAGCTTAGGGACATAATACATCGAACATCTATTGATAAGAAAACCATAGCTATTGTAGGTAGTATAAACCCAGAAACAAACGATATTCCATTTATATCTTTAGAGGATATCGTATTGCACAATGGTGTTAATAAACTTCTTTCTTTAATAGGAGTACAAAATAGAAATAATGAAAATAAAATAGTCACATCATTAACAAAGGATATAGCAATAAATATTACTTGTGATGCTGTAGATAAGTATTTAACTATATTCTCAGCATATAAAATAAAACCACTTGTATTTAACTTTATAAATGTTATCGAAAAGAATTTAAAAATTGAATTAACAAATTCTAGCATAACTAAAATCTTTATTCATTTATCCTGTGCTATAGAAAGAATTTTCCTTAAGGACTTTATTTTAACCCCTCAGGAAGAGATGTCTAGCTATATTATAAATAACGAAAAGTATGTAAATGTAACAAATAAAGCACTTGAAGACTTAACTGATAACTTTAATATAACAATTCCAACAAATGAGCTCTACTATATATGTGAAATAGTAAAAGATGCTTATAAACAAGCTACAACATAAAAATTTAAAGTTATATCTACATTAAAAAAGAAAACTGCCTATTCTAGCAGTTTTCTTTTTCTATATCCTCTAATAATCTAAAGACTCTCTTTTTAAGAAGTGGATGCACTTTATTACCACATATTTCACTAAGTGGTTTTAATACAAATTCTCTTTCTTCCATTCTTGGATGTGGAACTGTAACTAACTCATCCTCTAATACTAAATCATCATAGAAAATAATATCTAAGTCTATGATTCTTGGCCCCCACTTAATTATTCTTTCTCTTTTCATTTCCTGTTCTATATCTAATAAAATCTTCATAAGTTCCTGTGGAGAAAGAATTGTCTTAAGCTTTAAAGCACCATTTACAAATTCCTCTTGATCTAAGTATCCCCACGGCTCTGTTACTAAGAAAGAAGATACCTTTTCAACCTCTATTTCCTTATAAGAATTTATTAATTCTATTGCTCTATTTAAGTTCTCTTCCTTATTTCCAATATTACTTCCTATTGAAAGATATGCTTCATGCCATCCTCTTTCAATTTGTACTGCTGCATAATCTAAATGTCTTCCTATTGGTGCCCAAGGTTTTTTCAAAGTTACCTTAACATCTTTAACTAGGTGATAATTATACAAAGTAAACTCTGCAACCTTTTGTGCTGCTGTTTCTATAAGATCATAAGATTCCTTCATAAATTCTTTTTCTATACCATGGCAAAGCTCTCCATAGTGAACTGACTTAGTTAAATCACCGGTTCTTCCCGCTTCTTCTAGACTCAAAGTTAATTCTAAATCTAAAACAAACTTTTGTCCTAAAGTCTTTTCTTCTCTAAAAACACCATGGTTAGCGAATATCTCAACGTTTTTTAAATATATCTTATCCATCCAATACACCCTATTTCGCTTTAAGTATTGCATCGGTCATAACGCAAGCTCTTTTATTTTCTAAAACATCATGAACTCTTACAAATTCACAACCTTTCATTATTCCAATTACAGTAGTTGCAACTGTTCCCTCTACTCTTTCTGTAACAGGCAAATTTAAAGTTAGTCCAATCATAGACTTTCTTGATGTTCCAAGGAGTACTGGTAACCCTAAATTCTTTATCTTTTCTAAGTTATTCATAACAATTAGATTTTCTTCACAAGTCTTAGCAAAACCTATTCCTGGATCTAATATTATGTTCTCTCTCTTTACACCTGCTTCAAGTGCAATATCTATACTTTCAGCCAAATCCATAACTATATCATTCATTAAATTAGTATAAGGTTTATCTTCCCTGTTATGCATTAAGATACATGGAACATTATACCTTGCAGCAACCTTTGCCATGTCCTTATCTTTCTTAAATCCCCATACATCATTTATAATATCTGCCCCAGCCTTTATTGCTTCTTCAGCAGTTTTAGCCTTATATGTATCTATAGAAATTGTAATATCAAACTTTTCCTTAATAGCCTTAATTATTGGCACAACTCTATTTATTTCTTCTTCAACCCCTACAGGTGCAAAGTTAGGTCTTGTAGATTCTCCACCTATATCTATTATGTCAGCTCCATCTCTAATAAGTTCTTCCGCATGCTTTACTGCAAGTTCAACCTCATTAAATTTTCCTCCATCTGAAAATGAATCAGGTGTAACATTTAAAATTCCCATTACATAAGTTCTTTCACCTAAGTTAAATTCCTTATTTCCTATTTTCATTTTTCCTCATACCTTTCCCTAATACTTAATTTTAAAGTTCTTTTTCTCTTTACTCCAATAACAATCTTTTTCAGATTTACATGAAAAACAATTTCTAGATAGCTTGTCGCTTTCATAGATAATTCTAGATAGTTCATCAATACTATCTTTTCTATGATTCTCTATTCCTTTTAGAATTTCATCCTTCTCCTCTTTTGTAAAGCTAGTTTCCTTTAAAATATCTTTAGCTATTATAACACTACCTTCATGATGTGGAATTTCTTCTTTATACTCTAAAACCCTTCCAATATCATGTAATAATCCAATTGCATAAATAACCTCTTTAGAATACTTAAGCCCCTCTTCTAACACTCTTATGTATGCAATTCTTGAAACATCCAAAAAGTGCTCTATAGTGTGATTACAAAACACTCTTTCCTTCTCTAATTCACTAAGCTCCTCTAAATAAGTTTTGTAATCTTTATTATTTAATATCTCATTAACCTTATCCAAAGTCTTTAAATCTCCTATCTTTGAATTAAATCTAAAACTTCTCTTCTAAGATTATAGTTTTCTTCAAAGCATCCTCTATAAGTTGTTGTAAGAGTTCTAGTTCCTGGCTTCTTAACCCCTCTCATAGTCATACACATATGCTCTGCCTCAATAACTACCATAACCCCTTCTGCATTTAAATACTTCATTAAAGCATCAGCTACTTCTGAAGTTAACTTTTCTTGAAGCTGAGGTTTTTTAGCATAAGTTTCTACTGTTCTTGCAAGCTTTGAAAGCCCTGCTACCCTGCCCTTTGGTATATATGCAATATGAGCCTTCCCATAGAAAGGAACTAAATGATGCTCACACATTGAATAAAATGTTATGTCTTTCTCTAAAACCAAGTCATCTCTATCCACTTCAAAAGTCTTCTTTAAGTGTTCCTCTGCTGTAGCATTTATTCCTGAAAATATTTCTTCATACATCCTAGCTATTCTATCTGGAGTTTCTATAAGACCTTCTCTATTCGGATCTTCTCCAATAGCTTCCAATATAAGTTTTACACCTTCTTTTATTTTTTCCTTATCTACCATTATGTATTAACCCTCCTAGTTTACTGCTTATCATATTTATTAAATCCCCTTGTTCAAAAACTCTATCATTAATTCCTGTTACCTTCATTACTCCCATTAAACTGTTGGTAATAAAAACTTCATCGCTATCATAAAGTTCATCTAACGTAATACTCTTTTCTATTACATTAAAATTGTTTATAATCCACTCTCTAATTATACCACCTAGAAGTCCATCTTCAATTTTAGGTGTCAAAAGAACACCATTCTTTATTAGAAATATATTAGCACAGCTTGTTTCTGTAACAAAACCTTTTTCGTTAAGAAATAAAGCATCATTATATCCATTTTTTATGGCTTCCTTTTTCTCAATTAAGTTCTCTATATATCCGTTCCACTTTATCTTGGTCGTTTTTGATGTAGAGTTTCTTCTAACCTCTGAAATTCTTAAGGTCATCCCCCTATTATTATAATCATCACTTGTATAAGGATTCTCCCTTTCAGTAATAACAATATTTTTAGGAGTAACTAAAATCTTTAGCACCTTATTTTTTATATTTATATTTTCTAAAAACTCAAGAAGCTCTTTCTTCTCTAAAGGTTCTAACTCTAAATACTTCATACTTTCTTGAAGCCTATTTAGATGTTCTTTTAAAAACAAAGGCTTATCTAAACAAAGGATAGTCTCAAAAAGTCCTTGTCCAAAGAAAGTACCTTCATCCAATAGAATTTTGTCACTATTATAAACTATTTCTCTCATTATAACACCTTCATTAAGGCTTTTGCTTTGTCAATTGTTTCAAACCATTCATCCTCAGGATTTGAGTCCCAAGTGATTCCCCCTCCAACACCAAAGTAAGCCCTATTATCTTTTTTAATTATTGTCCTTATTACTATATTAAAATCGCAGTTCCCTCGGATATCAAAGTAACCAATAGAACCTGTATAAAAATTTCTCTTAAGACCTTCAAGCTCCTCTATAATTTCCATTGCTCTTATTTTAGGTGCTCCAGTAATTGATCCCCCTGGAAAACACTCCTTTATGCACTTAATAGAAGATGCCCCATCTTTTAATCTTCCTTCTACTGTTGAAACCAAATGAAATACAGTTGCATATTCCTCAATTTTAAATAGCTCTGTTACTTTAACAGAATGAGGAGTACACACCTTACTTAAATCGTTTCTTTCTAAATCTACTATCATTAAAAGCTCTGATTTATCCTTATCTGAATTTATAAGAGCCTCTTTATTCTCTTCATCTTCTTTAGGATTTTCACCCCTTGGTCTTGTTCCTTTTATTGGTCTTGTATGAACCTTTCCATCAACTACAGATAAGAATCTTTCTGGTGATGAACTTATCACTTGAAAATCTTCAAAGTTCATATATGCTGAAAAAGGAGCCTTATTAATACTTCTTAACTTTTCATATATTTCAAAAGAAGGAGAAGTGTTTTTACACCATATTCTTCTTGTCATATTAGCTATATAAACATCACCACTTCTAATATAATCTTTAAGCTTTCTTATAGCATCTTCATATTCTTCTTTTTCAAAATTTGAGTAAAAGGTATTATTACTCTCCTCAAACCTAACCTCTTCAAACTCTTTATATTCCTTTAGCTTTTCTAAAACTAAGTTAGTACTATTTTCTATATATCCAAGCTCTGTAATATATGTTTTCTTATTATGTAAATCAAATATAATTAAGTTTTCATATATATTAAAAATGCTATCAGGTATTAAAAAATCCTCCTTAGATGTATTAGGTAAATCCTCTAAAATTCTACCTATATCATAAGAAAAATACCCTATTGCCCCACCTATAAAAGGAAGATGACTTTCTCCCTTAAAATTGAACCTTTCCATTATCTCTTCTAAGGATGAAAATGGATCATTTGACTCTATCTTTTCATTATTTATGTAAACTGAATTTCCTTGTGACCTAAAATTCAAAATTGGGTTTATCCCTATAAACGAGAATTTGGATAATTCCTTATCCTCCTTAGAGCTATCTAAAAATATACTTCCCTTAAAATCCTTAAAAAGCCTATATGTATGAAATGGATCATAATATTTTTCTAATTCTTCTATCTTAAAGTTTATCATTCTTAAACCTCTTACACTCCTTTATAAAGTTATGTAACATCTTGTGACCATCCTCTGTTAGCTCTGCCTCAGGATGAAATTGCACTCCAAAAATAGGATAGCTTTTATGCTCTATTCCCATTATAACCCCATCTTCTGTTTCTGCTGTAACCTTAATTTCACAAGGGAGATTATCCTTTGATAGCACTAAGGAATGGTATCTTGTAACCATTAGAGGATTTTTAACACCTTCAAATATTCCTTCATTATTATGAGTTATATAGCTAAGCTTTCCATGGACAGGCTCTTTGCCTTTAAATATTTCCCCACCAAAATAGTGTCCAATGCATTGATGTCCTAAACATACACCTAATATAGGAAGCTTTCCTTTAAATTTATCTATTATATCTAAAGATAAACCTGCTTCTTTAGGATTTTTAGGTCCTGGAGATATAACTATTCCACTATATTTATTTAAATCTATGTTATTTATATTTATCTTATCATTTCTAACCACTTCTAACTCTTCTTCTAGCTCTTCAAAATATCTTACTAAGTTATACACAAAAGAGTCATAGTTATCTATCATTAGTAACATATTTTCCCCCCTAAACTGTGACTAAAATCATTTCTCATTATAACATAAATGAAAATAAAAAGTAGGAGCGGCAAATTCACTACTCCTACTTTTTGTTTTATAAATAATTTTACTTTCACTCTATGAAAGTTCTACTACCTAAATATAAAATTTAAAAGCAGAACTTTTGATCTGTTTTCTGTAACAAAAATTATATTAGCTATTTTAAGTATTATCTCTATAGCTTACTTATTTATCATAAATAATTTAAAATCTAAACTTTAGAATTTGAACTTACCATAGGTATTAAATGTTTTAAATTAAATTCAATAGCCAAAAACTTAAAACCTTCTAAGGATTACTTACTCTTACCACCACTAAGCTTTTCTTATTTTTTCCTAATTAGCCCTTGCTTTTACACCCTTAGTTTTTATTAATCTACTAATTAATAGAGCAAAGATTAGTATTATACATACTATTAAAACAAATTCACTCCTACTTATATTAAGAACTTCTGCAATTTGTATAGAATATGCATAAGAAAATATAGTTATTGTTTTAGATAATATTGCAATAATAATAAAGGTTTTAAAGTTAATTCCTACTATTCCTGCACCAACACATACTATTTCATCTGGTAATACAGGAAATATAAACATTATCCCTGTAAGTAGTAATTCATTTCTTTGGATATGCTTTTTATATCTTTCTAATTGTTTTTCATTAACCAACCTATTAATAAATTTCGCACCTAACTTTTTTGATATCAAATACATAAATATAATTCCAAATACTGTTCCCATTAATCCTATAGTGAAAGCTTTTAATGAACCTAAGGCTATGCTTGCTCCCATCACACTTACTGCCTCTGGTGTTGCTACTATTATAGGCTGAATAAAACATAGTATAAAATATATTATTTCCATAATTTTCACCATCATAATTTACATTTCAAAATATATGCAGGAGGTATATTTCTTAATGTTTTGTCTATATCTATTTTGCAAAAAAAATTCTTAAATAAGTTCTTTTTGAAAAGAGAATATTGAAAAGTTATAAACTCCCCATCCTTTTTCAAAGCTTTTGCAGTACTACTTAAAATATTACCTGATATTTCTTTAGGAAGTGAAGTAAAGGGTAATCCTGAAATTATATAATCAGCTTTTTCAATATTATTTTCTTTTAAAATCTCATTAATGTTTTCAGCACTTTCATTTAATATAATTACATTCTTTTTGTGCCCATATTGCTCTTGTAGCCTTTTGTAAAATTTATTATTTATTTCAATTAGTATTATCTTAGTATCTTCTTTTGCCATTGCTAAAAGCTTTTCTGTAAATGCTCCTTCACCAGGACCATATTCTATTATAGATTTTGCCTTAGAAAAATTAATTGATTTTATCATCTTATAAGCAAGATATTTGCTACTTGCCGCTATAGCTCCAACTTTCTTAGGATTTTTTATATATTCTAAAATAAACATTTATACCACTCTCCTCTTTTTTCCACTTACTTTATTGTAGAAAATAATCCTTATATAATAGTTAATAGATTTATTAAGGTTTCTTAACAATTTCATTAAGAAATCTATAAATTTGGGCAAAAAATATAACTAGAAAATATATTTCTAGTTATATTTAAAATAAAATATTCAATTATTCTCCAAACTTATATCCAACTCCCCAAACAGTTTTAATGTATCTAGGCTTCCTATTATCCTCTTCTATTTTATCCCTTAAATTTCTAATATGAACCATAACCGTATTGTCTACTTCAAACTCTTCTTCCCCCCAGATTCTTTCATAGATTTTCTCTGTAGAAAAAACTATTCCTCTATTAATCCATAATAGTTTTAAAATCTTAAATTCTGTAGGAGTCAGTCTTATTTCTTCATCTTTCTTTAACAAGCTATGAGTGCTTAGATTTAATAAAAAGTCATCATATTTTAATACTTCACTATTTATTTGAACTGGATTGAGCTCATTAAATCTTCTTAGCTGTGATCTTACCCTAGCTAATAATTCTATAGGATTAAATGGCTTGGCCAGGTAATCATCTGCACCACATGTTAACCCCATAACCTTATCCATATCTTGATCTTTAGCTGACAACATTATAATAGGTATATTAGTCTTTTCCCTTATTTTAATACATAATGTAATTCCATCCATCTCAGGCATCATGACATCTAAAATAGCTAAATCTATTTTTTCATTATTAAGAATTTCTAATGCTACCTTTCCACTTTCTGCTTTCACTGTTTCAAAATCATTGTTTTCTAAATAAATACTTACTATATGTGTTATATCCTGTTCATCATCAACTATTAAAATCTTCTTCTTATTCATGACTGTTACCTCTTAATCTTATAATAAACCAAATTTCATCATCATGCAGTTCTGCCCATATATTGCTATTATGGAGCTCTACAATTTTCTTAACTATGGATAATCCTATTCCACTACCCTCTACATAACTACTTCTAGCTTTATCAGCCCTAAAAAATCTATCAAAAAGCTTTTCTAAATCTTCTTCCACTATATTCTTGCACTTATTTCTAAAAGTAATTACTGCCCCAGCTGGATCCTCTTCTAGTGTAACTATAATATTTTCATTTCTCTCTGAATACTTTATGGCATTATTCATTAAGTTATTAAATACTCTACATATCTTATCTAAATCTACATTTAGAATGATTATATTTTCAGAATTTTTATATTCAATACTTATATTCTTTGCATCTGCTATTGGAGAATGATCTGTAATTATCTGCATTAACAACTTATTAATATTTACGTCACTTCTATTTAGTACTGTTTCTTTATCACCTAACTTAACAAGTTCGAATAGATTTAATACCATCTTTTGAAGTAATAATGCTTTTTCATATGCTATTTCAATATATTTCTCTTCTTCATTTTCACTTTTGTATGCCTTTGTCTTTATAATATCTAAATATCCTAATATTATAGTTAATGGTGTCTTTAAATCATGAGAAATATTTGTAATTAATTCACGCTGAATCTTATCATTTTGTCTCTCTTTTTCAATCATATTTAAAAGACTATTTTCCATCAAATTAATCTGATTCGCTACAGAAGCAAGCTCATCTTCACCTTTCATTTCAAGCCTATAACTTAAGTTACCTTTAGATATTTCCTTTATAGATGAAGATATATATTCTATGTATTTAACCTTTTTTCTAATACCAAAATATATTAAAAATATAAATAGTATTACTGAAGTAATTACTGCAATAACATAGCTAATTTCATTTGAATATGTAGTTACTCCATTTAAACTCTTTATCATAAGTAAATAGTAAATGTTATTATCTATAGTTAATGGATAGGATATTTTAAATTCATCCTTTTTATTTTTTTCTATTTCCTTTTTAAAAAGGTCAATATTTATATTTTCAATCATTTCATAGCCATTATTTGCGCTTTTATATTTTACTTGTCCCTCTATGTCAATTATATAAATATTCCCTTGAAGAGATGTTATATTCTTTTTAATGTATTCATCCTTATTATTTGCCTCACTATATAAACCATCAATAAACTTTAAAACCTCTTCTTCTGTATCATATCTGTCTTTATCATAATTTACATGCTTTACATTAATAAAATTCATTGACTTAGTAACCTCTACAATTGATATCCCCAGTGAAATACTAACAATTACTGATACAGCTATCCATAAACTAAGCTTAAAATTTATACTCTTTTTTATTTTATTAGATACTTTTTCTATACATAACTTAAACATACCTATCACTCCCATTATATTTTAGTATCTATATCTATTTATTTCCATAAATGTAAAGTATAGTCGTTAAAATTAATTTTACCTTTTACACATATATTAAGGAAAATAATTTAAGAGTTACTTATGAAAAAACTTAAGATTTCTAAAGATTTTATTTTTCTGTAAAATTAAAACCCAGGAAAACCTAAATGTTAGATTTTTCTGAGTTTCATATCATAATAAAATAAAATTATTTTAGTCTAAATCTTCTCCATTAGTTTTTATAACTTTTTTATATCAATAAAAAGATTTTTTCTCACTTACTTTTGATACGGCTCTCTATGACTAATTCTAAATTTCTTATATTCAAATATACTTAACTTTAATTATTTTTTCCTTACATTCTTTCTGTAATCCATTCATGTAACACAACTATCTTAGAGTATTTGAATATAATAACTTAACTTGTTCAATAAGCATTTCATTTGCCATAATGACTCTCCTAATTTCTTATTTGCCACTTACCTACTGATGATTACATCACAAATTCCCCTCAGCTGGCTTTTTTTCTATATATTTATATATTGTTATATTTATAAAAATATATAAATATTTATTTTTGCACATATCTATAAATGAATTAATTATTCCAATTTAGAATATTTAATAGTTATCCCAGAAAAAGAATTCCAATTATAATCATAATTATAATAAAAAATATCGTATATTCTATTTTGAATAATACGATATTTCTATAAGGTAATAACAATCTATTCTTTTAATATTTTTGCATATTATTTGCTAAACCATTCATTAGGCAATTGGTTGAAATAATGAACTGAAAATTCTATAACATTATAATCTTGTAGACCAAAAACCTTAAAAGGTTCTTCAGACAAATACTTCTCTACATCTTCACTAGATTCTGCCTTCATAACAAATATTCCACCACTCATATCATCTTTTAATCCAGACATTAATATTAATCCTTTATCCATTGCTTTTTGGGTATAAGCCATATGTTTTTTCATAATATCATCATTTATTGGGCTAGAATCTTTAAGCATACCTTCAACAATAAAATATTTCATTTGCTCCCATCCTCCTATAACTATTATACGGTCTCTATTTCCTTATTTTTAATACTTCCCTGATTTAATACACTATTAGTCTTTTTTGCAATTTCCTCTTCATCACCTAAATAGTGCTTTTCTATAACCCTAAAATCATCATCAAATTCATATACTAATGGAGTGCCTGTAGGTATATTTACTTCTAATATTTCCTCTTCTGAAAGATTTTCAAAATATTTTACTAGTGACCTTATTGAATTACCATGTGCTACAATTAATACTCTTTTACCTGATAGCATGTCCTTTTTTATAACATTATTAAAATAAGGAACAACTCTATTTATTGTGTCTTCTAAACTTTCACAAAGAGGCAATTCGTCCCTATTTATACCACTATATTGTACTTGCTTTTTAGGATTCTGATTGCTTGTCTCATCTAAAACTGGAGGTCTTACAGAAAATGACCTTCTCCATATTTTAACTTGCTTTTCTCCATATTTCTTAGCAGTCTCAGCTTTGTTTAATCCTTGCAATGCACCATAATGTCTTTCATTTAATTTGTATGATTTAATAACAGGAAGCCAATCTCTATTCATTTCTTCTAATACCAAATTTAAAGTATGGATAGCTCTCTTTAAATACGAAGTATAACAAACATCAAAATCAATTTCTTCTTCATTTAAAGCTTTTCCGGCTAATCTTGCTTCTATTTTTCCTTCTGGAGATAAATCTACATCACTCCACCCTGTAAATAAGTTTAATTTATTCCATTCACTTTCTCCATGTCTTATAATAACCAATCTCATAGCTTACCCTCCTTATCTATGATAATGCTACATCTAAAATCATCATAATTACAAACCCTATAGAAAAAGCTATTGCACTAATATCTGATGAATTTCCTTCTGCCGCTTCAGGAATTAACTCTTCAACCACAACAAATATCATTGCTCCTGCTGCAAAAGAAAGAAGATATGGCATTATAGGAGTAATAATACTAGAAAATGCTATTGTAATTGCTGCTCCTATAGGTTCTACTATGCCTGATAAAGCACCATAAAGAAATGCTTTATTTTTACTTAACCCTTCACTTTTAAGAGGCATTGATATTATTGCACCTTCAGGAAAATTCTGTATTGCTATTCCTATAGAAAGTGCAAAAGCAGAAGTAAGAGTTATTGTATCTCCCCCATTTAGGATTGATGCAAAAACAACTCCCACAGCCATCCCCTCTGGAATATTATGAAGTACTACTGCTAATACAAGCTTTGTAGTCTTCTTTAAGCTATATTTATTTGTACCTTCTGGTTTATCACTATCTACATGAAGATGTGGAATTACCTTATCTAAAGAAAATAAAAATAGAATCCCACTCATTACTCCAACCGCTGCTGGCACGAAAGAGAGCTTCCCCATTCCACTAGACATATCTATTGCAGGAATAATTAATGACCATACTGACGCTGCCATCATAACGCCAGAAGCAAATCCAAGAAGTATTTTATTAATCTTTTTATTCATTTCCTTCTTCATGGCATAAACACCGGCTGCACCTAATGCTGTACCTAAGAGCGGAATTAAAATTCCTATTAAAACATTCATTTCCTTCTCCCCCTTTATATAAAATGAATCTTACTTGCATTTATTAACCAATAATTTCTATTAATTAATATTTTATATCATTTTCTCCTGTTTATCAAGTATTTAACCTATTATATTTTACATTAATGTATATATTTAGAAATTCACTGCAAGCCAAAAATTGTTAAAGTTATCCACAAATTAATAATAACCATAATATCCAAAAGAATAAAAAATGACAGTACTTTTTTATACTGTCATTTTATAAAATCTTATTCTTTTCTTAAAATATCTAATGTATGAGCACTTGCTCCTAGTAAATCCGCTCTTTCACAAGTTGAAAGGTGGTACTCAATAAAAAGCTTATATGTTTCTTCATCCATAGAATTTAAAATTGGACGCATATAGTTAGCTGGACCATCAGCAGAGATTAGCTTTATTCTTTTTACTCCTGCACCTTCATTAACTTTATCAATATCTTCAATTCTTACATAATCATATAAATCTTCTGGCTCTGATATAACATGAAAATCTTTGCTCACCTTCCCCTTCGCAATAGACTCTTTTATATGGTTTTCCTTAAATCCATATGTTAATATGCTATATTCATTCATACAATAAGCTACTAAGATAACTCCGCCAACCTTTGTTACTCTCTTAGCTTCTTGTAGCGCTTTTATTTTGTCCTCAATTGTATATAAATGATACATTGGTCCAAACACTAAAGTCATATCAAAGGTATTTTCTGAGAACCTTGATAGGTCTAATGCAGTTCCTTGATAAGCCTTTACAGTACTTCCTTTTGACTTTAAAACACCTAAATTATGCTTTACAAGTTCCACTGCTGTAACATCATATCCTTCGTTAGCTAGTTGAACAGAATATCTTCCAGTCCCTGCACCTACATCTAGAATCTTGGCATTCTCATTTTCCTTTAGATATTCATGAATATACTTCATAGATGTTATATATTCCACTTGTCCATGCTTTCTAGTTAATCTTTTATCTTCGCAAAATTTATTATAGTACTTCTCTAATTCTACTGTCATATCATCATGTCCCTCATTTATAATATTTAGAAATTACAATCTATAGTGGCTCTTAATTTCTAAGAAATATTATACTACATTTTTCAAAGGATCAATAACTTCTATAAATTTAAACTCATTATCTTCAAATTCGAACTTTAAAATACAACAATTAGTAAAATGTATTTTGTCCCTCTTAGAAAGATCTTCCCATTTTCTTAAGAACATGAAACATGCACCACCATGACTTACAGCTAGTACAGTTTCATGATCTTCCTTATTCATAATTTCTGTAAGAGTTTTATTCATTCTTTTTTGAACTTCTAAATCTTCTTCACCATTATACTGAACAAAAAAATCTCCATAGGTTCCACCTTTTTTATTCTTAGGATTCAAATCCTCACTTTCCCCTTCAAAAGTTCCAAAATTCCATTCTTTTAACCCTTTAAGTCTAACATATTCCATGTCTGTAATTATCTCTAATGTATCACATGCTCTTTCTTGAGTTGATGAATATGCATGATCAAATTCTATACCATTTTCCTTAAAATAATTCTTAGCTAAGGTTGCTTGTCTAATTCCCTCTTGTGTCAAGGGCGAATCACAAGCACCTTGAACCTTTCTTCTTAAATTAAATAAGGTTTGTCCATGTCTCATTAAATAAAGTGTTTTCTTCATTGTAACCTCCCAATATTAAATATACATCACTATAATTTTACTACTTGGAGTGAACTCTAAGTCAATACTCCAAAATACAAAAGCCAATGATATTTTTATCATTGGCCTATAATTATTCTTGCATAATTTTTCTTTTCAATATTACAGCTCTAATCCATTCATATTTAATATAATCTGGTAAAGCTTTTTTAATAACTTGAATTTTATCTATTCCATGTTTATTTATAGCATTTAGTATTATTTCTTCGTAATCTTTATTGTAGTATTTATCTAAATCTATTTTTATACTATTATCCCCAGTAGACTTTATATAATCTGTAACATATCCAAGAATTGTTGAAATTGATATTTCCATATCCTCTGATACACTTTCTATCTCTTCCCCCATATTAATTCTATCTAAAGCTATTTCTGATGCACTTCTAGTTTCTCCATCTATAATAAGCTTCTTTCTCTTCTTCTCTTTCCAAGTAGGATTAATACCCTTTTCAATAACATAATTATCTACTTCTTGAATTATTGAATCACCATATCCCTCTATTTTCTTTGGCCCAATTCCTCCTATATCTTTAATCTTATCTAGTGTATTAGGATAACGTCCACTTATCTCTTTTAATGTATTTTTGCTTAAAATCATTGATACAGGAAGGTTTAACTTATTTGCAAATTCTTCTCTTAACTTAATAAGTCTTTCTAATAGTTCCTTATCACTATTAACTTCAAAATAGTCATCTTCTATTTCCTCAGACTCTTTATTATCTATAGCTACTTCCTTTTTTATATTATTATCAACAACATACTCCTTAATAATTTCTATAAATCTTTCTCCATATCTTTCATACTTAATTTCTCCAACACCAGATACCTTAAGCAGTTCCTCTTTATCTATAGGATACTTAATACTCATCTCTCTTAAAGTTCCATCACCAAATATCATATATGGAGCCTTCTTTTCTTCCTGTGCTATTTCACGTCTTAATGAAGATAACTTATCAAATAAATCATTAATTTCTACTCTATTACTTTCAATATTAACATCCTTTAATAGAACTTTAATTTCTCCTTTTACAACCTTATAAGATAAATTATTTAGAGCAACTGTAGAAAACTCCTCATTTACTTCTAAATATCCATGGGCAATTAAAATGTTAATAAACTCCTTTAAACCATCACTAGAGTATTCTTTCATTATTCCATAAGTACTTAATTCATTAAATCCTAGATTTAAAAGTTTTTTATTTTTAGAACCTCTAAGAACATCTACTATCATACCCACTCCAAAGCTTCTTTTCATTTTATGAATACAAGATATAACTTTTTGAGCATCTATAGTTTTGTCCCTAACTTCACCTTTATTTAAACAGTTACTACAATTATCACATTCACCTTCATATGTATCCCCAAAATAATTCAAAATATATTTTCTATAGCAACTATTTATATAAACTAAACTCATCATTTGTTGAAGCTTTTTATATTGTTTGTTTTTTCTTAGAGGGTCTTCAGTACTTACTTCAATTAAATATTTTTGCGTAATAACATCTGCTGGTGAAAAAAGCATAATACACTCACTTGGTTCACCATCTCTACCAGCTCTTCCTATCTCTTGATAATACCCTTCAATATTCTTAGGCATATTATAATGAATAACATATCTTATATTAGGCTTATCAATCCCCATTCCAAAAGCATTTGTTGCAACTATTATATTAGTATCATCATTTATAAACTCTTCCTGACTTTTTATTCTTTCATCGTTTGATAACCCAGCATGATATTTTCCAACACTAATCTTGTTTTTCTTTAATAAGTCATAAATACTCTCAACTTCTTTTCTTGTAGCAGCATATATTATCCCTGAATCTTTAGGATTATTTTTGATGTAGTTAACTAAAAACTTCTTTTTATCTGAGCCCTTAACAATATTTATTCTTAAGTTCTCTCTATCAAATCCAGTAACAAATATCTTAGGTTCCCTAAGTTTTAATAAATTTACAATATCATTTCTTACTTCTTCAGATGCTGTAGCTGTAAATGCTGTTATTATTGGTCTTTCTATAAGCTTATCAATAAATGTTGCAATTCCTTTATAACTAACCCTAAAATCATGTCCCCATTGAGACACACAGTGAGCTTCATCAATGGCTACTTGAGCTATCTTCATTTGAGTTATAACTGTAATAAATTCATTTGAGTTTAGTCTTTCAGGCGCAACATATATAATTTTATATTTATTATTTACAATTCCATTTATAACCTCATTAAACTCATAGGTAGACAAAGAACTATTTAAAAATGCAGAGTTAATACCTACTGAATTTAATGTATCTACTTGGTCTTTCATAAGAGATATAAGAGGTGAAATTACTATTGTTATCCCCTCTAACATTAAGGCTGGAATTTGGTAACAAAGTGACTTCCCTCCCCCTGTTGGCATAATAGCAAGAGCATCATTTCCATTTAATATCTCATCTATTATTTTTTCCTGTCCTCTTCTAAAACTCTTATATCCAAAGTATTTTTCTAATATTTCTAATTTATTAATCGCCAATACTATTCTCCCTACTCTCATACTGTATCTTATTTCAATTCTTTTCCTCTTAAATTATTATTATACTACTATACTTAAAATAAAAAAATTGAGTGGATATTTATTTTTCTTGTTCCATGGCAAAGCTCCAAGTCACAGAAAAACAAATATCCACTCCACTCATACCTAAATAATTACATTTTGCCATTAAACCACTCTTTTAACTCATCTACTCCTCCTAATGTATCATATCTATCCTTTTCAATATTTCCTTCAAAGTATATTATTGTTGGAACGCTTTCAACTTTTACTTCTTTTAATATTTTCTTCATTAATTCATTATTTTCATTTCTAGCTTTATCTGTATCAAATAAATATATTTTTTCTTGTGAATTCTTATCTAACACTTCCTTTAAACTTTTGTCTAACTGAAGGCACCTATCACAGGTTTTTCTTGAAAAATATATTATTTTATCCTTATCTTCTTTTATTAAATTTGATATTTCAGATAGGGATACACTTCTAAAATTTAATTCTTCAACAATTTCTACATCCTGTGTTTCTTCTTTATTATTAATATCATTATTAGTACATGCTATAACTCCAAATATTAAACATATAGATGCCGCTATAAAAATAAACTTCTTCATAACTATTCCTCCTGTGTAAAAAAGGGGGATAATGTACCATCCCCCTTTTAATATTATTTTACTTTCTTTTTCTTTCCAAAATATACACCAGCTACTCCTGCAATAATAGCTAATGATCCAAATAAAAGGACTTTACTTCCTTGTGTATCACCAGTCTTAACAGTTTCACCATCACTATTATCCCATGATGGATTTGAAGGTTTTGATTGATCTTCTTTGTCAACACTTGGATCTACTGTTTTTTTCTCAAGAGCTTTTATGGAATCATCTAATGCTTTTAATACATTATCTACCTCTTCTTGTGTAGCATATTCATTATTCAATACAGTTTTTGCATTATTTAATCTCTCTTTAAGTGCTTGTATAGTTTCTTCTGTATATTCTACATTGCTTTCAATAATAGCATTTGCTCTGTTAACTAAATCAACTAAATCCTTAATATTAACTAATTCTGTAATTGAATTTATTAAATTTAATTTAGCATTATTTATATCATCTTGAGATACACTTACTAAGTCCTTTAATATAGCTTTTGCTCCTTCTAATGCTTCTATAAATTTACCATAACTTGCTTTTGTGTAATTTTCCTCTGCATATTTATCAGAAGATGCCACTAACTCTTCTAAATCAGTTATATCAGGAACGTTATAGTCATTTATTGTTACTATTTCATATATAGTAGGAGCTATACCTTGCCAATCAATCCTAATTTCAAAAATATTATCATACTTAGTATTTACAAGCTCAGTTAAGCTTTTATTTAAAATTCCAAGTTCATTCCAAATAGCTTCTCCATCTTCATTATATCCTGTTCTTACTATAACCTTTGCATTTGATATAGAATTTCCACCTTGAACAATATTTATCTTCTTAACATCAGTTTTTTCAGATAAACGATAAGTTAAACTTCCTGATTTTATTTTATCATTATTTGTATTTGGCTTATATGCTGTAGTTAAATCTCCATCACTAATATTTTTGGGCGCAAACCCTTCTAACTCTATTGGATTTGATATATAAGTTGGGTCATTAATAGTTGAAATATATTCGCCATCATTTATTAAAATTTCACTTATTTTAACCCATCTATACTTATAATCTGCAGTAAACAATATTCTTAAATACCTAGCTTCTTTAGTTGTATCCAACTCTCCCCTTACAAAAGCATGAGAAATTGGTACTATTGTTGTACTATCTCCATGAGAATATCCAGCTTCAACTGGTTTAGAGTTTATATCACTATTATCATTCTCTTTTCCATCACCAATAGTTATTACATCTGTCCAACTTTCACCATCATTAGATATCTGGAACTTAGCATCTCTTAAATAATCTTTTTCTGTATCTAGTACAGCATAAGTAAGATTTTTCACATTAATTGTTTGCCCCAAATCAAATACTATACTTTCATCTTTTATTGGTGATGCATCAAATGATGCTGATGTACTAAAGTTTTTATCAAATATACTTCTAACTTTACCATTAATTTTAGTAAATGCTGATTCTAAATATGGCTCATATATTTCGTTAGATTTAACTTCAAATTTATTTAAATTAAATATTACATCCTTACTAGCTAATAATCTTACATATCTAGCATCCTGTAATTTACTATTATCATTCATTGTTATATTGGTCCACTCTACTCCATTCATAGATGTTTGTAGGCTTAAGCCATCTTCATTTGATACCTCTACTAAAATTCCACTTAAATCTTTAATCCTATTTAATTTAATTCCTATATATTCCTTTGCATGTAATATTATATTTTCTTTTGGATTTAGTTTAGTTAACTCCTCATTTTCAAAAGTTGATAAAAGCTCTAAGCTAGTATTAGTATAAACATTTTTTGTTGATGCATCTGCGCCATGCTTTTCAACACTGATTTCTGATAATATTATCCACTTATTAAGGTCTACTTCATTAGTTAATCTAATATATCTAGCTTCTTTTCCATCAAAGTTTTCCTCAATAACATCTTGTCCAGAATCTTTACCATTATATTCTTTAAATTTTGTCCAATTTAAATTATCTGTTGAATACTCTAGTTTATAATTACTCCATTTATCAGATGAACCATTTCTTCCAAGTACAAATCTAACCTTTCCAACTGGAATTACTCTTCCCAAATCAACTCCAACGAAATCTCCAGCATAAGTCATATCTCCATCATTAGTTTTATACCAAACATCTGTAGAATCATCACCATCGAATAAATTAGACTCACTACCTGAATAAATTCCTTTCCAAGTTGAAGTTCTTATTACAGTTGGATTAATATCTGGTTGCTCTACAATATTCTCTTTATTAACTATAATATCTTTAATTCCAAACCAAGTATTGACTCTAGATTTAGTTGCAATAACACGAATTCCCATTGCATCTAAGTTTAATCCATCTATAGCAATTTTTTGTGGCATAGAATAGAGTTTGCCTTGTTCTAAATCCAACCAATTTTTCCCGTCTAATGTGTATTGAATCTTAGCTTCTTGCATCGTATCATTTGGATTTGAAATAGCTCCTAAGGAGAATTCTATATCTTTAATATTAATTACTTTATTATATTTAACTCCAATATAAGTTCCTTCTGATATTGTATTCGGATTCTTGTAAACAACTTCTGTAGAAGGATTATTATCCAAAATATTATTTAAATCTCCTGTTGGAGTATCAGTTCTATTAGTTATAACTGTAGTGATAACCTTAGATGGATCAACTATACCAGAAACTATTGGAGCTAAAAAAGATTGCATATTGTTTATAAAAGGTACAATATGTTGAACACCTACTTCTGCATATTCTGTATGGTCTACATAATTAAATCCATAAGTTTTTGATTTCTCCAATGATGATTGAGCTTCTGAATAATGAGACCATAATTCACTTCTATTACCGTCTTCATTTGCAATAATAGCTTTTAAGTATTCAATTGCTGCAGTTGTTGTATCTTCCCAACAATTTAACCAATAAATTATTTGGTCTCTTGTTTTTTCATTTCCTGGATTATTCTTATAATAATTAGCTGCATCTTTAATTTTTGTAAATTCCTCTATTAATAGTAATGCATCCTCTTTAACATTAACTCCAGAATCACACTTTTCCTTAAAGGCCTTTAATTTTGGAGCTAATTCAATAGATTCTTGTAATGCTGTAACACGATTGTCCATATTTTGATTAATCATGTGTTTACTTATTTCACGCAAAGCAGCTGAAGCTTCTGTCTCTATGGCTGTATTATGATCCATATATTTAAAAGAATCATTCCAGTTCTTATCTGCTTGCTCCTTTGTCTTCCATATATTCCATGAATAATCTGCAACTGCAAATAGAGCTGATTTATTTGCTTCTGATTGCTGCATTGGGTTTAACATTATTCCTTCTATAAGTGTTGGATCAACACCTGGATGCAAGAATGTATCATTACCTCCCATTATTAAATGACTCTTTGAGTTATCAGAACATGGCCAGTTAATCCAATAATATGGAGATCTACCTGTGTTATTCTTAAATGTTTGAGAAAAATTCTGAGTCACTTCTCCCCAAACTTTTCCACCTGTTTGCACAAGTTGTACATTTTTTGGTGCTTCTTTTAAAGATGTAAACTCAGCACCTGATCCATTTCCCATATAATCATAAGGAACATATGGTAATGTAGTCTTCATATCAGGATATTCAAGTTTCACTTCATTTTCTAACCAATTAGTTATATCATTTACTAATCTAAGACCTAGCTCTCCACCTGGATTAGCAAAATCATCTGCTAATATGGCAACTTGTCTAACACCTTGATCAATAACTTGTTTAAGTTTAGATTTTAAATCCGCTAAATCCTCTTGATATCCAGCTTCATCTTTTCCTATTCCAAAAGCATCATTTCCTGGAAATGGATGAATACCATAAACAAACCTGCATTTAGAAGCATTACCTGCATCTGCTAATTTTTTAATCCATTTAAGCTCATCTTCGGTATATAGCGAACGCCATTGAACCCTATGCTTTGGATCATCCTTTGGTGCATAAAAATAAGCATTTAACTTATAATATCCACCATAAGTCATAAGATCTGCTCTATCTTGAACTGACCAAGGATTTCCATAGTAACCTTCTATAAACCCACGAGTTACTACATTTGCATAATCTTCTATTTTAAAGTTTCTTATTTCATTATCAGTTACTTGATTAAATATATGATATAAAGTTGTTAATCCATAAAATGCAGAATCTGTATCTTTTCCAAGAACAGTAATAACATTATTATCAGATACTAAAAAATAAGAATCTGTTCTACTAAAAAGATTCTCTGTTAATAAAGTATATTTCTCTGCATACTTATCAACAGCTTCACCAGAACCATAAACCCCTACTAAAATATTAGTTTTTCCATTTATAATTTGGTTTGTGTCTGAAACTTCATAAGAAATGCTATGAGCCTTTAGAATCTCATCTTCAAGTCTAGACTTAGTATAATTATCTATCCCTTTCTCATAAATAACGTTTACATCACTACCCAAATTACACCTTCCCTCTTCATATTCTATACTCTGTGGTGAAGGATATATCTCATAGTCAGTATTAACCTTTTCTATAGCGATTTCTTTGGTTTTACTAGTTTCGGCTGATACACTTATTGTACCTAGCATATTAGATAATATCATAGCGCCTGTAATCATTGCAGATAAATATCTTTTTGATTTTCTTATCATACTATTTTCTTCTCCTTCCTTTAATTTTTTTAGATTTACCTTCATCTCAATACCTTATTGCACTGGTGTCATAGAGTAAAACACTTACTTTAATCTTGTTTTTTCTTCTTAAAATCAACTCCTCCTTATTGATATTTTACTGTTAGATAATACTATCTTTACAAAGTTAGCATTATTTGAGTATTTAGGCATAACTTATTTGCATAATGCCTATAATGAAATTTATATCACGTATACTATTTTTTTACATTGCATAAACAAGTTAAATTTTTATACTTTTTATTTTAGATAAAAAGTTACGTAAAATATTCAATACTATAAAATCATAAATTATATACTTTCTCTTAATAAAATGAGCCTCCTTATAATTATTTTATTATTATAAGGAAGCTCTTTTATTTATAAATTCTCATTCAAGAAGTTTTTCTATTTCTTCTTAAGAAACATAGCCTTACTACACTATCTAACCTTATTTCACTGTCTTTTTCTTTCTAAAATATACACCAGCTACTCCTGCAATAATAGCTAATGATCCAAATAAAAGAACTTTACTTCCTTGTGTATCACCAGTCTTAACAGTTTCACCATCACTATTATCCCCTGATGGTTTTGAAGGTTTTGAAGGATTAGATGGCTCTTCTTTAACCTCTAAATTATCAATTGCTTTATTTAAATCCTCTAAAGCTTTATTAACTTCATCTTGAGTTGAAGCCCCATTTGCAAAAACTTCTTTTGCTATTGATAATTTTTCATTAAATTCACTTACAGATTTATCTGTATATTTACTTAAATCTATAGCTTCTGCATCCTTTATCTTATTTTCAAGGGCTGTTTTATCAATGTTTGGCTCTACTGGTCTTTCTTTAAGACCTGCTATTGATTCATTTAATGCTTTTAATGCATTATTTACATCTTCTTGTGTTGCCTTTGCATCATCTCTTACAGCTTTTGCATCATTTAACTTTTCTTTAAATACATTTACAGTTTCATCTGTATATTTACTTAAATCTATAGCTTCTGCTTCTTTTATCTTATTTTCAAGAGCTGTTTTATCAACACTTGGTTCTGCTGGTCTTTCTTTAAGAGCTGCTATTGATTCATTTAATGCTTTTAATGCATTATTTACATCTTCTTGTGTTGCAGTAGCATTATCTCTTATAGCCTTTGCATTATTTAACTTTTCCTTAAATACATTTACAGTTTCATCTGTATATTTACTTAAGTCTATAGCTTCTGCTTCTTTTATCTTATTTTCAAGAGCTGTTTTATCAACATTTGGTTTTTCCGGTTCATTATTTGTCTTAGAAATAAATTCAACTTCTGCTACAGATAGCATTAATGGACCACTATGAGATTCTTCAAATACTACTTGAACTTTGCTTAATTCATTTATTGGATCTATATCAAATCTAACATAAGCTTCATTTGGCTCTACTGTCTTTGTTCCTAAATCATATTCAGTTCCATCGACACCAAATCCTTTTATAGATAACTTTTTAATTTTACCATTTGTATACTGTGGTCTATTGAATACTGTAATATTACTAATAGATTGTGGATTATTAAATTCAAAATCTACTGATAAAGGTAGCTTCTTACCACTCTCTTCTGTATTGTTCCATATAAGTTCTGCTAAAGAGTCTTCACTAACTACTCCATCAATAAGCTTTTCAAATGCAGCATCTCCACCTTGCATCATACTTCCATCACCAGAAACAGTCATATCTTCATTAGTCAATTTTATATATTCTGGCTTTTCTTCTGGAATCTCAGTATCTGGATCTAATACAATCCCTTTCTTAGTGATAACATTAAAGCTTGTATCTACCAATAATGAGTCTGAAATTTCCATATCAAAAGTAATATCTTGTTTAGCTTTTAACTTAATCTTAGCTAATACATTACTTCCATTTAAAGTTTTTCCATTTCCTTTATTTGAGAAGGCTGCAAATATACGTTGTTGTGGCTTTCCTACTCCTGCAAGTATTGAGTAATTAAGCATATTATCTGTTGCTTCTGTTGGACTAACAACAGTTGTTCCACAAGTTCCATCTGCATTACATTCTTTTACAACTTCATACTTATGAGGATCTAAAATCATTTCCAAGTTAAATGCATTAATATCTTGTAATCCTTGTCCTATTACTTCTACAGTAAACTCTTCTCCTGACTTTAATTCCTTTTTACTTGGTTTTATATTTAATACTCCCTTCATTTCAATACCAGTTGGTACTAATGGAGACTCTCCAAGTTGTCCTGCTACATAAGCTAGGTCATAAGCATCTATTACACCGTTGTAGTTTATATCAACCTTAGATACTTGATCCCATGCTGTATCCTCCTTATTAACACCCATATAACTTGCAAAGAAGGTTAAATCATCATCATCAATTACACCATTTGGTATATTTTCACCAACAACTTGACCTTTTGTTCCATCTACCATGTAAGGTCTAAATTCTTGAGCACTACCAAAACCACCTACAGCTTCCTTTATAGTTAGTTTTATATATCTAGCATATACATTCTTACCAAAATCAACTGTTTTCACATCTGCACTTCTATCCCACTTGCCATCTTTAACTATATTTACATAAGTTTTTCCATCTAAACTCACATCTAAATCATACTTTGTAATAGTTCCATTACCTGAATCTTGTCTTGGTGTATACTCAAATTTATCTAATTGATATGCTAACTTCATGTCAATAGTAAATGTATGAGGTAAGACATTTCCAGTTCCCCATTCTGTATGCCATTGAGTATTATCCTTTCCATCAACAGCATTTTCAGGACCACTTCCTGGCTGATAACTATCTGCAGTTGCAATCATATTTTTAGGAACATTTCTATACCTATCTAGCTTTGTTTTTACTGTTAATTCTTCACTCCACTCAGATGAGCCCTTAGTATTTGTAGCTCTTACTCTATAAGTATGAGCTGTATCTTGAGTTAAATCCTTATGTGTAAAGAAAGGTTCTTCACCATTAGTATTGCTAAAAATATTACTATAAATAGTTCCATCTATCATTAAATCATATGAAACATTTTCTCCATTAACTTTATTCCAATTTAATGTTATAGCAGTATCAGTAATATTTTCATCTTGAGCCACTAAATTAGTTGGTACTGATGGTACTTCTGAATCAACTTCTTCTTTTATTTGAGTATTATCAAACCCATCTACATTTACTTCCACTGAATTCTTAGTTATATCTGTTTTACCAACTTTAACATATAACTTCGGAGAAGTTATAATTTCTTGTTTAGCAAATTCTGAACCTTCTGTTGAATATTTATTTAAGTTTGGTTTTTCATTATAGAAGTATACATTTTCTCCATTATTATAAGCTTCTTCAGATGTAACTGGAGTTAATTCTACATCTTTTCCTCCAACTTTTACAGCAACTTTTTCTGGTGCCTTACGAGTATTTATTATTACTTCTGTACCTCTTTTAGCAACCATTCCTTCATAGCCTTTACCTTCTGCCTTATTAACTGTTACCTTTACTGATTCACCTTTAACTTCTGAAGTAATTTTTGTTGTTGTATTCTTATCTTCTTTGTAATCATTTGATGTTCCATCATCTTCATACATAGTAAATTCTGTAGATCCTGATGGATACACATCAAATATTCTATTTTCAGAACCATCAAGTTCATTAATTGAATTATTTTCTGGAGCCATAGGAATTATTGCACCGTTCTTAACAAATACAGGTGCTTTCCATAGTGGAGCATCAAAATTATTAATTACTTGTCCACCTTTATATTGTTCTCCAGTAAAATAATCAATCCAAATTTGATCTTCATCAGGAAGATATATTCCATTTCTTACATTATTATTGTTATCTTCTTCGTTATATACAGGAGCAACTAATAAATTTGGTCCCCACATATATTGGTACTGTGTTTGAGTACCGTAAGTATATGGATCATCTGGATATTCTAACATCATAGCTCTTACCATAGGTAAGCCAGTTTTTGATGATTCAGCTGCATTTGTATAAATATATGGCATCATTTCTGCCTTTAATTTTAAATACATTCTATTAATTGATGCGTATGGTTCTCCATAGTTCCAAGGAGTCTTCTTGTTACTAGTTCCTGCCCATCCATCCATATCAATTTGTATAGGTGTAAATGCTTTCCATTGGAAATCACGTGTTTGAATTACTGGTGCTCCACCAAATATTCCATCCATATCTGACCCTACGTTAGGGTTTCCTGATAATCCAGCACCAATATAAGTTGGAATGTGCATTCTAATATATTCCCAATTTCCTCCATACTGGTCCCCAGACCATAATCCTGCATATCTTTGAGTTCCTGCCCATCCATCTAATGAGATTACAAATGGACGTGCTCCGCCTGAATTTTCTTCTTTCTCAATACCTTCAGCTGCTTGTCTTGTAGCATTTAAAGCCATTGAATAACCATGACCAACCCATGCAACATCTGTTTTTATTGCTCTAACGCCAGCTTTTACTTCACCATCTAAGTCACGACGTAATGGACTATCTTCTGGTAAGCTTTCATCTGGATATAAATTACTTTGAGTCCATAATCCTACGTTAACGTTTTCCTCTTTGGCAGCATCAACAAACTTCTCTAAGTTATCTAAGCCACCATAGCCACAGCCATAGCCATCATTTGGTAAGAACCATCCAAGAGGCATATCGTTTGTACCATAACTCTTAAGTGTATCTAATCCTTTACCTAAAAGTTCTCTGTTATCTCCAAGTCCATTATGCTTACCATTAAAACAATCTGCATGTCCTAAATAAAATCCATACTCAGGCATCATTGCTGGTCTTCCTGTAAGTTCTGTGTAACTTTCAATTACATTTGGTACATTACCACCTACAAAATAGTATGCATCGAATCTTCCTTCATCATGAGATAAAGTTGCTTCTTCAAAGAAATCATACTTTCCAGGCTTAAAAGTATTACGCATTACTCCATACCCTTCAGTACTTATATAAAATGGTGATGGACTTGATGCTGCACCTGCATCCCATCCTCCTCCAATTGCAATATTTATTGAAGTATTCTTATGAGAAAAATAACCATTTTGTTGTCCTCCACCATAGAAATACTCATCATTCTTAGTTTTTAATGTTTGTACTGTTTTTTTATCAGAATACATAAGTGGTTTTGCTTCTGACCAAACAACTTTATCATTTACCTTATCATATAGTTCCATAATAGATGTTTCTTTATCTATTCTTAGTTCAATTGAATTTGTAGATATTTTATAAACCTTACTATCAGAATCATCAACCTTTACATCAATAACTCCATATTCAGACTTATACTCATCTAATTCTTTATCAATTATTTTTGTAGTATGGTCTTCTGCATTAGGTGTTGGATACTCTTGGAATTCCCCTTTTGGATCCATGTATAATCTAAATACATTATCCTCTAAGAAGTTAATTCTTATAGACTCCCCTGTGGACAATTTAATATTTACTACATCCTTGTCCTTTTTAATTTCAGTAACTTTTCCAATAGACTCTAGCCCCAATCTTGATATTTCTGACTCTAATAATGCAATTGTTTCACTATTACTAGCAGCAGATACTATACTTGGTGGCACAAGTGTTACAGCCATACATATTGGTAAACATAATCCTGCAAGTCTCTTTAAAAAGTCATACTTATTTTTTCTTTTTAACACATAAACCTCCTCCTTAATTTTATATTCTAATACCTAAGCCTCCCCCCTTTAATTTCATGTATTTTAAACATATATAATACTAGCTTTACAGGGTTAGTATTATATATGTTTTAGTCATAACTCCTATCAAAAAGTCTTCATTCTACTTCCTGATTGCATATAAATAATCATCAATGTATTCTCCTATTTTGCTTTTTAATAGCTCTATAGGATTATTCTCCAATTTACCCTCTCTAATTAACCTATATTGATTAGGAAGATACTGACTTATTAATGGTAATGGGATGTCCACTTTTGATAGATTATCAAGCATCTTATTTAAAGCAAAATCAACTTCTTCATTTGGCATATAATATCTACATCTATCCGATAAACTATACTTTCTTTCTAGCTTTACTTTTCTACCAGATCCAACATAATGCTTTTCCCATTGCCTTGAATCCTTAACCATTTCGAAATCTAGTATTTCTCTAAACCTTGATAATTCGAATTTATCATTATACTGTAATAGTTCTTCTTCAATACAATTTAATGCAAAAGCTCCTTCTCTAAAGCCAAATGTTAATTCTGGACCAACTTTAAGTATTACAAATCCATCCTCAACCATTTCTCTTAAAGCATATTTAGTTTGGTAGTCAGTAGAATGTGCTTCAAATAATATAGAATCATATTCCTTAATAGCTTCAGATAATTTTTTGGCTTTTTCCCTATCATATTCACATACAGTTTCCGAACTAAACTCAACCCCAGGTTGTACCACTACTGCCACAACATAATCAAATGCACTCTTAACATTATGCCTTTTAAAAGCTTCCTTAAATGTTTCAATAGTTGTTTTGAAGTTTTCAACCTTTGTAACACTTATTCCCTCTTCTTCTTCCCCTTCTTCTCCTTCTGCACCGCCAGGTATTGGAACTTCACTTCCTATTACATAAATAGGATGAATTGCATCCTTATTTTCTTTAACTAATTCTTTATACGCACTTTCTGCCACACTACATAATATGCCTGCTCTATCAGCTATTATTTCATCACCAAAATCATTATTTTCTGAATCACCCTTTATCTTCATACTTGTATCTATATGAATTTTAGTAAATCCAGCCATTACATATTGTCTTATTAATTCCTTAGAATTTTCCATAGCTTGCTCTGGATCTATATCTCTCCAAGTTAATGGACCTAAGTGATCTCCCCCTAATACGACCCTATCTTCCGGAAAATTATTTTTCTTACAAAGTTCTAAAATAAATCTTCTATATTCTGATGGTTTCATTCCCGTATATCCACCAAATTGATCCACTTGATTTGCAGTTGCTTCTACCAGTAGCGCTATATCCTTATCCCTTAACTTATCCATAGCTGCTTCAATTACAAATTTATTTGAGCAACATACAGATACTATCCCATCATGTATTCCATTCTTGTAGTTACTTATAATTTGTTGTATTTTATGCATATATACCTCCTTTTTAAGTACAAAGCTTATAGCTTGTCTTTCAAAAAAATTAAGGGAGTTTTTACCATATCCCTTGATATAATTTATATCACACCTTCTTTTCCTTTCAAATGGACAAATTAGTTTACCTTTTACACTTTTTGTTTTTTTATATCTGTTTTATAAAACTATTAAAATTCTTCGATTTTATTTTTTTTAACATCGAAGAATTTTGTATGTACTTTATATAATTTAAATTTTATAATTTAGGCATCTATTAATTTTAATTATAATTTTAATCTAAAAATATTTTTATCAATATAAATTCAATATATATCCACAAATATATTCACAGAACTCACTGTATACACTACTTACTGGTAAAACTTATCTATACATTTATAACACCATTAAGCCCACTTATAAAATTTATATTTTGTTTTGTATATTGCTACTTATTTCTTAGAAATAAAAGCAATATCTATATATTTTATTTTTCTATAAGGAGGTTCTAAAATGAAACCATGTACAAAAAAAAGATGTTCTTTTGTGCTTGCTTTAGGAATGCTTTTCTCATTATCTCCCACAACTGCATTTGCACAAACAAAACAGACCCAAGAAGCTGAAACTGTATCTGTAGGCTTCATCAAATATGGAGAACGTTCAACCCTATTCAATCAAAATTGGAAATTCTTTAAGGGTGACCCCTCAGGTGCAAGCGAAACTAATTTTAATGATTCGTCTTGGAGAGTTTTAAATCTTCCACATGATTGGAGTATTGAAGATGAATTTACTGTTCAAGGTGAAGCAGAAAGTGGATTCTTACTTGGAGGTACTGGATGGTATCGTAAACATTTTGTAGTTCCTGAAAAATTTAACGGAAAAGACTTTACCTTAAATTTTGATGGTGTTTACATGAATGCAGAAGTTTATGTAAATGGTAAAAAACTAGGTTCTCATAATTACGGATATACAGCCTTTGCTTTTGATATAACTGATGAGTTAATTTGTGATGGCATTACCGAAAACGTTATATCCGTAAAGGTATCAAACCCTACTCCTAGTAGTAGATGGTATTCAGGTAGTGGTATTTACCGTGATGTAACTTTAAGTGTAACTGATTCAATTCATGTTGGATACTTAGGTACAACTGTTACAACACCAAAGCTTGAAAATCAAAAGTCTGGCAATGTTGATGTAAACGTTAGTACAACTGTAGAAAATGAGTCTCTTTCTGATTCAGAAATAACTCTTAAGACCACTATTATTAATAAGGATGGGAAAGAAGTTAGTACTCCTGTAAGTGAGAAAAAAGTTGTTCAAGTTAATAAAAGTGTTGATTTTGAACAAACTGCTATAGTGAACAAACCTACTCTATGGTCTGTAGACAACCCTACTATGTATAAAGTAAAAACTGAAGTTATAGTTGGAGATAAAGTTGTAGATACTACATTAACTGATTTTGGATTTAGATATTATGCATTTGATAGAGACACAGGTTTCTCACTAAATGGTGAAAATATGAAACTTCAAGGTGTTTGCATGCATCATGACCAAGGTGCCCTTGGCGCAGCTTCAAACTATTATGCTGTTGAACGTCAAATGCGCATTATGAAAGAAATGGGTGCAAATGCAATACGTGTATCTCATAACCCTGCCAGTGAAATGTTACTTGAAATATGTGATAAATTAGGACTTTTAGTTATAAATGAAGCATTTGATACTTGGACAAACCCTAAGAATGGTAATGTAAATGACTTTTCTAAATATTTTAGAGAAAACATTGATGATGATAATAAAATTATAAATGGTAACTCTAACATGACATGGGGTGAATTTGAAGCTAGAGCAATGGTTAAAAGTTCAAAGAATAGCCCTTCTATAATCATGTGGTCAATTGGTAATGAAATTTTAGAAGGTATCGGCGGAAATTCTTCTGATTACACTGATATTGCACAAGATATTATCACTTGGATTAAAGCTGAAGATTCAACTAGACCTGTTACAATTGGTGATAATAGAACAAAAAATGGTGATAGTAATGCTAACGCTATCTCAGAAGTAGTAAACAAAAATGATGGTATTGTTGGCTTTAACTATGCAAACGAAAATCAATTTAATACTCAAAGAAACAATCATCCTGATTGGATTCTTTATGGTTCAGAAACAAGTAGTGCCGTTCATAGCAGAGGATACTACAAAACTAAAGGAATAGACTATCCTAATAATCAAATATCAGAATATGATAATGATATTACAAAAGTAGGTTGGGGACACTCTGCAAGTAATGCTTGGAAATATACAATAAAAAATGATTACAATGCTGGTGAATTTGTTTGGACAGGCTTTGACTATATTGGAGAACCTACTCCATGGAATGGTATTGATTCTGGGCAAGTAAATGGAGGTAAAGGTCCTGCTCCTAAATCAAGTTACTTTGGTATAGTTGACACTGCTGGTTTTAAAAAAGATATCTACTATTTATATCAAAGTCAATGGAATAAGGATGTTAATACTCTTCATGTTTTACCTACATGGAATAAAGAAGATATAGTAATTGAAAACGGAAATGTACAAGTTGATGTATTTACTGATGCTTATAAAGTTGAATTATACTTAAATGATAAGAAGGTTGGAGAGGCCACTGCAACCGAGCATGTAACACCTGCTGGATATAAATATCAAACATTTGATAATGATTCATTATATCCATCTTTTAATGTTGCTTATGCTCCTGGTACTTTAACTGCAAAAGCATATGATAAACAAGGTAATTTAATTACTGATACAGAAGGTAGAAATACAGTTACTACCTATAGTACTCCTACTACAACAAAATTAAGTGCAGATAAAACAACAATTGCTTCTAATGAATATGATTTATCTTATATCACTGTTGATTTAGTTGATGAAAATGGTAACTTTGCTTCTGGTGCTTCTAACACATTAAACTTCAAACTTGAAGGTAATGGTAAAATAGTTGGTATTGATAATGGTAATCCTGTTGATACTACTTCTTATAAACCTACTACTGATACAAAAGCTACAAGAAAAGCCTTTAGTGGAAAAGCTTTAGTTATAGTTCAATCTACAAAGGATGCTGGTTCAATGAAACTTACTGTTTCTGGTGAAGGATTAAAAGAACAATCTATAGCTATTACAACAGAAAATCAAGCTTCAGATGATAAGTATTTAGAATCTTATGATATAGTAAAGAATTACTACGTAAATGTAGGAGAAAACCCTACTCTCCCTAAAACAGTAAATGGCAGATTTAGTGATGGTACTACTTCTACATTCAATGTTATTTGGAATAAATATGATGAAAACCAATTAAATACCCCACAAATTTTTAAAGTCACTGGTACATTAGAAGGAACTGATGTTGCAGTAGTTGTAAATGTACATGTTGTTGGAGAAATAGTTTCTATGGCTAATCTATCTACCTTCACATACGCTGGTACTACCCCATCACTTCCAAAAACAGTTTATGGATATTATGCAAATGGTTCTAAGTCTGAAGAACTTGATGTAAATTGGGATTTAGATGGCGTTGATTTTACTAAAGAAAATACAATTGTAAAAGTAAATGGTATTGTAGAGTTACTTGGTAAAACTTATCCTGTAACTGCTAGTGTTCGTATAGTTCCAGCTTTAAAGGCAGCTAGAAACCTAGCTATAAATAGCCCAGAAAATAATGATATTCCAGCACTTTCAGAAAGCTGTACAGATATTTCTGATAAGTTAAGTTCTATTAATAACGGAACTACTAATGGTGGAGAAGATGTAAATGAACGTTGGACTAACTGGAAAGAACGTAACCTAATTGAAAATGGTGAGCCAAAAGGGGCTTATGTTCAATTTGATTGGAAAAACAAATATAATATTGATCGTTTAGACATGTGGTTATTTACTGATAACGCATCAGCAAGAATTCCAAAGAAAGTTCAAATTAGCTATAAAGATACAGATGGCAAATACAAAGTTGTTACTCATACAAACACAACAGAAGTTCCTCACTCAGTTGGTGAAACAACTTATAAACTTGATAAAGTAATAAATACTGATAGCATTCGTATTTATATGCAACAACCTGAAGTTGGTAAGTGTATTGGGCTTACAGAGGTAAATGTATATGAATATGTACCTCAAGAAACTTTAAAAACTGAAAATAAGCTTTCTTCAATTTTACTTGATGGACAAGAATTAGAAGGTTTTAATCCTGAAACTAATGAATACACTATTAATTTAGAATCTTTACCTGAAAATGTTGAAGCTATAGCTAATTCTGATGATAACTCTTCAGTTACTGTATTACCTATTAGTGGTAACAAATCAGTTATAATAGTTAAAGCAGAGGATGGTAGTGAAAATATATATACAATAAACTATGTACTACCAAAATATGATGTTACTATAAATGATGCAGAAGGTGGTTCCGTATCAGGGGCAGGTACTTATACTAAAGGTGATGAAGTTACTTTAGTTGCTACTGCTAATAAAGGCTACAAATTTATTGGATGGTTTGATGCAAATGGTAATCTTATAAGTGATAAAACAACTTACACATTTATCGTAAATGAAAATATAAACTTAATACCAAAATTTGAAAAACTTAAAGAGACTACTCCAAATCCTGATCCAATAGATCCAAGTGATCCTAAGCCAAATAATCCAAATGATACAACCAAACCATCAACTAGTAATCCACCAAAAACTTCAGACCCTTCTAATATTTCTGCTTTAATTGGAATATTAGCTTTAGCTGGTGGTTCTCTTGCCTTAAGCTATAAAAAGAGAAAAATAAAATAATAATTTATAAACAAAAATAAACCTCCATATGATTAATCAACTGGAGGTTTATTTTTATTTTTTAACAACTGAATTTTCATATCTAGATATCTTAAAATTGAGACGTTCAAGAGTCTTTTGCATCTCTTCCATTCTTGCAATAAGCTTTTCTCTTTGTTCAATTAATATTTCTTTTCGTGCTTGGATAGTTGACTCTCCCTCTTGAAATAATGCCACGTATTCAATTAATACTTCAATTGGAAGTCCTGCCCCCCTCATACACTTAATAAATTCTACCCACTTACAATCCTCATCTGTATAATCTCTTATGCCGCTTTTATTACGATTAACTGCTGGAATTAATCCAATACGTTCATAATAACGTAGCGTATCTTGTGAAAGATCATACTTTTTACTTACTTCTGTAATTGTCATATCCAACACCTCCCAATAAATGAATTATAGCACTTAGAGTTAACTCTAAGTCAATATATATTAAAGGAGGTTATTATAAATTCCATTTAAAATTAATTTACTTTACATTCCATTATATATGGATTTCTATAGAATGAATATGCTAGTTGTGCACACATACAGCACCAAATTATTGGCTCACATAGAATTACTCCAAAATACTCTAGGGTAGGAATTAATAGCATAACAAATACTATCTTACCAAAAAACTCTATAACACTAGATACAAGTGGAAGCACTTTTTCTCCAATTCCCTGTAGTGAATTTCTTAGATTTAATAATATACCCAAAACTGCATAGAATGGCGAATTCCACAATAAATATTTTACTCCATTATCAATAACTACTGCTTCAGTTGAACCTGATAACACCTTCATTAAAGTTGGTGCAATAAAAAATAATACTATTGTAATAAATATTCCCCATCCAATGGATATTATGTTTGCATATCTTACAGCCTCTCTTATTCTTTTACCTTGATTGGCTCCTTTATTTTGGGATACAAAAGTTGATAAACTCATTGCTAATGATGATACGGGTATCATACAAAAACTATTTAGCTTACGAGCAGCTGTATGTCCTGCAATTATTAAGTATCCTAAATTATTAATAGCAGTTTGTAATATAACTGTTCCTGCAGAAACTATCATAAGCATAATTCCCATAGATAATCCTTGTCCCAATAAATCCTTATATAGTTCCTTATCAAACTTAAAATGTTCTTTCTTTGGAATAAGTATTGGACACTTTAATAAAATATATATAATACATAAAACTCCTGAAATTCCTTGTGAAATAACAGTTGCAACTGCTGCTCCTCTTATCCCCATATTAAATTGAGTAATAAATAAAATGTCTAAACCTATATTTAATACAGATGAAATAATAAGAAATACTAGAGGCATAACGCTATTTCCTATTGCTCTTAAAAATCCTGCACATAAGTTATATAAAAACATAACAGCTACAAACATAGTTACAGTATAAATATAAGAATATGATTCCTCTATAATATTTGAAGGAGTATTTAATAACTCTAGTAAAGGATACAAAAATAATTGCGCTATTATCATTATTAAAACTGTTATCCCTACACCTATTACTAATGAACCCGCTACTGATTTTTTAACTTCCTCTTCATTATTTGATCCAAAGCTTCTTGCTGTAACAATACTTAATCCATTCCCTACGCCTAGGGAAAATCCTACTAAAAGTTCATATACAGCTGCACTAGCCCCTATAGCTGCTAATGATGTATCCCCCAAGTAGTTTCCAACAATCATAACATCAACTGTATTATATAATTGTTGGAATATACTTGATATGAAAAGCGGAATAGCAAAAATAATTAAAGATCTTAAAATCCTTCCTTTTAATAAATCCACATTTAAACTTAACATATGGTCCCCTCCTATTTAGTTGTCTAGATAATCTCCCTCTTGATATCTACTCATGTAATTCTAATGGTAACCCATCCGGGTCTTGAAAAAATGTCATCCTCTTTTTAGTAATCTCATCCAATCTTATAGGTTCAACTTCAATTCCTAAAGCTTTTAACTCTTCCACTTCTTTTTCTATATCATCTACCTTAAAAGCTAAATGTCTTAAGCCACAAGCTTCTGGATAAGATGGTCTCTTAGGATTATTCTTTCCTGAAAAAATCTCTAATTCACATTCTCCTAATTTTAAATCTAACTTATAGTCACCTCTCTCTTCCCTATAGTTTTCACGTAGTATTTTAAACCCCAACTTATTAACATAGAAATCCTTTGATTTCTCATAGTTACTAACAATAATAGCTATATGATGTATCACATTTAAATTCATTTTTCTTTTGCTTCCTCTCACTAATAGATTTTTACTACTATAAATTTCCTATTATATTATATTCCTTTTAATATACTTATCAACTCCAACTTTAAGTCTACTTAAACCATCTTCCACCCTTTCTCTTTGACATGCAATATTCATTCTAATAAAGTGTCCTCCATTACTTCCATATACATGCCCACTAGATACATAAAGGCCTGTTTCTTTTCTTATGAACTTGCAAAAGTCTAGGCTATCTTTTGTTATACTACTGCAATCAATCCATAATAAATAAGTTGCATCTGAATGTATAAGGTTAAGACTAGGTAACTCATTATGAATAAATTTCTGTACAACTCTCTTATTTTGAGCTAAATATTCAATTAATTCATTTAACCATGGTTCTCCCTTTGTAAATGCAGCAATTGTAGCCTCTATTGCAAAAGCATTTGGTTCTGCAACTTCATCTGTATTTATTCCCCTGTTAACCATTCTTCTAATTTCATCATTAGGAACAATAATATTTGAAGATTGTACTCCTGCTAAATTAAATGTCTTAGTTGGAGCAATACAGGTTATACTATTTTGAGCTATTTCAGGTGAAATAGATGCAAATGGTGTATAAGAATCACCATAAGTCAAATCACAATGAATTTCATCTGAAACTACAAGTACATTATACTTTATACAAAGCTCTCCTATCTTTTTCAAAGTTTCCTTTGACCATACCTTTCCAATTGGGTTATGAGGGTTACAAAGAATCATTAAAGTTGTTGCTGGGTCTGAAAGTTTTCTTTCTAAATCCTCAAAATCAATTGAATACTCTTTTCCATCAAAACATAGATCACTTGAAAGCACTTTTCTATTATTATTCACAATAGAATTATAGAAAATATTATATACGGGTGCTTGTACAAGTACATTATCCCCTTCTCTAGTCATTTTTCTTACAATAGAGGATATAGCGGGAACTACTCCTGTACAAAAAAGAATCCACTCCTTCTCTATTTTAAAATTGTGTCTTCTCTCCCACCAATTGCTTATTGATAAATAGTATTCATCTGGAATAATAGTATACCCATATATACCAAAATCAACTTTTTTCCTAATAGCTTCTTTTATTTCAGGTGCTGTCTCAAAATCCATATCAGCTACCCACATTGGAAGTTCATTATTATTAACATCCCACTTTAAGGAATTGGTGTTAAACCTATTTATTAACTTTGAAAAATTATACTGCATTCTCTTCTCCCCCTTCATCAACTAAAATTTTTGTATTAAGTGAACATATATCCTTATCATCCATTATTAAATCATCAATACTCTTTGCATGAATTCTTCCACCCATAGGATTTTTAACACTATCAACCTTTGTAGTAATGTCAGCCTCAACTGTTGAATACTCAAATGATAAGTCTGTATTAATAATTTTTGAATTCCTTATTACAAGATTTTCTACATAACATAATCCTTGATTACTTTCTATAAAACAATCAATAAAAGTTAAATTCTTAGAATTCCACCCTAAATACTCTCCAATAATTACTGAATTATTTACAGTTACATTTTCACAATTCCAAAAAGCATCCTTAGAAAGTAACCTAGAATTATAGACTTCAACATTCTTTGCCCCATCAAATGCATAATTTCCTGAAAGATTGAAATCTTTAACAACTATATTTTCACTATTCATTCCAAAATAATCGCCCTTTGCATTTACATTATTAAGGGTTATCTCTTGACAATTCCAAAGTGTTTCTGTAGCTATAGGGATATTTATATTTGTTAAATCAATATTCTTAGAGTGCCTAAATGTTTTGGGTGCCTCAATAGTACTGTTCTTTATATTAATATTATTAGTATACCAAATTCCTGACCTTGCAGTTTCTATCAAAGTGCTATTATCTACCTCTATATCTTTACAGTACCATAACGGATACTTCCACTTAAAAATAGAATCTCTAATTTTTATATTTCTACTTTCCTTTAAAGGAGATTCACCATCACAAAAAACAGAGTTAATAACCTCTAAATCCCTGCTTTTAAATAATGCTCTCTCTCCCATTAGCAACTCTTGATTGATTATTTTCACTAAACTTCATTCCTTTCTTGCTGTATACATATAAAATAGAATATTTTTGAATATACACCTATTATTTTATAATATTACAAATATATCTTCTATAGATAGTTTAATATCTTGAGTTAACTCCAAGTCAAGTAAAATATAGAATTTGCTCCTCTAATAAAACTATGCTAAAATTTTAGTAACTTTAGTAAGAAAGGATTTTTGCTATGATAAAGATAGATTTCCATACACATTCAACCTCATCTGATGGTTTAATGTCACCAAAAGAAGTTGTTGAAAGAGCTTATCAAAATGAAGTGAAATATTTAGCTTTAACAGATCATGACACAGTATCTGGGCTTCATAACGCAATACAAACTGCTAAAGAAATTAATCTTTCATTCATACCTGGTATTGAACTTTCTACCACTCATAATAAAGAAAGCATACATATACTTGGATTCTTTAAAGATGACAGCTATATGAATGATGAATTTATCCACTACTTACAAACTTTAAAAGATAAACGTAAGATAAGAGCTGAAAAGATGATACAAAAATTAAAAGAAGTTTTTAATATAGAAATTAGCTTAGATAATGTACTAAAGCGTGGAAAAGATGTTGTTGCAAGACCTCATATTGCACAAGAAATTATAGCATCTGGCTATCCATATGAGTTTGAATATATCTTTCAAAACTTTATAGGAAAAGACTGCCCTGCATTTGTTCCAACTACTAAACTTACAACTGAAGAAGGGGTTAAACTTCTTAAAAATTATAATGCTTTAGTATTCTTAGCTCATCCAAAACTAATACATAACTCTCCATTAGAAGATTTTTTAAATATGGGTTTTGACGGCATAGAAGCTATATACTTTCAAAATACCCCTGATGAAGAAAAATACTTTTTAAATTTTGCAAAAAAACATAACCTTTTAGTTAGTGCTGGCTCAGACTGTCACGGTAATGTTGATGGTGATGAAAGACATGGCGACATTGGAGCTATGAGTATAACTGAAGATTTATTAGAAAACTTTTTAGAAAAATATAATACCTTATAATAAAGAAACTCTACTTTTTAGTAGGGTTTCTTTATTTATCATTAAAACTATATATATTAAACTTCAATTTATGCATTCCTTACTTTTCCTTCTATATTTCCTTCTCTTTATAGACAAAATACAAATGCATATGTGAAAAACCTTATTAAGCAATTATTCAAACATTGATTTTTAACTTTCAACACAGTTTATATAAATTAAAGAAAGGGTGAATACCATGGATAAAAGATTACTTGAAGAAGTTAAGAACCTAAGTCCTTTTGAATTGAAGGATAAATTAATAAACCTTGCTAATTCTAATGAAAAAAAGGGAGTTAAAATCTTTCTTAATGCTGGTAGAGGAAATCCTAATTGGACTGCTTCTACTCCTAGAGATGCCTTTTTTACCTTAGGACATTTTAGTGTTGAAGAAACACGAAAAACCTGGCGTGATGGTGACCTAGCTGGTATGCCTGAAAAAGTTAATATTTATAAACATTTTAAATCTTTTTGTACCTCCAATAAAAATTCTCCTGGTATTGAATTATTAGAAAAAGCTATTGATTATGGCATAAATGAATATGGATTTGATGCTGACTCTTGGGTATTTGAATTAGTGGATGGAATCATTGGAGATAACTATCCTGTCCCAGATAGAATGCTTTTAAGAATAGAGAAAGTAGTTGATAATTACCTAATTAGAGAGATGGGTGGAACTATTCCTGATGAAGCTAGTCATGACCTTTTTGCTGTTGAAGGTGGAACTGCTGCCATGTGCTACATATTTGATTCACTTATGGCAAATCATCTTTTAAAAAAGCAGGATAATATTGCTTTAATGGTTCCTATTTTTACTCCATATTTAGAAATTCCTCATCTTTCCAGATACGACTTTAATGTTACAGAAATTCACGCTTGTGAGTTAAATGAAGAAGGCCGTCACACATGGCAGTATCCTTCTTCAGAATTAGATAAACTAGCTGATCCTAATATAAAACTTTTATGTGTAGTCAATCCTAGTAACCCTCCTTCTGTAGCAATTGATGATGCCTCTATGGAATACATTCAAAATATAGTGAAAGAAAAGAATCCTAATCTAATGATTGTTACAGATGATGTATATGGTACTTTTGTTGAAAATTTTAAGTCATTTATGATTACATTACCTTATAATACTTTAGGTGTTTACTCCTTCTCTAAATACTTTGGAGCTACAGGTTGGAGACTTGGTGTTATTGCTCTTGCAAAGGAAAATATATTTAATAAGCTTATTTATGAGCTTCCTAAGGAAGATAAAGATGATTTAATAAATAGATATAGTTCATTAACTACAAATCCTGAGTCAATATCCTTTATTGATAGAATTGTTGCTGATAGTAGACAGGTTGCTTTAAATCATACTGCTGGTCTCTCTACTCCTCAACAAGTGCAAATGGCGCTATTTTGTTTGTTTGCTTTACTGGACAAAAATGATACCTACAAAAATCAAACTATGGATATTTGTGCAAGGCGTAAAAAGCTAGTTTATGATCATTTAATTGATTTACCAATGAAAAAAAGTGATATCTATAGTGCTTGTTATTATAATGAATATGATCTATTGGTATGGGCAAATTTAATATACGGAATGGACTTTGCTAATTATCTTAAAGAAGAAAGAAACCCCTTAGAATTTCTATTTGACCTTGCTGAGAAATATCATATTATCCTATTGAATGGTGAAGGATTTGACGGCCCAAAGTGGTCAATTCGTGTATCCTTAGCTAACTTAAAGGATGAACAATATAGTAAAATTGGTGAAGCTATAAATGAATTATTTAGTAAATATCATGAGCAATGGCAAAAATCAATTAATAATAGATAATTATCTATTATATTTTATAATATGAAAATGTAATAACACATTTGATTTCTAGTAAATTAAAATTTTATACTTTCCTAGAGAGCAAAAAAGAGAAATTGCTAAACAATTTCTCTCCCCTTATTAATTGTAATCAACTTTATTTCAATGACTATTCTTCTATCTTATCATTTGTTTCTTCTTGTATTTCTTCTTTTGTTTTATCATCTAAATAACCTGTATTTTCAGAAGTAGGGTTATTTAATATTCCAGCCATAACTAATACACCCAGTAAGGCAACAACTATTTCTTCGTAATTACCTGGTAGTACATCAACCCCAAATCCTTGTAAAACCAAAGGAATTAACGCAAATATTGAAACCCATAATCCATAGTTCTTAAAACGGGATAAATCCATATAGTAGCACCCCCTTTTACACTTATATTATATGTAAAGTAGGAGAAGACTGTTACATAAGTTTAAATTACTTAACTTATAACTTTACTTTCTATATTATCTAGTAATCCATGTTTAACCTTTATTCTACTTAATTTTTCTATCATAGGCTCTGAAATAAAATATAAAAAAATAACTGTTGATGACGCATGAATTACATCAACCGGAACACCTGATAGTATAAAAGCAATTAATGTAGCAAATGAAATATGACTATTCATCATAAATACAGAACTTATATTCATTATAAATCCATATATAAAAAAAGTTGATACTCCACCAAAAATACATAATATTATTCTCTTTGGCTTTATCATTTCTTTACTGAATATCACTCCACTCAAAAATCCCACTATCCCAAAAGAAAACATTTGCCATGGTGTCCAAGGTCCTTGTCCAAAGAAAAAATTAGATACAAATGCAGTAATTGCACCTGTTAAGAATCCCGCCTCACGTCCTAGAGCAACTCCCGTAATAATTACTATTGCCATTACAGGCTTAAAATGCGGAATCATAAAAAATGCCATTCTCCCTGCAACTCCAATTGCTGATAGTGAAGATATAAGTATGATTTCCCTTGCTTTAGGTTTTCTTTTTTCAAACATCATAAAGAATGGAATCATAGTATATATAATTACTAATAAGCTTATAAAATAATACCTTCTATCTCCTAAGGCAATCCTTCCAAATAGTATTGTTGCTGGTATTAAAATTAAAATTATTAATGTACTTATTAGTTTTTTCTTCTTTACTCTAGATTCATTTTGCATAACTTAACCACATCCTCACAGGTTATTGCATCATCAAATAAGTGTCTACTCATTTTATTTCCAAAAGTAGTATAAAAATTATTATTCTTAAGAAATTTATTTGTTTCACTAATTGAAGTCATATTACCATTAAAAAACATTCCACATCTATCTGAATACATAGCTGCAAATTCGATATCGTGAGTAACCATTATTATTGTTGTTCCATTTTTATTTAACTCCTTTAATATGTTCCCTAACTTTATCTTATAATCGTTATCTAATCCCTTTGTAGGCTCATCTAACAAAAGAATTTTAGGTTCTAAAAGTAGTATCTTTGCTAAGGCTACCTTCTGTTTTTCTCCTCCACTCAAATCATAAGGATGCATATCCAAAAGATGTTCTATATCAACCAACTTTGATACTTCTTTTATCTTTCTATTTAATTCTAACTTATTAATATTCTCATAAAGCAAAGTTTCTTCTAAATCTAATTTAACTGTACTCTTTACAAAGATAGACTTAGGATTCTGTGGAAGTACTGATAGGTTTTTATTAAATAACTCCCTACAAGAATACTTATTAATTTCTTTTCCTTTAAGTATCACCTTTCCCCTATAAGGTTTATTCAAACCACTAATAACTGATAAAGTTGTGCTTTTCCCTGTCCCATTACCTCCAACTATAGAAAATATCTCTCCATCATATACTTCAAAAGACAGGCCTTTTAAAATATCTTCACCCTTCTTATCATACTTAAACCATATATCTTTAATTTCTAATATTGAATCTTCTCTTCTTTTAGAAATTTTATTCAAGGATTTATATCTTAAGTCCTTTCCTTTAAATAAACTATCAAGATATCTTCTTCCTTCTCTAACTGTAATAGGTAAACCTCTTTTTTCACCTAAAGATATTGCTACCCTCATTGGAACTGGTAATAAAGATGTAATAACATTTCCTATATCAGATGGCTCATCATAAGCTATAATTTCTCCATCTTCCATAACGACTACCTTATCTGCCATAGGAAACACCTCTTCTAACCTATGTTCCGAAATAATTATTGTAACTCCCAAATCATTATTTATTTTCTTTAAAGTTTCTAAAAATTCTGATGATGCAATTGGATCCAGTTGTGAAGTAGGTTCATCTAAAACTAAAACCTTAGGATTCATCGCCATAATAGAAGCTAAATTTAATATCTGTTTTTGTCCACCCGATAGTTCTGTTACTTCCTTCATAAACCACTCTTGTATTCCGAAATAGCTTGCCATCTCTGAAACTTTTAATCTTATTGTTTCATTGTCATATCCTAGACTTTCTAGCCCAAAAGCTAATTCATGCCATACCTTATCTGTTACTATTTGTCCTTCTGGATCTTGAAGTACAAAACCTATTTCTGATGCTTGGGTTCTATTGTCCACATATTCTAAAACTTGACCTTTATATAATATATTTCCTTGTCTACTACCATGAGGTGTTACTGGAGTTTTAAAATGTCTTAGTAAAGTACTCTTTCCACATCCTGACTTGCCGCATACAACAATAAAATCTCCTTCTTCTATTATTAAGTTTACTTTTTTAAGAGCTTTTTTTTCTTGAGTCGGATATGAGAAACTTAAATCTTCTATTTTAATAATTTCCATTTTAATTCCTCCAACGCATCTAAAATTATTGGTATTAAGCATAATAATCCATAAGCTACATAAGACATTATACTAAGCTTGCTTATCCTTGCTAATTTTATAGTTGGAAAAAATACCACTCCATTTACCCCTGCTATTCCTCCAACTAAAACTATTCCTATAAACAAAACTATTATTAACAAAATAATCTTATCCCTCTTATCAAATCTATATATTGAAAAACTTGTCCTTCCATTTAGTCCATATCCTCTAGCATTCATTGAATCTGCTGTATCTATTGAATCTTCCAATATCCAGGTAACTAATATTGATAATATGTTCATACCACTTCTAATCCTTTGAAATAGGTTTCCCTGAGTAACATCTCTCCCCATTGACTTCTGTCCATTTGATATTACCTTTATTTGTTCTTTAATTCTTGGTACAAACCTTAAAACCATGGAGAATATAAGAGATGCTGAGGGAATAACCCTTCCAAATAAATATATAAACTTATCTGATGTCATTATTTCATTATAACAACTAAACCAGATTATAACTGATATAAACATAACTGATGAACATACAGCATAAATTATCCCTTCTAAAGTAAGTGCTTTATCATTTATGTAAAGAAGTATTGTAGCTCCTCTATGATTTAATAATACATTTACAACCACAAAAAATAAAAGCATAGGAAGCATATATAACAAATCAAATCTTAATGCCTTTACACCTTTAAGTTTTATTGAATACAGTATAGAACTAATTAAAGATATTATGAGAAAAACAGGATGCAAAAAAAACATTGAAAGCAATATCACCCCTATTAAATAAGTAAAATTAATTATTGGATGATATGTTGAAAATGTATCTTTCATCCTGATTTCTCCTTTCAAATCTTAATATCCTCCACCTATGTCATATCCTAAATCACAAGTATATAAAACCTCTATATTCTCTCCACCATTTAATTTATAGTGTCCTACTCCATAGTTAGGAAAAACTCCATTAACCCTATACATCCAGCCACTTTGCTTGCCACAATCAAACTCATATATATGATTAATACCTTTTATATAGGCGCTCTCCTTATTTCCACTATAATCTATAGGTATCCTTTTCCCCCTAGTCACTCTATACAAAAGGTCAAATACTGTCTTATCACTTTCCGCTAGCTCTATCCTAGTTGATGCTAATATTACACCATTATTAATATAATCCTTTTTGTCCATATTAAACTTATCCATATTGTTTAATATAGTATCACATCTAATAGAAAGGGTAACATACCTCTTCTCATCCTTTACAACATCAGTACTTTCACCTTTATCTGTTATATTATGATTTGGCTTTTCGGGTTCTTTTTTATCTTCATCTTTTACCTGTGATGTAGAAGGAGTTTTTTCTTCTTCCACTTTATCTTCAGGTTTTATATTGCTATTACCTTCTTCGACCTTTGTAGAATCTTCTTTTTCTTCATTAGCAGAACTATTCTCAACAGAACTTTCTACTGTTGTATTATCCTTAGGAACTTCAATTTTACACCCTTTAACTCCAATAAAAACAGCTACTGCTAAACAAATACATATTAGAATACTCTTCCAGTATTTTTTCATATTCTAAGCCTCTTTTACTTCCTTCTTCTTGCTATAAATCATTACTGCTCCACTTAATATTAAGACTGCAAATAAATAGCCAAAGTTCGAAGTATCTCCAGTTTGTACAACTTCTGAATATGAAGAGTTATCTTCTTTTCCTTCTTTCTTGTTTTCAACTTCTACTTTTTCTAATGCTTCAATCTTAGCCTTTGCTGCTAAAACTTCATCATATCCAACAATATATTTCTTATCTTTATCACTTAAAGCTTCGTATCTACTGATAATGTCTAAAACATCCTTTTTATTTTCTAAGGATACATTTTCAGGATTAATTTTATCCCAAATATCACTATTAATTGTATCTATAGTATTTTGTATTTCAGCTATCTTTGATGATGCAGAATTTAGTTTACTTTCTCCAATAACTTGTACCTTATATTCTTCTGGTAATGAATTAAACTTAGCTAATATAGAATTTACTTCTTCTTTATTATCCAAAGAAATTGCTTCTATCCCTGGTAAAGTTTCAATTCTTGAATTAACTTCCTTAACAATATTTAAATAATCTGTCGTACTAATAACATCTGTCATATCATATAAAGAAGTTTTTCCATTTACTAACCTATCATAAGAAGCTAATGAATATAAAGCTTGCTCTGTTGCCATTCCATTTGCTCCACTATCTGAATGAATATACTTGAAATCTCCATCACCGGTGTAGAAGGTTATTAAATTACCAAGTAGATTATTTTCACCCTTTAAAAATGCTTCTGATGTAGTTGGATTTTCTCCCAAAGCAGTTAATAATGTAATAACTTGAGCTACACTATTTGAATTCTCATTTCCCCATGAAACATATCCACCTGTCTCTGTTTGTAGCTCTGATAGAATTACTAGTGACCTATTCATTGTATTTTTTACATCTTCCCTATCTTGATGTTTTACTAAAGCTTGTAATACCATTGCAGTACTATCTGGTTCAGGTGTTCCCCATCCAAATCCACCATTATCTAATTCATTAGATAATAGCGCCTCTATCATCTTATCTCTTGTATTTAAGGCATCTTTAGGTTCTTGATAATTTTTAGAATCTACAGCTATTAACACGTATGCTAATGATGTATAGTATTCATTTAAAATTCCATCTTGATGCCATACTATATCTATTAAGTCATTTCCGGCTACATTTCTAGGATCTTGTCCAATAGCTGATACTGATAAAATTAGCTTTGCTAAATCTCCACCTGACATTTTTTGATTGTTTGATATTTTATCTTGAACAAATGCCTCTACCTTGCTGTAATAAGTATCAAAAATCTCCTTTGGAACTTCTTTATCTGATCTAGCTAGTCCTATAATTGCCCATGAATCCCATGTTATATTGCTTGAGAATCCATTTTGAAATTTTTCTATATACTTTTGTATAGTTGTATTAAGTGCATCATTATAATCCACGTTTTCTGCTGCACTTATCCTTTGTGTTGGTAATGCAAATAACATTGTAAATACAAATACCACTGCCATTACCTTTGATAATAGTTTTTTCATTTCTTCTCCTCCTCTTTCTTGGAAGAAAATAAAGAAAGGACTCCTTATTGGGAGTCCTTGTAGTAGCATCACAAAAATACATAGTACTCATTGCACTATGCCCTTGCTTCCACCACACTTTATCTCCCGCCGAAATAAATTTGTGATATTAATATATGGCAGGTCTCCTGACTCAAGGCTTCAATCCTACTTTCTCATCTTCCCAAAATAAATTCAGTGATCTTTGAGATTTCGTATCCTTTACAGTAGCGGGGGCTGTTGTGGATTCTAACCACATTCCCTTTTAATTTTCTATATTAAAACCATATATTACTATATTAGTCTATCTTTAAATTTATTCTTTTGTCAAGTTTATCTAAAATACCACCTCTAATTTTTAACCAAAAAAGAAACTACTCAAATTTGAGCAGTTTCTTTTTAATTAAGCCTCTAATAAGAAAGCATAATATCCTTTCATAGCTTCATATATGTCAACCTTACTAGCAACTTCCCAAGGTGCATGCATGTTGTGAAGAGCAACACCACAATCTATAACTTCCATATTGTAATTAGCTAAGATATAAGCGATTGTTCCACCGCCTCCTTGGTCAACCTTTCCTAGCTCAGCTGTTTGGAACGCAACATCATGTTTATCCATAATAGCTCTAAGCTCTGCTATGAACTCTGGATTAGCATCATTACATCCTCCCTTACCTCTAGAACCTGTATACTTATTGAATACTAGTCCTTTACCAAAATAAGCAGAGTTTTTCTTTTCCATTACTGATGGATAATTAGGATCAAAAGCAGCACTCACATCTGAAGATAACATCTTAGAATTCTTTAATGCTCTTCTAAGTTTTATATCAGAATAATCTCCTACTCTATCCATAACTTCTGCAACAGTATTTTCAAAGAATTTAGATTGCATTCCTGTAGCACCAACGCTACCTATTTCTTCTTTATCAACTAAAAGACATACGCATGTTTTATCTGTTTTTTCAACCTTTAGCATTGCCATAAGTGAAGTATATGAACAAACTCTATCATCGTGACCATATGCCATAACCATACTTCTATCAATACCATAATCTCTAGCCTTACCAGCTGGTACAATTTCAAGTTCTGCTGATAAGAAATCTTCTTCCTCTATTCCATACTTATCATTTAATATTTTTAATATATTAGCCTTAACAGCATCTTTCTCTTCATCCTTTAATGGCATACTACCAACAAGTACATTTAAATCTTCACCTTCAATTACCTTGTTAGCTTTCTTTTCTTGTTGAGTTTGAGCTAAGTGAACTAGAAGATCTGATATTCCTATTACAGGATCATTATCATCTTCACCAATAACTATATCAACCTTAGTTCCATCTTTCTTACACACTACACCATGTATAGCTAAAGGTAATGTCACCCATTGATATTTCTTTATTCCACCATAATAATGTGTTTCTAAAAGGGCAAGGTCTGTATCTTCATATAATGGATTTTGCTTTAAATCTAATCTTGGAGAATCTATATGTGCCCCTAAAATCTTCATTCCATCTTCCATAGGTCTTTCACCAACTATAAATAAAGCTATAGCTTTATCCATATTATTTGCATAAACCTTATCTCCAGCCTTTAAAGCTTCGCCATTTTTAATAACATCATCTAAATTCTTATAGCCATTTTCTTCAGCTATTCTAATAGTTTCCTTTACACATTCTCTTTCTGTTTTGCATAGGGACATAAAGTTCTTATATCCTTCATTAAAGTCGAATATCTCCTTTATACCTTGTTCATCATATTTTTCCCATGCACATTTTTCATTTTTGCTCATACTTTATAGCCTCCTTTAATATATAGAAATAGTTTATCCCTTATCCTCAATTTTTATATTGGAAGATAGGGATAAACTTATTACTTATCGCTAACTAAATTCATTCTGCTTTCTATTATATCTACAGCAGAAACGTTAGACATTAATGAATATCTATAGTTTACTGCTGCTGCTTCAATAATTACAGCAATATTTCTACCTGGTCTTACTGGTACAGTTAACTTTCTAACTGGTACACCCAATATATCCATATAATCAAAATTATTTCCTAATCTATCATAATCATTATCATCTTTCCAATGTTCAAAGTGCATTACTAAAGTTATTGTCTTCTTTAAAAGAATAGAACTTATACCATAAAGAGCTGGTACATCTATAATTCCAATTCCTCTAACCTCTAACATACCTCTAGTTATGCTTGGAGATGATCCTATTAGTTCCCCATCAATTTCTTTTATATCAACGGCATCATCTGTAACTAATCTGTGTCCTCTCTTAATTAACTCTAATGCTGTTTCACTCTTACCTATCCCACTTTCTCCAGTAATTAATATACCAATACCTGATACATCAACTAAAACCCCATGAAGACGTGTTTCTGGTGCTAGCTTATCTGATAAATAAATAGTTAAATTACTCATAAGCTTTGTAGTAACTAATTTACTTCTAAGCACCCATATGTTTTTCTTATTTGCAGCATTAATTAACTCTTCATGAGGCTCAAGGCCTCTAGACATAATTATGCAATGCATAGGAAATGTAAAATACTTATTTAATCTTTTCTTCCTAAACTCAACTTGCATATCATCCAAAAAGCTCCACTCTGCCTTACCTATTACCTGTAATCTTTCAGGTGCAAAATAATTATAAAATCCTGCAAGTTGAAGACCCGGCCTATTTATATCGTTTACGGTTATAAGCTCATTAGGTTTTCCTTCTACTAAAACCTCTAAGTCAAAATCTTTAATTAGTTTCTCAACTGTTACTGACAATCCCCATCACCCTTTATTTTTTATTAAGTTCTATCCCATCTAATTGTACTCTAAAATTCCTTTTAACATTATCAATATATCTTCTTCTAAGCTTTTGTTGTATTTCCTTTTCTTTATCTGATAAGCCTTCTTCTTGGCTTTTTTTATAAAGCATATTTATGTGTTCTATTACTTCTTCTATTTTCATTGAATCTATATCCATTACTACAACTCCTTTGTTACTTCTTAAGCTTATTTTACCTATAATTCTCTATATTATCAACCTTTCACAATGTTAATATTTCTTAACTTTATATTACTTTCTGTTATTACCTATTAATATTTTCGCCAAATTTCGTATTTAAAATACTTTTATTATTGTAGATATTAGTTAATTCTTCTTTTAGAAAACCTTTGCCATTTTACTTTTGTTAATTCTTGTCACTTAATGTTGCATGAAATAATTTTACATTTTTTTGAGGCATGTTATAATAATAAATAAGGAAAACTTACGAATTTTGGAAAAAGAGGTGATATTATGAAATTACATAGGCTATCAAAAATAATTAAACGTGAAAAGTTATTTTTAAATATATTATTAAAGTTCCTTTCCCCAACTAATAAAATTTGTGTTCATTTATCTCAAAAGTTGGACAAGCATGTAGCCCTCTATCAACATCACCTTTATGTAAGGTATAAGAGGAAACATAGAAAATACTTTGAGCCTCGAAGATTAACAGCTTAAATATCTGAAGAAAGTAGGTTGGATATTTATTTTGCCTTTTCCGTCACAAGCTCCAAGTCACAGAAAAATAAATATCTATCTCTCTCATACTTAAGGTAAGGAAAATATAAAATTAATGATAACAATTTTATATTTTTTAATATTAAATTGTAATAATACCTTTGATTTATAGCTAATTAAAATTTTACACTTTCCTAAATAGTAAAAAATACCTCAATAATAAAATTATTGAGGTATTTAAAATCAGTACTAAGTCCCAACATGCCGTTTGCTTATATATTCAGACCTGCTCCTCGCAGGTGGGTTAAGCTCATTCTACTTTTGCCATCTTCTGCCACAAAATTGTGAATTAAATGAAGCCCGACATCCATAAAAGTTGTTGCAAATCCCGTTTATCATATGTAGGTTGAATATGATAAGCTAGGCGCACATCTCAGGATTTCTTATGACTCTATTATAGCACATTTTTTTTTCATTTCAATAGAAATTATTTACTATAAGTAATCGTTTAAAGTTTCTTCCAAATCTTCCTCAAAATCCTCTGAACACAAAATAGCAACAAACTTCATATAGTCTGCATTATTAACATCCATTTCAACTTCTTTTATCTTACTTGCAAGCTCAAGTTCATCTCCTAAATCTTCTACAATGCCTTCAACATTATCCTTAGCAATATCAGATAAATATGATAAATACCAATCACGATACCATTCATCGCTCTCTTCTTCTAAATCACTTTCTTCATTGGCATATGCCCTTGCCGCAAGTATTTCATCTTTATCAAAATCATAATAAAACTTTAAAACTATAAAATTATCTTCTGTTTTAATTTCTTCAATTTCAGATAATCCATTTTCCTCTAAAAATTCTATTATTTCTGTTGTTTGCATAGTAAAACTCCCCTTATTAATATACTAATTTTTTATATTCCTTTTTAACTGCTAAGAACTCTTCATCATCTTCTACAAGATTAAGTTCTTCTTTTCCATCTACATTATCAACTCTAAAGATAAATACGTCTTCACTTTCTTCATCTAAAGGCGCTAATAATAAGTATTCTTGCTCTTTTAAATATATTCTAGCAACTGCTTCAAAGTCGACTTTATTTCCATCTTCATCTCTAAAAGACATTATTTCTCTATCTTCCATTTTCTATACCTCACTTTACTTAAGTTATTATTTCCATTGTATTATATTATAAACATATATTAAGTTAAATAGGAAATAAATAAATTCACAAATTCACTTTCCGAGACGTTAAAAAAGAAACTGCCACAAGGCAGTTTCTTTTACATATTTTCTATAAACTTTTCAATCATCTCATCAGCTTCTTTATACTCTTTTTCAGCTGGTACAAATTTAAATCTAAATCCTGGATCTACAACTTTTAATCCTAAAGACTTCATTCTATCTGTAAGCATTGGAACTGCGTTACCACCCCATCCGTAAGAACCAAATGCCATAGCGGCTGTTCCTCTATTTACTATTGGATTAACAAGTGATAGCAAATCCCAAGCTGGCTTAACTGCATCTGCATTGATTGTAGGTGATCCAATCATGAATCCTTTTGACTTTTCAACTAATGCAATACAATCTTCAATTTTCATTGAGGTTATTTCATGAACTCCAGCCTTATATCCCTTTTCGTTAAGTTTTTCACTAATATACTTAGCCATTGCTTCTGTATTTCCATAAGCAGAAATATAGAATATCTCAACTCTATTAGAATCTATAGGTTCCTCTGTTGCCCATTCTCTATATAAATCTAAATATTTCTTTACATCTTCTCCTTTATGAATTGGTCCATGACTTGTTCCTATCATTTCTATATCCAAGTCCTTAATCTTATCAAGAGCTTTTAAAACAAAAGGCTTAAATGGTCCCATAATACAATCAAAGTAGTACTTCATTTCAGTTACGTAATCATCGCCACCAACTTCTAAAACTGTTCCATCTGGACAATAATGACATCCTGTAAAGTCACATGTAAATAAGAATCTGCTTTCCCTTACATATGTAAACATTGTATCTGGCCAATGTAAGTTTGGAGCCTTGATAAATTGTAAAGTTGTCTTTCCTAAAGATATATCTTCATTAACTTCTCTAAAATTAAAAGGCTTATTTAAAATTTCTTTTAAATAATTAATAGCAGCTTTTGTTCCTAAAACTGTTGCTTCTGGATAATCATCTAAAAGCTTAGTTAAAGAACCGCTATGATCTAATTCTGTATGTTGAACTACTATATAATCAACATTTCTTTCCCCAATTACATCCTTTAACTTTTCTTTAAAGTCTTCATAAAAACCATTCTTACAAATATCAACTACAGCAACCTTCTCATCATCAATAACATATGAATTATAAGTAGTTCCCCTCTTAGTCTCCATAATAATATCAAAGATTCTTAGTTCTGCATCTTTAACACCAATCCAATGTATATTATCTTTTAAGTTAACTGCTGGCATTTTGTTCCCTCCTAATAATTATTATCTTATAACATTAATTTCATTATACTCCCATCCTGACTTTGTTACAATATTATCAACAAACAATTTACTTTATTAACTCATATTTAATTATTATTCTCTTTAATCATAGATGTCATTCTATTAAGTTTTATTATATATTCATAGTGAAGAGCTCTTGTTAATGAAACATACAGCAATCTTTTGTCTAAAATATTGTCACCATAGCTTTCTTCACTTGGATTTAAAATTATTGTACAATCAAATTCTAATCCCTTAGTAAGATATGAAGGAATTATAATTAACTCATCTTCTAACTTTTTCTCTTTTCCCTTTATTAAAGTAAAAGGATTTTTAGTTTTTAACTTTTTAAATAATTTTAATGCTTCATGGCTATTTTTTGTAACTATAGCTATACTCCTCTTACCATTTCCTCTTACCTCTTCCACTATATTATCTATTACCTCTGAGTATTCATTAATGCTTTCCACCTCTATTACCTTTGGCACATCACCATGCCTTAACACTGGCATTGCATTCTTTAATCCAAGTTTTTGTGCTTTTAAAGCTCCTGAAGCAAAATCAATAATTTCTACCGTTGATCTATAGCTTTGTGTTAATTGTATATAAGTTGCATTTCCCTTAAATAAACCTTCTGTTATGTCTTCCCACTTGTTTATGCCCTTGTAATAATAAATTCCCTGTGCTAAATCTCCAACTAAAGTTAATGAGTTGCCTCTAGATAATTTATTTATTAAATATATTTGAAGAGGACTGTAATCTTGAGCTTCATCCACCACAATATGTTGGAACTTCTCTTTCTCATCTATTCCCTCTAAAATCATTCTTATATATAAAAGTGGTGCTAAATCATCCTCATCTATAATATTACTTTCATAATTTTTATTAATTTCATCCTTCATAAAACTTGCTAATTCTTCAGTTACTTTTCCATCAATAGCAATATCAAATAATATTTCATCATTAAAAAAATTATAGTATATATCCTTTGGATTTATTCCTCTCCAATTTTTGAAATAGTTATTAAATTCTTTTTTAGAATTAGACTTTATATTATTTTTCATCTCATCTCTTTTATCATAGAGTTTAATAAGCCCCTCTCTTCTTTCTTGAGAGTCTTTTAAAGTCATCTTAAATTCTTTTATTTTTACATCCCATTCTCTATCAATTCTTAATGTTAGTTCTTCTATCTTTTCTTTTAATTTAAGATTTAAGTATCTCTTAATCTCATCTTTCCTCTTATTAATTGGATATGACTTTAAGTCTTTTAAATACAACCTTGCAATTTCTTTTCTAGAAAACAGAACATAATCATCTATCTTTATGTCCTCTATTTCCATAGAGCTCCCTTCAACTAACGCAATATATCTATCAAGAATAGTTTTAAATAAAAGGCTTCCTTTAACTTTGGATGAATTTGAAATATTTAACCTTCTCTTCTCATCTTTTTCCTCCATTAAATCTTTAAGCTTTTCATCTTTATTATAGATTTTTCCCTTTAATTTAAGCTTTGATAACATAAGCTCTTCGAAGGTATTTTGATTTACCTCAGTTGCTCCTAATGATGGTAAAATATCTGAAATATAATCTAAAAATAGCTTATTAGGTGCCAAAACTAATATTTCATTACCACTCATTTTTTCCTTATATCTATAAATTAAATAAGCTAGTCTATGAAGTGCTATTGTTGTCTTTCCCGATCCTGCTGATCCTTGAACTATTATAGGTAAATTCTTTGGCCACCTTATAATATCATTTTGCTCCTTTTGAATAGTTGCAACTACTTCCTTAAGCTTCTTACCTCTACTTGTTTCAAGATTAATCTTAAGGAATTTATCTACTAACTCTTCTCCTTCTTCTCCATTTATCATAAGCTCATTTATTCCTTCATCAAAGATTTGCTTTATATCGCCATCTTCAAAAAGAAATTTTCTTTTAAGCTCAAGTTTCCCATCTATTATTCCACTAGGGGCTTTATAATAAGCCTCTCCCCCTGTTCCACTATAATATAAATCTGCTACGGGAGCTCTCCAATCTACTACTATTTCATCCCCATTTTGACTATTATTAATTCCCTGCTTTCCAATATAAATTTTTTCTGTTAATCCCCTATATTCTCTAAAATCTACCCTACCAAAGTAAGGTACTTCTAAAGCGCTTTTATAGCTATCAATGTCCTTAGATAAAACCTCACTTATTTTCTCTACCGCCTCTTTTTCTACATCATACTTTCCCTTAGTTTCTTTTCTTAAATTATTAAGCTTATTTTCTATATTTAAAACATCAGACTTCTTTTGCTCTAATTCAAATTTTATTATGTCCCTTTTTTCTTTAAGTATCTTCTTTTCCTCTAATAAATTTATATTCATAAGTTCTTACCTCATATTTTATTTATATATTTAATTATAGACTATAAAAAGCCCTGTAATCAGAGCCTTTTATAATTTACTATTAATTTCTTTTATTGTTTTTTATCTTTTTCTATTTTCTTATAAGCATCATAAATTCCATCTCTTACTGCTTCTCTAATGACTGCATAAGCAAATAATACCACAATGCCCCCTACTAAAGGTATAAAAATTCCCATATTTATCCCCCTTACCAATAATCATATAACTCTCTAATACACTTTTACCTATATTTTACATCTCATAAAAAAAGAAACCAGATATTTTCCAGTTTCTTAAATTTAAAATTAATTTATTAATACGCCTGCCATTATAGTTTTAAAATCCATTTCAAATTGTTCTAACAAATTATAATCTCCATTGTGAATCCCCCAATCGAAAATAAGCCCACGTAAAAATCTAATGCAATAGTTTGTTAAATATTCTAAGGTATACCCTGATGATATAACCCCTTCTTCAATACAACGATTAATTTGTTCTTTTATTGCTTGATAATATGGACGTTTAGGATCAAAAACAGAAATATTGACTCCATCTAACAAGACTTTATGATATTCCTTAACTAGTATCCCAGCCTCATTTACAATAAAGAGTACATATATTTTTAAAATTTCATGTAGTCCATGCATTATCTCCATATCATTACATGATTTAATAAAATCTGGTGTAACTAGCTTGTCAATTTGGTAATATGTATCCTTTAATAATTCCTCTTTACTACTGTAATAATGATAAAATGCTCCATTAGAAACTCCTGAATTCTTACAAATATCACGAATGGTTGTATTTTTAACTCCCTTTTCTTTAACCAACTTTATAGTAGCTGATAAGAGCTTTTCTTTTGTATCAGACGTACATTTATAACTGTTTCTACGCATAATTTTCACCTCTTATTTTTCGATTATACTTTATATCAAATTGACAAGCAAGTTAAAACTATCCTATAATATTTTAAAACAGAGCATTGCTCTGAATTGGAGGGGACGCATGAAAAATAAAATAGCAATTGTAACTGACACAAATAGTGGAATAACTCAAGAAGAAGCAAAGAAATTAGGTATTTACTTAATCGCAATGCCATTTTTTATAAATGATAATACATATTATGAAGGAATAACATTATCTCAAGAAGAGTTTTTTAAAAATCTAGAAGCTGATGAAAATATATCAACCTCTCAACCTTCACCTGGAACAGTAATAGAACTTTGGGACAACCTATTGAAAGATTATGATTATATTTTACATATTCCTATGTCAAGTGGATTAAGTAGCTCTATGGAAACTGCCAGAATGCTTTCTAGCGATTATGAAGGAAAAGTTTTAGTAGTTGATAACAAAAGAATATCAGTTACATTTAGACAATCTATTTTAGATGCTTTATACCTTATAGATAAAGGGCTATCTGCAAAAGAGATACAGGAAATTTTAGAAAAAGAGGCTTTAGAATCTATAATTTACGTTACAGTTGATACTCTAAAATATCTAGAAAAAGGCGGTCGTATTACCCCTGCTGTAGCTGCTTTAGGAAGTATGTTTAATATAAAGCCAGTTTTACTAATTGATGGCGGAAAATTAGATACATATAAGAAAGTTAGAGGATTAAAAAGTGCTCAAAAAGCAATGATAGAAGCAATAAAAAATGATATTGAAAATAGATTTAAAGGAACGGATTATTTAATCCAGACAGCTTATTCAGGCGATCTTGAACAAGGTGAAAAGTGGAATGAAGTTGTAAAAAAAGCTTTCCCAGGACACGAAATATTTAACGATATACTTCCTATGAGTATATGTTGTCATATTGGGCCTGGTGCCCTAGGAATAGCTTGTATAAAAAAAATATCTGTATAATATGAAAATGTAATAATACCTTTGATTTATAACAAATTAAAATTTTATAATTTCCTCGACGTCAAAAAAGAGTAATCAAAATAAAGATAATTTTGATTACTCTTTTTTTATCTGCTATATTTCTGCAGTATTATTAAATTCGCCAAAGGTATCATATATATTACATCTTCTTGCTTTACTAACACCCTTTATTACGGCATATGATAATACGCTATCAAATAAATGATGTGCTATAGTACCAATACAAGTAATTACAATTAAATAGTATAAATCAAATCCCACAAAAGGAATAACAACAAGTGCTTCTGCTAGTCCATGAATAGGTGCAGTTACAATAGTTGCTAATTTATAATTCTTCTTTTTCTTAATTATTAACGCCCCAACATACCCAACTAAAATATGTGTTGCTGCTCTAAATACAACTGGCATTATTGTACCTGTCAATAAAAATCCAATTGTTGACCCTATTCCTACCACAATAGCAACCATGGGTGAAATCATCATAGCAACAAACATTGGTAAATGTGATGCTGGTGTTGCTGTAAAAGGTCCTATTATTACTTTTATACCACTAAATATTACTGGTATTATAATTGCTAGTGCTATAAGTAATGCTGCATAAATCATTTGTTTTGTCTTATTTCTCATTTCTATATCCCCCTTAAGTGTATATACACTAGTTTACACTATGTATTTACTCTTGTAAACTTAGTTAAACATTTACAAAAAAATTTTAGTAAATTTTACTTTTTTCTTACTTTAAGGTTAATGGAAATGAATTTGTATAAATCATAGTTTATAATACAAATAAGTACATTCATAAAAAGGAGATATATTATGAAAGATTATTTAATAGATATTGCAATAGAACTTCAATCGATTGCTCAAGCAGGAATAGAATATTCTAAGGATAAATTTGATATTGAACGATTCCAAAGAATAAGAGAAATATCAGCAGAAATAATGAGTAGAAAATCAGAATTGAGTTTAGATAAAGTAAAAGATTTATTCTGTAATGAAACTGGATATCAAACATCAAAAATTGATACTAGAGCTGCTATTTTTAAAGATAATAAAATATTATTAGTAAAAGAAATCTCTGATGAGAAATGGACTTTACCTGGTGGATGGTTAGATGTTAATAAATCTATTAAAGAAAATATTATTAAAGAAGTATTTGAAGAAGCAGGATTAAATGTTAAAGCTGAAAAGCTTATAGGTATTCATGATAGAAATAAACATAATCTTCCCCCATTTGCTTATGGTGTATGTAAGATATTTATTTTATGCTCCATTATTAATGGAGAGTTTTCTCCAAACATAGAAATATCTGATTGCAGATACTTTGCTTTAAATGAAATTCCTGAATTATCTGTAAGCCGAACATCACAAGAGCAAATAGAGATGTGTTTTGATGCATATAATTCTCCTAACTGGGAAGTTGTTTATGATTAAGAAAAGAAACTACCAAAAGCAGTTTCTTCCTATCTCTCTATTATTTTTGTTATATTTTTCTCCTTATCAACTTTGAAAAAACTCTTTAGCAATTTCAACTGCTTCTTTAGCATCTTTTGAATAATAGTCTGCACCTATCATATCAGCATACTCCTTAGTTAATACTGCTCCTCCTACAAATACCTTACCTTTATAACCTGCACCCTTTAAAGCTTTTATAGTCTCCTCCATGCTTTTAATTGTAGTTGTCATTAAAGCACTTAAACCAACTAATTGTATATCTTCATCCATAGCAGTTTTAACTACACTTTCTATAGGTACATCCTTACCTAAATCTAAAATGTCATATCCGTAATTCTGAAGAATAACCTTAACTATATTTTTACCTATATCATGAATATCTCCCTTTACAGTAGCTAAAATAATTCTTCCCTTTGAAATATTGTTTTCCTTTTTACCACTTAATTTTTCCTTTATAACCTCAAAAGCATTCTTTACTGTTTCTGCTGATTGTATAAGCTGTGGCAAGAAAATCTCACTCTTTTCATACTTTTGTCCTACCTCATCTAAAGCAGGAATAAGCATATTATTTACAACTTCAAGTTCCTCCATGGTTTCTAACAGTTCTCTTGTTGCAATAGACGCCTCTTCTTTAAGACCTTTTATTACAATATACTTTAAATCCTTATTAACTGTAGAATCTTTCTTTTTAATGATCTCAGCTGTAACCACTCCTCTTTCTACTTTTCTACTACCATAAAGAGAAATATATTTCTCTGCTCCCTTATCATAGTTATAAAGAACATTATAAGAGTTAATTACGTCCATCATCCCTCTACTGTTAGGATTCATTATAGGCAAATCTAACCCAGAACCTAAAGCTAAGGAAAGAAATGTTTCATTAATTAATTCTCTGCAAGGTAATCCAAATGATATATTAGAAACACCAAGTAATGTTTTTACTCCTAATCTTTCCTTAACCATTCTTAATGCCTTAAGAGTTTCTTTAACCTCTGCCTGCTGTGCTGATGCTGTAAGAACCAAGCAATCTATGAACACATTACTTTTATCTATTCCATATTCCTTAGCTTTCATTACTATCTTTTCTGCTATTTTAAATCTCTCTTCAGCTGTAGGAGGAATTCCCTTTTTATCTAAAGTAAGACCTACAACATTAGCTCCATACTTTTTAGCTAATGGAAGTATCTTTTCTAAGACCTCATCTTCACCATTTACTGAGTTTACTATTGCTTTTCCATTATAAGCTCTAAGTCCAACTTCTATTGCATTTATGTCCGATGAATCTATTTGAAGCGGGGTATCTATTATTCCTTGTATTTCCTTTACTACCCTCTTCATCATATCTTTCTCATCTATCTCTGGTAGTCCTACATTTACATCTAGAATCTCTGCCCCTGCCTCAACTTGATCTATAGCTTGCTTTAAAATATAATCCATATCATTATTTTTTAAAGCTTCTTTAAATAACTTCTTACCTGTTGGGTTAATCCTTTCCCCAATTACCTTTACCCCTTTTATTTCTACCACCTTAGAAGGTGTACATACTGCTGAATAAGAAACCTTTTCCCTTTTTACTCTTTTATTATTATCTGCTAACTCCCTTAATTCCTTAATAAACCCTGGAGTAGTACCACAGCATCCACCAATTATACTTACTCCTTCTTTAATAAATTCCTTTACCCAAATAGAAAAATCCTTAGCTGAAATATCATAAATAGCTTCACCAAATGATATTGTTGGAAGTCCTGCATTAGGTTGAGTCATTATAGGAAGATTAGTCCACTTCTTTATCCTTTTTACTATTGGTAATAGTTCCTTAGGCCCTAAAGAACAATTTATTCCTATAGCATCTGCTCCTAGCCCTTCTAGAACCATAGCCATACTTTCTGGTGTACAACCTGTAAATGTCCTTCCATTCTCCTCAAAAGACATTGTACAAAATACAGGAAGCTTAGTATTTTCTTTTGAAGCAAGTAACGCTGCTTTTGCTTCATATAAATCTGTCATGGTTTCTATTAGAATAATATCTGCTCCTGACTTTTCCCCTTGCACTACTTGTCTTTTAAATATCTCATAAGCTTCATCAAAGCTCAATGTTCCCATTGGTTCAAGCAATTGCCCTATTGGTCCAACATCTAATGCTATATAAGCTTCACTATTTCCTCTAGCTTCTTTTGCTATAGATACAGCAGCATCTACTATCTCTTCTACAGAATATCCTGTTTCTTCAAGCTTTAATTCATTTGCTCCAAAGGTATTAGTTGTAATAACCATAGCACCTGAATTTAGATATTCTTCATGTATCTCTCTAACTTTATCTTTCTCTTTTATATTAAATAGTTCTGGGTTTTCACCAAGCTTTAATCCCTTTTTTTGAAGCATAGTACCCATGGCCCCATCAAAAACTAGTATATTATCTTCTAAATACTTCTTAACTTCCACAAACAATCCCCTCTTTTCTAAAGCTACAATTTTCATAATTCTTGCAAACCTCACAGCCTTTTTTCTTGACTTCTTTGTCCTTTGGAATTAATCCAATAATAGCTGTTACAGACTTCCTTGGCATTAATAAATTATGCGCTGAAACTGTTAATCCTATAGTTTTCTCTGCCTTTAGTGTATTTATTATATCTTTTTGAACATCTAATGATAAATCTCCATATCCTGGGCTATATCTAAAGGTTATTGACTCTCCATTTCCTATTGCCTCGCCTTTTATATAATCCTCTACCTTATCACATATCTCTTCTACTGCTGTAGTTGCACAGGAGTCTAATATTAAAGACTTAGTTAAATTAGTTTTGCCATAGAGGTTAATCCTCTTTTCAATATTTCCGCCTATGGTAACCCCCATTAATACACATTCCTTAGAATCTTTTAAATGCTCTTTTATATCATTTCCAGTTAAAAGAATACTTGTCCCTAATAAATTCACTCCATTCTCTACTAAACTCACTTTACACCTAGATGTAATGAATCTTGGAGTTATTAAAGTTTTACTTTCCTCTATGGTTAAATTTATTAATTCATCTAATTTTCCATCTATTTGTTGAGACCTATAACCTAAATACCTAAGGACTTCATCCTTAGGTATTTCTAGTTTTCCTATTTTATTCTCCATAAATATTTAAAGAAAATCCTCTTTCTAAAGCTTCTTTTGCATATTCTTTTGCTCCAAATAGGGATAGGTCTCTATAATTACCACATTGCATTTCATTGGCAGCTGGCATTTCTTTAGCATTTAATATATCCTTAAGTGCAGATTCTAAGGCTTCCTTAATTTCTGCTGGTTCTCTATCTCCCCATATACTTAAATAAAAACCTGTTCTACATCCCATTGGAGATAGATCTATAATACCTTCAAGCTTTTCTCTTAATGTATGTGCTAATAGATGTTCTAATCCATGCATTGCAGCTGTACCAAAAGCTTCTTTATTAGGTTGTAAAAATCTAAGATCAAACTTAGTAACCTTATCTCCCATCTTTCCATCTAACAAACAACACTTTCTAACATAAGGAGCTTGTACTTTTCTATGGTCTAATTCAAAACTTTCTACTTTATTCATTCTTAAATTCCTCCTAAACTAATTCCACTTTATTAACTGATTCTATTATTCTTCCTACGCTACCTGAAATTTTTTCTGCAACGTAGGGATTATTCATTACATACAAATGTATTCCTTCTACACCTGTTGATACTAAATCTACTATTTGTTCTACTGCATAAGCTATACCAGCATCCCTTAATGCTTCTGGATTATGCTCATATCTCTCCATTATTCTTTTAAACTTATCTGGAAGTGATGCACCACTTAAGGCTACCATTCTTTCTATTTGCTTCTTATTTGTAACAGGCATTATTCCAGCTTCAATAGGCAGATTTATATTTGCTGCACGAACTTCATCCTTAAAGTTATAGAATAAATTATTATCAAAAAATAACTGAGAAATAAAATAAGATGCTCCTGCTTGTTCTTTTCTCTTCATGCTTTCTATTTCTCTATATAACCCTTTATGCTCTATATGTCCTTCTGGATAACATGCAGCTGCTATATTAAAATTTCCCTTTTTATTTATAAAGTCTATAAGCTCATTAGCATGATTAAATTCCCCAATAACCTTTCCATCTGCCGGTACATCACCTCTAAGTCCAAGAATGTTTTCTATATTATTTTCTTTAAGTTTTTCTAAATAATACTCTATTTCATTCTTAGTAGAACTTATACAAGTAAGATGAGCTACTGCCTCTATTCCATATTTATTTTTCACTAAGGATGAAAGTTCAATTGTTCTATTATCTTGTACACTTCCACCTGCCCCAAAAGTAATACTCATATAATCTGGACTAAGTCCCTTTAAAGACTCTAAAGTCTTATAAATTGTTTCTATTGATGATGTTGTTTTGGGTGGAAATATCTCAAAGGAGAATACCACCTTTTTCTTCTCAAATAACTCTTTTATATTCATTTTTATGCCCCCAATTATTTAAATAATAAAAAAATGCCTAAAGGTAATCCTCTAGGCATAAATAAATACACTACAAAATAACCTTATCTTTCAGCTTTACGCTGCAGGAATTAGCACCACATATGCTTATGATTCATATCGGTTGCTGGGTTTCATCGGGCCAGTCCCTCCACCTCTCTTGATAAGAGAAATATTCATTTTTATCAATTATATCCTAATTAATACATTTTGTAAATAAGTTTACATGGATAAACTTTCTACTTTTTCATTATATCTGTTACTTCTCGTTTTATTAATAAGAACTCTTCAATTAATTTAGTTTCTTCTCCTCTTTCTTTTGGAAGGTTAACCTTAACTTCTCCTTTTATAATTGCAGGTTTTTCAGAAATAACATATACCCTATCTGAAAGTAATACCGCTTCATCAACATCATGAGTTATTAAAAGTATTGTAGAGTTCATATTCTTTTTTATATCTAAAAGCCATTGTTGCATATTACTTCTTGTTATAGAATCTAATGCACCAAAAGGTTCATCTAAAAGCATAATATCATTTGAAGTTAGATAAGTTTGAAGGAAATTTGCTCTTTGTTTCATTCCCCCTGAAAGCTTATTAGGATATTTATTTTGGAAACCAGTTAATCCAAAGGTACCTATATACTTTTCAACTTCTTTTCTTGCATTCTTCTTATCCATTCCCTTAAATACAAGAGGAGTAGCTATATTATCAACAACCTTTTTCCATGGTACCATCATGTCCTTTTGGTACATATAACTTACATCCCCATTAACTCTCTTCTCTCCTGAGTCAAGCTTAATCAAGTTAGTTATAATATTAAAAATAGTACTCTTTCCACTTCCTGAAGGACCAACTATAGATACCAATTCCCCTTCATTAACTTCTATATTAATATCCTTTAAAATTACCATGTTATCAAAAGATTTTGATATTCCTCTAAGTAGTATTTTATTCTGGTAAGAACTCATTTGTATAAGCCTCGCTTGCTTTCATATCTTTGTTTATTAATTTGTACTCTAACATAAATTGAGTGTAATTATCCCATACACTATCCTTCATTTCTCCCCATCTATTTGCATCTGATTTATATTCTTTAGCTAAGAACTTCTGACTTTCTACAGCTAAATCCTTATCTATTTCAGGTACTTCCTTAACTAAAATTTCAGCTGATTCTTCAGGGTTATTAATTGCAAATTCATATCCTTTTGAAGTTGCCTCCATAAACTTCTTAACCATGTCACTCTTTTCATTTAAAGTGCTTTCTGATGAAGCAATAATTGGAGTATAGTAATCTAACCTTTCATCCAATTCTCTTAATGGAATATAATTAATATCAAAGTTTCTAAGCTTTGCAGATATATTAGTCCAGCCTTCAAAAGTCCATTCAAAATCTAAGTTATTCTTAGTTGCAATAAAGAAATCTTCAGTTCCTACATCAACTGTAGTTAGTTTTGAAAAATCTGCTCCTGCCTTATCCATAACAGCTTGAAGAATAGCCTTTTCACTAGGGCCTCCAAATCCGCCATAAACCTTTCCTTCAAAGTCTTTTACTGTTTCTATATTCTTCTCCTTAGGAGATGCAAAACCTGATGTGTTATGTTGTATTATTGTTGCAATAGCCTTAACAGGCATTGGTGAATCAGATGTTCTTGCATAAGTTAAATCCTCTTGATATGTTATTGCAAAATCACCTTTCCCAGCTGCAACAAGTTGAAGTGATGATCCTTCTGAGGGTTGTATTATTTCTACATCTAGCCCTAAATCTTTAAAATATCCCTTTTCTTTTGCTACATATATACCTGTATGGTTAGTATTAGGAGTCCAGTCTAAAATAACTTTAACCTTTTCTAACCCCTCTTCTCCCTCACTTTTCTTTGATGATCCACATCCTGATAACATCATTATTGAAGCTAATGCCATTGATATTATTGATACTATTCTTTTTTTCTTCATATTATTCTCCTCCATCCTTTATCTTTTTGTTCCATGGTGTAACTAATCTTTCTACTAAGCCTATCATAAAGAAAATAATCATACTTAATATAACTATTATTACAATGGCCCCAAACATCTTATCTAATGCATAAGCGCTCCTTGCTCTAGTCATATATACACCTAGTCCCTTATCCCCTCCTAGCCATTCTCCAACCACTGCGCCCATTATACTGTAGGTTGCAGCAATTCTAACACCAGAAAAGAAATTGATTATCCCATATGGTAGCTTTAAATGAGTGAATATTTTAAACTTAGATGCACCCATAAGCTTAAAATGATTAATAAGATCCTTATCTACATTTTCTAACCCATCTGAAATACTAATTACAATTGGGAAGAAACACACTATTACAACTACTATTATTTTAGGCAATGCTCCAAAACCAAACCATATTATAAATAAAGGTGCTAAAGCTATAACTGGCACTGTTTGAGATACTACAAGCAGTGGGTATAACCCCTTCTTTATAAATGGTACTAAATCCATTATTATTGCTAAAACAAGTGCTAATACTATAGCGATAATAAAACCTACTAAACTCTCATATAGTGTAGCTATAATATGTGGAAGCAGAGTATTAAAATCTTTAACTATTGCTTTAACAATGTCTGTAGGTGCTGGCATTATGTACTTTTCAACTCCACCTAACTCTATTACACCTTCCCATATAGCTAAGAAAACTAATAGGAAAACTAATGGCACTAACTTGTTACTAATTCTTTTTATTTTATTCAAAACTCCCCCTCCTTCTCTTTAGTATACTGATCCATACTATACTTTTCTAAAAAGTAAAAAAAGCATAGTACTTCCTAATCTGAAAATACTATGCGTTAGATAACTATTTATTATACATATTTTATCTTCCTACGTTGGCATTATCCAAATCAGGTCATGGGTCGAATAATTTATTCCTCTCAGGCCACCTCTTAAGCCTCCCCAGATAAATCTTTTCTTGTTTAATTTTACTATTTCATATTAACCCTTATTACTTCATTAGTCAATAATTAATAATCATTGTCCATTAGTTTTCTCCAATTTCCCCTTATTATCTCCCTAATATTATCCCTTTTCAAAAGCTTAGAAATATCATCTACAACTCTCTTAACTTCACTTGGATATCCATAAACTCCATTAACCCACTCCAATGCTGTTGGCCCATCTGTTTCAGAAAGGAGTTTATCTAAAGGAATACGCTTCAACACCTCTTCTGTAACCTTAGAATATCCTATATCAACACTTATAGTAAAATAGCATCCAAGCTTTATAAATTTATCTAATATGTCTAAATCTCCACTGTACCAATGAATAATAACTTTATTATAGTTATGTTCCTTCAAAAGATTATAAATCTCTTCCTCTGCTCCTTTAGTATGAAGACAGACTATCTTTCCCCTCTTAATGCTCTCCTTTAATATAAACTTAAATATTTCTCTTTGCTTAGGAAAAGTATTTTTATCCTCAACCCAAACATAATCTAATCCAATTTCACCAATAAATTTACTTTCTTCTATGTATGGAATCAGCTCCTCTAACTCTCCAGAAAAACTCCCAGCACTCCATGGATGAACACCAAAGCAAGGAATTATATACTCACTTCTCTTTCCATACTCCTTATTTAAAAGGTAACTATCTATATCCATACTATTAGCTAAAGTAAGTATTTTATTTTTATTTATATCCTCAATAGCTTTATCTATGTTTTCTTTAAAAGAATCTAAATGTGTATGACCATCTATGTATATGAAATCTTCTTTTATTTTCAATTTTTTCCCCCTCAATCTCTATATTCATAATGTTTTCTTCCCTAGATATAAATAAAGAGAAATCGCAAAGCAATTTCTCTTGAAAATTCTTATTATCTTTATTTAGTAAAGTTAATATTTTAAAAGTAGTAATATTATTGAAATAATACTACATCCTAAACTAATAATCATTATATAATTTACACTTTGCTGAACTGTTAGTCCCTTTTCTTCAAGCCTATAGTGCATTTGACTTCTATCTGCTTGATAAACTGGCTTCCCTTCAGTAAATCTTTTAAATATAACAAATAGATTATCAAAAATAGGCACTGCCAAAGCTAATATTGGTATAAATAAACTCATTATTGTAGCTTGTTTAAATGCACCATCAATAGCTATTATACTTAATAAAAATCCAATTACATTAGCTCCTGAATCTCCCATAAAAACCTTTGCTGGATACCTATTATATTTTAAAAATCCTAAAATTGCCCCTCCAAGTATAATTGATAATATTGCAGAATCACCTTGTTTTAATACAATCGCTGCAACAAAGAAGGTCATTGAGGATATTAAAGATATTCCTCCCGCTAGTCCATCCATTCCATCAGACCAATTTATGACTGTAGTAACACCAAATATCCAGGTTATAGTTAAAATAAATTGAACCCACTCAGGTAAAGATACATATATTCCAGTTAAAGGATTAGTAAACCCTAAAAAAACTACACCTGACTTATAAACTAAAATAGCTGCAAATATCTGTACTATTAATCTTGGATATATAGGAAATTCCTTTCCCTTAGATTTATAATAATCATCTACTAATCCAATTCCTAAGATTAAAGTAGTAGCTGCAAATATCCATATATATTCACTATTCTTTATTCCTAGCCATCTAAACATAATAAAGCTAACAATAAAGAAACCTAGGTAAATTCCTAAACCACCGCAAAGAGGTATCTCTCCTCTGTGCTTCTTTCTTTCTGTAGGCTTATCTGTAAATCCAACTTTTAAAGCAATTTTCATTAATTGAGGTATAACTAAATATACAATTAAGAAAGTTGCTATCAATGCTATTATATAATGTTGTATATTAAATTGCATTATAAACTCTTCTCCTTAACGTTTTCTGTCATTATACTTTAAGGTCACAATACACTTCGCCGTATACTTACATAAGAATTATACTATTATGTAGTTTTTTAATCAATTACAAAAAAATTAATATTATATAACTTTCCATCTAAATAATACATTATTTTATATAATATTCTATACTTTTATATAAAATAAAAGCGAACTTCACATTGTTTAATTGACAATGTGAAGTTCATATAATAATACTTCTATTTTATTTTATTTTTCAATATCTTAATTTCATTTGAAAATTTACTATTAATTTGAGATTTTATATTTGCTAATATCTCATCTGATTTATCACCGTTTTCTAGGCCTTCATTGACTATGTCATCCCATAACTTAAACACATCTTTATCTAAAGGAGTTACAGAATACTCTTGTGTCTTAGACATTAACTCTTCATAAACTCTTTGGTCCTCTTGACCACCTAAAAATTCATTCTTATGCTTTAAATTCTCTTCAACACCTCTAAAAGGTAAATACCCAGAAACACTTCCTAATCTATTTTTATCATTATGTTTAAAAATATAATACTCCATAAATTTCCATGCAGCCTCTTTGTTTTTACTATTTTCTGGAATAGAAACAATTGATGCATTATTCCACCCATATACTCCAAAAGGAAGAGCTGTAACTCTCCATTTACCTTTTTGCTCAGGTACTAAAGCCTCCAACTCACTAGCCCCCCATGAGCCTAAATATAGCATAGCGAACTTATCTTCCTTCAACATTTTAATACCGTTTTCTGACCAAATATCATTATAAGGCGAAAGCCCTAAATCTCTTCCCTTCATAGCTATTTCTATAGCTTCTTTGAATCTTTCAGTATCTCTTTGATACTCTAAATTTTCATTAAAATACGCCATATCTGATGTTGAAATTCTTACAATATCTCCAATCCATTGAACAATATATTTATCATCAGCCTTTAACTTTTTTCCAATTTCTAACCAATTATCAGTATCTCTCATAAATTCAGCTAATTCCTTCGGATCACTTGGAAATCCATAGTCTTCCATTATATCAACCCTATAGTATGTAACAATAGGAGCACTTGCAATAGGTAATCCCAACAATTTAGTTTTATCTATTGACTTTCCTAACTCCCATAGTTCCTTATCATAATCATCTTTATATTGAGTAACATTATATTTATCATCTAATAAATTTTCTAATCCATTAATTGAGTTAAATTCCCCATATTCATTACTATCTATTATTAATATATCTGCATCTCCTTTTTCCTTAATCATAGATTCTTTATATTTTAATTCGTATTTTTCATATGGAAAGGTAATTAATTTAACTTTTATATTAGGATTTTCTTTCTCAAATTCCTCTATTATTTCATCAAAACCTCCATAGTAAGACCAAAGTTGTAATTCAACAATATCACTCTCAACATTAGACTGCTCTAATTTATCACTAGTCGCTCCACTATTTATTCTCCCACAAGACACAAGTGACATAATAATACTACCTAAAATTATTATGCTTAAATATGTTTTTAACCTTCTCACCCTGTTCCCCCCTATTTATCTAATAGTTTCTTAACTTTATCTAACTCAATAGGTTTACTAAAATAATATCCTTGAAAATAATCACATCCCATTTTTTCCAATAATAATTTTTCTTCCTCTATTTCTATTCCCTCTGCCACAACACTTAAATCTAAATCATGTGCTAATTCTAATATTAAATTTATTATTTTCTTTTTCTTATTGTTATATAAAATATTTTTTATAAGCTCCATGTCAATTTTAACTTCATCTATAGGCAAAGAAGTTAATATATTTAAAGAGGAGTATCCTTTACCAAAGTCATCCATAGAAATTCTTATTCCTATCTCTTTAAATCTCGCTAATATTTGTTTTACTGTTGAAACATTTTTTATAAGAGAACTTTCAGTTATTTCAATTTTTAACAATTTAGGTTCTACATTATTTTTATTAATACAACCTAATACTAAATCTACGATATCATCATTAATAAAATGTTTTGCTGATACATTTGCTGAAATTGTAATATTATTATGTCCTTCATCTTGCAACATTTTACTAACTTTACAAACTTCATTTACAACCCAATTATCAATTTCTAATATAACTTCAGACTCTTCTGCTATAGGAATAAATTTATCTGGGGAGACAATTCCTAGTCTATCATTTTTCCATCTTATAAGCGCTTCAAGAGCTATAATCTTGCCATCTTTAAATGATACTTGTGGTTGATACTCTAAATATAATTCATTATTTTCAATTGCGTTTTTAATCTCTTTCTCTATAGTAGCTTTTTCATAGAATTCTCTCTTTAACGTATCATTAAATAAATACAGTGAATTACCACCATTACATTTAGATTCATACATTGCTATATCTGCATATTTTATTATTTTATTTATATCAGTTCCATCTTGTGGATATATACTAGCTCCAATACTTCCTGTTATTTTAACTGAAAACCTATCATCTAAAATAAATTTTTCTTTAAATATTTCTAGAGTTCTAATACCATCATTCTTTATTTCTTCTATACCATTTACTTTTGATACAATTACGAATTCGTCTCCACCTAATCTAAAAATATGATGCTTTTCATCTTGTAAACTCTTTAACCTTTCAGATACTAACACCAATAACTTATCTCCAATATCATGTCCCATTGTATCATTAATTGTTTTAAATCTATTTAAATCCATGAACATTACGCATATACTATTCTCACACTCTTTAACTTCATCTTTTAGATACTTTTTAAAGAAAAGTCTATTGGGTAGATTAGTTAATGAGTCATAGTAAGCTTGTCTATATAATTTATCTTGAGACTCTTTAAGTTTAATAAAGCTAATTCTTAAACTATTAATCATATTCTTTATGTTATCTGTTAATAAGTTTATTTCCATAATACTACTGCTAGGCCACCTAATAACCTCTTTACTATCTATCATTTTTAAAAAGTTAGTAGTATTATTATTAATTTTATTTAGATCATTTATTACTATATTAATTAGTAACTTTCCTATTAATAAAATAAAAATACTGAATAAAACTAGAAATTTAAATTGTCCTATATACTCTTTTATAATCCTGTCTTTATATATTATTATAGGAACCTCTACCATTAAATATAGCCCAAGATCTCCTATTTCAGATTCATATACAAAATATCCATCTTCCCATTTTTTATTATAATCTATTGATATATATCGTTTTGGTAATAACTTGTAAAAGTAGCCAGAAATTTTTTTTCTATCATATTCATTGTAATCTTCTATATATTTATCGGAATTTATAAAATCTATAATTATATTTCCTTTTCTATCCTTAATATGTACATTATGTTCTTTATAATTGCATGCTTTTTGAATAATATCTTCTAGATATCCTAACTCTATAACACCTAATAACTTTAAATTATAAACTTTCTTTTCATCCCAACCATCTATTTCATCAAATATGTTGTCATAGACTTCTTTTGCAGAAGTTAATGCAGTACTAGATATGTAATCATAACTATTTACCATATCAATAAATATATTTATAATAAATGGAACTAATATAGCACCAGAAAGTATATGAAAAATTATACTTCTAAATTCAGTCTTAAACTTTTCTCTACCTAAAAAATCTTTAATCACATATTCATAGATAACCTCTGCAATTAAAGTATTAAGCATAGAGTTTACAGATAAAATTAATATTAGAAAATAATTATATTCTATAAATCCATCATATTTATCTCCAAGAAAAATAAAGATTATCGATAAAATAATAATTGATATCCAATAGAAAAAATCTATTATTATAACCTTAACATTCTTATTTTTCTTTATGAAATAAATTATAAAAATAATCTCACAGAAGCTTGTAAAAGCATGAACTATATTTCCATTACATAAAAAATCAAATATAGAGATAACTAATGCTCCTATAACTGCCTTTTTAAATCCAAAAATGAAAAGGATAAGTAATAGAAAAATACTTGCAAAATCTATTATTATCCCAAAGAAAAGTTCAATTTTAATAATTTTTAACAAACATCCCAGTAATATAAGAACAATAAACATACCTATACTATACTTAGTATTTTTTCGTTTCTTCTCTTTAGTATTCCCCATTTTCATTCTCTTTCTTAATTATTTTCCATGTTAAATTTCATTTACAATTATACTATATTTTTCCTTTAAAAAAAAGTTTTTTATTAACATTCCATTCTAAATTCCTATACCAAATTACGACTTTTTCAAACTATAAATTTATACTTATATAATATAACCTTACTTATTTAACTATGTAAAAAAAGAGACACTTTCGTGCCTCTTTCTTCTATCCTCTTTGTTCAAGCATACTTTTAACTTTCATTAGTCTTGTTGTAGCTGATCTTTCATTTTCATCAAGCTTCATTCTAATGTATTTAATTGTTTCTTGTAATTGAGGAATTGTCATATATTCAAGAGCATTAACTCTTCTTCTAGTCTTTTCTATTTCATCTGCCATAAGTTGGCATGACTTTTCTACTTCTGCAAGTTCTAGTAGTTTTGGAAGTATTCCATAAAGCTTAGCTATTGCATCATCTAGTTCTGAAGAAGTATTTGCAAAACCATAAGGATAAATGCTTCCCTCATCCCCCTCAAGTTGTCTCTTGAAGTTCATTACAGGTACATTTACACTCATAATGTTCTTTTCCCCTACTTCAACTGAAATATGCTCTTTAGGATATGCAACTGCTTCCTCTAAGAATTCTGAACTCATTACAGCTCTTGCCATAACAAAATCTTTTAAAGAACCTTCTAATTGTCCTTCAACTTCTGCTCTTAGAGTGTTGTTATATTTAACAAGGTTAATGAATTGTCTCATTAACTCGTCTTGTTTATCCTTAAGAAGCTTATGACTTCTTGTAGATGTTGCTAACTTTTTCTTAAGTCTAGTAAGCTCCATTCTAGTAGGATTGACATTTAATTTTGCCATAGACTATTCTTCCTCTCTTGGCATATATTTTTCAAGGTATTCATCTCTAATTCTCTTAAGTTCAGTTCTAGGAAGCATCTTTAATAACTTCCATCCTAAATTTAATGTCTCTTCGATAGTTCTGTTTGTTTCAAATCCTTGTGAAACATACTCACTTTCAAAAGCTTCTGCAAACTTAGCAAGCTTCTTATCTGTATCAGATAATGCTGATTCTCCTAAGATTGCTGATAATTCTTTCGCTTGTTTACCTTGAGAATATGCTGAGAATAATTGGTTCATAGTATCTGCATGATCTTCTCTTGTCTTTCCTTTACCAATACCCTTATCCTTAAGTCTTGATAATGAAGGTAAAACATCGATTGGTGGTGTTACACCTTTCTTATATAATTCTCTTGAAAGAATTATTTGACCCTCAGTGATGTATCCAGTTAAGTCTGGAATTGGGTGAGTCTTATCCTCTTCAGGCATTGTAAGTATTGGAATTTGTGTAATGGAACCTTCTTTACCTCTAAGTCTTCCTGCTCTTTCATATAATGTTGAAAGGTCAGTATAAAGATAACCTGGGTAACCTCTTCTACCTGGAACTTCTTTTCTAGCTGCAGATATTTCTCTTAGAGCTTCTGCATAGTTTGTGATATCTGTCATAATTACAAGAACGTGCATTCCTTTTTCATAAGCTAAATATTCAGCTGCAGTTAATGCCATTCTTGGAGTAGCTATTCTTTCGATAGCTGGGTCAGACGCAAGGTTCATGAATAGAACTGATCTATCTATAGCACCTGTTGCCTTAAATTCATCTACGAAGAATTGAGCTTCTTCGAATGTTATACCAATAGCTGCAAATACAACGGCAAACTTAGAATCAGAGTTTAAAACTTTTGCTTGTCTTGCGATTTGTGCAGCTAGTTGTGCATGAGGTAATCCTGATGCAGAGAACACTGGTAACTTTTGGCCTCTAACTAGAGTATTTAATCCATCAATAGCAGAGATACCAGTTTGAATAAATTCTGATGGATAATCTCTAGCCATTGGGTTTATAGCTTCACCATTTATATCTACTCTCTTTTCAGGAATTATGTTTGGACCGTCATCATTTGGTCTACCCATTCCATCAAAGACTCTTCCTAGCATATCTTCTGATACACCAAGTTCAAGTGGTCTACCTAAGAACTTAACCTTAGTTTCCTTTAAGTTAATTCCTGTAGATCCTTCGAAGATTTGTACCATTGCTCTTGAACCATTAACTTCAAGAACCTTACCTCTTCTCATTTCGCCAGTGTGAAGTTTAATTTCAACTAATTCATCGAATTTAACTCCTTCAACACCTTCAACAACCATTAAAGGTCCAACTACTTCAGTAACTGTTTTATATTCCTTAAGCATCTAGAACCCCTCCTTCGCTGATTAACTTATCGATCTCAGCTTTTAGGTCAATGCTGATTTGATCTATCTTGTTTAGTTCTTCTTCGTGGATGTACTTACTTCTTGCGATTCTATCTCTTACTTCATCAAGAGCTAAAATCTTATTTAAGTAAACACCTGCATCTAAAGCTCTTTCTGCTTCAACCTTGAATGATAATATAAGCTTTAACATCTTATATTGTTTATCTAATGAAGCATAAGTATCAACTTCATGGAAAGCATTTTGTTGTAAGTAATCTTCTCTAATTGACTTAGCAACTTCTAGCTTTAATCTATCTCTTTCTGATAACGCATCTATACCAACAAGTCTTACAATTTCTTGAAGATTAGCTTCTTCTTGTAGAAGTGACATAGCTTCTACTCTTAATCTTGACCAGTCATCTGATACATTTTCATTCATCCAAGAATCAATTTTATCTTCATATAATGAGTATGATGTTAACCAGTTAACTGATGGGAAGTGTCTTTGATAAGCAAGTTGTGCATCTAGTCCCCAGAACACCTTAACTATTCTAAGTGTAGATTGTGTAACTGGCTCAGAAATATCTCCTCCTGGAGGTGATACTGCACCGATAGCAGTAATAGCTCCTTCTCTACCATCTTTACCTAGGCAAATAACCTTACCAGCTCTTTCATAGTAGTCAGCAAGTCTTGATCCAAGGTAAGCTGGGTAACCCTCATCACCAGGCATTTCTTCAAGTCTACCAGACATTTCTCTTAAAGCTTCTGCCCATCTTGAAGTTGAGTCAGCCATGATTGATACTGAATAACCCATATCTCTGAAATACTCTGCTATTGTTATACCAGTATAAATTGAAGCTTCTCTAGCTGCAACTGGCATGTTAGAAGTATTTGCTATAAGAACTGTTCTCTTCATTAAGCTTTCTCCAGTTCTTGGGTCCTTTAGTTCTGGGAACTCATTAATAACGTCTGTCATTTCGTTACCACGTTCACCACAACCAACATAAACAACTATTTCAGTATCTCCCCATTTAGCAATTTGGTGTTGAACAACTGTTTTACCAGCACCGAATGGTCCTGGTACAGCTGCTGCTCCACCCTTAGCAACTGGGAAGAATGTATCTATAACTCTTTGTCCTGTAACCATTGGAGCTACTGGATTAAGTTTTGATGCATATGGTCTCCCTTTTCTTACAGGCCATTTTTGCATTAATGAAACTTCTCTATCACCAGTTTCAGTTTCTACTACGCAAACTGTTTCTTCAACCGTAAATTCGCCTTCATTTATGCTCTTTACTTTACCTGAAATTCCATAAGGAACCATTATCTTATGAAGCACAACTGTTGTTTCTTGAACTGTACCTATTATGTCACCAGCAGAAACTTCATCTCCTACTTTAACTGTAGGTGTAAATGCCCACTTTTTATCTCTATTTAATGATGGAACAGATATACCTTTTGTTAAGAAACTAGACTGAGCTGCTTTCATAAATGCATCTAGTGGTCTTTGTATACCATCAAACATTGATTCTATTAGACCAGGTCCAAGTTCAACTGAAAGTGGTTCTCCAGTTGTTACAACTGGGTCTCCAGGACCTATACCAGATGTTTCTTCATATACCTGGATAGATGCCTTATCCCCTCTCATTTCGATAATTTCTCCAACAAGGCCCTTGTGTCCAACCTTACATACGTCATATATATTAGCTTCATCCATTCCTTCAGCAACTACCAAAGGTCCAGAAACTTTAATTATCTTTCCGGTCTTCAAACTTACCAACCTACCTTCCTATAAAATATTAACGCCTACAGCTTTTTCAACGTTATCGCTAATTCTTTGCATACCTATATTTAATGTTCCTTGATTGCTTGGAATTAATATTACAGCAGGAAGTACCTCTCTATTGTATCTCTCAATAGTTTCTTCTATATCCTTTGCAACTTGTTCAGTCACAAATATTACTGCATAATTATTCATTGCTAATCTATCAATAGTTTTTCTCGCTTCATCAGCTTCGACTACTGGGAAAACATCAATTCCTAGAGCTTTGAAAGCTAAAACTGAATCTTTATCTCCAACAACTCCAATTTTCTTAAACATAAATATCACGCAGCCTTTCTCTTATTACTTCCTCAGCAATATTATTAAGCTTGCCAACCATTATAATTCTAACTACTTTAATTTCTGTCTCCTTAGCATAAATATATGCTAGTAAAGGCTCTCCTCCAAATGGAATCATCTTAGCTTCCTTCATCATATCCATGATGTAGTTATCTACTAACTTTTCTAAAACTCCAGCTGACCCACTCTTTGTATAGTCTTCAACACCATTCTTAAGTACATCTGCATAATCAGTGTGGCTTAACTTACTAAAAATATTTTCATTAGCATCATTAAGCAATGATACTAATACATCCTTATCAATCTTTCCACCATCAATTAATACAGATAATAAGAATTCTCTACCTTTATTTTGTTTCTTTACTCTTAAAAGAGTTTTTACATTAGTTAAATCTATTTGAGCTTTAACATATCTTTCTGTAAAGGTATCATTCAATTCTTTAGCAACATGCTTCATTTCTTCAAACATATATTTATCTAAAATAACATCAATTCTTTGAGGGTCCTTTTTAGAGTTAAAATCATTTATAGCTTCTTCCACTGCTTCTCTCATAATTGTATTTAAATCGCTAAAGCTATTTGTTTCTATAATTACCTTTAGCTTTGATGCTTCTATTGATCCAACATGTATTAACATATCAGAAAAATCTTTTTGTAGAAACATTCCCTTAAGAATTACTTTTATATTATGATAGTCATACTTCATGCTCATGATATCAACTAACTCTTTACAAGGAGTCATGTCATACATCTCATGATACACTCTCTTAAGTTCATCACTTAGTACAGCCTCATAATCTTCTGCTCTTTTTGCACCACTCATAACATTTGAATACTCAGTTTCTCCAAGTACTCTTAATGCTTCATCAGCAGATTTAGAATCTATCATTCTATCTAACTTGGCTTTATCAAGGAGTCTGGTTTCTAATACTCTAAGTCTTGGTATAACTTGAGTAAATTGCATTATATCCATTACTTATCCTCCTTAATTAAATAATTCATTTGCCACTTCAAACTCTAATTCATCCTTTAATGAGCTTACTAAAGCTTCAAAAGTATTATTTATTTCTATTCCACCTTTTTCAAGGATAAATCCACCCTTAAAGTTACCAACTTCTGTGCTTATAGTTAATAAACCTTTCTTACCTTTTGAAGTAAGTTCTTTATTTATATCAACTAATAATGTGTTATCAACTAAACTCTTACCTTTTTCATTTAGAATTAGCTTTTCATCTCCAGCTATCCCAAGTGTAAGAATACTTTCTTTAATAAAAGTTTTATATTCTGCATCGCTTAACTTACATAATTCATCAACACTTTTATTAAATACTTCTTCAATGATAGCTTGCTTAGCCTTAAGCTTTTCATTTCTAGCCTTTAATTCAGCTCCAGAAATAACTCTTTCTTTTCTTGTTTGAGCTTCGCTTTTTGCCTTCTCTATCATTTCAGCTTCTAGTGCCTTAGCTTCCTTATCTCTTTTTTCAATTATAGAAGCTTTTTCACTTTCAGCCTTAGCTAAAATACTGTCCTTTCTTTCTTCTGCATCCTTAAGGATTTTAGAAGTCAGATTACTTATATTTGACATAGCTTCACTTCCCCAATCCTAGAATAATTGAACTACTAACATGATTGATATAACAAATCCTAATAGTGCATATGTTTCAACCATTGCTGTTAAAACGATACCCTTTGTGTTATGTTCTGGCTTTTTAGCTAAGATTTGAACTGCAGAAGCTGCTGCTTTACCTTGAGCTATACCTGAGAATAAGCCTGCTATACCAACTGGTAAACATGCGCATAATAAGTACATACCTTGTGCTAATGTAGTAGTAGTGCTTAATTGGAATAATACCATTAACCCAACAACGAAACCATAAAGACCTTGTGTACCTGGTAATAATTCAAGAATTAAAGCCTTACCAAACTTTTCTGGTTGTTCTGTAAGTAATCCAGAAACCGCTTGACCTGCTATACCAACACCCTTAGCTGAACCTATACCTGATAAACCTACTGCTAATGCAACACCTAAGCCTCCTAAAACGAAGCCACCAAAATTTTCTGATAAATATTGAATCCAAGTCATTTCCATTATAAAAATCCTCCTAATCTTTCTTTACATTAATGTATTTATTTTGTGTCTTAAATGGAGTGAATGCCTTTCCTCCACCTTCATAGAATTTTCCAAAGTATTCAACATACTGTAATCTACAAGTATGAACATATGCTCCAAGTAACCCTAATGCAAGGTTAAATATATGACCAAATACGAATATTACTGGTGCAAATAAAATTCCTGCAACTCCAGGAATCATACCCATTATCATGTTAAATGCTCCTGCAAGAGATCCACCTGCAAGACCAAGTGCCATAAGTCTTGTATATGAAACTAAGTCTCCAACATAACCTGTAATACCATAAAGTGCATATACACCTTGACCTAATTGAGCTCCTCTTGTTTTTTCTTCTCTACCACCTGTTAATACAATCACAACCATACCAAAAATCATAAATCCGATTGCTATATTTTTAACTAATGGTGATAAACCTAACATACCTGAACCTAAAACTAAAGCTACTGATACTAAAGTAATTACCCAAGCCCCTACATCATAGAAGGCATCCTTAGGTTTTCCTGCCTTAAGTAACATGTATGCTTTAATTCCTAAACCAAAGAATATTTGAACTGCTCCAAATATTACTGAAACAATTAATATGGTTGTAACATCCTTATTAGGATCTACTAATCTCCAAGGCATTTCTATAATACCTCCAAAGAATGAACCATAAAGTATTCCAAATCCAATAATAGGGAAACTTAAATAATAGAAGAACTTAGCAAACTTTCTTGTTCCTTCATCCAAATTAAAGGCCTTAAGTGCCACTAAAGTTACTATTAATTGAAGTAATCCATATCCTATATCTGCTACCATCATACCAAAGAATAATAAGTAGAATGGTGTAACAAACGGAGTTGGATCTATTTCATCATATCTAGGAGTAGCGTACATCTCAGTAATATTTTCAAATGAACTATTTAATTCATTATTCTTAAGTTTTACTGGAACCTTATCTATTTCCTCATCTTTAACATCTTCAAATGTTAAGTAATAATCTTCTCCTAAAACTTCTTTTATGATAGCTTTTAATTTTTCATCATCCTCAACTGCTAACCACCCTTGAAGGACAGTAATGTTTTCTGTTCTCAAGAAATTACCTATAGCATTTTTTCTATCTACAAGGTTTGTATAATATTCATTAGCAGCTTCTAGCTTATGATATCCTGCTTCAAAACCAGCTAATTCTTCTTGAACAAAGAACTTCTTTGAATCTAGTTTAGCTATTGTATCCATATTGTCATGTATGACTTTAATTGGCGTTTCTTTTACATCTGTCTTAAATTGACTAAAGCCAAACCCTCTTAACTTGTCACTTACTTCCTCTTTATGTTCTTCTCCGCATATTACTAAGAAAAACATATCTTGATTGTTTCTAGATATAATTTCTAGATAATAATCATTCATTTCAGCAACTAAAGTGTCTTCATACTGCTTTGGTACACTTCCTATGAAATAAGGAATTTTAATTGAAGACAATTCTTCAAAGGAAACATCTAAGCCTTCCCATGGTCTTAATGATTCAACAATAGACTGAAGTTTAGTTTTTTCACTCTCTAAACTTGCTATTACCTCTTCCTTTTCTTTAACTTTCTTATAAACTTCTTCCCAGTTATTACTCATAACCTCAGTTTCAAGTTCTTTTAAAGTTAATTGTCTCTTTCCTTCCTTCATAGCTTTTAGTGCTGACTTTTGAGGAATATAATCTTTTAGAAATTCAAGGGCAAATTTAGTCATAGATAATTTTTCTTCACACCCTGCAAACTCTGAATCATCCCTATCCTTTGAAAGGTCACGAAGCACTTCATTTTCTTCTAAAAGTGAAGCATCTTGAAGATTTACAAATTCAGTTTCTGCAAATCCCTGTAATCTTTCTAGGATTCTCGCTTTTTGTGATTCAAAGGCAAGCAAAGTGAATTTATTCATCTTAACAATTGCCATTTACTTTCACAATCCTCTCAACTACTAATTTAACAGCATTATTTTTTTTATCATCAGAGATATTATAAATATTCTCAGACTCTTGCTTTCCTTTTTCTAAAATAGGCTCAGCCACCTTGTTACCTTCTGCTAAAGCATTCTCCATGACTCTATTACATTCTTCTTTTGCAGCACTAATTATCTCATTATATTTTTGTTCTGCTTCTTCTGAAGCCTTTTGAACAATTTCTTTAGATTTTAATGTTGCTTCTTTAATCATTTCATCAGCTTTTGCTTCTGCACTTTTAATCTCATTTATTGCTTCTAATGCCAAAAATATCACCACCTTTATGCACACATGTAATAAAATATGAATAAAATATGAATTAGTACTTTATATAGTATTAATTACTTTTTATCACTTCTATTATACACTGTTTCAAGAGTTTTTCAATATCTTTATTGTTAAGTTGTTCATATATTTTTACATTTTTCGATATTTGTAAACAATATCAACACTGAAAACTCTACCATCTTAATTTTTGATATATTAATTAAATTTTTATAATTTCACAATTGTTACCAACTAAATAAAAGCATTCTTTTTTTATAATTTCTCCTGTATTTAAATATTCATTTATATCTATATCAAACCTTTCAATTTGGTAATCTTTAAAAGAATATCTTTCTCTAAGTTCATCCTTTATTTGAAGTTCCAATTGTTTATCTATATTCGATTTAATAAAATCAGGCATCCCTCTCCTTTTATTAAAAGATAGATAATCATATTTAATAATATCTTTAAGATAGCTTTCATCACCTTTTAATATTTCCATATTAAAATCTAAAAATACCTTATAATATTCTGTATTTCCTATATTTCTATTAAAATATCCTTTTGCCTCAAAATAATTCCCTAAATCATAAAAGAAATCAAAAGGGGTTTCATACTTTTCATAGAAAAATTTCAAGGTATTATTAAACTTTTGGCTATTATAATATTTATCGACCATCTCTTCCACTTTTTTTAGCCTAATCATCTCTTCATATGAAACTTTATCTGTTTTTATTATTTCATAAGGAGGATATGGAGAATAAACCATCCCATATTTTTTCACTTCTTCCCTCATAGAAGAACCCTTTAATAACTTTAAAAATCCTAATTGTATTTCCTCTGGTCTTATACTATGTACATCATTAAAAGATCTTCTAAAGGATTCATAATCCTCCCCTGGAAGACCTGCAATTAAGTCTAAATGTTGCTTTATATTTCTAATAGAAAGAAGTTCAACAACCTTCTCCTTTATATCACTAAAGTTAACAAATCTATTTATATTTCTTAAAACATCATCATTAGTAGTCTGTACTCCTACTTCAAACTGAAATCTTCCTTCTGGTGCATTTCTCAAAAGCTCAATTTCTTCTTTCTTTAAAATATCAGCTGATATTTCAAAATGAAACTGAGTTTTTGTATCTTGATTAATTAAAAACTCCCAAATAGCCATTGAATATTTATGGTTACAATTAAAGGTTCTATCTACAAACTTAACCAACCTAACACCTTTATCAATAAAGAACTGAAGCTCTGATAAAACTCTCTCTATAGAATGAAATCTCACTCCATGAGTAGTTGATGATAAGCAATATTTACAATTAAAAGGACAGCCTCTGCTTCCTTCGTAATAAACTATCTTATTGCTTAAATCCTCATCTTTCTCATAAGGAAATACAATCTCATCCATAGACATTAGTGGTCTACTTGCATTCGATAGAACCTTATTATTTATTTTATAATGTAATCCTCTTATATCCTCTATTTCTCTTAATCCAAGCTTATATTCTACAAACTCTCTATAAGTTTTTTCACCTTCCCCTTCAATTACATAGTCACCTTCAAACTGACTAAGAAAAACCCTACTATCATAAGAAACTTCAGGCCCCCCATAAAGCACCTCAATATTAGGGTCAACAAGCTTTATAAGATTAGAAATCCTTTCAACCATTTCAACATTCCATATGTAGGTTGAAAATGCTACTACATCTGCTTTTTCTCTTATTATCTCTTTAAGGATATTTTCTTCTCTATCATTTATTGAAAACTCCCTTATTGCACACTCATATGGCATATCCTTTGTAAATGCTCTTAAATATCTAACAGCTAAGTTACTGTGAACAAACTTCGAATTTAAAGCTGTAAGTAAAATTTTCATTATTATTCCTCCTAAAGTTAATCAATTATTTTCTTTGCTTTAATAAAGAAAATATCTTCCCAAACTTTAGTTTCTTCTATTTTGCAATATTTTTCAAGGATTTTTTTAACTTCCTCGAAAGAACATGTTAATAAAGGATTATAATTTTTAAATTCTACTTCTTTTATCTTTTCATTTGGAAGAATAACCTTAACTTTATTATCTACTATTTTTCCTCTTTCCTTATTAATATCCCATACATATATATCTCCATCCTTGTTTAAATATTGAGATATCTCTTTTATTATTCTCTCCTTTTTTCTGCATCCCCACACTTTATTTAAATTAAAGAAAAATGTGCAAGCTCCATACTTCCTATGCTTTAATAAGTTCTTATTCTCTCCATCTACATAATCTACAGATATTTCATCATCTATCTCTTTTGAAATGTTATATATTATTCCTGTTGTGTCTCCAGCAACATCTAATATATCTCCTTCAATAACTATATCTTTCATATTTATAACCAATGTTTTTCCCATAAAATCACCTCTTAATTTTATATTACCATAATTTTACACATTGTAAAATCATTCTTACTTCCAAGGTAATTCTTTTTTACGAACTAACAAATAAAGGAACCCAAGCAGTAGCCAGGTCCCCTTATTAATTACTTTATTCCTTTTTTTTACTCATTTTATACACAACTATCATTAATATTGCAAAAGCCAATAAAAATACAAATACCCATACTACAACAGGTAATGTAAATCCAAGAATGCCTTCCTTAGCTTTTATATTATAAACGCACCCAATTCCACTATCTAAAATCAAAAATTCATTGCCATTAAAAATAATATCTTCCACTAAACTCTCATTGCTTACCTTTAGAATTTTTTTATATACATTATTCTTCTCTAAAGCTCCTATAACATTTTCACTCTTATCCCAAAATACCATTGTGTCCTTACCAAAAACCAAACCGTTTTTATCTACAGCTAACTCTTTTAAAGAATCAACTGAGGTATGTTGATAAATTGGTCCAAGAGGTGACATCTTTGGATATGTTTTAAGTAATGGCTTTATTATTTCATCACCTTTAAATCTAGGAGATGAAATATTATCTCCTCCACTAAAATCAGGGAATCCATACCATTCATTCTTTTTTAGCTCATATATGTAGTCTTTGTCCCTTTTTACAGGTCTTATTCCCTCATCCTTCATTCCACTAAAAATAGCCATAATATTATTTTCAGAATTAATATCAATACCAGATATGCCTCTAATTCCACAGGCATAAAGTTCTAAAGAGCCACTTTCTAAAGCAATCTTATAAACAGTTCCATTACCTATAGGAGAACTTTTAATTTTCTCCCCCTGTTCAGATTTAATCCCTTTGCCTTTAAAAGCTCCTGTTCCATCAATATTTATTCCATTTAAAGTTAAACCTAGTGGAGTTCTATCAAAATCAGCTCCCTCTGATATTCCAGAGTTAGTTACCGATCCTATTGTTATATATGATTCCTTATCAGTAATTAATAGTTTTCTATCTATTCCATTGCCTCCTAGAGGAATATTATCAATTAGTACTTGTAAAGTATTGTCACTTAATAAAAATTTATTTAATCTGCTATCAGAAATAAAATATAAAGCTCCATCCTTATAGGCTAAATCTTCAATATTTAAGTTTTTGTCCTTATAAATAAGCTTTTCCTTACCATCGTTATCAATCTGTTTAATAGAATCGTCAAATGCTATATACATAATACCATTCTCATCTAAGGCTATAGCTCTAGAGTTTTCTACTCCTTTTGTTATTATAGTACAATCTATATCATCCTTAAGAATGTCCAAATTATATTTACCTGACACTTTATAAGTAACAAAAGCTAACGTAACTATAATTATAGACATCAAACAAAACTTAAGAAATTTCTTCATAACTATCCCCCTCATCATCCCTCTATAAATTTATATTTTTTTAACCCAAAAATATAACCCTATTATTGAAAATTATATTCTTAATGCTATACTAGAAGATAATCATTATTAAAGGAGGAAAATTTATGAAAGACCCACGATTTACTAAACTTGCCCACAACTTAATAAATTATTCCTGTAGGCTTAAAGAGGGAGAAAAAGTTTTAATAGAAGGTATTGGTGATTGCGAAGCACTAGTTAAAGAACTAGTTAAAGAAGCTTATAAAGCAAAAGCTATACCTCTAGTTACCTTAAAAAATAAAGAAGTAGATAGAGAAATTTTAATGGGGGCTTCTAAAGAACAGTTAGAATTAATGGCTAAATATGAAGCTGCTAGAATGTCAGATATGGATGCTTACATAGGAATAAGAGCAGGACAAAACTCTGCTGAAACTTCAGATGTTCCATCAGAAAAACTTTCTTTATATAGTAAATATTTTGCCAACCCAGTTCATGGAGAAATTAGAGTTCCTAAAACTAGATGGGTTGTTTTAAGATATCCTAACTACTCAATGGCTCAAGCTGCAAATATGAGTACAGAAGCTTTTGAAGATTATTACTTTAATGTTTGTAATTTAGACTACTCAAAAATGTCTGAAGCTATGGATAAATTAGTAGCTTTAATGGAGAGAACCGATAAAGTTAGGTTAACAGCTGAAGGTACAGATTTAACTTTCTCAATAAAGGATATTCCTGCAATTAAATGTGCAGGAGAAGCTAACATTCCTGATGGTGAAGTTTATACAGCTCCTGTTAAGAACTCTGTTAATGGTACAATAACATATAACACTCCATCACTTAGAGAAGGATTTACATATGAAAATGTAAAACTTACTTTCAAAGATGGAAAGATTGTTGAAGCTACAGCTAATGATACTGAAAGAATCAACAAGGTGTTTAATATTGATGAAGGAGCAAGATATGTTGGTGAGTTTGCTATAGGTGTTAATCCTTACATACTAGAACCAATGAAGGATACTTTATTCGATGAAAAGATAACTGGTTCTATCCACTTTACACCAGGTGCTTCTTATGATGATGCCTTTAATGGAAATAAATCTGCTCTTCACTGGGATCTAGTTCTTATACAAAGACCTGAATACGGTGGAGGAGAAATTTACTTTGATGATGTTTTAATAAGAAAAGATGGCCTATTTGTACTAGACGAATTAAAATGTTTAAATCCAGAAAATCTTATCTAAATAAATAGCTCTGCTTTTGCAGGGCTTTTTATTTTAATCTGTTTTATTTTATTACTAACAAATCACTTTTCATATTCAGATATCTCAATCATCATAATTCCATTTCAATGATACTATATTTATATATTGTTATATTTATATATTTTTTTGCCACAAAAGAATTTATCTTAGAAAAATTCTTTTATAAGATATCTTAATAATAAAAATAATATAAATAATATTATTTTTATTATTAAGATTATCAACTTGTTTATCTCACCCTTACTGATTCCTGCTATCTATTCTATTTTCTTTTGTTATATTTCTCTCCTTAACTGAATATGATTTATTGTAATCTAAAGGAGTGAATAGCTTTGGAGAAAGACAATTTTTTTAAGAACTCATTTTTACTTACAGCCTCAAATATCACCACTGGAATATTAGGATTCATATTTTCAATATACCTATCGCATGTGTTAGGTCCTGAAGGAATGGGATTATATAACTTGGTAATGCCAATATATAATCTCTTTATTTGTATGATGTCAGCAGGAATATCTGCATCCATATCAAAAATCTCTGCTGTATATGCTGAGAAACAAGAAAATGGAAATCTAATTAAGACTATAAATACAGTTGCTGTATTCAATATCGTATGGGCAATAGTTATTGGAATTTTAGTATTTATATTTGCACCTTTTATAGGTAAATATGGCATAAATGATGTCAGGGCCATTGATGCAATTAGGGTTACTTGTCCAGCTATGATATTTATAGCATTGTCTAACATTCTAAAGGGATATTTTTGGGGAACGTCAAAAATCACAATGCCTGCAATAATAGACATATTTGAAAAAGCATTAAGAATTTTAACAGTTGCAATACTAATTTTTCTTTTCTCTGCAAAAGAACTTACAACTTTAGTAACTTTATGCTACGTTGCTCTGTGTTTAGGAGAACTACAAAGTTTAGTTCTACTTTATTTTTATTATAGGCAGTGTGCTAAAAAACTACCAAAGACTTATGAAAAAACAGAAAGAAGATCTCAATTACTGTTCAATGTACTTATAATTTGCTTACCACTAACCTTAAATGGATTCTTAAGTAATATATTTAATACACTATCAACCCTAGTTGTACCTAGATGTCTAATTACAGCAGGTTTTAACCATACGGAAGCCCTTGCTATGATTGGAAAATTCTCAGGTATGGCTATGATGATTATTGGAATCCCTTTGATTGTTGTAAGCTCAATAAACACATTACTTATACCAGATTTATCGCAAACTCTTGTTAAGGGAAATTTTTATGATGCAGCTGTAAGAATTAGAAAAGTAATAAAAATAGCATTCATATTAGGACTTGCTACCACAACTATATGCTGTCTAATTCCTAATTCATTAGGTGAACTTTTCTATCAAAGAGATGATCTTGGCAAATATATCTTATATGCTGGATTAACCGCCCCAGTATTTTTTACATCTACAACGATGTTCGGTATATTAAATGGCATAAATAAACAAGGAATAATTCTAAGGAATTCACTTATAGTAGCAGCATTAGAATTAGTAGGCTTATATGTATTTACATCCATCCCTAGTATAAATATTTATGGATATGTAATTACCTTATTCTTTACTTCTCTAGTAAGCTTAGTGATAAATCTTTATGAGGTTAAAAAACATATTGAATTAAAGTTATCCTTAGCTAATGTAATAATATTTACATTACTTGCAGTTTTAACATTTTTAATTTTACGTACAATAATCAGGAAGTTCTTATTACCTCTAAATTTTGCAAGTACTATATTTATAATACTTTTAACCTTTGGAATCTTTGTATTCTGGGGAACATTTGGAGAATTTGAAGAATAATAAACTAATAAAAAAAGTGTAGTGGATATTTATCTTGCTTGTTCCATGAAAAAACTCCAAGGTACAGAAAAACAAATATCCACCACACTCATACTTAAGATAGGAAAATCATAAAATTCATATTTTATAATTAATCTACATCTTAAAAATAGCCTCCTACTAAATTCAGTTTTTTCTAACACCCCCATTCTTCCTTTACTAACTAAATTTGTATAATATTACTCACATATTGTATACTTATTATATATTTTGTGTATTCGGAGGGCTAAAATGAGAATTGACTATGAAAATGCTAAAGCTGAAATCATCTCTACTCTTGAAAAAAATAGGAATTGGGTGTTATCTACTTCCTATAGGGATAAGGTATCATCTAGGACTATGAGTATTATTAACAATGGCTTAGATATATATTTTCAAACTAATAAGTGCTACCTAAAATATGATCAAATAAGCAAGAATAATAACGTCTCTCTTTGCTTTAATAATATTTCCATAGAAGGTGTTGCTGAAGAGATCGGAGATTGGAAAGAACCTAATAATGCTGAATTAATGAGCCTCTATAAATCTGTGCATCCTAGTTCTTTTAATGCCTATGGCTTATTAGACAGACAAGTTGTCTATAAGGTTATACCAACTAAAATTAAAGTTTGGAAGTACGTAGATGGAAAGCCTCTAAGAGAGTTTCTATATATTAAAGAGGAAATAGCCGAACAACTAGATTTTATGTAAAAATAAAAGAAACTGCCAATAGCAGTTTCTTAAAAAAATATATTCTTTCTATCCTATCTAAGTTTTCTTCTCATAAATCGTGGCATCATTCTTATTAACTTTGGTGATATAGTTTGTATATCATTCTTTCTAATTCCACCCATTACTATCATTAGGTATAGATAAACAATTCCACCTATTGCAACAATTACTATTGTAATAGGAGCTGCTGTAAGTCTAGATAAAGAAATAAACTTAAACACATACTTTAACGGTAACTTTAATAAGTATATAACTCCTGCCATAACAACTGATGCTATCACTGGCTTTATTACTAACTTGGGAATGGATAACCTCATTCTCATAATCTCACAAAGTTTTTTATGATTTAATATTGCAGGTATTAGATGCCAGAATAAGTTACCAATTAACACACCATAAATATTTATACCTGGTATACCAACAAAAATATAATTCACTATAATTTTTACAGTTATACCTGCCATGAACGTTCCAAGAATAAAGTACAATTTATTTATACTTTGCATAATAACAGCTTGTATTTGTGTCATTGTGTTAAGAAATAGTAAGAATGCACCTATCATCATAAGTTTATGTCCATCAGTTTGGTTGTATAAAGTAACATATATTAACTCGCTTAACATTGAAAGTCCGACTACAGCTGGTATAGCTATTGAAAATGCCATCTTAAATGCATATGCAATTTTCCTCTTTACTTCTTTTCTCTCATTAAGAACCATTGATCTTGCAATAGCTGGCAAAGTAGTAGTTCCTATAGAAGTTATAATAACTAATGGTACACTTAACAATGTCTTATACATACCTAGTTGTCCATATAATGCATTTGCACTATCTTTATCAAAACCTGCAATTAATAATCTATTATTTACATTTACCATATCCACTAAACCACCGAAATTTTGCATCCCAGTGCTTAAAGTTATTGGAATAGAGTACATTATAACTTTTCTTAGTATTTTCTTTTCACTAACTTTTCTTACATTTGTTAGGCTTTCTATCTCTTCTTCCTCTTTGCTATACTTCTTATCTAAACTGTAAATTAAATATAGAGTTGCAAATAAAGCACCTACAGATGTACCAACTTGAGCTCCTGCATTACCTAATACTGTGGATACTTGAACAAGTATATAGGCACATAATAAGCTTAATATTACATTTACAAGCTGCTCTATAACTTGAGATATTGCAATTTGAGTCATATGTCCCTTACCTTGCATATAGCCTCTATAAGCAGAAAGAATACAAGTTATCAAAACGCATGGTCCTAAAGCCATTACACCATATGCTGCATCTGAAATTCCAAATAAATTGCACAGAGGAATAGCTAGAACCACCATTAAGATTCCAAGACCTCCACCAAGCATTATATAGAACTTTCTAGATATCCTTAAAGCTTTCTTTGCCCCCTCTTCATTTCCAAGGGCAGAAAGTTCAGATACAACCTTTGCTACTGCAGGTTGAGCCCCCATACAGGTAATTGCATATATAAATACGAATATTTCTGTAGTTTTCGAATATATACCATATCCAGCATCTCCCAATATCCCAACTAAAAACGGAGTATAAAATACCGATATAAACTTTGCCACCATCCCAGCAACGGAAAGTATAAATACCCCCTTTGCTGCTGAATGCTCCTCTCCCATAGCAATTCTCCTATCTTATAGAAAATTTAAACACATCACTCTTTATCTTCTTAAATATTGGAGGTAACGCTGCTGCTATTGTTTTGTTCTTTAAGTAAGATAACTTGCCTCCAACTTCTCTAAATATAAGCTTATATGCATAAAGGAACTGATAATTTAATCCAAACTTATTGTTAAAGAATGAATTAAGTTCCTTATCTCCATATTTACCATCTCCTATAACTGGATTTCCTAAATGAGCTAAGTGTGCTCTAATTTGATGGCTTCTTCCTGTTATAAGGTCAATTTCTAATAGTGAGAAAGCCCCATTTGTTTGAACAGTTTTAACTTCCATAGATATTTCTTTAGAGTTTGAAACTTGTTTGTCAAACACTTTTGAAATATTAGCTTCTTCATTCTTTAATATGTACCCTTTATATACCCCATCCTTTAGTTTTCCTTTAACCAAAGTGTAATAGTATTTTTTAACTTGACCTTCTCTAACCACTTCATTTAAAGTCTTTAACGCTTCAAAGTTCTTACCAAAAATAACTACACCTGAAGTATTTCTATCTAATCTATTGCAAGATGCTGGTGTGAAAGTTATTTCTTCTTCTGGTCTATAGTCACCCTTTTCATTTAGATATGAAAGTACATAATCTGTTAATGTAGCTTCACTTCCCTTACTATCTGGATGAACTAACACTCCTGGCCACTTTTCTACTATTAAAACATTTTCATCCTCATATACAACCTTCATCCCTGATGAATCAACTTGGATAAAGTTAGTTTTATTTTCCTTCTTACTTTGTATGTATCTAATTTCAACTTCATCACCTTCAAGTAATGAATATTTTTCCTTTTGTTTCTTTCCGTTTACTCTTATGTCACCTTTTCTAATTGCTTTAAAAATTGCACTTAAAGGAACATCCTTTAACAATTTTCTTAAAAATTTATCTAATCTTTGCCCTGCTTCATTAGATCCTATTTCAATTTTCAAATATAATCAACTCCTAGTCTTTGCTTTTGTTTACTATTCTCCATTCTAATAGAGTAATATTTATTTATATTCTTGTCAAATAATCGTATGCTATTCCACATTGCATTGCAACACCTAGGGGGATAGCATCCTCATCTATGTCGAATAAATTGGAATGTGCAGCTTTATCTGTCTCTTTTATTTTATTTCCTGTACCCAAATAATAAAATGCAGAAGTTCTTTCCATTGCAAAAAAAGCAAAACTTTCTACCCCCATACTAGGATGCTTTTGTTCTACAACATTTTCTACACCTAGTAGCTCTTTTCCAACATATTTTACTCTCTCTACCATTGTAGCATTATTATATAGACAAGGATATCCCTCTTCTATATAAATATCGCACTCCCCCCTCATACCTCTACAAATTCCTGTAACTAATTCTTTAAATCTTCTTACTACGTATTCTCTATCTTCTTTAGTTAAGGTTCTAATTATGCCTGTAATCTCCACTTCCTCTGGAATAATATTTTGAGCTGTTCCTCCATTAATGCTGCCAACAGTTATTACACTTGGATTTACAGGAGCTATCTCCCTACTAACTATAGTTTGAAGCGCCATTACAATATTTGATGCAATAACAATAGGATCTATTGTTGTATGAGGTGCAGCACCATGGCCACCTCTCCCTTTTATCTTTATTTTATAGGGATTTGATGCAGCATTTACCACATCACTCTTTATTCTAATTTTCCCATAGTCTAAGTCTTCAGTAACATGAAGCCCCACTATTGCATCTACCCTTGGATTCTCTAAAACTCCTTCCTTTATCATAACCGGAGCTCCACCAACAGTTTCTTCTGCTGGCTCAAAGAATAACTTTACACATCCACCAAATAAGCGTTTATTCTTATTTAATATTCTTGCTACCCCTAAAAGAATTGTTGTATGCGCATCATGGCCACAAGCATGCATTTTCCCTGGAACTTTAGAACTATAGTTACATACCTTTTTATCTTGTATTGGAAGAGCATCCATATCTGCTCTTAACCCTATAACTCTATTATTGTCCTTTTTTTCACCTTTTATAATTCCACATACACCTGTTTTAGCTACTTCAACATATGGAATTCCTTCTTTTGTTAAAAACTCTTTTATTTTTTCTGAGGTTCTCTTTTCTTCAAAGCCCAATTCTGGATGTTCGTGTAAATCTCTTCTTATTGTTATTAATTCATCCTTTATCCTATTTGCTTCCTCAAGAAAAGTAATCATTAAAGTCCTCCCTAAGAATTATTAACTCCAAAATACCTCTACTATATCACCATTATTCAATTTATCTGTATAAGATGCATCTTTTCCATTAATCTTTAGTGTAATATCACCAGTAACTTTAGTTATATCTATATCCATATGATTAAATATATCTATAAATAAAGGTTTTTCTCCACTTAAGATTACATCCTGATTATTAACCTTAACTTTTATTCCTTCTTCTTTTTTAACTTCATTAGTAACTTCTTTTTCTTCTAACTTTTTAGAATATATTCTATCTCCCTCTTGAATAAGATCGTCATCTTCTAGTAAAATACCTTCTTTAAATAATTCTATTTCTCTTTTCAATATGTAATTCTTAACATCTAACATTTTCGATGGAATATATACTAAAATTTCATCTCCATCCTTAATATGAGTTGATATCTTTTTCTCTTTACCATTTATAAGTACAACTGGTTCTAAGATAACCAATTTATCATCTATGTATATATCAATAGAATTAATATTTTCTATAACTTCACTTACTTTAGGTGATGCATCCTTACCATTTTGAGCATAAGTAATTTTCACATTATCTCCTGCATTCACCTCTGATTCTATAGAGGCCTTCTTTCTATTAATGCTTATCTTTGGATTTTTCCCCATCTCTCCAAATGCTAATCTTCTTTTTCCATTAACACTAAATCTTATACTCTTACCATTCTTTCCTATAAGTAATGATGGGTTAACACCCGCTTGAAGTAAAACATCCATTACAGTATGTTTATGAGAATTAAATAAACTTACTGGTGTACCATTTAAATTTACATCTATAAAGTCATGTCCCATCTTCTTAATAGCTGATATTGCTATTCCTAAAACTGTAACTCCCGCAGACCCTAATTCATTATTTGATAAACATTCTGTTACACTGGTTCTATCCTTAATTGCTATTCTTTGAGTAGGTAATCCTATGTGATTAGATATCTCTTCTACAAGACCTGGAGTGTGAGCTCCTCCCCCTACTAAGAATAGAGCAGCTGGTGGCTTATTTCCATTAAGAGAAATTATCTCACTTGAAATAGCTGTTGCAATCTTTTCTACAGTTGGAGTAATAGATTTTATAATAGAGCTAGATTCTATAGTATTTTCTAGTCCTAATACATCTGTATATGTAACTTCATCCTGTAATGTCACACTTCTTTTTATATTTTCAGCTGAATTAAAATCAACTAAACACTCTTGAGCTATTACTTCTGTAACCTCATCTCCTGCCATAGGTACCATTCCATAGGCACATATACTTTCTTTTGAACTTATAGCTATATCCGATGTTCCTGCTCCAATATCAACTAAGGCTATATTCAACAATCTTAAATTCTTAGGTACAGCAGCCTCTATTGCTGCAATTGGTTCTAGTGTTAAATTAGACACCCTTAAATCAACCTTATTCATAACAGTATATAATGAATCAATAACTGATCTAGGTAGGAATGTTGCTATTACCTCTGCTCCAATTCTTTCCCCTTTATGTCCTAGTAGGTTTGTTATTACATATGAATTTAGGTAGTACCCCTTTACTGAATAACCTACACAATATAGCTTACTTTTAGTATTTTTTATTACTTCCTCTTCAGCTTTTTTAACAGCACTTAATTCTACACTTCTTACTATTTCTTCATCTATTTCTTCATCACCATTAAGTTCTATTTCACCCATTGTATTAACAGTTCTTAAAAACCTACCTGCTGCCGCAATTGATACTTCTTTTAACTGTATTCCTAATTCACTTTCTATATCTTCTTTAACATCCTTAACTACAGATGCAACTAAGTTTATGTCGTGAATTTGTCCATCTACCATAGCTCTTTCTTCATGTTCTTTATACTTCTCATATAAAACTTCAAACTTCTTTTCTCTTACAATTCCAACAGTACCAATTATCGATCTAGTACCAATATCAAGAGAAAATATTATATCTTTAGGATTAAATACACCTTTATCCATAATAACCTCTTCCTAGCAAAACTATAATTAAAGGCTTATACCATAAGATATAAGCCTACTTAAAATTATATATGAATACCAATATTTATTCAATATTTGATAAATTTCACCATAGTTACTTAGATATTAATCCATTATCTAAAAGAACCTTGGCAGAAAACTTTCTTTTCATTCCATCATGAAATAAAATTCCAACTTCATCCCCATTAACTTCCACCACTTTTCCTGTTCCAAAAGCCTTATGTGTAACTACTGAATCCTTAACTAGCCCATGGGAAGCCTTAACAATTTCCATAAAGCCACCCTCTTCAATAAATCTAGAAGCATCCCTAAACTTTCCTTTTTTCATCTTAGGTACGAAAAGAAATAAATTATCTATTGCTCTTGTTATTCCAACATAAAATAATCTTCTTTCTTCTTCTATGTTTTCCTCTTTACTAGATGAATGTGGCATTGTGTCCTCATTACAGTTAATTAAAAATACATTTTTAAACTCCATTCCTTTTACACCATGGATAGTGCTTAATAAAACTCTGTCTTCTGTCTTATTTCTTTTACTTTCTTCTATCTTCTTTCCTACTTCATCTACATGCTCAAAAAATTCAAAGATAGTTTTAAATGATGAAGCTGACATTTTGAATTCTTCAACTATCTCCTCTAAATCTTCAATATTACCACCAAATCTTTCTGTATATGTTTTAAGGTAATCTATATACCCCATATCAGTTACTATGTATTGTATACCACTACTTAATGATGACTTCTTTATATAATTAAAATCTCTTTTTAGTTCATCAAGCTTCTTTCTTTGAAATGGTGGAGTATCATCTTTTTCTATAAGTATATCAAAAGTATCTTTTTCATACTTATATTCCCTAATATAAGCTATACTAGTTTTACTAACATACCTAAAGGGTTTATTAATTATATTTATAAAAGATTCTCTATCATAGGGATTCATTGCTAAAGATAAATAAGATAATAAATCCTTACATATAAAATGATTAAAGAAGTTATATTCTTTATCCAACAAGGTAAATGGTATCTTATTTCTTATAAACGAATCTATAACGCTCATAGCCTCCATATTAGTTCTATAAAGAACTATGTTTTCTTTATACCTATAGCTAGACTTATTGTAGAAATCTCTAATTTTTTCAGAAACTTCATCTCCCTGTATTCTCTCATCATAAACCCCTTTACAAAGGATAATTCCATCCTTATCTTTATACCACTGTATATCCTTTTTATTTCTTTCCTTATTAAAAGAAATAACTTTTTTTGAACTTTCTATTATATTTTTGTTACTTCTATAGTTTATATGTAAATAATATTTCTTTGCACTTTTAAATGTTTTATCAAAAGAAACCATGTATTCAGGTTTTGAACCCCTAAAACTATAAATACACTGGTCTTCATCACCAACAGCGAAAAGGGAATTCTCCTCCCCCTCTGTCATTAATTTCAAAAATTCTATTTGAAGATCATCACAATCTTGAAACTCATCTACAAGAATATATTTAAATACTCTTTTGTATCCTTCTCTTATCCTTTTATTATTTTTGAATAATTCTAAAGCCTTAATAGTTAAATCATCAAAATCCCAAAGATTATTTTCTTTCTTATATTTGTCATAGGCATCATAACATTCCATAAAAATATCTTTAGCTATAGAAGGTTTAAAATCATCTATATTTTCACCTGATGTTTTAAATAATGATATGTTATTTACAGCCTCTTTAACCCTATCCTCATTAACTTCATCTGAATATTTTCTAAGAACACCTTCTATAATTTTATTGGCTATATATCCTTCAATAATATTTATATTAGCTCCTTCTCTTATAAGAATTTTATAAAATAGCCCATGGAAGGTACCAAAAAAAGGAGAACTTTCTTTATGAAAAGTATTTATATATCTATTTTTCATATTCAGAGCTGCTGCTTTAGTAAAAGTTATAACAATTATATTTGATGGATATACTCCAACTTCATCAACTAAATATTTAATTCTATTTATAATAACAGTTGTTTTACCTGAACCAGGTGCTGCTACAACTAATACATTTCTTTCATTTGCCTTTACTGCTTTTAATTGATTCTTATCTAAATGCATATTAATCCTCCCATCTACTAAGTATTACCTTGTAAATGCCTTAAAAATCATTTTGAGTCTTCATTATATTGTAATAATTAAAATGAAAGGGTACAATAGGAATAAGGCATTTTTATGAAAAGAGGAGATTAAGATGACAAATACTAATTCATTCGATGTTAAAAATGACAGAAACTTAACAATGCTTGTAGACTTTTATGAATTAACAATGGGTAACGGATATTTCAATAAAGGATTAGAAGATAAAATTGCCTACTTTGACATGTTCTTTAGAAGAGTACCAGACGGTGGTGGATATTGTATCATGGCTGGTGTAGAACAATTAATTGAATATTTAAGTACCCTAAAATTTACTGATGATGATATTGAATACTTAAAAAGTAAGCATACTTTCTCAGAAGAATTTTTAAATTATCTAAAGAATTTTAAGTTCTCTTGTGATGTTTGGGCTGTTCCAGAAGGAAACCCGGTATTCCCAAATGAACCTTTAGTAACAGTTAGAGGACCAGTAATTCAAGCTCAATTTATTGAAACTATGATACTACTTACAATAAACCATCAAACTCTTATAGCTACAAAAGCTAACAGAATATCAAGAGCTGCAAATGGTAGACCTGTAATGGAATTTGGTTCAAGAAGAGCTCAAGGTTACGATGGAGCTATATACGGAGCAAGAGCTTCTATAATTGGAGGATGTAGCTCAACTGCATGTACTATTTCAGATAAGATGTTTAATATTCCTGCTGTTGGAACTATGGCACATAGCTGGGTTCAACTATATGATAGTGAATATGAAGCATTTAAGAGCTGGGCAGAAATATACCCTGATAACTGTACTTTATTAATAGATACTTATAATGTTATAAAATCAGGTATTCCAAATGCTATAAAGGTATTTGATGAAGTTTTAAAACCAATGGGTAAGAGACCTTCAGGTGTTAGAATTGACTCTGGTGATATAACTTACTTAACTAAAAAGTGTAGGAAGATGCTTGATGCAGCAGGCTACGAAGATTGTAAGATAGTAATTTCTAACTCCCTTGATGAATATATAATTAGGGATGTTCTTGAACAAGGTGCTTGTATAGATTCATTTGGTGTTGGAGAAAGATTAATAACTGCAAAATCTGAACCTGTCTTTGGAGGAGTATATAAATTATCTGCTGTTGAAAAAGATGGAGAAGTTATTCCTAAAATAAAAATAAGTGAAAATGATGAAAAAATAACTAATCCAGGATTTAAGAAATTAGTTAGAATTTTCGATAAGGATTCACATATGGCTATAGCAGACTTATTAACTATTAATAATGAAGTTATAGATGAAAAGGAAGAGTTAGAGATATTTGATCCAGTTCATACATGGAAGAGAAAGAAAATAACAAACTTCTATACTAAGGATTTACAAGTTCCTATATTTGAAAAAGGGAACCTTGTGTACACTAGTCCTACTGTAATGGAAATAAAAGATTTTGCTAAAAAGGAAACAGAAAAGTTATGGCCTGAAGTTTTAAGATTTGAAAATCCTCATACTTACTATGTAGATTTATCTTATGACTTATGGACATTAAAACAAAATCTACTTCATAAATACAGTACAATTTATAAATAGTTTTTTTGAGAAATTGCTTTGCAATTTCTCTTTTTATTTAAATAAAAAAACTTTGCTTTCGCAAAGTTTTAAATGCAATTACCCTTTATTAATTATTCCTTTAATACTGACTTACTTCTCTTTCTATTTTTATTCCCAAAAGATTCCCATTAATTGTTTCTTCAGAATAGTCATATTCTTCCTTAACTATATCTTTAAACTTCAATTTAGAATCTGAAACGTATTCTTTAAAAGGACAATTATCCTCTAAAGCTAATGTATTCATAGGGCATTCTGTATTACATTCAACCCTATCTTTACCAGTTGACCAAAACGGACACTTACTCATATTCTCCCCCACCTTTACTGAAAACGAATCCATCATATGCCCACATTATATTATAATTTTCAGTAAAAATAAAGGTTTTTTTTACAATTTAGTATATTTTTATATAATTGCCAACCTATTAGACCATTCTATCGACTCCATATATAAATCAATAAGTATTTTTTTATCTAAATTTAGCATCTCACAATATTCTTCCATTCTATTAATATTCATATTCTCGTAAGAAATAACTAACTCTAGTACCTTTCTTAAATTATTCTCTTTCCCTAGTAATGCATCTCTTATTTCTTCATCAACAGGTAATTCCTGTATAATTTCAGCCATATCTCTTTGCATATAACTATCTAGGTTTGAAAATAAACCTACCATAAATGCTAATGATTGATTTTTTTCTTCTATTCTTGATTGAACCAACTCACAAAATCTTCCTCTTATTATTGTACCATTAGTAACTTCTTCACTATTACCGCCCTTCATTTCACTCATTACGATCATAGAAAGCCACTTTTTCAATTCCATTCGGCCCAAAAGCATTATTGCCTGTCTTATTGATGAAATTTTTTGGACAAAGGAAAACGCAGCAGAATTTAAAAATTTCATTAGCTTATAACTTATAGAAACATCAGTCTTTATTATTGTTTCAATTTTATCTATATCAAAATCATCTCTTAACAGTTCACTCATTAAGTTAAAGCAAGTTACATTTCTTACTGGTATATCTTTTCCCTCTATCATTAAAGGCTTGCTAAAATAATATCCTTGAAAAAAAGAATAACCACTTTCCATAGCTTCTCTATACTCTTCTTCAGTCTCTATCTTCTCTGCTAATAGCTTTGCTCCAGGATTATAATTTTTCAGTACATTTGCAAGAAACTTTCGTTGATTTGGAGATGTAATTTTAAAGTCCACCTTATATATATCTATCAATGTCCCAAAATTTTTATAATTTGTACTAAAGGATACGTCATCTAGAGCTAATATGTATCCTTTTGATTTTAGTTCCTGCAAATAACTCACTACATCTTCCGTTGGAATAACATTTTCTAATATCTCTACTACTACCTTATCTTTAGATAAAAGGCTTGCCACATCATTTAATAATACTCCTTGAGAAAAATTAATATAAGCTTTTTTATTATTTGTCAGTTCATTTAATCCCATTGTTGCACAATTAGAAATTAATTTTATAGTAGCACTATCTTCATCTATATTTCCCACAAATCTGTTTTCTTTAGAATTCCTAAATAATAACTCATATGCTTGTACTTTAAACTTTCTATCATATATGGCTTGTCTTGCTAAATAAATATTCATAACTAGCACCTCTATTACTTCGATAATAACATTATATAACATTTTATAACATTTTTCCTATATTATTTAACATTTTATGACTTTAGTCCCCTTTTTTACTTCTTATTACTAACGCAGTAATCTGCATATTTATAAAGCATGTATATATAAAATTTCACCCATTGAATTAGAGTAAATTTTAACATTTTATAAACAAAAAGAGAAATCACATTTGCAATTTCTCTTTTAAATCTTATAATCCTGAATTTTTAACTACTGATATATCTATGATCTCATTTTGGAATGCTTTTAATAAAGCTTTTTCTAAAACCTTTTGTTGATCAAAATTTTCTATATCCTTACATTCAGCAAAAACTTTATGTTTTTCTCCTCTAACATTTCTATATGTTAGGGTAACATATGGTTTATCATACTCAACATTTAATATTTTAACCCCCCAAGAGAACTGAGCATAATCATCCTCTACAGTTAACTTACTTAACTCTTGAAGTTTTTCTTTCTCTTCACTTGGATCATTTACAATTATTAATTTGTCTCCAACTTTATATTTTGCCATATTTAAGACCTCCTATTGATTCCAAAATCTCCTAACATAATTTAGTGTATCACTGATTACCTTCTATTGCAATAATAAGAAAGTTAATGAATATGTTGTAAATAAGTTCTTTATATAAAAAAATATAGGAGTATTTATATACTCCTAAAAAATGAAATTGAACATGAACTGATGTTAAATATTTAACATATTTGTCTATATTTTAACATACTTTTGAGGGTTAAGCAACTAATTTTTCTTTAAGTAAACAATAATAATTATTAAATACTTACTAACTTCCATGAATAATGATTGACACTTATTTAATAATTTATTATAATATTGTTAACAAACTTGAAAGGATGACTCTTATGGAAAATATAACTGCTGTTTTTAAAGAAAAGAAGTTAAAACTTACTCCGCAAAGACTTGCAGTGTATAAGTATCTTATGAGCACAAAGGAACATCCATCTGCAGAATCAATTTATAAGGCTATTCAAACAGAATATCCTACTATGAGTTTAGCTACGGTTTATAAAGCACTAAAAACATTAGCTGAGGTCGGGTTAATACAAGAAATAAATGTTGGTGAAGGTAATTTCAGATATGATGGAACTACTTCTCCACATCCACATCTTCAATGTATAAATTGTAGTAAAGTAGAAGATTTAGATTCTCTATGCTTAGATAACTTAAATGCTGAAGCAAGTAAGGTTTCAAAGTACAAGATTTTATCAAACCAAATATATTTTTATGGAATATGTCCTAATTGCGACAAGTAAAAGGTCACTTTATATAAAGTGATCTTTTTTTATTTATATTCTTATTCAACTCTTCATATAATGTATATGAGGTGAGTAAATTGAAGGTACTAATTATAAGGAAGAAACAAATCTTAATCTTCTCATTTTTTATAATACTAATAATCTCTACATTAATTTTGTTACGAATCCCTAAAACTGATATTAATGTTATAGCTCCCATAGAGTATGGAAAATCCACATCAATTGATTTAAATGGAGACAATATAGAAGATACTATTGAAATAATATCTAATGATGGCTTTGATGATATTAAAATTATTATAGGAAATAAAAACTACTTCCTAAGTAAATTATGTGACAACAATAACTTAGGAAAAACAAAGTCCTATTGGCCAACAAAAGTATTTATAAAAAATCTTTCTAGAAGCTCCACACCAGAGATAATAGTACAGACATCTCAAGATAAAAGTATATCTTATGTATTCAAATGGATAGATGGCGACTTTAAAAAAGTTTTTACATCTAATAAAAATATTTTTGGCATATTAGATTCAAATGGAAATAAAACTCCTCAATGTTACTCATTAAATTCATCTTCCGGCAACTCATCTTTAGATGCATTTATGATAATAGATAATGCCACAATAAATATAACTAAAGATAGCATTAAAATTCCGGACCTTGGTAATATTCTATCTTTAATTGACTTATTGCAAAAAGATTATGAATTAGATGAAGTGCCAGATATATTCGCTGAAAATATCTCAGAAAACGAACTAGGGTTATTGTGGAACCTTGATAAAGAACATAATCAATATAGCTTTCAAAATGCTTTCTTTTATGATGAATCTGTTGATAATGAAGGTAATATAACATCAATAAAATGGACATTATCTTTTGAAAAATATATTCGTGAAAAAGATGATTCATCAAAGACTGAAACTACATTCTATGTAAATACAATAAAGAGCGGAGATAATTCATACAAGATATCCTCAATATACAAAAAATAAAAAGTGAAAAGGCCGCATCAACTGCGGCCTAAAAGGGGGATGGGGGGTTTTAGCTTTATGAAGAATAACTTCATGTAGCTATAGGAGAATACTTTCTCCGGTACATTAATATTATTGACTATATTTATGGTAATTATACAGTTTTATTTTTCATTAAATGCACCATTATTATATAATTCTATTATTTTATCTACAAATTGTACTTTATTAGGATCAACTATTTTTCTTAATGACAATAATATCTGTATGTTCTCATCATCAACTTCTTCAGGATATGAATTTTCATCGAATTTAGCTGTATTTTCCGTACTTACTTTATTGTTTTCCATATGATTCCCCATCATATTCATTCCACTCATTGCATTCATCATACTTTCAAAGTTGAAATTATTATTGTTACTATTCATATTAGCGTTTCCGTTATTATTGCTATTCATCTGTTGATTCATTGAGTTTAAATCAAAGCCTTCCATATTCATTGAATTTAACATGCTTCCTAGTCTATTCATATCAAAGTTTCCACCTAACATCCCAAGAAGTTGTTGTGGATTAATTCCAAATGGAAATCTATTATTTGAGTTCGCACCAAAGCCTTGATTCCTACCCATATTATTACTCTCTCTTGATCTATCCCTATGCCTACGTTTTGACATAATGATCCTCCTAAAATGAGTATTATTTATGATATTATATGTACAAAGGTATATTTTGGTTATAAATTATGGCAAATTTTTTGGAGGGCATTTCTGCCCTCCACCTAACTTTACTACCAACCAAATCCGTCGAATCCGCAACTACCGCAGCTCCAACCATAAAGTAAAAATAGTAATATTATTAAGATTGAATTAGTGTTTAATAATCCTGCTCCGCAAGCTATTAACCAGAATATAATAGCTTCCATGATTCCACAGCCCATTCCATTGTTGTTATTGTTTCCACAGCAGCAATCATCACAACAACAATCACAGCAATTACAGCAATCACAGCAATTACATGGATCACAACATTCGCAACAGCAGTAATTATCTTTTCTACGCTTCTTCTTTGACATAACTATCGCTCCCTTCTAGATTAGTCAGATAGCTATTTTATTAGCATCCGCAACCGCAACCATCACCTATAAAGTTGCCACAACCACCACAATCACCAGAGCATATAAATAATAAAACTAGTAAGAATAACCACCAAGATCCGCCAAAGAATCCATTATTGTTTCCATATCCGCTTCCGCATCCGCATCCATTGTTGTAGTTATTTCCTCCACAGCAGCAGCAGCAATCATCTTTCTTTTTCTTCTTTTCACAGCAGCAGCAGCAACAATTATTTCTACTATTGTTACCACCAAAGCCTCCGCCAAAGCCATTTCCGCCAAAACCGAAGAAGAAGAATAATAAGATTATCCAAATCCACCAACCGCCAAATCCGCCGAATCCACCGCCGAATCCACCGCAGTTACCAAATCCACAATTTCCGCCACAACCACAGTTATTATTGTTAGTTCCACAATTATTATTGTTGTTTGTGCCATTATTGCAGTTTAATCCATTAATAATGTCATTGATTTCCATATCATTTCCTCCTTGGGATTTAATATTTAATTTTTATAGTATATCTTATTCTATAAAGAATTATTTGACACAATTTTCATAGAAAAATTCTTATTTACTACAAAAAAGAAATAGAGCAACTTAGAAAAAGCTCTAAATTGCTCTATTTACTACTCTTCGGAAGCTAAATCTCCAAATAAATTATCTATTAACTCATCTTTTCCTTTTTTATTTAACGATGAGAAGTAATATAACTTATCTTCTGCACTTAACTTTAAAGTTTCTTTTATTATCTTTTTACTTTTACCTAATTCATTATTAGATAACTTATCACTTTTTGTTGCAACTACTATAACATCATACCCATAATGCTTTATCCATTCATGCATCATGATATCATCAGCAGTTGGCTTATGTCTTGAATCCACTAGAAGAACAACTCTCTTAAGCTCTTCTCTTCCATTTAAGTAAGTTTCTATTGTCTTCCCCCAGCTCTCCTTTTCTTTCTTTGATACCTTTGCATACCCATACCCAGGTAAATCAACTAAATAAAAGTCATTATTTATAAGAAAGAAGTTAATTAACCTTGTCTTTCCTGGAGTACCACTTACTTTAGCTAACTTTCTTCTATTAGTAAGAGCATTTATAATTGAACTCTTACCTACGTTTGATCTTCCAACAAAAGCTACCTCTACCCTATCATCCTTAGGATACTGATCTCTTTTTACAGCCGAAATTATAAATTCACTTTGTTTAATTCTCATTGGCTTCATCTCCAACTATAGCATTATTTAATACCTCTCCAACTTCCTCTGCTGTTATAATAGTAAGGTTTTCCTTTACTGAAGAAGGTATCTTTTCTATATCTTTTTCATTTTCTTTTGGAATTATTATTGTATCTATTCCCATTCTATAAGCAGCTAAAGATTTTTCTTTTAAACCACCTATAGCTAAAACTCTTCCTGTTAAAGTAACTTCACCTGTCATAGCCACATTACACTTAACCTTATTACCTGATAACGCTGATACAAGGGCAGTTACCATAGTAACACCAGCAGAAGGTCCATCCTTAGGAACAGCACCTTCTGGAACATGAATATGTATGTCCTTAGTCTTATAGAAATCTTCTTCTATATTGTACTTAGATGCATTTGCCCTTACATATGTATATGCTGCCTTTGCTGATTCTTGCATTACATCACCAAGCTGTCCTGTAAGCTGAAGTTTACCACTACCACTCATAACCATAGCTTCTACTGGTAAAGTATCCCCACCATATGCAGTCCAAGCCATTCCTGTAACTACACCAACCTTGTCTTCCTTCATCTTTTCATCAAAGCTATACCTCTTAGTTCCAAGTAACTCTTCTACCTTAGCCTTATCTATATTCATAGACTCTAAATCATTCTTTAATATAGACGCCATTGACTTTCTAATTAAAGAAGAAATAACTCTTTCAAGATTTCTTACACCAGATTCCCTAGTGTAACCATCTATAACAAACCTAATAGCTTCATCATTTATAGTAATAACTTCATTATTTAATTTGTATTCTTTAAATATTTTTGGAATCAAGTGATTTCTTGCTATATTAAACTTTTCCTCATAAGTATATCCAGATACTTCTACAATTTCCATTCTATCTAACAATGGTCTCGGTATTGTATCTAAGCTATTTGCAGTTGTAATAAATAAAACCTTAGATAAATCTATTGGAAGCTCCATGTAATTATCCCTAAATGTTTTATTTTGTTCGCTATCTAATACCTCTAATAGAGCATCCCCTGGGTTTCCCTTATAATCTGAACTTAACTTATCAATTTCATCTAATAATATTAGAGGGTTCATTGATTTAGCTTCTTTTAAAGAATAAACTATTCTACCTGGAATAGCTCCAACATAAGTTCTCCTATGTCCCCTAATTTCAGCTTCATCTCTCATTCCACCTAAAGACATTCTTACATACTTTCTATTTACAGCCTTTGCAATAGATCTTGCAATAGATGTTTTACCAACACCTGGAGGTCCTACTAAACATAATATTGGCCCTTTTAAAGTTCCACTCATCTTCTTTACAGAAAGATACTCTAGTATTCTTTCTTTTACATCATCTAATCCATAATGCTCTTCATTTAAAACTTCTTCAGCCTTATTTATATCTAATCGTTCCTTTGTATTTTTACCCCACGGTAAATCAAACACCCAATCTAAATAGCTTTGAATTGTACTTCCTTCAGATGAAGATATATTCATTCCTTTTAGCTTTTTTAGTTCATATGAAGCTTTCTCCTTAACTTCCTTCGGAAGTCTCATAGTCTCAAGCTTTTGTTCATATTCTTTTATTATTTTAGTCTCTTCATCATCTTGTCCTAATTCTTGTTGAATAAACTTAAGTTGCTCTCTTAAATAGAATTCTTTTTGAGAATCGTCAACACTCTTCTTCATCTTTTTAGCAAGTTTTTTTTGCACTTGAACAACCTTTATCTCATTTTCTATAAATACTATGATAGCTTCTATTCTCTTCTTTATATCTAAAGTTTCAAGTATTTCTTGTTTCTTTTCCTCAGATATTGGTAAATATCCAGAAACCATATCCACATACTCTACTACATTATCTACAAGTTTTATTTCTTTAGCAAATTCACTAGTATTTTCACCTGCTTGTTTTAAAAATCTTGCAAGAGTTTTCTTTAAAGAATTAAAGTAAGCCTCTATCTCCGGACTTTCTTCTAAAGTTTCATCAATCTCACTAATAGAAACCTCAAAATAGTTTTCGTTATTAAAATATTCCTTTATTTCGCATCTTACCTTACCCTCTACTAATACCCTCATAGTATCGCCAGGCATCTTTATTATTTGCTTTATTTTACATAAAGTTCCTATCTTACTTATATTCTCAGAAGTAGGTTCTTCTATCTCTGGATCTCTTTGTGATGCTAAAAATATATTTTCATCATTTAACATTGCTTCTTCAATAGCAGCAACTGATTTCTCACGTCCTACATCAAAATGTAATACCATATTAGGAAAAATAGTTAGTCCCCTTAAAGGAATCAAAGGAAGTCTAATATACTCTTTCATGATACTCTCCCTCCATCCATGTTATAATTATTTAGACTTAATTAGTATACACATAATATATATTTTTTTCAATAATTAGACTTTAAAAGGTGCTTAGCTATAATTAGCAAACACCTTTCTCTTTACTTTCACCACTAGCTGAAAGAATATTTAACTCCTCTTCTTCTAAAGACATAGGGAAATTTATAAAGGCCATATTAAATACCTCTCTAATATTTTCAACTGGACATATTTCAATGCCACCTACTTCAAGAAGACCTTCACTCCAATTTTCTTTTGGTATAATAACTTTACTTGCTCCAGCTTTTTTTGCTCCTATTATCTTAGCTCTAACTCCACCTATTGGTTTTACTCCACCTAATAATCCTACTTCACCTGTCATAGCTACTTTATTATTTACTTTCATGCCTTTTATTGCACTATAAATTGCAGTAGCAATAGCTATACCAGCTGAAGGACCATCAACTAAGGAACCACCTGGAATATTAACGTGTATATCATATTTCTTACAATCGATATCGAATATATTACTTAGTATTGTTAGAACATTTTCTACAGAAGAAATAATCATACTTTTCCTTGTAACCTTTTTATTATTACTAGATATACTCTCCTCTTCAACTACTCCAGATACCTTTAGCTTTCCAACGCCATCCTTAACCCTCTTAGCAGATGCTTCTATAGTCATAACAGCTCCTATATTAGCGCCATAAACAGCTAAACCATTTACTTTTCCTATAGAAGGGACCTCAAATACCTTTTCTTCTATTCTCTTTGTATACTGGCAATTTTCTATTACCCATTCAACATCATTACTAGTTATGTAATCTCTATTTTCATTTAAAGCAACCCCTGAACATAACTGTATTAGATTAATAACCTCTCTGCCATTACTACAGAATTCTCCTATTAATTCTTCACACTTTTTGTCTAACTTTAACTCTGCTTTTCTTGATGCATCTACTCCAATTTTTATTATCTCATCTGAATCTAATGCCCTAAAGAATATTTCTACACACCTTGACCTTATTGCTGGAAGAATATCTTCCGGACTTTTAGTTGTTGCACCAATTAATCTAAAATCCGCAGGCAAACCATTTTCAAAAACCTCCTTAATATATTTAGGCATATTAGGATCTTCTGAACTATAATAGGAACTATCTAAAAAGACCTTCCTATCCTCAAGAACTTTTAATAACTTATTTAGTTCTATAGGATGAAGTTCTCCTATTTCATCTATAAACAATACTCCTCCATGAGCCTTTGTAACAGCTCCAGGCTTAGGCTGTGGTATTCCAGCAACCCCTAAAGAGCCTGCCCCCTGATATATAGGGTCATGCACAGAACCTATTAATGGATCTGCAATCCCTCTCTCATCAAACCTAATTGTTGTTGCATCTATTTCAACAAACTTAGATTCTTTCTTAAAAGGAGAACTACTGTTTTTCTTAGCTTCTTCTAGAACCAATCTAGCAGCTGCTGTCTTACCAACACCTGGAGGGCCATATATTATTACATGTTGTGGGTTAGGGCCGCACAAAGCCGCTTTTAACGCTTTTATTCCCTTATCTTGACCAACTACCTCTTGAAAACTACTAGGCCTACTTTTTTCTGTTAAGGGTACTGTCAATGTAACTCCCCTCATTTTGTATAACTTCTCTAATTCCTTAGTACTCTCTTTATCTATAACTACCTTTCTTGCCCTCATACTCTTATTATTAGATATAATAAGATATATCATTAACCCCATTAAAACGATCTGTAATAAAATTAAAATTTCTGCCATTACTCTACCTCCAAGTCATTAATTATATCCGTTTATAATTATTAACTCTTCCTAAGTCTGCTATACATAAATAAAAAAACTTTAGTAATAATTAAAATATTGAATGTATTCACAATTTAATTGAAAAATACTTTAATCTGCAGCAAATTAAAACTTCATACTTTCCTAGACAATAAAAAAAAGGCTGTAAAAACAACCTTTTTTTATTAAGCAGTTTCTACACCCTTTTTCTTTTTAGGCTTCTTAGCTTTTAATTGAGGTCTAACCTCACCTTCTGGAAGCATTTGAATTTCTGGTCTTTCCTTCTTAGTAATTGTAGGCTCAGTAATAACAACCTTGTTTATTCTTTCATCAGAAGGAATTTCAAACATAATATCTGTCATTACATCTTCAATTATAGATCTTAGACCTCTTGCTCCTGTCTTTCTTTCTATAGCCTTTTCTGCAATTGCTTCAAGCGCTTTATCTGTAAAATCTAATTCTACATTATCAATTTCAAATAACTTCATGTATTGTTTTACTAAAGCATTTTTAGGCTTGCTTAAAATATTAACAAGTGCTTCTTTATCAAGAGATTGAAGAGTTACTACAAGTGGTAATCTCCCTACAAATTCAGGAATTAAACCAAACTTTAATAAATCTTCTGGTTCTATCTCTTTTAATAGGCTTCCAATATCTTTTTCAGCCTTAGATTGGATATCAGCTCCAAATCCAATAGAACTCTTTCTTGTTCTTTTTTCAATTATCTTATCTAATCCATCAAAAGCTCCACCACAAATAAATAATATATTTCCAGTGTTAATTTGAATGAATTCTTGATGTGGATGTTTACGCCCTCCTTGAGGTGGTACAGATGCAACTGTTCCTTCTAATATCTTAAGAAGCGCTTGTTGAACACCTTCTCCCGAAACATCTCTTGTAATAGATGGATTTTCAGATTTTCTTGCTATCTTATCTATTTCATCTATATAAATGATTCCTTTTTCTGCTCTTTCAACATCATAATCTGCATTTTGGATTAATCTTAATAGAATATTTTCTACATCTTCTCCAACATATCCAGCCTCTGTTAATGTTGTGGCATCAGCTATAGCAAATGGAACATTTAAGAATTTTGCTAATGTTTGAGCTAAGAATGTTTTACCAGACCCAGTTGGTCCTAATAAAAGTATATTACTTTTTTGTAATTCAACATCATCATTGCTCTCATTAGAATTTATTCTTTTATAATGATTATAAACAGCAACTGCTAAAGATTTCTTTGCACTTTCTTGACCAATTACATAAGAATCTAAATATTCTTTAATTTCTTGTGGTTTAGGAAGTGTTTTAGTATCAAACTCTAGAGTATCTTCAAACTCATCCGCTATGATTTCTGAGCATAAATCAATACACTCATCACAAATATATACACCAGGTCCAGCTATTAATCTTTTTACTTGGTCTTGATTCTTACCGCAAAAAGAACACTTTAGCTGTTTCTTGTCATCAAATTTAGCCATACATTCACCTCACTTAGACAATAGGTTGTTATTTATCTTTCCCTAATTCGTTCTTTGTTATTACTTTATCAACAATTCCATATTCTACAGCTTCTTCACCGTCTAAGAAATAATCTCTTTCTACATCAGCTGATAATTTTTCTAATGGTTGATTAGTATTTTCACTTAAAATCTTATTTAATCTCTCTTTAATCTTTAACATTCTGTTTGCATGAATGCCAATATCTGTTGCTTGACCTTGGAAGCCTCCAAGTGGTTGATGAATCATAACCTCAGCATTTGGTAGAGCATATCTCTTTCCTTTTGCACCACTAGATAGTAAGAATGCACCCATTGAAGCTGCCATCCCTACACATATAGTTGATACATCTGCCTTAATATAATTCATAGTATCATAAATAGCCATACCAGCTGTAACTGATCCACCTGGGCTATTTATATATAAGAATATATCCTTATCTGGATCTTCACTTTCTAAGAATAATAATTGAGCTACAATTAGGTTAGCAGATTCATCTGTTACCTCACCGCTTAGCATGATTATTCTATCTTTTAATAATCTTGAGAAAATATCATAAGATCTTTCTCCTCTGCCTGTTTGTTCTACTACCATTGGAACTAATGCCATAATACTACCTCCTAATTAATATACCCAATCTTGTATAATTAATAATTAAAATATTAATTAAATTATATTTAAATTATACTTGATTTGTCTTTAATTGTTAATATTAATTTGAAATAATTGCCAGAAATACTTTCTGGCAATTATCTCTTGTATATATTAAGCTGTTTTACAATTATCTTTTAATAATTGAATTGTTTTACCCATAACTATATCATTTTCTAACATAGCTTTTTGTGAATTAATTAATAATTCAACCATTTTTTCTGTTTCTCCAGCTGAGTACATCTTTGCAACTTCAGTAGCTTTTTCCTTTAATTCTTCTTCTGTTGCTACTATGTTTTCAGCCTTAGCAATTGCTTCAAGAACTAAATCAGCTTTAACCTTTCTTTCAGCATTTGCTCTCATGTAATCTCTCATCTTTTCTACAGTATTTCCTGTAAACTCCATGTATTGATCTAGAGTTAGACCTTGATATTGTAATCTAGATTCTAAATCTTTAATCATGTGATCTATTTCTTTTTCTACCATAACTTCTGGTAAATCAATTGTAGCTGTTTCTATAGCAGCATTTATAACTGCATCTTCATATTCTCTTTCAGCTCTATTATCATTGTTTTCTTGAATCTTCTTAGTTACGTCTTCCTTTAATTCAGCCATTGTATCAAATTCAGAAACATCTTTAGCAAATTCATCATCTAAAGTTGGAAGTTCTTTTGATTTAATTTCCTTAACTGTTACTTCAAAAGTAGCATCCTTATTGTTTAATTCTTCGTTTCCATATGCTTCTGGGAACTTAACTTTAACTTCTCTAGTTTCTCCAGCGGCAGCACCAACTAATTGTTCTTCAAAGTTATCTATGAATGAACCCGAACCAATTTCTAAAGGATAATCCTTTCCTTCTCCACCTTCAAATGCAACCCCATCAATGAATCCTTTAAAATCTATAACAGCTATGTCTCCATTTTCAACTGTACCTTCTGCTTTAACTTCAACTCTAGCGTTCTTTTCTTGCATTGACTTTAATTGAGCCTCTACTTCTTCTTCTTTTACTTCATAAGAATTCTTAGCTACTTCTAATCCCTTGTATTCTCCAAGAACAACTTCTGGATATACAGTTACTTGTGCAGTATATACAAGGTCTTTTCCTTCCCCAACTTCTACAACATTTATTTGTGGGTAATCAACTGGTCTTAGATTATTCTCTTCTATAGCCTTTGGATAAGTTTCGTCTATAACAAAGTTAATAGCATCATCAAAAAGTACTTCTATTCCATAGAACTTCTTAACCATAGCCATTGGAACCTTACCTTTTCTAAATCCTTGTACATTGAAGTGCATCTTATTCTTATTATATGCTTTCTTTAGTGCTTCGTTAAACTTTTCTGCTTCAACTCTTACTTCTAACTTAACTACATTGTTTTCTATTTTTTCCATTTTAGCTTCCATCTTTTTTATTATTCCTCCTAAAATAGTTATTTACCTATTGATAGACTAGGATATTATATCACATATTCCTAATTATTATCAAATTTTTTGTTTCTTTTACACTAATCTGTAAATACTCACTCTTTATTGAGAAATTACTCCAGCAGCGTTAATGTACTTTATATTTCCATCAATTGTTACTGTTATGCCTTTTTCAGGTACAACTTCTCCAATTTGAATGTCCATTCCTTTTGTTTTCCATAAAGTTTTATCTGTATTGTTAGTCAAATTCTTAATCCATACATATTTATGAGTTGCTGCTGCTCCAAAATATGGTAGTTGAGACACATAAATAATGGTTTTTTCATCTATGAAACTTGGTATAGAATTCCATATATAACCTTCATAAGCTGCTAACATTTTATCTTTAGGAAATGTTTGCTTAGATGTTGAAATATACTCTTTTTTCGTTACATCTTTTAGACTACCATCTACATTTAAAAGATATAAATTTTGATTAGTATCCATTACAATCATTTGTTGTTGTGAAGGACTTAACGAAAAAGTATACCCTTCTATAGGTTCTAATGCTACAAACTTCTTAACGCCTTCTGCTTCTACGTATTCTGCTTTAGCAACAGTGCCCTCTTTTATTTTAAAATCAATATATGTTCTTTCTGGTTCCTTTTCAACATCTTGCGGTTTCTCTTCTTCTATTGGTTCCTCATCTACTTCTTCATCTTGCTCTACAGCCTTTCCTGTATCAACCCAAGCTTGTATCTTTGCTTTAACTTGTGTGAAATCTATGTTAGGTAACTGAAATTTAACAAACGCTACCACTACAACTAACAATATCAAAATAATTCCTATTGTTATCCTACGTTTTCTTCTTTTCATTTTTTTCTCGTAATCTCTACTAAATATGCTTGGTTTTGCCAAGTTTCATACCTCCTTCATATAATTCATAAAAACAATACAAAGTTCCCCATTTTTGCTTCTTATTCTATTTAATATTATACATTATATTAATTCTTTTTGGTATTTTTAAATATTAATTTTTTCTTAGTAATTATGAATTAATGCCTATTACAGCCCTTTGAACATCCTCTACAGCCAGAACATCCACCAGACTTCTTACTACAACAACCACCACACACTTTAGACTCAACAACATTTTCACTATAATCTTCATAATCTCGGGTATCTTTTAATAAATCCTCATACTTTCTTGCCCTTACGATTATAGAGTTAGAATTTATCTCATTAAAATTATCCTTATCAAAAGATCCATATATTTCAATATCTACAAATCCAATATTCTTTAATACATTAATCAAATCTTCTTTCCAAATAGGGGAAACAATTTCAGTATCACTAAATATTTTCTCTTTATTACCACCAATTATAAATTTATCATAATTAATAATTTGCAATACTATATATCCATTTACCCCTAATTGCTGGTATATTTTCTTTGATATCTCCCTTATAACTCTAATTTCTCTTAACTCTTTTGTTACCTGACATAAAAAACATATTTCTTTAAAACTTTTTCCCTTTTTATAAAAGTTATTCAGAAAAGCATCACTATTTTTTTCGATAAAAAATTCATACTTTGAAATTTTATCCTTTAAATCTTCATTTGCCTCTACCCCAACAATTAATAACTTATCCTTATAGTTAAGCTTCTCCTTAATGAATTCTACTTGATCATTATTTATGTTAAAAATACTATTAAACTCTTCTCTTATGTTCATTTTCTCACCTTCATTTATACACGATATTTTTATTATCTATAATAGTAGTATACTTTATCCATATATTTCAATGCTTTTTTAAAATTAATTAAAATAGCATATATTTGTCGAAAACTTTTATGAAAAACTAGGAAAAATATGTTTTTTTTCTATTGATTTTATCTATTTTTAATTTATAATTTAAGTATAGATATTTTAAAATTCAGCCCATACTACTCTACTAATATTTTTTATTAGTAAGAGTTTTTATAAACCCCACATATATGTTCATTTATTCCCTTTCTTAAATGAACATACCCTTTAACCTGTACTTATTAGTAAGTGCAGGTTTTTGTATTTTTCCTATTCCTTAAACAAAAACAAGAAATTACCACAGGGTAATTTCTTATTTACAATAATATATGTTTATTTTTTATTAATTATTTCAGTCTAAATAGGTACATATTTTCTTGGATTTTGATGTTTATTATTTACTCTCACCTCAAAGTGCAAATGAGGTCCTGTACTATTACCTGTAGAACCAACTAAAGCAATAACCTGCCCCCTACTAACTTTTTGATTTTTAAATACATTTAGTTTAGAGCAATGTGCATATAAAGTTCTATATCCACCGCCATGGTCTATAATAACTACTTGTCCATATCCACCTTGCCATCCAGAATAAACAACAGTTCCACTCTTTGAAGCCTTAATAGGTGTACCAGATGGAGATGCTAAGTCTATACCTGTATGGAAACCACTCTGTCCACTAATTGGATGAATTCTAGGACCATATTCACTAGTAACACGGCCACCAGTTGGTCTTAAAAAGGTTTCTCCCTGAGAATTTCCACTATTTTCACCATCAAGTCCATTAAATAAATCATCTAATTTATTTTGTAAATCTTGATTAAAATCTGTCAAATCGCCTATTTTCTCCTGTAATTCTCTTTCCTTATCTGATAGAGAATTAATCATGCTTTGCTTTTTGCTCTCTATTCCTTTTAAATCATTCACTTGAGCTAAATACTTATTTTGTTCATCTAAGAATTCTTTTTGAGCATTAACCAATTCTTGTTGTTTATTTTTTATTTCTACTTTTTCCTCATCTAATTCAACGATCTTTTCTTCTAATAACTTCTTTTCATTATTCAACGCTTCTTTAATGCTATTTACTTCATCAATAAGCTTTTTATCAGTATCAAGTATCTTTTTCATATTATATATATTACCTATAAAGCTTGAAAGACCATCACTACTTACTAAAAAGGCTAACATTTGACTAGTCATATCATTTTTATAATAATTTCTTATTCTTAGTCCAAGCATCTTTTCTCTTTCTTCTGCTTCATTTTCCTTTTGAACTATAAGTTCCTCTTTTTTAACTATTTCCTCTTCAGCCCCATTTATTTTAGCTTGTACACCATCTATTTCAGCTTGTAATGAATCTATCTTGCTTTGGAACTCATTTACCTTCTTGCTAGATTTCTCCAACTCCTTATTTTTTGCTTCCATCTGTTCTGTAATCTTATCTAATTCTTTATTTACATTATTAACTTGATTTTGTATTTTGTCCTTTTCATTTTCCAAATTGTCTATGGCTTGATTATTATTATTAATTTGATCTTTTATATCAGATGAATTAGTTGCATAAGCAATTGGACTTTCAAAAATAAAACAAGATAACGAAATAATAGTTACTATCTTTATTAAATTTTTCTTCATTACTCCTCCCCCTTTTTAACTTATAAACTAAAGTTTTCTACATCTTCTGCCTTCCATTCCTTCCCGTTATAGAGCATTTTAGTAAAAAACAATTTATTACCTTCCTCTTTATTTAATCCAAGAAAACTCTTACTTACTGTATAGTCCACACTTACTACAATAGTTGCACTATATACTCCATTTTCATACCTATATTGGTTCTTATCCTCAACTATCTTTATATCTTTTATGTTATATTTATTTTTTAAAATGAAATACTTCTTTTCTAACACATCGTAAATTTTATTAATGGCGTTTTCTGTTCCACCTTTTATAACGCTCTTATCTTCCTCATTAAGGGCTAAAAAAACACTCCTATAAAATTCATCAACCACAGTATTTATTTCTGACTTTAGAGTTTCATTTTCCATACTTAAATTAAGTGTTAAATTAGGAATATCTCTAACTTGAACTTCTTCACCTTTAACTCTCCCCCAAGGAAACTCTTTTTCAATATGTAATTTAACCTCTCCTGTAGTAGGAAATGGTCCTATATTCTTTGCATCTTTTACTAATATTCCAGTTGATTGTCCATTAGCAAATACTTCTGCGTCATAAAATGCTGATGATATATTAAGCATTACAGCATCAAATTCCATATCTATCTCTTCATCTTTCATAAGTACTATTTCTTTAGATGCTTCTATATCTCCAAATCCACTTTCTAAGATTCCTTTTACTGTATAAACACCTGGGATTAACTTATCTATTTTACTTCCTGTATCTATATAATTTTTATCATCTACAGTAAATCTACTATTCTTAAATTCACTATCAATTTTCAAACTATATGGTTTAATATCTATATAATACTTTGTTCCAAACACCCTATTCTCTTCAACCAGTTTTAAATCTTCTGTTTCTCCTACTGTCTTCAATTTATTTATTACTGAATCCACTCTAGAGCTATCTTTAGAATAATAATTAATAAGCGGTTGAACTTCCTTTTTACTTACTCTTTTATTGTTAAACCTAACAATTGAAGAAAGTTTGCTTGGATTTTCATTTTTTAACGCTATTTCTAGTTTACTCAATAAATACTCTTTAGAAGTATTTAATCTACCAATACCAAATCCTAAAAACATAAGTATTACTAATGCTAGAATAGTTAAAAGCTTTCCCCTCTTCTTCATAATTTCAAAGATAGTATCTCTATTGATGCTCTTAATATCTTTAATTAAATTAGAAAAATAATTTTTCAAATCCTCTTTCATATAATACCCCTCGATAAATTATTCTAAGATATCAATAATCCACTTTCCACATTCAATACACTTATAAACTCTAATAACAAAAAGATCAAGTTCATCTTGTTTTATATTCTTTGCAAACATATCAACTTCTTCCTTTGTTATGAACTCATCCTCTTTATTAATAAAACCATGTACTTGAATAAAATAGTTATCCTTACTCTTTTCACAGCAATCATTTTGAGTTGCACAAGTTACCTTCTCATAAGTTAATTCACTTTGCATATCTCTTAATATATCTACAATATCTAAATATTCATTTATATCATCTAAAAAATCCTCTTCATAAAAACTTAACTCATTTACTTTAAATAATTCTTTCATATTATTTCTCCTTTCGTTTCCTTCTTTTAGTATACCTATAAATATTACAAATTTCTATCCTTTAATCACAGAATCTTTACCCTTTATTTGACAACTACTTATCTTTATAAAAATATACTGTAAAGAAAAAAAGGCTGGTTTCCCGGCCTTTTAGTTTATTTTCAATATTGTTGCATCTATTTCTTTCAACCTATATTGATTTAAATACTTATTTACTATATCATCTACATCCTTTAAGTAATATTCTCTGTCGCTTACATTTGGTAGAACCTCAGCATCTTTTGTTATACAAAAATAAACTGTATCCTCCACAAAATTAGAAGATATCTTATTGAAATCTTCCTCAGACAAAAATTCACCAACATATAAATACGCAACTTCTAACTTTGTTTTCTTATGAAGTAATGAATACATTTCAGATTTCCCACTAACCTTAAATGGATTTTTAATCACTTCAAATTTTGCTTCATAATATTTAATTATAGCCTCTTTCATATTATCAAAGTTTCTAGCTATTAATTTTTCATACTGCTCTTTTACTCTCCTGTTATACTTCATTATTAATTCAAGAAGCTCACCATAATTTATATCTTCTGTATATTCCTTTTTAATCTCATTCTCTTGTATTTCTTTAACCTCTACCTTCTCTGGTATTTTAGCTAAATTAATTTTTTTCTTGGTAACACTTTCTTTTTCAATTTCATCCATTTTAGATTTTGCCATTACCTTATTACCTTTTATTCCGATTACTTCCGATGTCTTAATTGCTTGCGCAATAGTTTCTTTATTTTTGCTAGGGAACCAAGTACTAATAGCATCTAAGGATAACTCTCCTATACCCAAAACCATTGTTTCTATCTTTTTTTGCATACTATTTATCTCACCCTACCTCTTTTTGTATAATATATTTATATTTTACAGCTTATACCAAATGCTATCAAGAAGAATTACATATTTTCAATTTCTTTTCTTTCTCCCTTGAAGTTGTTTATCTTTTTACTTCTTTTCTCTAGCTCTTTTTTTATATCTTCAAGAGAAATTCCTAATTCAACCATTAACACTAAAAGGTGATATATCAAATCACACATTTCATTTACCTGATCATCCTTATTATCTCCTAAGCTACTAATAACAACTTCTGTTGACTCTTCTCCAACCTTCTTTAATATTTTTTCTAAACCTTTATCAAATAAATATGCTGTATATGATCCATCTTCTCCTTTATCTTTTCTAGTTAATATTGTTTTATATAACTCATTTAAAATATCATTCATTTACCTTCCTCCTATAAACTTCTATAAAAGCAACTTCTCTCTCCTGTATGACACGCTGCTCCTACTTGTTCTACCAAAACTAGTAAAGTATCATTATCACAATCTATCTTTATCTCTTTAACATACTGTAAATGTCCTGAAGTTGCCCCTTTATTCCACAACTCATTCCTACTCCTACTATAAAACCATGTGGTATCACTTTCAAAAGTTTTCATTAAACTTTCCTCTGACATATAAGCAAGCATTAAAACTTCATTACTATTTATATCTTGAACAATTGTTGGTACTAGTCCATTTCCTTTTTTGAAGTCTATTTCTTGTACCTTTTTTATTATCTCTTCCCTATTCATACACTTATACTCCTAGTATCTAACACTTATATTTTTATCCTTTAGATATTTCTTTACTTCTTCTACTGATAATTCGCCATAGTGAAAAAGTGATGCTGCAAGAGCTGCATCTGCTGCTTCATCTTTAAAGACTTCGTAAAAATGTTCAAGTGAGCCGCATCCCCCTGAAGCTATAACTGGAACATTTGTTATATTCGATGCTGACTTAGTAAGTTCAATATCAAACCCTTTTTTCGTTCCATCAGCATCCATGGAAGTTAACAATATTTCTCCAGCACCTAGCCTTACTCCCTCTTCAATCCATCTCAATGCATCAATTCCTGTATCAATTCTCCCACCATTTATAACTACATTCCATCCTGTATTATCTTCTCTTTTCTTTGCATCAACTGCTAGTACAATACACTGATTTCCAAAATAGTATGCTCCTTTTTTTATAAGTTGCTTATCCCTTACAGCAGCAGAGTTTAAACTTACTTTATCTGCACCAGCTCTTAGTATCTCCTTAATATCCTCTAAGTTTTTCAACCCTCCCCCAACTGTAAATGGAATAAATATTTTTTCAGCTACTTTCTCCACTACCGTTCTCATTATTCCTCTACCTTCATGAGTAGCTGTAATATCTAAAAATACTAGTTCATCTGCTCCTGCTTTATAGTAGTATTCAGCTAAATCTACAGGATTTCCAACATCTTTAAGACCAACAAAGTTAACTCCTTTTACAACTCTTCCTTCTTTAACATCTAAACAAGGGATGATTCTCTTTGTATGCATATACTATTCCTCCCTTGTAACTTTTATAGCTTCTTCTAAAGAAAGAGTTTTCGCATATATAGCCTTTCCAGTTATTGCTCCATATACATCTATTTCTTTCAAAGCTTTTATATTAGATATATCTCTTATTCCTCCTGAAGCTGTAATATTCATACTAACTTCTTTCTTCAGCTCATGTAACATTTCAACATTAGGTCCCCCTAGAGTTCCATCCTTAGAAATATCTGTAACTATAATATTTTTAACCCCTAACTTTTCTAACCTCTTTGAAAATTCTATATAATGAATCGAGCTTTCTTGAAGCCACCCTCTTCCACATGCATAACCATCCTTACAATCTATTCCTACTGCAATTTTTTCTCCATACTCTCCTAAAGCCTTCTTTAAAAGCTCCTCATCTTCCATAGCGCTTGTACCTAAAATAACTCTTGAAACTCCATTATCTATAAGATACTTTATATCTTCAAAGGTTCTTATACCGCCACCTACTTCAACTGGAATAGATAGACTTTGTGCTACCTTAATAATTATATTAGAATTAACAAGTTTACCTTTTTTTGCTCCATCTAAATCTACTAAGTGCACCCATTGTGCTCCAAGGTCTTGAAAATTTATCGAAGTATCAAAAACATCCTCTGCAACTATTTCTTTTTTGTTATAGTCTCCTTGATATAACCTAACTGGCTTTCCATCTATAATATCTATTGCTGGTATTATTATCATCAAATCAACTCCTTAAAATTTCTTAAAATATTAAGACCTGCTTCTCCACTTTTTTCTGGATGAAACTGCGCCCCCATTACATTTTCCCTTCTAATCAATCCAGGTATTTTTAAACTGCCATAATATGAAGTTCCTACCAAATCTTCATCGTTATAATTTTGAGCATAGTATGAATGTACATAATATACAAAAGGAGATTTCTCTGAGCTAGATATCAATTCATCTTCTCTATTCTTTTCTAAGTTGTTCCACCCTATATGAGGTATCTTTACATTAGAATCCTCCATCTTCACTATCTCACCTTTTAACAAACCCAATCCTTCTCTTTCTTCTCCTTCATATCCTTTTTCAAAAAGAACCTGCATACCTAAACATATTCCTAAAAGAGGTTTCCCCTTTGCAACTTCCTCTTTTAATATTTGGTCTAAATTCGATTTCGTTAAATTATCCATACAATCTTTAAATGCTCCTACTCCTGGCAAAATCAAACCACTAGCATCCCTTATCTCTTTAACTTTAGAACTTACTTTGCACTTGCACCCTATTTTATTTAAAGCATTATATACACTTTTTAGATTTCCCATTCCATAATCTATAATTACAACCATATTGCCTCCTAAAGAATTCCTTTTGTAGAAGGTAACCTACTACTTCCCTTTTCTATTTCTTTTGCTTCCTTTAATGATCTTCCTAATGCTTTAAATATTGCTTCTATTTTATGGTGATCATTTTCTCCGTATATAACTCTTGCATGCAATGTTATTCCAGCATTAAAAGTAAAAGCTCTTAAAAATTCTTTAACCATCTCTGTTGAAAAATCTCCTATACTTTCCCTTTTAAAATCCCCCTCAAATACTAAAAAACTTCTTCCGCTTATATCTAAAGATACTTGCGCTAAAGCTTCATCCATAGGTATAAAGAAAGTTCCATACCTCTTTATACCAACCTTTTCCCCTAACGCCTCTTTAAAAGCTTGTCCTAAAATTATCCCAACATCTTCAACAGTATGGTGGTCACATACCTCCAAATCGCCCTGGGCTATTACTTCCAAATCTATTCCACTATGAAAAGCCATTAAGTCTAACATATGATCAAAGAAGCCTATTCCAGTTTTTATACTAGACTTTCCCCCACCATCTAAATTAATTTTTAACTGAATTCTAGTTTCATTAGTGTTCCTATTTACACTACATTCTCTTTTAAGCATAGCTTACTCCTCCGTATCCAACTATTTCTCTTATGGCTTGAAGAAGTTTATTATTCTCAAATGGGCAACCTACTGTAATTCTAAAACTATTTCCCTCAAAACTTCTTATAAGAATTCCTCTTGATTTTAATCCATTAATTAATGCTTCTTTATACTCTGTTCTTCCATAGATATAATTGGCTTTTGAAGGAAAGAATTCAATATATAAAGCTGAATTATCTTGAATTTCTTTTAAAGATTTATAAAGTTTTTCCCTTTCAAATACAACTTCTTTTATATTTTCTTCAACACGCATTCTGTCCTTTAAGACAATACTTGCTACAACTTGTGATAAAGAATTAACATTATATGGTACTTTATATTTATTTATTTTTTTTATATATTCACAATTGCCAATTAAAAATCCTACTCTTGTTGCTGCTAGCCCCCAAGCCTTTGAAAGAGTTCTTGTAATTAATAGATTCTTATATCTATTAATGTAAGGTACCATTGATTCCCCAAAGAACTCATAATATGCCTCATCTACTAATACTACTTTATCCTTAAAGGCTTCTAATATCTTAGTTATTTTAAATGGTTCAATTGCATGTCCTGTTGGATTATTGGGGTTTGAAAAAATTATCATATCTACATTTTCCTTTTTACCTAGCTCTATAAATTTATATATATCAAAACTTCCATCTTCTTTTGTATTATATTTAACCATTTCACCCGAATGCATAGAAGCATAATAATCATACATTGAAAAATCAGGATTAAGAGTTAGTAACTTCTTTCCTTCAGAAATGTTTAACCCTATTAATAATCCAATCATTTCATCTGAACCATTTCCAACTACTATATTCTCTTTGTCAACTCCTGCATATACCCCATATAATTCTTTTAAAACTTCACTACTATCTTCTGGATACCTATTTAAATCTAAATTACATATATCAGTTTTTATATCTAACTTCATTTTTTCATCTATTCCAAAGTAACTTTCATTAGCATTTAGTCTAATTTCTAAATCATCATGTAAGTATATATATGATTGTATTCCTTTCATATTACTTCAACCTCACCTTCACAGAATTTGCATGTGCTGTAAGTCCTTCTTTGTTAGCTATATTAATAATCTTTTCTCCATCTCTTTTTATTGCTTCTTCAGAATAATAAAGAAATGATGATTTTTTTATAAAACTATCTACTGAAAGAGCTGAGTAAAATCTAGCTGTCCCATTAGTAGGCAATACGTGGTTCGTGCCTCCAAAATAATCGCCAACAGGCTCTGGTGTATTATTTCCTAGGAAAACAGAACCTGCATGTCTAACTTTTCCTAAGAGCTCCATAGAATTATCAACCATAAGCTCAAGATGTTCTGGTGCAAACCTATTTGAAACTTCTATACATTCCTCTATTGAATTACAAATTATAGCCTTTCCATAATTTTTTAATGACTCTTCTATTATTTCTTTTCTATCTAACTCTCTTATTTGAATCTCTAATTCTTTCTCTACATCTTTATATAACTTCTTAGATGTAGTAACCAAAATAGATGATGCCAACCTATCGTGTTCAGCCTGAGACATTAAATCTGCTGCAATATACTTTGGATTAGCCTTTTCATCTGCTATTACTAGTATTTCACTTGGTCCTGCTATCATATCTATATCAACCTTGCCAAATACTAATCTCTTTGCTGTTGCCACAAAAACATTACCAGGCCCTACTATCTTATCTACCCTAGGTATACTTTCTGTTCCATTTGCTAAAGCAGCTATCCCTTGCGCTCCCCCAACTTTATAAATCTTACTTACTCCAGCAATTTTAGCTGCTACCCCTATATATGGATTTAATTTTCCTTCCTTATTAGGAGGGGTTATCATTATTATCTCTTTAACTCCTGCAACCTTTGCTGGTATTACATTCATAAGGACAGATGATGGATAAGCAGCTGTTCCTCCTGGAACATATACTCCTACAGAATCTAAAGGTATTACTCTTTGACCAAGGAAAATTCCATTGTCTTTATTTAAAATAAATCCTCTACCTTTTTGTGCATTATGATAATATTCTATATTTTCTTTCGCTTCTTCTAAATTTTCTATAAAGTTCTTTTCAACCTTAATAAAACATTCATCTAATTCTTCTATACTTACTTCAAAGTCATCTAACATAACCCTATCAAACTTCTCTGTATATGCTTTTAACGCTTTATCACCGTTTTTTCTTACATCTTCTATAATATTAGAAACACTTTTCAAAACTTCTTCTTTTACTTCTTCTTCTCTATCTTTAAGCTCTTTTAAAAGTATATCCCAATTATCATTTTCAAGATCTATAAGCCTTAACATACTCTTGCCCCCTCTTTATTTATTGCTTATGCTTTATAAAACTTGTTTTAATCTGTTGATAAAATCCCCAATTTCTTCTCTCTTCATTTTAAAACTAGCCTTATTTACTATAACTCTTGCACTTATATCACATATCCTGTCAAAAACAATTAATCCATTTTCTTTTAAAGTTGTTCCTGTTTCCATGATATCTACAATGGCATCGCACAATCCTAATATAGGTGAAAGTTCAACTGACCCCTCAATTTTTATTATTTCTACGTCCATCCCCCTTTTCTTAAAATATTCTCTAGCTACCCTAGGATATTTAGTCCCAATCTTTATATGACCAACCTTCTTAAAAACATCCTTTTCTGGTAACGATGCTACTATAAAACCACATTTACCTATTCCTAGATCCAATACTTCATAGTAATTATTATCACTTTCCATTAAGGTATCTTTCCCAACTATCCCAATATCAGCTACCCCATGTTCAACATAGGTTATGGAATCTACTGCTTTAACTAAAAAATATTTAATTTCCTCAATAGTATCATTGAAAACAAGTCTTCTCCCTTTGTTCTTAAGCTCTTCTGTTCCAAAGTTAGCTTTATCTAATAGCTTTACTGTTTCTTTCTCTAACCTTCCCTTTGTCAGCGCTATACTTATACTCATTGCTGCGTCCCCTCCTTTACTACCTTTATTCCTTCAATATCTTTAGAAGGTACAAGTTCTGCTACGTAATCTAAGTTTCTTAAAACTTGTCCTTGTTTTATAGCTACCACTATATCCTTAGGATTATAAATAATTCTATACTTTTCCTCTTTCCTATTGCTCTTCTCATCTTCTAATTGAACTAATGGATCTAAATTTATAGAAAATCCTACAGCAGGCAAATCTCTTCCGAATGTTGATATAAGCTCATCATACCTCCCCCCTCTAAGAACTGTATCCCCAATTCCTTCTACATATCCTTTAAATATAATCCCAGTATAATAATTTAATCTTGGTACAATTCCCAAATCAAAAGTAAGCTTATCTCCATATCCTAGGCTATCTAATATTTCATATATATTTCTCAAATACTTAATTTCGCTTAATATTTCATTATTTATAGCGTACTTTTCTCCTATATCTAAAACTTCTACCCCTCCAAAAAGCCAAGGTAATTTCATGAAGAAATCCTTATAGTCATCTCCTACTTTTAACATATCCAGATACTCTTCTAATTCCTTCATACTTTTCTCATCAATAAGTTTTGCTAAAAAGCTTCTCTGTTCAAAATCTAAATTTAACCACTCCACTGCGGAATTAAAGAAGTTTATATTACCTACCTCTATCTTATAACCAGTCTCTTTTAATACTTTTAAGCTTTCTAATGCTGTAATAAGAATTTCAACATCTGAATCAATTCCATTTAACCCAATAAGCTCAACACCACAATCTGTATATTCATTCTTTTTTCCACCTAAACTTTCATGAACTCTAAATACATTGGAAGTATATCTTAATCTAATTGGTGGATTTATCTCCTTAAACTTTGTAGCAACTACCCTAGCTATAGGTATTGTCATATCTGGCCTTAAAACTAAAATTCTCCCCTTATCATCAAAGAACTTGTACATATCTTCTTCCTTTAAATTTTGGAATCCTCCATTAAAGGTTTGATAATATTCTATTGTAGGAGTTATAACCTCTTTATAGCCCCATTTGTTTAATATAGTCTCAATTTCTAACTCCAATTCTTTCTTTCTAATACATTCGTCTAAAATAAGATCTCTTGTTCCTTCAGGAATAATATTTTTATTAACCATTGCCCCTCCGCCCTTCTTTACCAGTTTAACATGTTAAAGTAATAAATCCTTAAAATTATAATATGCTTAAGTTCATACATTGTCAATATTTTCTATATATATTTCGTAAAATTTTACTTAATATACTTTATTTTTAAGTCCGTCTTACTTTTATGAACACATATTAGCAAAATATCAGACTCATCTTTTTTATTCATAATCTCCTAAAGAATAAAAAAAGAAACCACAAAAAGTGATTTCTTAAAACTTTATACTTATTATCTATTTACTATTGGCTAATTCCTCAATTTTATTTCCTGCTAATCTATATGTTGTCCATTCTTCCATCCCAACAGAGCCAAAGCCTTTATAGAACTTTATTGAAGGTTCATTCCAGTTTAAACAAACCCATTCCATTCTTTCACATGAATTTTCAACTGCAATTTTAGCTAGAACCTTAAATATTTCTTTACCATATCCCTTGCCCCTATATTCAGGTAATATGAATATATCTTCTAAATATAATCCTGCTTTTCCTATAAATGTAGAGAAGTTAAAGAAGAATAAAGCGAACCCTATTGGATATCCATTTTCTTCAGCAATCAAAACCTTTGCTCTATTATCCTCAAATATACTTTTTCTTAAAACTTCCTCAGTTGCAACAACTTCATTACTCATTTTTTCATATTCAGCAATTCCTTTAATAAATGAAAGAATTAATGCTGTGTCTTCTACTGTAGTTTCTCTTAACTTAAATTCATCATATTTAGTATCTATGTATTTCACAAATATCCCCCTCTTCTGCAGAAATGTAACATATAAATTTTACCATATAAAAAGACTATTGCAAAACTTTAAGTTCCACAATAGTCTAATACAATTTATTTTAATTTTACAACTTCCATATTATCAATTGCATCATTAACTAGTTTTTCAACATCAAGTTTGCTTTCACTCTTTCTCATAGCTTCAACTTGAGGTTTTGTTTTAGGATGCTTTGGAACAAATATTGTACAACAATCTTCATATGGAAGAATTGAAGTTTCATATGTATCTATATCTCTAGCTATATCCATAATATCTTCCTTATCCATAGCTATAAGAGGTCTAAACACTGGTCTATCAGCACAATCTGTACTTACGATTAATCCCTCCATAGTTTGGCTAGCAACTTGGCCTATACTTTCTCCAGTAGCTACAGAATCTATCCCTAGTCTATCTGATAGCTCACAAGCTATTCTCATCATAAATCTTCTCATTATAATTGTAAGCTCGTCTTCTCTACACTTTTCTATAATTTCCATTTGAACATCTGTAAATGGAACTATATATAAATTAACTTCTTCAGTATACCTAGCAAGAATTTTAGCAAGAGCTTTAACTTTATCCTTAGCTCTTTCAGAAGTATATGGATGACTGTGATAATAAACGCAGTTTAATGCAACACCTCTTCTAGCCATTAAATATCCTGCAACTGGTGAATCTATACCTCCTGATAACATAAGCATAGTACTTCCATTTATTCCATAAGGAAGCCCACCTGCACCTTTAATCTTATCCTTATTAGTCCATATATAAGCATTTTCTCTAATTTCAATATTTAATGCACATTCAGGATTCTTAACATCAACTGTTATTTGTCCATCCATATGGTGTAATACATATCCACCAACTTCTCTTGAAGTTTCCATGGAATTTTGTAGGAATAACTTATTTGCTCTATTAGTTATTATCTTAAATGTTTTACATCCACTTTCTCTTACTTTCTTTAAAGCTTCCTCTTTAATTGCTGCCATATCCCTATCAACCTTAGTTACTATACAAACCTCAGCAACACCGAAAACTCTTTTTATTCTAACTATAGCCTCATCTATTTCATCAACTTTTATGAAATATCTATTTTGATCTGATATTATTTCAAAATTTAAACCTTCAAGTTTTATAGCTATATTATCTCTTAGCTTCTTCTCAAATTTATTTCTATTTAATCCTTTTAGAAATATCTCTGAGGCATACTTAACTAGTATTAATTTACTCATCTTCTAATCCTCCTTAAGAATACTAACCCCTTTTTTAAGGCATCAATAGTCTTATCTATTTCTTCTTTTGTATTTTCTGGTGAAAAAGAAAATCTTATTGCTCCCTCAACCTCTTTCTTAGTCAGATTCATGGCTTCTAAAACATGACTTCCTATAACTCCTCCCTTAGATTTAGAAGTACAAGCTGAACCTGTAGATACAAAGATATTAGCATCTTCTAGTAAATGTAGCAATACTTCTCCTCTAATTCCTATAAATGAAACATTTAAAATGTACGGAGAGAACTTATCATTCATTGGACTATTTATTCTAATATCATCTATTTCAATAAGTCTTTTTATCATATATTCTTTTAATTCACTAACCTTTTTATAGTTCATATCCATATTCTTAATAATATCTTTAACAGCAACTGTTAAACCAATTATTCCATGTATATTTTCAGTTCCAGCTCTTAGACCTCTTTCTTGAGTGCCACCATGAATATGAGGTACTATATTCATCCCTTTAGCTAAATAGCAAAATCCAACACCCTTAGGTCCATGAATTTTATGTGCACTAACTGTTAATGCATCTATCTTCATTTTCTTAACATCTATAGGAAATTTACCATACCCTTGGACTCCATCTACATGGAACTTTGCTCTATTACTTATAGCCTTTATAGTTTCACCTATTTCTTTTAAATTCTGTATGCTTCCAACTTCATTGTTAACAAACATAACTGAAACTAAAACAGTATCTTTAGTAATAGCTTCTCTTAGTTCTTCAATATCAATTTCTCCAAATTCATTAACAGAAAGATATGTAACTCTTACTCCTGATTTCTCAAGGACTTCAATAGTATTTTTTATTGAACTATGTTCAAAAGGAGTTGTAATTAAATGTGTTCCTGGCTTTACTAATCCTTTAATTATAAAGTTATTTCCTTCACTTCCCCCTGAAGTGAAATATATTTCATCATTGCTACAATTTACTGTTTTTGCAATTACTTCTCTACATTCATCTAGCTTTTTTTCTGATTCCATACCTAGCTTGTGTGAAGATGATGGATTAGCATAATATTTTTTCATTCCATCACATATTGCTTCAATAACTTCTTCTTTTGGCTTAGTAGTAGCTGCATTATCTAAATAAATTTCCATACTTCTCACCTCTTCTACTAAATTTAGTATTATCTATATTTCTACAAGTAATACCTTAGTATAATATATAACTCCTTTTTACATCAAGCTTAATTTTGCACATTGTAATTATATGGTAATAGATGTATAATTAATTTTAGATTCTTAATACGGGGTGTTTTATATGAAAATGTACGAATATAAAGTTGAACATATTTCATTTGATTTAAAAATAACTTTCAATGAAGAAGAAAGAGAAAAGCAAGTTTTAGAAAAACTAAATTCATTAGGTAGAGAAGGTTGGGAGCTTTGTGCTGCTGATAAAGATTACTTCTACTTAAAAAAAGAAATCTAGCCATTACATTTTCTTATAAATATATAAATAAAAAAAGAAGATATTTACCTCCATGTAAAATATCTTCTTTTTTATTTATTCCATTGCTATAAATTCTACTTTTTCTACTTTTTCTATTTCACTTATTCCATCCATTAATGAGGTAATGTCGCCATCTAGGTTACTTATGTCTATAGTTAAACTTATATACGCATATCCATTAAGAGGTATACCTTGATTAATAGTAAGTATATTTCCTCCTTGCCCTGAAATAAAGTTTAATATTTTAGATAAGATTCCCCTACCATCAATTATCATTATATTGAATGTAGCTTTTCTTCCCTGAGGACTTTCAGAAAACTCATAAATATAATCTTTGTACTTATAATATACACTTCTACTAATTCCAGCCATCTTGGTAGCTTCTGTTACTTCCTTAACTTTTCCTTCTTTAATAAGTTTCTTAGCATTTAACACCTTTTCATATACTTCAGGTAAAACCCTCTTATGAATTACAAAATAATTTCCATCCACTATTTATCACCCTCTATTATTATTGCACCATTTTTATCTATAGAAAGTTCATGAATAGCCCAATTTAAGGACTTTACCTCTAAAAACTTCTCCATATGGCTTTTAAATTTGTCATTTTCATCAGAAATCATTGCCATTATAGTTGGACCTGCCCCACTTAAGTATGTTGCTAAAGCACCCAATCTAGTTGATTCCTCTTTTACTTCATAAAAGCCTCTTATTAACTTACTCCTATAATTTTCATGAAAAGCATCCCTACATGCATACTTTAATAAATCATAATTTCCGTTAGTTAATGCAGTTACCATTAGAGATGCTCTACTTACATTATATACCCCATCTTTTAAGGATATTTCCTTAGGTAAAACCACTCTAGCATCCTTAGTTGAAAGTCTAAAATCAGGTATTATAGGAACGAACTTAATATGTTCTTGAACCCTCACCTTATCATAGTATACCCTACCCTCTTCCATTATAGCAACTACCATTCCACCTAAAACAGCAGGTGCAACATTATCAGGATGTCCTTCTATTTCTACAGCCATTTGTAATATCTCATCTTTAGAAAACTTGTTTCCCATTATTGCATTTGCACCAATAAGACCTGCAACTATGCAACTAGAACTACTTCCCAAGCCTCTAGAAATAGGAATATCTTGCTTAATTGTACTTATTTCTAAACCTTTTGGATTATATTTTCCTTTACTAAAGCAAAGCATCATAGCTTGATAAACTACATTATTTTCATTACAAAATTCTTCTGGTACTCCATTAAACTTTAAACCACTCTCTATTTCCTCAAATCCAAATTCATTATATAATTCCACTGCAATTCCTATAGAATCAAATCCTGGTCCCATATTAGCGGATGTTGCAGGCACTCTTACCCTAATCATTCTTATCCCCTCTACTTTAAGAAAGATAATAAGGCATCTAACATTTCATCCTTATCCCAAACTTCATTATGAAGAATTTCTTTCTTATCTAAACCTTTTAAATTTTTAGGTATATCTACATTTGTTGCTTTGTTTAATTCCTTTAAAACTCCAAAACCATCTACGTTACTTATATCTATACCTAATGCATTACAAAGACTAACTGGGAATTTATAAGGACTAGCAGTTGAAGCAATTAAAACTTCTCTGACATCCCCTGTTTCATTCTTATATTTTTCCCAAACAGTCTTCCCTACAGCAGTATGAGTGTCCATTAGATAATTTTCTTTTTCATATACATTCTTAATTGTGTTATGAACTTCTTCTTCTGTAGCAAAATTTCCATAAAACTCTTTTAAGAATTCCCTAACTTTTGAAGACACTTCATATACTCCATTTGCCATAAGTCCGTCCATTAATGCCTTTATTTCTTCCCCATCTCTTCCACTGCCTTCATATAGTAATCTTTCTAAATTGGAAGATACTAAAATATCCATTGAAGGAGATTGAGTTAAAATAAGTTCTCTTCTCTTATCATAAACACCAGTTTGGAAAAAATCTGTTAAAACCTTATTTTCATTAGAGGCACATATAAACTTATTTATTGGTAATCCCATTTGCTTTCCGTAGTAAGAAGCCAATATATTACCAAAGTTTCCTGTAGGTACTACTACATTTATTTCCTCATCCTCTTTAATTTTACCTTGTTCTATTAACTTAAAATATCCATAGAAATAATAAACTATTTGAGGAACCAATCTTCCTATATTTATAGAGTTGGCTGAAGATAAAATATAACCATTATTTTTTAATTCTTCTTTTAATTTTTCATCTCCAAATATCTTTTTTACCCCAGTCTGTGCATTATCAAAGTTACCATTTATTCCAACTACCTTTACATTATCCCCTTCTTGTGTTACCATTTGTCTCTCCTGAATAGGACTCACGCCATTTTTAGGATAATAAACAACCACCTTAAATCCATCTACACTACTAAAACCTTCTAAAGCAGCCTTACCAGTATCCCCTGAAGTAGCTGTTAAAATCACTATTTCTTCATTTACTCCTAGAGACTTCTTTGCTCTTTTCATTATTTGCGGAAGAAATAGTAGTGCTGCATCCTTAAAAGCACAAGTTGGTCCATGATAAAGTTCAAGATAATTCTTATTTAACTCTGGCTTAAACCTATTATTGTAAGCCTCATCAATAGCTTCTCTCAACTCATTTTCATCTATATCTGTAAAGAATTCTTTTATTATTCTAAAAGCCAATTCTTCATAAGATAAATTCTTGTCCTTTTTTAAAGTTTCATATAAATTAGGAAATGAGTCTGGAACGAATAGCCCTCCGTCCTTTGCAATCCCCCTTATAATACCTTCTGCAGATTTTACGTTTCTTTCTAGCCCTCTTGTACTTTGAAATTTCATTTAATCACCCCAAATATTTTTTCATTTTTTGTCACACATTCCTTTTATAGTATAATATCATGTAGCTATTTTGAATACAAGTGTATGTAAATGATATACAAAAAGTTTTTTTACAATAATAGCTAATTCAATATCTATATAGAAATAAACACTTGTAAAGATAAAAAAGTTGGGGTAGATATTTTTTTAATATGAAATTGTAATAATACCTTTGATTTATATCAAATTAAAATTTTATATTTCTTATACAGTAAAAAAGAAGAGCCCTTATATAAGAACTCTTCTGTAGCCAACTTGTTTTTCTTTTAAATTCCTAATAACACCAATGCTCCCTTTATAGAAAAATTATGATTTTTCACAAAATCTTTTACTTCTTCCATTTTTACCTTTAGAACTTCAATCTCTTCATTTTCCTCTAAGTTATCCTTACTTATTTCTCCTTCTACTATCATTTTTACAACTGCAGTAGTCTCATCAGTAATTCCAACAGATGAATAGCTTGGTTTTAATATTAGTTCATAACTCTTACACTTTAACCCTGTTTCCTCAAATAACTCTCTTCTAGCTGCTTCTTCAATTGTTTCACCTGGATCAACAATACCAGCTGGTAATTCATATAAATAATCATCTATAACTGGCCTATATTGTTTTAAAATTATAACCTCTTCATTCTCAGTTATAGGAAGTATCATAACTCCATCACATTTAGAATGGTCTTTTGTAACACAGATTAAGTCTTCCTTCTTACGTCTACTTACCATAAAATAATCTTTAATGTTTCCAACCTTATTAATAAGTTTAAGTTTATACATATTTAAATATTTTGTATTTTCTAATTGTTCTATGCTTTCTAACTTCATAACTAAAACACCTCTTCATTCATGCATAGCTTTTTAAATCTACACTTTTTACACTTATTTAAAGAATCACATTTTCTAAAGTACTCTTTATCCCTTGGTTGATTTAACTCTTTATCTATTAAAAATGCATCTATAACATTCAAATCTAGCGCTATTCTATGATTAATGTTTACTAAATCATCTTCATTAAATGTATAATCTACACTTTCTCCTAATAATAAGTATTCTACTCTTCCCTTAATTTTATCTAAGGAAACATTATACTTTTCCATTACATATAGTACATAAACTAGAAGTTGTTCTCTATCATGCTCTCCTATTTTTCCTGTCTTCCAATCTGTTATAACATAATACCCATCCTCATTAATATAAAGCAAATCAATTAAAGCAAATACTTTTAGCCCTTGTACAAATATATAATCAAAATTACCTTCATCTACTTCTAATACTATAGACTTTTCTTTTAAAATATCTTTATAACTTTTTGAATCAAAAAATCCATCTATACATAATCCTATTCTTCTTTTTATCTCAGTAACACTTTCTTCATCAAGTTTCTCACCATAATAATACTCTTGGAGCATTTCTCCCTTAGGATAGTCATCCCATAATCCATCCTTATACTTTTCTATACTTTCCTTTACTCCATGGTTTAAAACTCTCCTCATATATTCATTTAAATAATTAGGAGTTATATTTAAATTATGTTTATTTTTAATTGTTTTCTTTATAACATCATGAAGTTTATCTCCAAACATTAACCATATATTCGTTAACTTCTTTAATCTCCAGGCAATTTTTTGTTCATATGTAGCATTATCTATCCACCCATTATGAGACCCATAATATGTATAATAATACTCCCTATAACAGTTTTCCATTACCTTCATCTTAGATATACTCCACGACTTTTCTGGATAAGTCTTTATTGTGTATCCGCTTCCCAAAAGCTTATCATCCTCTCTACTTCATAAAGCTTTCTATTATACTTTGATCATTAATAAATAGACAAACCACAGTCCCTATAAGAATTACTCCTACTATTATAGCTAATATTTTTGATATTGGATTTCCATAGTTTAAATCATACCCAATTCCAACTCTCTTTTGTATCATAATAGCTGGATCTTGCTTATTATAATAAAACAATCCTATCTTATAGAATCTATCATCATCTCGATAAATTATTTCACCCTCATCTTTAACCTTTATGTTTTTTCCACCTTGACCAATATATATTAATATACCTACTCCTATAATGCCTATTAATACTGTTACCCCTCCAAATACACCTACAATTAATGTCATTTCTAGTGATTTTAACATGGCAATTTGCATAGCAAAAAACATTATTATTGTATCAAGTCCCATTACATATAAAAATACCCCTACATATCTTCTAAACTTATTTTGCTGTTCCAATGTCCCTTTAGCAGTTCCACTATTTATTATTTTCTTAGAACTTATAGTATACCTATAAAGAAATATAAACATTATTGTCATTACTATTTGAGTTAATGGAAGAGACAACACTCCTAAGTATCCTTTTAATGTACCTTTAACAGCAAAAGCATCAGCAACACCTTTCCCATTGAAATGTGTTGCAAAAGTATATGGTAAATCCTTGTAAAATACTACTGTGAAAAATAAAGTTAAGAAAATAATTATTCCGTATACCCAATAATACTTTACTGATAAAGGTTCATTAGTTTTCATATCTTTCTTCTTTATATTCATATCAACTACTAATATATTATTTCCAAAAGAATTAAAATCAAATTTTCTTTTTAATTCTTTCATTTCTTTCCATGAGAAATAATAAATAGTATAATTAGTCACTAAAAATATTATAATTCCCAAAAATAACAAAAAAGCCTTATCATATATATAAATTATAGAAAATAAAATAGAGCATAAAATAGTCATTGTAACTAAATATCTTTTTCTATACCTTTTCTTAATATAATTTATTTCCTCTAAGTTCTTATACTCTTCTGGAACTCTAATTCCGTATATTATTCCGTTATTAGAAAACTTCTCAACAAAAAGACCTTGAAAAAATAACATACCTACTACTAAAATTAAAGTTAAATATCCTATAAATAAATCCATCAATATCACCTCATTAAGAATTAAACTTATTAAATAATTCTTCTATGTTTTTCTTTACTTCTTCTTCACTTATTCCTCTATTTATACATTGTGCTACCATTAGATCCATATCTTTTTCCATATTTCTTATAAACTTTCTATTACTATCTTCTAAAGAAAAGGAAATTACTGCACCTTTTCTTCTATCCATCCTTACATATCCATCTTCCTTTAAAAGTGCATAGCTTTTATTTACTGTATGCATATTAACTCCAATTTCTTCTGCTAAAGCTCTAACTGAAGGAAGTTCATCTCCCTCTACTATTTCTCCTTTAGCTATTCCCTTAATTACTTCATTTCTTATTTGAAGATAAATAGGTTCTTCTGACTCTAAATCGATTCTTAGAAACATTTTTTCACCACCCTAACTTCTGTTATATTCATTGTATAACAGCACTTAATGCAATTCAATAATGATAATACCTTTTATTATCTTCACCTTAAATAAAATCCTACTTTTTCATTTTTTGTTAATAAATTAACAAAAGTGTATTGCAAAATTTATATATCATGCTAAAATTAAAATCGTCGGTATTCTTTTTTAGGAAACTGAACATTAAATCTATACTTACTATTTGCCGAATTATATCCAAAAGGAATAAGAACGGGGGAATTAAAATGGAAAGATCTTATGTAAATAAAAAATTTGGAACTAGACAATTAGTGGTTATTGGTATGCTTTCGGGAATATCAATGTTTATGGGACTTACAGGTTTTGGTATGATCCCAACACCTTGGATGAAAATCACTATTCAACATTTACCTGTAATAATTGGTGGAATTATTGAAGGACCTATTGTTGGTGGAATTGTTGGTTTAATATTTGGTCTGTTTTCTATGTATCTAAATATGACTCAACCAGTACTTTTATCACCAATATTTATGAATCCAATAATAGCAATAATTCCAAGAGTGTTAATTGGTATTGTGTCTTATTATGTTTTCAAATTAATGAAAGAAAGGTTTAATAAAGAAAAGTTAGGTCTAATTCTAGCAGCTATAGCTGGTACAATTACCAATACAGCTGGTGTTTTAGGATTAACATATATACTTGCTATGGAACAGTTTGCAGCTTTAAAGGAAATTAGTTCAACAGCTGTTGCAGGTGCATTAGGAACTATTGCAGTATCTAACGGAATTCCTGAATGTATAGTAGCCGTTATGATTGTAGTACCTGTATGTTTAGCTTTATTTAAATTAAATAAAAAAAGATAATTTTATAATGGTTATAACAAGTAGTATAGATTTTATTAATTAAAGTACAGTTGTTTTAAAATGTTATATACAATAAAAAGTTTGTGGATATTTAACCACAAACTTTTTTAACGTCTAGGAAAATATAAAAACTATAATGCCACCACAAAACACTAAAAATAAGTTTTTGAACTTGTGATATGACTAAAAAACGTACATTATATATATTATATCCAACTTTTGTACAAGTATAGTTTGTACTTTTTTCCTCCTTTGCCTCTCACTTCATAGTTTATATAATTCTACTCTACACACAATAATATTGCAAAGCAAATAAAGCTTAGCAAAAAAAATTATTCAATAGAGGAGGAATTTATTATGGCAAAGACATTAGTTCCAGAAGCAAAACAAGGATTATCAAACTTCAAAAATGAAGTTGCAGGTGCAATGGGAGTTCCATTCACAGATTACAATGGAAACTTAACTTCAAAGCAATGCGGTAGCGTTGGTGGAGAAATGGTTAAGAGAATGGTTCAACAATACGAACAAGGGTTAAAATAATTAACCAAAAATAAAACTCAAAAAAGGGATTACGGATTATCCGTAATCCTTTTTTAACGTCTATAAAAGTATAATGCCAACACAGAACAACAAACGCAAAGTTTGGAGTCTGTGATGTGGCTGAAAAAAGTATTTTTTATATTGTCCACTTTTGTTCTACTTCAGTTAACAAATCCTCAATTAAATAATCTCTAATATTCATATCTATTTCTTTTTGTAAAAGCTTTGAAATCAATTCATCTTTTTCATCTTGGAACATTGCACTATCTCTTATTTTTTCAATAAATTCATCTAAATCATATATTTGAGCTTCACCTTCATATACTCCAGCCATTATACCAGAGTCCTCCATGTCTCTTTCCTGTGTCATATCAAAATAAGAATATTTTCCTTCATGAGCTATAGAAAGTATTCTTTCTAAATAATTAGTAGTTATATAACCACGTGCATCAGAAAGCTCAACAAAACCAGTTACATCACCAGAAGGAGCAACAACTATATAATTATTGAAAGGCGTAATGTAATTCATAATAAAAACCTCCTTAAGCAAAATAAGTAAGAGAAGTAAGAACGGTAATATAAGAATTTCAATTACTCTTACTACTCTTTTTTACGACTCTTACTTAATCTTATTTTCTGCCTAAAGGAGGTTTTGTATACAAGCTATTTTTCCCTTGTATAAAGTGTTAATTCATTGTTTTGTCCGTCTACTACTACTGTTGAGCCATAGTAAACATCACCTTTTATAATTTTTCTAGCTAAGTTATTTTCAAGGGTATTTTGGATATATCTCTTAAGTGGTCTTGCTCCATATATAGGGTCATATCCTTCTTTTGCTAAAATACTTTTAGCTTCTTCTGTTACTTCTAATTTTATATTCTTATCTACAAGTCTTGCTCTCACTTCATCTAAGAATATATCAATTATCTTCTTAATTCCTTCTTCGGATAAAGGCTTAAACATAATAATATCATCAACTCTGTTTAAGAATTCTGGCTTAAATTTATTTCTTAAAGAAGCCATAACTAAATTTTTAGCTTCGCCAGTTACTTCTTCACCTTGATTTTCTAATAAATATTGAGAACCAATATTTGAAGTCATTATTATAATTGTATTTTTAAAATCTACAGTCTTACCTTTATTATCTGTTAATCTACCATCATCTAAGATTTGAAGGAACATATTAAATACATCTTCATGTGCCTTTTCAATTTCATCAAATAATATTACACTATATGGTTTTCTTCTAACAGCTTCTGTTAGTTGACCACCTTGTTCATATCCAACATATCCTGGAGGCGCTCCAACTAACCTAGATACAGCATGTTTCTCCATATATTCAGACATATCAATTCTTATCATAGCATCTTCGCTATCAAACATAGTTCTTGCTAAAGTTTTAGCTAATTCTGTTTTACCTACACCTGTTGGTCCTAAGAAAATAAATGAACCAATTGGCTTATTTACATCTTTAAGTCCTGCTCTTGCTCTTAATATAGCGTTAGATACTGCTTCAACTGCTGCATCTTGACCTATAACTCTTCTTTGTAATTCAGAGTCTAATCTTAACAACTTTTCTCTTTCTCCCTCAAGAAGATTACTTACAGGAATTCCAGTCCATTTTGAAAGAACTTCAGAAATTTCTTCTTCTGTAACTTCTTCTTTTAATAATGCACCTTCATAGTTTTCCTTAACCTCATATTCCTTAGCCTTTATTTCTTCTTCTATCTTAGGAATAACAGAATATCTAATTTCTGCAACCTTGTTATAATCATATTCTCTTTCATATCTTTCAAGATCACCACGCGCTTCGTCTAGTTTAGTCTTTAAGTCTTTTAAAGATGTTATATGCTCTTTTTCTTTCTCGTATTTAGCTGTCATTTCATCATTCTTTTCTTTTAATTCAGCTAACTCCCTATTTAAAGCTTCTAATCTCTTTTTAGAACCTTCATCTTTTTCTTTTTCTAAAGCTTCTTTTTCAATTTCTAATTGGAATACTTTTCTTCTTATAACATCTAACTCAGTTGGTAAAGAGTCAATTTCTGACCTTATCATAGAACCTGCTTCATCAATTAAATCTATAGCCTTATCTGGTAAATATCTATCTTGAATATATCTATTAGATAGTTTAGCAGCTGCAACTATAGCTGAATCATGAATTCTAATTCCATGGTGAATTTCAAATTTTTCTTTTAATCCTCTTAAAATTGAAATTGTATCATCTACTGATGGTTCATCAACAATAACAGGTTGAAATCTTCTTTCAAGAGCTTTATCCTTTTCAATATATTGTCTATATTCATCAAAAGTTGTAGCACCAATACAATGAAGTTCACCTCTTGCAAGTAAAGGCTTAATTAAGTTACCTGCATCCATTGCTCCATCTGTTTTACCCGCACCAACTATTGTATGAATCTCATCTATGAATAAAATTATTCTACCTTCGCTATTTTGCACTTCCTTTAAAACAGCCTTTAATCTTTCTTCAAATTCTCCTCTATATTTTGCACCAGCAATTAAAGAACCCATATCCAATGAGAAAATAATCTTATCCTTTAATCCTTCTGGAACATCTCCTCTTACTATTCTTTCAGCTAATCCCTCTACAATAGCAGTTTTACCCACACCAGGTTCACCAATCAACACTGGATTATTTTTAGTTCTTCTTGAAAGAATTCTAACTGTTCTTCTAATTTCTTCATCTCTTCCTATAACCGGATCTAATTTATGCTTTTTAGCTAAATCCACTAAATTTGTACCATATTTAGCTAGAGCATCATAAGTTCCTTCTGGATCATTAGTTTCAACTCTTTGACTTCCTCTTACTTCTGTTAAAACTTGCATAAAGTTTTTTTCGTTAATATTATAAGATTTTAATATATCTCCTACTGGTCCTGACTTTTCCTTATTTAGTATAGCTAACATTAAATGCTCAACACTTATATAGGAATCTTCAAATTTTTTAGCAAGTTCTTCTGCTTTTATTAAAACTTCTTCAACTTTTCTAGTTATATATACACCTGAATTATTAGCACCCTCACCTAAGACTTTAGGCATAGTATCTAAAGTTCTATTTAATGTACTTTTTAATCCTCTTACATCAACATTCATCTTTGTTAGAATATTAGGAATTAATCCATCATCTTGTTCCACAAGAGCAGCAAAAAGATGTATTACTTCTATTTGTTGATGATTATACTTAACAGCAATTAAATTAGCATCATTTAATGCTTGTTGAACTCTTATTGTCATTTTATCAACATTCATAAATCTTTCCTCCTTTAATGTCCTTTTTATATTCTTTTCTATATTCTTATAATAATACAAAAGTCAAAGAAAGTCAAAGTAATATTTTAATTTTTTTGATCTTTTTGATATAATTTTATTAATTAGAATTTTATGAGGTGAAGCTTATGAGGAAAGAGTATGTTACATATAACTCGGACCTACCAATACAAATTACTTATGCAACAATTAAAGAATACCCCCTTCATTGGCATAACACTATTGAGATAGTGTATGTATTAAAAGGTAAAATAAATATTTCTATAGATACAGATAACTTTGAACTTTATGAAAATGAACTTGAAATAATAAATGTTGATGAATCTCATAGACTTTATTCTGATGAGGATAATAAGATACTTCTATTTCATATAGACCAAAGCTTCTTTGAAAAATACTATAAGGATATTAAAAATATTTATTTTTATACCAATACATCTGATTTAGGAGCACAAGAAGGAGAAGAATACATTATATTTAGAACCTTACTTGCAAAATTACTTTGTGAGTCAGTTCAGAAAGTTGAAAATTACGATGAAGAGATAGAATCTATTTTAATAGACTTACTTTTCCACCTAATAAATAATTTTCACTACTTGATTTATGACCAAGAAGAACTAAAAGATAACAAAGAACAACTTGAAAGATATCATAGAATTTCAAAATATATTTTTAATAACTACAATAATAATATTACTCTTCAAGCTATTGCTAAAAAAGAGTTTTTAAGCCCCCACTATCTTTCACACGAAATAAAAAATGTAACTGGATATAGTTTTACTGACCTTATAAATCTAACTAGAGTTGAAGAGTCAGTTAAGTTACTTCTAGATACAGATATGAGTATATATGAAATTTCTGAAGAAGTTGGATTTTCACATACTAGGTACTTTAATAAGCACTTTAAAAGCTATTATAACTGTACCCCTCTTCAATTTAGAAGAAAAAATAAGTTTGATGAAGCCACTTTAGAAAAAATGAAGGACATTACCCTTCTTCCACTTGAAGATTCTATTGATATTTTATCTACTTATTTAGAAAACTATGAAAGATTTAATTATGAAAATAAACTTTGGACCATTGATGTAGATATAAATAACAACATTGAAAAATATAGTGATAAATTTAGGGAAATTATTAGCCTTGGAGATATTTTTGATTTAATGATTGAAGATAATAAGGATATTCTTGAATCTCTTCAAAATGAAATTCATTTTGAATACGGAAGGATAGAATATTTTTTCCATAATAATATGGGAATATTTAAGAGTAGTGACTTTATAAATTGGAACAGAGTTAAAACAGTATTAGAGTTTATGGCATCAATTGAACTGAAGCCTCTTATAGTTATCGATAATTATGATTTTGAAATAGAAGACTATATTCATAGTATAGAAAGCTTCTATTCTTATTTCTCAGAAATAGAATACTATTATTTATCTGACGTAAAGTTTCAATTAAACTCAACTCTTTCTTTAGAAACAAAAAAAGAGTTAAGAAAATATTTTAATAATAGTAAATTTAGTTTACTAAAAGAAGAGTTTGTTCCATTTAAAGAATTAAATCCTATTTATGATACAGCATATATGTTACCCTATATAATCCATAGTAGTATATTCACCCATAAAGATTTAAGTTTTCTTAGGGCTTTTGATGTTATTGAAAAAGAGATTTACTTAAATAATGAAGTTTTTATAGGGGCATCGGGAATAATTAATGATATGGATATACGTAAACCTTCCTACTATGCATATTATCTACTAAGCAAATTAAGTGGAAATGTTGTAGCAAAGGATGATGGATATATAGTAACTAAAGACAAGGACACTTATAGTATTCTCTTATATACCTATAATGAAAACATAGATGATTTATTTAAGAACAGTTCAAAACTAAAGTCTACTGAAAGAAAAATTTCCTTAAACTTATTTAATGTCCCTAGTGACTCTAGAATAACCTTCTATGAAATAAATCAAAAAGTAGGTTCTTCATATGATTACTGGGTATCTATGGGTAAACCTGAGCGACTAAACAAAGAGGAAATGGAAATACTTTCAAAAGCATCTTTCCCAAAAATTGAATTTAAATATGCTAAAAAGAGTCCTGTTTTAAATATAATAACTAAACTAAAAGGATATGGAGCAACACTTATTTTGATTAAACCAACTAAGAAATGATTTAATGAAATTTCCATCATTCATTAGTAAAATTATCCATAAAAAAAGGGCATTCTTTCCGAATGCTCCCTTTTTATTTATATACTTTTTTCCTTGCTCATTGCTAATGTAAAATATTTAATTGCATCTCTAACTTCGCCTAATTTATAGTACATATTAGCCATTTCTAAATATCTTTCATATCTTTCTTTTTTAGTACCAAACTTAAACAATGAATCTAATGCCAAATTCATATATCTTTCTGATTCTCTATATCTATTTTCTTTTTGTAAAACTTTTCCTTTCAAAGAATAAGCCTTTTCAATTAACCTAATATTATCCGTCTCTATTGCTAAGTCTAAAGACTCATCTGATAAATCATATGCTTTTTCATACTCCTCATTACTAAGAAAAACATTTATGCATTCACTTAAAAATTCAACATACTTTTCTTTGTTATGTTTAGGAAATAGCTTAATTCCCTCTTCAATTTCTTCTATAGCTTTCTTTCTATTACCTGCAGTAAAATATGCTTCGCCATAATCCCCTTTTGAAGTTGCAACTAAGATAGGATTGTCCTTTTGACATTGAAAAGCTTTATCTATGTACTCCTCTGCTTCACTATGACCTAACTTTATGCAGATCAAAGCATAGGCATGATATATTTTTCCCTTATTTATATCATCTTTTATACTATTAATATATTTTATTGCTTCACATAAGAATTTGTAAGCTTTTTCATAATTATTTAGCTTCCAATAACAAATTCCTTCATTGTATGCAATAAAGGCATATGTACTTTTTTCTTTAATTCCCTTTTCGGAAATAATCTCTCTAAGCCTACCATAATAGGTTATTGCCTCAGTATACTCTTTATTTTGGAATAAATATTGTGCCATATCTCTAAAATAAGTTACCGTATTACTTTCTGTATTAGTTCTTTGATACAGGTCATAGTATTGTGAAATTATTAATTGAATTTTCTCCCACTTATTTTCCTCTAAATAATAAGAGAAAACTATATGTATTAATTCAAAAGCTAAGTCATAATATTCATACTCAATTGCATACTCTAGGTTATGTCTTATATTATCCTCAAATATCAAATCTTTTTTCGTAGATTTCTTTATTGAATTAAGATTGTTTAATATTTGTTCGTATACATCTTGAATTAAATAATCATAATCAACTCCAATTTTATCTGCCACATACTTTATAATCTCACTATCTGCCTTCACCTTACCATTTTCAATACAGCTCATTTTAGAAATAGAAATTTTATCTCCACAAAGTTCCTTTAGAGTTATTCCCTTATAAATCCTTGATCTTTTAATTTTTTCCCCAGTAGATAATATCTCCATTTTAATCACCCATTTAATATTAGTTTTGTAATATACCTAATTCTTTAAATATGCTAACCCCTTCATCAAGATATTTAGCCGCTTGAGTATCATTCTTATGATCTATATAGAACTTCCCAACCATTATTGCTAACTCTCCTGCTCTTCTTAATTTATCTGTATTTTTAGAAAGCTTGTACGTATTAACTAAAACATCTTCAGCTTCGCTAAGTTCATCTTTTATTGTATAAACCCTGTATTTTATTAAGTTGCATTCGATTCGTCCATCTATATCATCATCTTTTAACCTGTGATATATTTCTTCTAATTGTTTTTCACATTTATCTATATCTTTTATCTTAAGATAATTTTTACATATATTAATTAATGTCTCTATTAAACTGTCATCATTATTTCTAGTTTTAATTTCTCTAGCCATTTCATAGTGCTTAAAGGATTCTTCAATGTTTTCAAAGTTATAAAATAATTTTCCTAGATTATTTTCTATATCAGAAACACTCTTAAGATCACTTATTTCATGATATACCTCTAATGTTTTTGTAGAATACTTTATAGCATTATTTAAGTCGCCTCTTCTATTATATTCTTCTGATAAAAGTAAAAGTGTTTTTGCATACTCTTTCTTATTATGAATTTGGTCAAATTTTTCTTTTGCTAAAAAAGCATAATCCATTGCTTGCCCCAAGTCTTCAATAATATAGTAAGTTCTTGACATGTTATAGTATATTTCTCCAAGTAAAAAATCGTTACCTATATTATTATCTAAATATACCTTTTCTGCTTGCTTTAGATAACTATTAGCAGAATGATATGCATTTAACTCTAAAGTAATTTTTCCTAGTTTTAAAAATGTCTTAACAATCTCTTCGTATTCATTGTTTTTTATAAAAATTACATTAGATGATAAAAAGAACTGTTGTGCAACTGCAAGTTCACCTTTTGAAATATGAATTTCTGCTCTTAAGAATAATATCCTAGCTTTTCTGTACTCTAAATTATACCTTTCTGCATAATAAAGAGCATTTTCAATATATTTTTCCCCTGTAACATAATCTCCACTTAAAATATACGATTCTGCAACTTGCTCATAATATGTACATATTTTTTCAGCTTGACTCTCTTCTGACTCCATTAAATACTCCACTGTAGTATTCAAGCTATTAGCTAAATACTCTAATAAGTCCATAGAAGGATTCGAACGACCAGATTCTACAAGACTTATTTGACCTGGAGTAATTCTATCTTTTGCTAGATCTTTTAAAGTCATATTCAATTCTTTTCTTCTTCTTTTAATCTTTTCCCCTAATGATAGAATTTCCATATTGCACTCTTCCTTTTTAATAGTATTGATATTATGATATAAATAAATCAATTTTACATAAATTATACCATAAATTTGCAAAAGAAAACAACAACTTGTAATTTTATTAGAATTTTTTTCTTATTTTATTTACCACTTTTTTAATAAATACTAAAAATTAATATAAATATATTTATTTTTTCTTACTATATTTATTTTTTTATTAAGACATAGATAATCTTTAATTCACTCAAAATTTTGTCGAATATGCTTTAAATAACTTAGAGACTATTTATAAATAAAAAAGGTGGAGTGAATATTTATTTTGATTGTTCCGTCGCTACGATTCAAGTCACATCAAAACAAATACTCACCCCACTCGTACTAAAAGGTAAGAAAAATATAAAATTATTATCCCTAATTTTGTATCTTTTAATATGAAGATGTAATAATATCTTTGATTTATAGCTAATTAAAATTTTATACTTTCCTAGACGTTAAAGAAAAAGAAAGAGAAGTTATAAATCAACTTCTCTTTCTCACATTACTAATTAATAAAATCTATTATATCCCCATAGGATTCTTCAGCAAAATCTAATAACTTACATCCCGCTTTTTTAATCTGTTTTTGAGTTTTTCTATCAAGTTGAGGCATCACTATCATTCCAATAGTTGCTCCAACAGCTAATCCAGCTACCATTCCACTAATATATCTTCCCATATGTACACACCTCTTTAATAAAATAATATTTCTCATAATATAGGGTATGTACTTTAATATATTTTAACCTATGCAATAATTCCCAACGCTTTTTTAGCTAATTTATCAGCAATGTCATTGTACTTATCACCACTGTGCCCTTTTACTTTAACAAATCTTATATCAATCTTTTTCATATTATCTTGCATCTTTTCATGATAAGCTTGTGTTAATTCTTTATTTCTTTTCCAGGTACCTAAAGCCCAACATTCTACACCTTTATAATCATATACTATAGTAACTTTTTCATATCCTTTATTTATAGCAAACTCTGTAGCTTTTAAAGAACCCAAAACTTCCCCTGCAACATTTCTTAATGAAACAGAATCTTTATCATTTCCAATGCCACAATCTTCAAAAACTTCTTCCCCATTATCTATCGCTATAAATCCATAGGAATAATTCTCTTTCTCTAAAGAGAAGCTACCATCTACATAAATAACAAGTCCTGCATTGTCTAAATCTAAAGCAACTTCCTCCTTATTTTCATTCTTTACTGTCTTTTTTTTATTGTTAACTGTTTTAGGCTTTCCTTCAGAATTTAAGTCTAAAAACTCTATTGCTTCCTTTTCAGTTTTAAAACTTTTATATACTGCTCCCTTGCATCCTATTACTTCTTCTTTACATTCATCCCATGTTCTAACTATCATTGGAATTCCAGATTTACCTCTATATATTGAATAATATTTTGACATATTATTATTCCTTTCTATAACGTACTTAATTCTTCTACCACATTATAAAGCTTTTCTACATTCTTTGCACCAGTAAAGTTAGTAACATATTCTAGACCATTTTTAAGTACTAAAACAAGCTCATCCTTCCCTGCCCAATTTTCTAGAATAACCTTTGTTGGAACATCTGTTGCTATTCTATTTAAAGCAAAAAAAACAACTGCAATTTCATCTATCTTTCCTATAAAAGGTATTTTATCAGGTATTAAATCTGTAGGAAAAATAACATAAGCTAAAGATGCAGAAACAGCTAACTTCGTTTTTATTGGTACTCTACTATCTTTAAGCATTCTGCAAATTAATGCAACAATATCTGGAACTACAAATATATAATCTGAAATCTTTTTTGCTCCATCTGGTAATTTCTCCTGAAGTTTGTCTCTACCTAAAGTATAGTAATCTTCCACCTTATTTACAGGTTCTTCAACCTTTTCCTCATCTTCCGTAATTACTTCTGGTTCTTCTACTTTAATAATATTGCCCATTAAAGATATATTTATATTCTCTACTTCTGCATGAAGCGCTTGTCCTTTTATGTAAAGTGCTTTTAAATCTATATCTACATATGGAATATCCTTAAGCAACTTTTTAATATCTATTATAACCCTATCTTTTGTTGCATCTATTCCACTTATCTTTAATTGTCCTAATCCTATTTTTAACGCTAAACTTCTTATAGGCCTAAAGAATCCTAATTTCATAAGTTTTAACTTTGAAAACTTAGCAGTAACTATTGAATTCTCTACTTTTTCTATTGTTAACTGTCCTGCAAAATCAATAGAAACTCCTTTTTTAAAAGTTCCTTTTATATTAATAGCATTATCTATTGTTACTTCTTTTAATTCCAATCCCTCAACTTTAACGAACTCATTAATTATACTAAGTATATCTGATCCAACTAATTGGGCTTGTACCCCTGAAATTTTCATATAATATTTCCTCCAATATTACTAATCTTTTTATATTTTACCCTTTATTTCATCAGTTGTAAAATAACTTTCCTTCTTTAATACATACCATAACTTACATTGGTAAATGTTATGATTTTAATTAGACATAATATTCAAAATATTTATAATAAATAATATAAACTCGTCTGGAGGTATCTATGAATAAACAAAAGAAAAATTATATTTTAATTCCAATAATAACCTCAATTTTATCATTATGTATACTACTATTCTCATCAGTAAACTTTAATATAAAAAATAATAAATCATACAATACTTTTAAAAATGATTTAGAATCAAATAAAGTATTAAAAGTTACTTTGAATACTAGTCCATATATGACGATTTATCTAAAAGATGGGACAAGCTATAAAACTGATAATCCTAATAGTCCTAATTTAAGGGAAGAACTATTAAGTAAAGATATTTCTATAAATGAAAATAATAATGTAACTATTACAAAAACCTTTGCTGGACTTTTATTGCTAGGTTCAATAATAACGCTAGTTTTTATGAGTACAAATAAATCTAAAGGAATGTCCTCTGCTACATCAATAGAGTTAACAGACTTTAGTGAAGATAATAGCAAAACTCTAAACTTTAAAGATGTTGCTGGAAATGAGGAAGCAAAGGAAAGTTTAAAGGAAATAGTTGATTTTCTTTCTAATCCCGAAAAATATAAAAGCTATGGTGCAAGAATGCCTAAAGGGGTTATTCTTTATGGTGATCCTGGTACAGGAAAAACTCTTCTTGCCAAAGCTGTTGCTGGTGAAGCTAAGGTACCTTTCTATGCCTTAAGCGGATCTGATTTCGTACAAGTATATGTAGGTGTTGGTGCTGCTAGAATTAGAAATTTATTTAAAAAAGCAAGAAGTCACGGAAAAGCAGTAATCTTCATAGATGAAATAGATGCTATAGGTAAAAATAGAGATGGTGGTAAAACTGCTGGTGGAAATGATGAAAGAGATCAAACTCTTAATGCCCTATTAACAGAAATGTCAGGCTTCGGTGAAAGTGAAGGTGTCATTGTAATGGCTGCTACAAACAGATTAGATATTTTAGACCAAGCCTTACTTAGACCTGGTAGATTTGATAGACACATAGAAGTATCTCTTCCAGATGTTTCAGCAAGAGAAAAAATAATAAATCTTCATTTAGGTAACAAGCCTTATATGGATTTAAACATTAAAGATATTGCAAAAAAGACATCTTATTTTTCTGGTGCTAAGCTAGAAAATTTAATTAATGAAGCTGCAATACTTGCTGCTAAGGATAATTCTGGGTATATAACTGAAACTCATATAGATAAAGCATATTCAATAGTTCTCGCAGGACATGAAAAACTTGAGAGGTCACACTTAAAAGAATCTGACCTATTACTTACTTCTTATCATGAAGTTGGACATGCTTTAACATCACTATTAGTATTACCTGAAGATGAGGTTTCAAAGATATCTATAATTCCAACTACTAAAGGTGCTGGAGGATACACATTAACTATACCAGAAGATACCAATTACCAAAGAGCTGATTATTTAAAGAAAAAGATAATGGTTATGCTTGGTGGACGTGCAGCTGAAGAAATTATCTTTGGAAAAGAAAAAATAACAACTGGGGCTTCTAGTGATTTAACCAACGCCACTAACATTGCTATGGGAATGATTAGTGAATATGGAATGGGAGAAACCTTGGGCTTGTTAAAACTATCTTCATTAGGATCAATGGCATCTGGATATAGCACAAAGGTTATAGAAGAGTGTAAGGATTTAATTAACTCTTTATATAATGACACTTTAAAACTTCTAAATAATAATAAAGAATTATTAGAGCAATTCTCTATTGAACTTTTAGAAAAAGAAACTTTAAAGAAAGAAGAAATAGATATTTGGAAAAAGCTTTGCTGATGCAAAGCTTTTTTAGTTAATCAAGATAATTATAATAATAAAGTTAAAGGTAATTTTCTTTCAGAAAACTTCTGATTCTATACTCTTTTCATTCTACTCCAAAGCCTATTGCTTCTTTCTCGAATTATTTTAGCATATTTATATATTTATATATTTATATATTTATATATTGTAAAGTTCTTAAGTTCTTATATTTTTTTG